>NZ_LFBU01000001.1:2728368-3410460 GCF_001045555.1 Marinobacter subterrani
ATCAGTATGGCGACCAGCGGAATCAGGAAGCCACCGGTCACCAGCTCCAGCCACCGGAACATGGTGGCACCGCCAAAACGCTCCTGCGCCAAAAGATTGAACGACAACAGCGACGCCAACCCGGCCAGCCATACCGCCAGGCCAATCAGCACTACCGACAAGGCCCGCGGCGCCCCGGTCCATTCACGGAACCAGCCGACAATCGGTTCAAGCAGGTTCAGCGATGTGGTCCAAACCACCAGCACCACCAGCAGGAATACGGCGGCGATCACAAACTGGCTTGCCGGTAGCTGGGCCAGGGTCACGGGCATGGACACAAACAGCAGGCTGAATCCGCGCTCGCCATCAAAGCTGTTGCCATCCGTGGCGATGGCGAAAATCATCAGGCCGGCGAGAATCGCCACCAGAGTATCCATCAGAACAACGGCCAGAATCGAGCGCTTCAGCCGGGTGTCGGGCGCGGCGTAGGCGCCCAGGGCCGCCCAGACCCCCATGCCCAGCCCGAGCGTGAAAAATGCGTGGAACAATGCCGCTTTGAGGCTTGCCCAGGTGAAATCGTCAGGGTGCATGGCCAGGATGTGTCCGGCCGCATTGTCGATACGTCCCTGCCATGCCGCCAGGGCAAATAGCGCCAGCATCAAGACCAGGGTGCCAGGCACCACCACACGCAGCGACCGTTCAAGGCCTTTTACAACCCCCTGGGCCGATACCCAGATCACCAGCACCAGGAAAAAAATATGCCAGCCCATAAACACCCGGTACTGACCAGGGTCTGAAACCAGCCCTGCCAGGATCGCCGTCGCCTCCGGGGCTCCCGCTCCGGAGAACCGCCCCAGGGCCCCAAAGAAGATATAAGCCAGAGCGATCGCCCCGAACACCGCGGTAAACGACAGAACCAGGAAGGCGGCAAGAATGCTCAGCCGGCCTACGGCCATCCAGGCGCGGGACCGTTTGGCACTGCGGATCAGCCCATCCATCGCCAGCACGATGCCGTGCCGGGCATAGCGCCCAATAACCGCCTCGGTGATCATCAACGGCAGGGTGACCAGCAACAGACACGCCAGGTACAGCACAATGAACAGGCCGCCACCGTGCAGGCTGGCCAGATAAGGAAACTGCCACAGGTTTGCCAGGCCAACGGTAGCGCCCACCGCGGCCCAGAAGAACGTTGATTTTCGGGTAAAGGACCCGATATGTGTCTGATACGGCGTAGGCATTCGCGACCCTGAATCTGTCTGGCCCCGTATTGTAGCCGATGGATCCGGTCGCGCACGAACCGCCGGACATCGCCGTTGCGATTTCGTGACCGGCCCGGCACTCCTGGGCTACAATGCGTCTTTTTCCGGCTCAGAGGCCGGCCCGTTCATTCGTCCGACCCCGGATTCACTGATTCATGAGCAAGAAAAAACCCGGAACGCCGAGCAGTACGATTGCGCTTAACAAAAAGGCGAAACACGAGTATCACATCGAGGACCGCTTCGAGGCAGGCCTTGCCCTGTTGGGCTGGGAAGTAAAATCCCTGCGTGCCGGCAAGGCCCAGCTTGTGGACGCCTATGTACTCCTCAAGGACGGCGAAGCCTGGTTGCTCGGCTCCCACATCACGCCCCTGATCGCCGCCTCCACCCATGTGATTGCCGATCCGACCCGGACCCGTAAGCTCCTGTTGCACGCAAAAGAAATTGCCAAGATTGTAGGCAAGGTAAACCAGGCGGGCTATACCTGTATTCCACTGGCACTGTACTGGAAAAACAACAAGGTGAAGTGCGAGATTGCCCTGGTAAAAGGCAAGAAGCAGTTCGACAAGCGCGCCACCGAGAAGGAGCGGGACTGGAACCGCCAGAAACAGCGTATCTTGCGCGACACCAATCTGTGATCGCGCCGTCGCCTCGGCCGTTTATTCACTGCCTCCCGATCACCTTTCCGCAATAACCAGCGAATACCTGACGCCGGTCATGGGCGGCGCCAACCGGTGTGTCGCATACTCACTCTCTTTGCTCAAATTATCAACAGGCCTATACTCGGGAGTCCCGGTGCATGGCAAAGGGAGCGCTTATGTCACCCAAACAGATACCCATGTCCGCTGTTGATCGCGCGTGGCTACGGATGGACACGCCGGAAAATCCCATGATGATCTGCGGGATACTGGCCCTTGATCGCCCCATCTCCATCAACCGCCTGAAACGGACACTGGAAGAGCGGTTCCTGTGTTTCGACCGCTTCCGCCAGCGGGTGGTAGACCACGGCGACAAGGCCTACTGGCAAGAGGACCCGCTGTTCCACCTGGATAACCACCTGCATCAGATCGCCCTGCCGGGCAAGGCCGACAAGGCCGAACTGCAGAGGCTGGCCAGTGACCTTAACAGTACCTCCCTGGATTTCCGCCGGCCGCTCTGGCAGATGCATTACGTCGACAACTACGAGGGCGGCAGTGCCCTGGTGGTGCGCATTCATCATTGCATTGCCGACGGAATCTCGCTGGTGCGGGTCATGCTCTCGCTCACCGACAAAACACCGGAGGTCAAGCTCAAGCGGGTCTCCTCCAAACCGCAAGCCAGGCGTAAACCCGCCTCCACGCTTCAGAGTGCGCTGCACCGGCTGGTCGACAGCGCCCAGGTGGCAAGGGACCAGGCCCGGCTGTTCATTCAGTCGGCACGCAAAGAGCCCAACTACCCGATCAAGCTCGCCGCTACGGCCGGCAGCGTTGCCATGGACCTGCTCAAACTCGGCCTGGCGCCCTTCGAGCCGAAAACCGGCCTGAAAAGCCCGCTCTCCGGCCGCAAGCAGGTTTCCTGGGGCGAGCCGCTGGATCTCGACGAAGTGAAGGCCTGCGCCAAAGCCCTGGGCGGCACCATTAACGACGCCCTGCTCTGCGCCACCACGGGCGCACTGCAGCGGCATTTTGCGGCCCACAACGAAACCATTCCGGAATGCGGCATCCGGGTGGCGGTGCCATTCAACCTGCGCCCGCTCAACCAGCCCATTGAAACCCTCGGCAACCAGTTCGGCATGGTTCTGGTGACACTCCCCGTGGAGGTGCAGGACCCGATCATGTGTTTCCGGCAGGTGCAGGAGAACATGAACCGGCTCAAACGCTCCTACCAGGCCCAGGTAACCTATAGCCTGCTTGACCTGTTCGGCCGTGGCCCCGATATCCTGGAACGTCGCGCCCTGGACCTGCTCAGCAACAAGGCCTCCGCGGTACTGACCAATGTGCCGGGCCCCAGGAATGCACTTTACCTGGCGGGCAGCAAGCTGACCCAACCCATGTTCTGGGTTCCCCAGAGCGGCACCATCGGCATTGGCATCAGCATTTTCAGCTATGCCGGCACCGTACAGTTCGGAATTACCGTTGATAAGGCCATCCATGCTGACCCGCAGGCCGTGATGGACTACTTCAGGGAAAGCTTCCAGGCCCTGAGCCACGCGGCCCTGGCCGGCAGGCACGGCGGCCATGAACGCAAGGCTGGCTAGGCCGGTAGGTACATCTACCGGCCCCGGAGCACAAAACAGCAACAAACAACCCTTGAAGTCCGGCGAACCGGACACATATACTGAACCTGAGGGGACGACATGGCTTCGACGCTGGTGGCGATCCCTTGAGTGCATGTCGAGATGGCAGCGAATCTCGTTAATCCAAAGCTGCAACGCAATAGTCGCAAACGACGAAAACTACGCACTAGCAGCGTAAGCTGCTAGTCGTCCTGACCGGGTCGCCCGTAGCCCGGAAGCAACATCTCAGGACGTCATCGCTTACGGGATGCTCCGTTATCCAGAGTTCACTGGCTAACGGCTAAGATTCAAAGAACTCGGTTCTTGCACCCTGGCTCTCGGGTCGCTTGAACTTAAATCAATAGAGAGACGCTAAACATGTAGACCTCAAGGCTGAGTACTGGCGGACGCGGGTTCAATTCCCGCCGTCTCCACCAATCAAGAGTTTCAGGGGGTCCAACGAGACCCACTAGAACACCCCAAAGCCCCGGAAACGGGGCTTTTTTATGCCCATCGAGTCCATACTCATCCACTGGCTTCCAAGCAAGTATGTGGGTAACATTGCGGGTAACACCACTTTTCCAGATCTCGTTACCCACAAACTGGACAGTCATGGCTCGCCAAACCAACAAGCTAACCGCTAATGAAGTGAAAAATGCCAAGGGTTCCGGCAAGGTACGAAAGCTGGCGGACGGGGGCGGCCTGACATTGGTTATCAAAGGCGAGTCCAAGTACTGGTGGCTGCGATACCGCTTTGCGGGCAAAGAGAAGACACTATCACTGGGAGGTTACCCGCAGATCTCTCTCGCAGCCGCACGCCAGGCGCGGGATGATGCCTTGGTATTACTCCGACAGGATATTGATCCCAGCGCCCACAAACAGCGAGAGTCCACGCAACGCGTATCCGACGGCGAAAACACCTTCCGCACGCTCTGTGAAGACTGGTACCAACAAAAGCATTCTGTAGAGGTAACAGAGTCGCACGCGGTGCGGAACTGGCGCAGACTAGAGATCTACACCTTTCCGCGACTAGCCAGACGCCCAATCCGCTCCATTCAACCGGCAGACATACTGCAGGTCCTGGATGGAATCGTACGAAAAGGCAATATTGAAACTGCGCACAGGGTCAAAACCCTAATCAGCTTGGTTTTCCGGTATGCCGTGGCAACCTCAAGGGTCGACTCAGACGTTACCAGAGACCTGACCGGCTACCTTCCGACAACCCAAGTGAAACATCAGCACGCCCTAGTTCGTCCTGGCGAAGTTGCTCAACTCCTCAGAGATATCCACGCATATCAGGGACACTTTGCGACTTCCGCCGCCTTGAAACTTGCTCCCCTGGTATTTACTCGCCCAGGTGATACAAGGCAGATGCTTTGGGAACAGGTTGACTTTGATAAGGCTCAGTGGGAGCTGCCGACAACGAAGAACGGAGCGCCATTAATCGTACCCTTATCGCATCAAGCGATTAAAATATTGAGAGAAGTAGAGCCGGTAACTCGGCACCGAAGCCCGTATGTCTTTCCAAATGCAAGGGATGCCAAACGACCAATGAGCAACGTCGCAATCAAGGCCGCCCTGGACAGGATGGGATATGGAGGAAAAATGACCGCCCATGGATTCAGAGCCATGGCCCGAACACTGCTCCAAGAGGAGCTAAAATTCCCTGTACACCTTATAGAAATGCAGCTAGGCCATCGCGTTGCCGACATGCATGGGCGAGCCTACAACAGGACCGAGTTCATCAATGATCGATGTGAAATGATGCAAGCATGGGCCGACTATCTGGAGCTGCTCGTTTCCAGAGCGCCCTGAGCCTCTTTTCTTTTTATTTCTTCAGTTACCAGAAACTCGACATATTCTCCCATTTTGACCCCCTTATCTTTCGCTAACTCTTTAATTTGTTCCTTTATCATCGGGTCAACATTGAGGTTACACTGAACCTTTCTAGCTACAGCCTTTTTGTTCTTTTTGTCCCACTTTGACTTGAGGTCTTTTAAGAACAGTTTTTTAAACTGTAATGGAAGACCCGACCTATCCAAAGCGTTAACGGCTATCAGGAAACGATCCTCACTGGAAACAGGGGACGGCAAATTAAGAGAAACCCACGAACCAATATCGCTTTGGAGCACCGCCTCGACCACCCATCTGCACTGCTCGTCATCGCTCTTGCGAATCCAGTCCAACGCGGGATCAATTTCGATATTTGAAGACCATTCGCGACGAAGTTGCGACATGACCCATTGCTTTATTCCGACAGGTGCATCTCCTAAATCAAACGTAAGCATCACCTGATCTGGATAGCTCAAAACAGATTGATTAAACGGCGGCGCATTCACCCCAAGCTGCTGGCCGTAACGCGAAAGCGCTTCGATGATCCAGTGTTTCAGCCTTTCATTGCGGGGCTGTATCCAGCTGAATTCGGACGCAGCCAGCTGTCGAGAGAAGCACTCGTTTCGGTATTCACGCAATGTACCCACAGTCTCATGATCGGAATCGTGAAGATGCTTTATTACGTGCCTCGCTCTGCTTTCCTCATCACCTACGAAATCTGCATTAAACTTGTACCCTTCTACGGTAAGCCTACACCAAAGCCAAAGCATCTCCCTGTCTTTAAACCCCTCCAGACCTACCGGCCTAATATCCTCCCAATCTCGCGTCACTCCCATACTTAGCAACCTACTGTATTTTATTGCACATCAAATGTGTATCGTTAACCTAGCGAAATTATATTTACAATATACCAGAATAATAGGTCTATATAGTGCAATAGTAGTATTTTTATAGGTACTAATTTCTGTCGTTGATCCCCGCAAGCAGCCAGATTATGGTCATATTTCGTTACTCTTCTGCCTCAGAGAAACGCCAAATCGTCGAGGCCAGGCCCCAAAATCAAATCTGAGAGGTTTCAGACTCTATTTCCCCGACGCAGCCATACAGGCCGGGCGTAAAATCCGTCGGCGTTGCTATCGAAAGAAATAACCGCTGACGAACGTCACCAAGTTCATCCACAGCCTCAGGCGATGTAATTGGTTACAGGATTGGACGATCTTCTGAAACACAACCAGGAGATCGAATCATGCGCATACTCAGGCTGAAAGCAGTAATTCACAAGACAGGTTTAACGCGCTCAACCATCACCCGCTTGATTGCCGATGACAGCTTCCCTCCTTCGCGTCAGATTGGAAGAAGGTCAATTGGATGGGTCGAATCGGACATCAATGAATGGCTCCTGGAAAGGATTGAGGAACGAGATATTGCAAACGGCGGGGTCTGTTCCAATGAGTCCTTCAATCCGTCGCAGGATCAAGACATCACAATCCTTAGGCTAAGTCAGGTGATACACGTTACCAGCCTAGCCCGTTCAACAATCTACAAGCTCATGTCATCAGGGCTATTCCCCAAGCCCATTTCGCTCAGTGAAAGAACAGTCGGCTGGGTGGAGGCAGAGGTAGATCAGTGGATTGACTCCCTTACGGATGGCTGTAGATTCCGCCATCAAATAGCCCAGTACTGAATGTCCAACCCCAGCAACGCTCCTCTTATTATTTAATACATAGACAACAACTCTGGATCTGCACGCCACTTTAGTTCTACTCAATTCAACAAAAAATCACCGGCGTTCTTCTGCAGAACCAACCTCTACAGGCGAATCCAACGCCCAGCCAGACGATAAATCACATATCCCACCAAATGGAGACCGAGGATATGCATAAGCCGGAGCACGAAGCCGCCCACCTTGAAAACAGGAGCGAGCTTAAAGCATCGAGCGTAATAGTGGCACAACACTTCCTCGCCGACGACGCCACAAAGAAGGATGGAAAGAAGATTCTTGATTGCGCTCACCACCTGAGATCACGGTCCAATAACGGATACGATGCTCAAATCGACACGTGGTACTGCAAACATCCTCAGTGTCCGACATGCCAATCACGCAGAGCGCTTCGATGTTGCAGTAAGATGCACCAGTTATGTGACCAGAACCCCACGCTGACGACTGGTAAGTGGATTTTCCTGACACTAACCGTCCGTAACTGTTTCGTCGAGGAGCTGCGAACAACCATTGCAGCAATGAACCGAGCGTTTGGCAGACTCAAGCAGCGAGCGTTCTGGAAGCAACACGTATATGGGGGTATCAAATTTATGGAAGTGACACCCGGAAGGAGCGATGTGGATATGGCGCACCCGCACTTCCACTGCCTGCTGCGGATAACCCCGTCAATGTATGAAGGCAATAATTACATTTCGATGAAGCGCTGGGCCCGGGAGTGGCAACAGGCACTCCAAGTTAGTTACACTCCAGTGGTTGATTGCAAGCGGCTAAGCGGAGTCGGGGACGATTTGCGACGTCAGATCGTGAGTTACACACGATATTCCATGAAGCCGCATAAGCCCACAAGGAACCGCTTCTGGTTCATGCGAGTGGCATTTGAAACAAAGGACCTTCACCGCTTCCAGCCCTTCGGCCAAATTAAGGTTCTGCTTGCTCAGTGCAAGAAAGAGCGATCCCTGACTTCCCCAGATGAAGCGAAGGACACCGCAATCCGCGCCACCGAATCGATTTGGACGTGGGACGCATGGAGCGGCAAGTATCGATTAAGAGGCGAGTAAACCCCGGGGAGCGGCTCCTTCTCCGGCACCCCCCTAGAAAGAGCCGCGGGACCCAAACCATAGACTTACCTGTTGTCTATCAGGTGTCTTATCTCGTCAACAGAGAACGGCGGCGAGCGTCGGTGGGCGACTGCATGGCAGTTTGGGCACAGGGGAACGAGATCTTTCGCCGGATCAATCAAGTATCCTGCCCCAAGTTGTGAAACAGGAGTCACGTGGTGAATTTCAATAAAGCCCTGCGCGACACCCCCATAGACACTTCCCATCTCGATACCACAGGCGAGACATGAAGTTCCATGTATCGCAATCGCCGCTGCGCGATTACGTCGGTCACGCTCAAATCGGTTAGCCTGAACGGTTGTTAACGCTCCCTCTGGATAGCCACGCATTTCTTCATCAGATGACCCAGCTTCCTCAAGAGGCAAAATCGCGGTTACAGCAGCGGCAAAACGTCCTGTCCATCGGCAGACAATATCTGCATCAGCCTCTCCATCTTCAACGCCAAGCTCCAGCTGCCCCTTGCTCAAATGGAGTGCAAAGCGGCTCCAAGGTTGCCCCCAGGGCTCATCACTCGTGAGATGATAGGGCTTACCATTTATCCGATAATCTATTTCGGCGCCCCGAGCCTCGCAGTCAGCCAGAATGGAGCGGAACGCGGATCGACCAATCTCATCCGCATGCGACATCCGCTCCAGCAACTCTCCAGCAAACTTACCCGGCTGAAAGCCGATACGGATACGTCGCCAGTCAAGCGCTGCGCGAATACAGAAAGCGTGATCCCTGGAGACGTCGCGAGGCCAAAGTTCGAACCAGGACTGCTTTTCCTGATCGACCCCACTAGCCGCCTCAAAGGCCAGACCTGTCTCCAGGGAAACAGACTGTTCGAGATCCCTTGCTTTAAGGTGCATCACTGTTATCGTCCGTGTCAGGTTCCGGCAACCCCTCTACCAGCTTACGAAGGATTCGAGTCACCTCGTAACGCATGTCCCTGAATGCCTCAGCAGTCTTATCTGTCGTCGCGCTGAGTTCTGCAGAGCAGATTGCCCAGATTAATGAGTCCATACCCTGAATGGTGACGCTACTGTTCAGGTTGGGGACATACACTTTGTGGTAATAAGGATGCTGAGTATTGATTCGAACAGCCTTATGTTGTTCGATCATGGCCGGCTCGAAAAGAAGTCCGTCGGCTACATCCTCAGCAGGCTGAACATAGACCTCACCAGGTTTCGATGCCGAACTGATCTTGAGGATCGTTTTAAATGTGCCTTGTCCGTTCGTTACGGTCACCTCGCCCGTATCCGGGTTAGTCACATTTACCCGGGCACCCCCAATTTCAGCTTCTTTATTTCGTATCGAGTTGTTGGAAGCGTCATGCGCATCCTTAGATCTTTTAGAGATCTCTTTCTTTTTCCCTTGACGATAACGACGATCAGCCTCTCGACGGGGCGCTGTCAAAAACTGATCCTTGAGCCAGCCCCACAAATCCTCATTAAGGATGATCTGGGACTTCTTGATATCGAGATGAAATGCGTCATCTAGTTTGTGGTCGAACGAGAACTCAACCCGAAGCAAGGTTCCATGGGGCTCCTTTTGATACATGCCAAGCCAGTCCGCCGCATGGATCAATCGTTCTTCCCTGTATATGTACAAACCCTGCATTCCGGACGAAAGCTTGGCAGCCTTGGCCTGTTCGTCGTCAGGGAACTCTTCGCGGCGAGGCAGTATGTAGGCCCTCACCTGAAATCCGGCTCCAGAGCCCTCGACACGCGGTGAGTCCTCGGCAACCAGTTCAGACAGGCCTTTCTGGAATGGGTCCCAGGCTAGAACAGGCTTACCATTCAGCCTGATTTCGACGTCGCGCGCACGCTTGTCATTAACGTCGAGAAAACGCTGATAGATCATTGCAAGGTGCTCTCTGAGCTCGCCACAGCGTTTATCCAGGGCTTTACGAGCAGGAGCTCCAGTGGGGTCTTGATAATTTTTTAGTAACCGATCAACCTTGTCCCAGAGCACTACTGTACCGGAGCTCCCGGGAGCCACGTCGTCCAGCTTCTCCAAGCCCTCGCTGTCAACCTCTTCCGTCATCTGAAGCAGCCATTGGCGATTGTCGATGACGTGGTCAAGATCCCATGTAGCCATCAGGGCAACAGCCCCGCCAGAGGGGCGTGAAATCAAAGAGAGGCGACGGCAGAAAGCAGTTGAAGCCGTCTTCAAGCCAAGCCCGAACTTACCGAGACTCGCTGGATCTGGACGTCTTGGAGATCCGTACTGCATCGCCTGGACAAGCCCCTTCTTGTCCATGCCAATACCGTTGTCCGAAATCAGAAGCCGGATGTTACCGCGAAAGTCTCTAGCCACCTGAATATCAACTTTGGTGGCTTCCGCAGCTATCGAGTTATCTACGAGGTCGGCAACGGCTGTTTCAAAGTTATATCCAGTGTCTCGCAGACCTTCCATTGTCCTTCCGGGATCTGGGATAGAGACAATGCTCTCGATATCAGACATATTTACTCCTTATAGATCAATAACTTTCCAGCCAGACCCAAGCTGCAGAACAGTTCCACCTTCTGCCTGCTCAGCAACTGGAACTCCATATGCACGCCGATACGAGATAGCGTGACTGCCATCTAATAACCGTTTGAGTATCACCTCGTCGCCGGTCTTTAATCCCGCCTCGCGAATGTACTTCGTCATGCGAGTCAGCCGGTATTCGTCTCGGGTACCACCGAACAGTTTGTTATTGTAGTAAATGAACGCAAACTCCCAATGACGCCCTTCATCATCTTCAAAATGAAGGTGGGCTCTCGGGTTATGCTGACTTCGGTCAAGCCTAGGGAAAAAAGAAAGGATTTCTTCTTTTCGAGGGATTAAAAGGCCCGCCTGATGGCCGCCAGTCTCTCCCGTATCGTTTGCGCTCAATACCTTGACGATTTTATGTTGAGCCATAGCTATTCGGTCCTCCGAGCCAAGGGAGAGCGCTCCAGAGCGCCGAGTATGTCTGCATAGTCTTCGTCCTGCCCTCCACTCCCGATAATCGCAGCTTCGGCAATATGCCTTTTGCGCTTCAACCGCTCAGCTATGACCTCCTCGACTGTTCCCGCGTAGATGAGGCTTCTGACCGTCACGGGCAATTGCTGTCCCCGCCGATAAGCACGTGCCGACGCCTGATCCTCCAATGCCGGATTCCACTCGGGGTTGTAATGAATAACGTGGTTCGCCGCAGTTATGTTCAATCCCGAACCTCCAGCGCGAGGATTGAGCACCAAGACTGCCGGACCGACATGGGCAGAGAAACCGTCAATCAATCCCTGCCTTTCATCTATTGCAAGGCGGCCATCAAGGGTTGCGGCAAGCACCTGAAATCGTGCAGCGGCCATTTCGCGAATCAGGTCTGCAATTTTTGTATAGGACGTAAACACGAGGGCCTTTTCCCCTCGCGAGAAAATCTCCTCAAATAGCTCCTTCAACCGTTCAAACTTTGAAAACGAAAGATTAATGTCACTGCCGTACCCTTCGATTGCGCCGGGATGTGCACAGAATTGTCTTAATTTACCCAACGAGACGAGATTGGCAGCAGCACCATACTCTTGAAAGATCTCTTGGCGCACGACCTCATAGGCGGTAGCTTCGTGTTCGCTCATTTCAAGAAATTCGGGAATGTCTATCCGCTGGGGCAAGTCTGTTGCTACGTCAGCAACCCTTCGCCTTAACATGAGGGGCGAAATAAGAGGCTCCAGACTCGCAGCTGCGTCCAAATCGTCTGAATAGCGTGCTTCGAATTCTTCAAGGTCCCCGAGGTATCCCGGCACTACGAAATCCATAATCGACCACAGATCAAGCAACCGGTTCTCAACAGGAGTACCAGTAACTGCCAGACCTACCCGGCGATTTATTTCTTTTACTGACTTGGTGCGCAGTGCCTTCGGGTTCCTGATGTTCTGAGCTTCATCAAGAATGACGACATTCCACTCGATCATCTTGAGGAGAGACAGATCTCTGGTGACAGTATCGTAGGAAGTAACAACCACATCGACCCCCTGCAGGTCTGCAGGACGACCAGTGCGAGATGAACCCTGATGCTTGTATGTCGTAAGATCCGGAGAGAATTTTGCTATCTCGCGCACCCAGTTTTCGAGCAGCGATCCGGGAGCAATAACCAGGGCTGCACCCGCGGCACCATTCCCACCCGGGTCACGCAAGGCACTTATGATCTGCAGGGTCTTGCCCAAGCCCATCTCATCAGCCAGCAGGCCACCAAGCTGTTCGCGGATTATAAAACCTAACCAGCGCCAGCCATCGCACTGATAAGGATATAGCTGAGCTCGAATGCTCTCTGGTCCGATAGCCCTCTCAGGCTCTGAGAGAAGATACTTGAGCGCATCCCTGCCCAACTCATCAACGACGGGGCCGCCCTCACTGGCGATTTTTTTTAGGTGCAGGATTCCTCTCAGGGTTGGCGGCATGCCACCATCATCTGTGTACCCAACCTCCCTCATCAAGTCGATAACGCCCTCAGCGGCACCGGGAGCGGCTGGGTACCATGTCCCGTCATGTACCACATGCCCTCTTTCCAGCGCCCTGTTAGAAATAGGGAAGCTGGCTCCTATATGGGTCTGCGCGATCGTGCTTAGGGTTGGTTTACCAGTAATTTCATCGGCAGATATGCGAAGCTTCAGAACAATTGGATAACGAGAAAAGCTGAGCTCCTGCGCTGCTCCAGTTTTACCCGGAATCAGATCCTGCCAAACTGCCCCCCCCTCCAACACAGATTGATAGACCTCCTCCGCGCTGGCCGGGATGCGATTTTCGCCCTCGGCAATCTCCAGAACATCTCCACGGAGAATCCAGATCTTCATATTAAGCTTGCTCCTGCGACTTCCTGTATCAGGACAACTCAGACCAACTCCAGCCCTTCTTCAAAACAGAGCTCTGCATATTTGCCACCGACGGCATCACGATGCTCTGACTCAAGCTCAGACGGGTTCAGTGAATCATTAAGGTAAGAGACGACGCTGCCTTGTTCATCCACTTGCACTTGATGGGAGCGCTCAGCCTCCATGCGTTGAGTGTAGATGGATTCAGCTGTTTTTATGGCAGAGTCTCGTTCCTGTCCATGGACCACCATTTGAACTGCAGCTTCATAAAGCACCATTGCACGCTCGTATTCAGCATCGTTGGATTCATTCCCCAAACTCATGATTCCACCACCCCAAACCTTCGTTAGTCATCGTGGCTACTGAGACAAGCCACACGTCCCGAAAGGTTACACAAAGCAGGCTAATTGAGAAAGCAAAGACGGTGATTTGACAGGTAGATCCCGAAGATAACCATAATCGATGCTAGTCGACTGCAGATACTATGGTGGAAGTCAGGAGACGAGAACATGAGGGTACTAAGAATAGAGGAAGTCAGAGCAAAAACCGGCCTCGCAAAATCAACTATCTATAAATACGCTGACAGAGGCATATTCCCAAGACCAATACCGCTGGGAGGACGGGCCGTCGGATGGATAGACTCCGAAGTCCACGAATGGCTGCAGGAAAAACAGGTTGACCGGGATATGACTCATGGCGCTCGCCGAGGCTGGGGCACGCAGCTGACTCGAGATTTTAAGTAGGCTTCACTGCCCCCCAACAAATTGCACACTCAAGATCGTTCTTCCCGAGCGTGGCCCGCATCCGCAGTGAAAATGCGCTTGGGGCCATCGGTCGTCTTCACAAAATGAAATCAAAACTTTACTGTATAAATATCCATAAAACCCTTGCCACCCGCAATATCCTGGGCTAACCTAAGACACAATGTCAAAATAATTCCCGCCGCAAGGATCGACACATGAACGAATTTGCATTCCTCAGGGAGCAGGCTGGCTACACGATAGAAAGACTCGCTGCTGATTTGCAGATCAGCGCACGCACAATCTATCGGTACGAGAACGGCGAAGTGGCGCCCAAGAAAATTTATATTGACCGTCTGAAAGACATGGCCCAAAGACGATATGGTGACTCCAACACTCCGTCTTTCCGATTCATTGATCTCTTTGCGGGAATCGGTGGGCTGAGACGTGGTTTTGATGCTATTGGCGGCAAATGCGTATTCACCAGCGAATGGAACAAATACTCTCAACAGACTTACCTTGCCAACTTCGCCTGTGATCACGACATAGCAGGTGACATTACCAAGGTCATGGCGGCGGACATTCCCGAGCACGATGTGATGCTCGCTGGATTTCCATGTCAGCCGTTCAGCCTTGCGGGCGTCTCGAAGAAGAATTCCATGGGCCGGGATCATGGCTTCAGGTGCGAAGCCCAGGGAACTCTATTTTTCGATGTCGCGAGAATTATCGAGCATCATCGCCCGCAGGCGTTTCTCCTGGAGAACGTCAAGAACCTTGTTAACCATGACAGAGGCAAGACCTTCCGAGTAATTCACGAAACTTTAACAAAGGAACTCGGATACAACGTTGCCTACAAGGTAATTGATGGAAAATCGTGGGTCCCCCAGCATCGAGAACGCATTTTCATTGTTGGATTCAGGGATCACGGCAACTTTTCTTTTGACGATATGGCAATCCCAGATGTAAAGGATGGCCCTAAGCTGGACAGTATTCTGCACAAAGAGGATGGGTCTGAGCCGCTGAACGACACTAACTCCAAGTATCTTGACGATTACGGACGAGTGCTCGACAAGTACACCCTGTCGGACAAGCTATGGGCTTATCTACAAGCATATGCTGAAAAACACCGCCAGAAGGGAAATGGTTTCGGCTGCAGCGTCGTGGGCCCCAATGATACCGCGAGGACACTCTCGGCTCGGTACCACAAAGATGGCTCTGAGATTCTGATTGATCGAGGAATCGGACTGAACCCCCGTAGACTCACACCTCGTGAGTGCGCCCGGTTGATGGGTTTCGACAGCCCCGGGCGCAGTGGGATGGTAATCCCGGTATCCGATACTCAGGCTTACCGTCAGTTTGGGAATGCTGTGGTCGTCCCAGCCGTGGAGGCAATCGCACGCCACATGGCGCCCCACATTGCCATGTCAAAGGCAGAAGACATCATGCAACAAGACCTCTTTAACGTTGCCTGACATCGTTGACAGGAAAACCCGAAGCCGGATGATGTCCGGCATTCGGGGCAGGAACACCAAGCCTGAAATGCTTATCAGGTCCGCCTTGCATGGCAGAGGATTTCGATTTCGTCTGCCACCCCAAAAAAAGAAAAATCAGCTCCCCGGTAATCCAGACATCAAGCTCCCCAAGCATAACGCTGTCATTTTTATCAATGGATGTTTCTGGCATGGCCACAACTGTCATCTTTTTAAATGGCCCTCTACTCGCGAGGATTTCTGGCGCCAGAAAATTGAAGGGAACATTGCACGGGACAGACAGGCCATTCAGACACTGTCAGAACAGGGTTGGAGAATACTTATCATCTGGGAGTGCTCCATTAGAGGACGTACACGCTTTGACTTCAATGAGTTAATCGCTATCGTTACCGAATGGCTGATTTCTGACGATAGTCTTTTGAGCATTGAGGGAGAAGGCGAAAATGGAGATAACAGTCTCTGAGTGGATGGATGAAACTTTTGGACCGGGCATCGTGTGGTTTGTCAAAAGGCTTTCAGGCAACGACACACTTGCGAACGAGTCCCACCAGGCTGGGCCGTACATTCCCAAGGAGTTCCTGTTCGGCCTTTTTCCGGAAATCCATCGACCAGAGGCAATAAATCCCGATACTGAAGTTAGCTTGGCAATTGAGAGTGACGCTGATTATCGAGACATCCGTGTAGTCTGGTACAACAGTAAAGTTCGGAATGCAGGAACGCGAAACGAAACAAGGTTCACCAGACTGGGCGGCATGGCGTCAACACTACTCGATCCGGAATCGACCGGCGCCTTGACCGTATTTGCCTTCCACTTGAGGCCTGACGGTACAGCGGAACACATCTCGGTTTGGGTTTGCCGCAGCGAAATAGAAGAAGATCTGGTCGAGGAGGTCATAGGACCTATCAATCCCGGACAATGGCGAATCTGGTCGGCCACCTCGGTAACTGATGCGGATGAATTAATCCGACAGGATTGCTGGCTTTGTCAGGAGGACATACCTGACGAGTGGAAGCAGTCGTTTCCCTCCGGTGCCGAAATTGTTGAAAAGGCGGTTTCGATGCGACGCGGTGATCAACTGGATGTGGATGAGCGCCTCACTACGAGACGGGTGTGCGAATTCGAGATTTTCAGAAGCATCGAAGAAGCCTTCGAGCTTGAGAGAATTAAACAGGGATATAACTCCATAGATCTTTTTGTCCAGCATGCCCAGACCATCCTCCAACGCAGACGTTCTCGGGCCGGCCGATCCCTTGAACTTCATTTGAAGGCAATCTTTGAGGAAGAAAATCTCGTTGAAGACACGGATTTCAGCTATCAGCCAGAGACTGAGAACGGGAACACTCCAGACTTCCTGTTCCCCAGTTTGAATGCCTACAGAGACAGTCAATTCAACGAGGGCCGCCTGAAGATGCTTGCGGTAAAGACTACTTGTAAAGACCGATGGCGGCAGGTGCTAAATGAGGCTCAGCGAATAAATAAAAAGCATCTTTTCACCCTCCAGGAAGGCGTCTCCAAGAAACAGTTCCACCAAATGCAGGAGGCAGGCCTGACACTTGTCGTACCAAAGGGCATTTTCAAAGCTTTTCACAAAGACATTCGTCCTCATCTGATGAGCCTTGAGAGTTTTCTCGGAGATGTGCGGCTGCTGAAATTATGAATTCAACCTACCGACAACTGCTGGTCGAACATCAGAAAGATCTCACGTCACAGCTCAATTATCTCATGTCCCTGAAAGCGTCCCGCGTGGAAGGGATGATCATTGAACATGAAGCGGAATCGGCGTTCTTCAATTCGTCGCTGCAGAAGCATGGGTGGCGCAAATTCACTTCTAGAGTGCTTTTTTGTGGTGGCCGTATCGATGGTTCATATCGGCAATGGTTTTCAGTTGTCTTTGACGAATCAGCTGACAGTAGTGACTGCAAGCTGGTCCAACAGGCACTTGCAAAGTCTGGTTATCCGGTGCGATTACTGGATGTGCGTGGAGAGAATCCAATTTACCGGCACGATATCCATGGGTCTAAGCTGACCAACCCCGCCACTCTATTTTTTTCTGAGACCGAGCCGGCCGATGAGTCGGTTCTGGATGAAGCTAAAGTGAAGAGCGTCTTCTGGGGATACGCGATCCACAACCCCGATCTGGTTAATCGCTTTGTCTCCGACACAATTCTCAAAGACCACTATGTTTCTGAAGGGCACTCTCGAAATGGCAAACCGAACGTGTTCATTTCCGACGTTGACGCATTGCTGATCGGGCCAGAAGACAAAGTGGCGATAATCGAAATCAAGCATAAGCACAAGAGCAATGATGCCATGATCGGTTTAAATAATGCGCCCAGCAAGATGGCCTTGGCTCTTGTTGAGAACCAAATGCAGTTTGTCTATCTGTTCCTGGAGAAGCCCCACCGGGACCTGAAAAGCACCATGTATCTGTATTTTGATCGAGAAAATCGTCAGCAGGCGAGATGGCTGGCCTGCGGCTTACAAGTGGAAGACCTGAATGGCCAGACCAAGGATGCGCCTGCTCACACAGCAATTGGCGGTAGACAGGGCGTTAGCTATGTTCCAATTCCTTACAACAGATTTAACCCACTTGGAAACAACTACGAGCATAGCTCAAAATTACAGGCACCTTTCGTTGATCTATTGATGAGGTCAGGCAAAAAATAAAGGAGCAGCGGCGATTAACAATAGAATAGACAAAAAACCGGCAGCAGCCTGCCGGTTAAGAGTAGAGTCCTTGAATCACGCTAGAGCTTTGACATCACCGCCTTGGCAGTAGGAACAGCCTCTCTGGACTCCGCGAGATCAGCGTAATCCCGAAACTGGTCATCGAGGGTGTCTTTCAATGCCCGCTCCATAAAATATTCTAACCCTCCTCCATCTCGCATGTATGGAAAGTGAATATCTGGATGATCGTCAAGTTTCAGGGTTACACCTCCTCCATGATAATAAATCATATCCTCACTCAAGATCCATTTGAATACTTCTGTTGCGGATTCTATGCCCACCACACGAGACTTGCTTTCAATTTGTTGCTTATATTCAGCTATCTCTTTCTCATTATTTTCAATAGTAGATTTTTCGAGATCGACTTTTTCATCGAGGCACTCGCGGAGCTTGGCAACTTTATCCTCAGAATAACCGCTAGAGGAAATTCCACAGTCATAGGGTGAGAAACGATACCGAACAAACATAAAGCTTTCGAGACGGTCAGTATCTTTGAATTGTTTTATCGCCTCTGACGTAATGCTCGGAGCCTCATCGAGCTGGGCCTTTATCCATTTAATCTCTTTCTCCAGCTCCTGAACTCGATATCCCAATGAACGCGAAAGCGCCTGATCGACTTCATCCTTAGTTTGTGAAAAATATTCACTTACACCTCTAATATCACAACGATACTCAACAATTACTCGTCCACGACTATCCTCATATTCTTCCCATGAATGGTCAGAACAAATAGACCGTCCATCAAGTGCCTGCGCAACTGTGTAGGTATCATCGACAATAAATGCACTCTCTTTGACGAGATCTATATTTGAGCTTCCACAACCAGCGACGAGAAGGCACAGCCCAAGCAATACCGAAATCTTCATTTTCATAGCAATAATCCATAATAAATTATATTTGTCTGAGAATTCGCCCCACCCCTTTTTTAGGGTCGAACCTCAGCCGGCAAATAACAAAGTCCAATTTCCTCTTGTTGAGAATGAATGGGCTCGATACTTCAGAGCTGATCGTATCGAAATGGGTAGTATATGCCGTGGAGTGATTAACCTCAAAAACTCATATTCGAGCCAACTAAATGGGGCTGAATATGAGCGAAAAGTTAAACACTGCTCTTGGTAGGCGGCTTGTGGAAATTCGGAAAGCGAAAGGGTTCACGCAGGAACAGCTGGCGTACACTTCCGGCATTGACAGAAGCTATGTGGGCAAGATCGAGCGAGGCCAGGTAAACCTGACCATAAAGAAGCTCTACATCATTGCCCACTGCCTTGGCTGTCGCCCTTGCGAGCTGTTACCGGATATTGATCAGCCCGGTGCCGATTGCTGACGTGGGAGGTTCGTTTTGCCTCTTCCGCCAGCAAGCTCGCGCTGAATCGCTCGCAGATGGCTCTGGGGGCTATTATCAGAACCGCTGGTCTCAGGCTTGGCGGCATCAGAGCTGAAAAACTCCTCAATAACGTCACCCGATTCCTCTCCCAGTTCTTCAAACAGACTGTTACCAAATCCACTTTCTGCGGATCGCTCCAGCGCCGCCTGGTCATAGCCGGCTTCCTGAAACTGGTGTGATTTGTCCCGGGCATGAGTGATTGCTTCTATCAGGCTCATACCGTCCCGGACAACCAGATCCACGTAGTACACCGGGGTTCCATGGCTCTGCCGAGTGCTCTTGCCCCGAAGCCTCAGCTCCAACGGCATGAACGCCAATAGACCACCAGAGACTGCCTGGTAGTAGCTCAGCCTGGCCGCAAGCGTTCGGATGCTGTTGTAGCCGGTTGTGCGGAAAATAAAGGTACCGAGGTCATCGTCATCCCCTACCTTCACATTCAGGCGTCCATAGGGCTTACACAGGCCGCCTTTGCCGAACTCACACAGCGTCGGACCCGGGCATGGCAAAGACTGTACACCCGATTGCGTCAGGCGCTGACAGGTGTCGCCATTACCCACACACATGGGGCGTCCACTTTTTCGGTCAAACATGGTGTATTCAGCCCGGAGATTGAGGTCCGCATCGTTGAACAGCATCCGCACCGGTATGGTCCGCAGCTTGCTGCCTGGGGATTGCTTCCGCAGTTCCTCGTCGAGTGGATGAGGAACCCATCCGTCTTTCTCCTGGACCTGTGACGTGATGGTGAACTGGTCGTCTTTCTGGGGCAGCCGGATTCCGTTCTTCTCGATTACCCGACCGATACTGATACGCCCCAGCACCGGAGGCGTAATGGCCAAACCTTTGATCATGATGACTCTCCTGAAAAAAGGGCCACGAGGCGCTTTTTACGCCAGCGTGGCCAATGGGGTATTCATGCCTGGATGAGGAATCGCCGGCTACCCGGCTTTTTCAGTGGGTATTGATCCAGAAGCTCTGGTTGATCCTTCAGCAGTTGCTTCACGTTGAGCCCGATGGAGTCCTTGCTGCGCTTCCAACTGACGATGCCGTTGGGGAACGTTGCTTTTGAGGCTTCGCCCATCTGGCTTTCGATTCGCTGTTTCAGAAGGGACTCAGTGGCAATGAGGGCTTCCATTTCCTTACGGATGGCCAGCAGCTCGTCAAACGTGTCGGACAGCTCCCTGCTTTGGCTGAAATCCAGGGCCTCTCCTCTGTCTACCGGATACAAATGGCGCAAGGCACGTTCAGCGGAGTCGGTCCCATCGACTGGTGGTGGGGTATCTGTCTCCACGAAATCCCAGAACTGGCGCTCCAGCACGTAAAGCGCCCCGATGAGCTCCTCGTTCCGTTCAATGCGGTAGATCTTCAACTCCTGGCCACACAGCAGAACGCACACATCCGCAGCCTGTTTGCCGGTGACAGCCAGTTGGTGCTGAACCTGGCACTGGATGTAATCCGGCACGCCCTCTTTCCAGAGACGAGACCCGAACTCCCCTGCCGTTTTGCACTCCAGGATCTGCACATCGTCATCGGCCACCACGGAATAATCGAGGTTGGCCAACATCCAGTGCTTGTCAGGATCGGAGTGCTGTAGCACTGCATTAACCCGTCGAACCTTTCGGCCTGTTTGTTGGCTGTACTGCTCAGCCACAATCGGTTCCAGGATATGGCCCCAGTAGACTGGCGAGGTGGGATCATTCGAGTCCGGTTTCGGCAACCCGCCATCTCTGCCGGTCTTCACCATCCAGAGCTCCAGTTGGGATTGATAAGGGTTCATACCCACGGCTGCAGCAGCATCACTGCTACCAATGCCCTGCTTCCGTACCCTCAGCCATTCATCCCGGCTGAGGCCCTTGGTGGAGACCAGGCGCAATGCCGGTCGCTGTTTCTGAATGGTGTTTGCACTCATGCTCATGGTGTTTTCCTCCAGACATAAAAAAGCCCACCAGAGCATCAGGCTCCGGCGGGCTTTATGGCGGTTTTGAAATTTGCAGTCGTGGCTCAGTACACAAGTGACATCGCCTGTTCCAGTGCACGATTCTTGATGACGGCACCTGTTCCGAACCAGGCAGAATCCAGCCGATGGTCTGTAGTTTTGGCTCGGCGTTGGTGGTCTATGAATTCAGTGACCGCGTTCAGTAAGCCATATGCAGTTCCATCAGATGAAGCCAGCCCTGCCCCCCTGCCTTCTCCTTTGAATAGTGAGAGGGACTTGGCAACGGAACGCTCCCCGGTCCTGCCACCGCCGTTCGCCGCATCACCCGTGAATACCTTCTGGAAATAATTCGATGCCTCGCTGGGTGTTACCCTCCGTTCACTCAGAGCTTTCATGCGATACATGAAATCGTCCCAGGCAGTTACAGAAATGCCAAGACGCCGCTTAACCAAATCAGCGTTGAAGTCAGTGTTGTGTTTCACACGGACAGCGCTACCAGTAAACCCCTTCACCGCAACTGCCAGCGTGTTATTGCACACCACGCGGATGCTCGTGAACTGAGCAGTCGTTGCCATGGTTCCATCACAGGCAGTGGCCAGTAAAACGTAAGCATTGGTCTTGTCGTTGCCTTTGAGCATTCCTGATTGACCGGTGCGGGCCAGTGCCCACATTTTCCGGCCGCCTTTCAGAACACCTGCTGTTTCCAGTTCGAAACCGGAAACCTCAGTAAGGTCTCGGTAAAACTCAAGGATCTCTTCCGGCTGAACCACCTTAAAGCGATTGCCAACGACAGACAGAGGGGCCTTGGTATCGGAGCGGTAAAGCACCTTGGAATCTGGATAAGACAGGATTTCTCCCAGTGCACCGCGGCCGTTGTTGGTGACATAGCGAACAGGGCTTTCCTCTATCTCCCAGTCGAGGCCCGCCTGCTTTGCCCAAACCTCAAGAGGCTGGTTGGACGTCAGTTCATTGCCGAGGCCATGCCACGGGGGTTGGCCAACGTAGGCCATTTGCTCGATGAGATGAGCCATGGTTTATCTCCTATGGAAGTTGCGTGGGGAATTAGCAAATATCATCGCGAGAATCAGGATCAGTGCTAAAGGAGTAGCCACAATCCAGACAGCGGAGGTTGTCGACCACGCGCTTGTCCAGAATTTCGCCAAGAATCACGCCGGCAGACGCGCCTGAGGCTCCCCCCAAAAGCGCAGCAATTACAGCACCGCCAATGCCGGCCACCGTTGCGCCTCCGGGACCAGCAACGATCCCACGCTTCACACCCGCATGGACACCGGCTGTGGCAGCGGAATAGCCACCGAAAGTGCCTGCAGACGCACCGACTAAGCCAGCGGCTTTCTTTCCATAGTTTTTCTTACCAATCCGCCGGGACAGGCAGTTGGGGCATTGTTCAGACATTTGAAATTACCTCTGTGGATTGGAGAAAAGGCACTATCAGTGCCTAGGTTCACAGGGGTGATATAGGTTTCAAATTCGATGGAATCATGAAATGGATAAAGACATCGATCCCGTTGGTAATGAAGCCAAATCTCTCGCCCCCTTCGGTCCGAATGAACCTGAGGGAAATCGACTGCTCGCAAAAAAGCCAACGATAATGCTGTGTCATTCAGAGCTGACTAACCAAAGCGAGGACCGAGATCTGGCGACAGGTTCCTGTCCGCCAGCGGTCTACCGGACGATCTACTCGGCAAAATGCGCACGCTTGGGTCGCAAAGCGAACGTTCAGGCAAATAGATTTTGGAATATGCGCAGTAGACGGGTAGGCACCCTGCGAATGATCGTGATAACCGGTAAAGACGTGATAGCAAGGTGCCAGGCCGAATCCTGGCACCTTGCTATCGGCGTCACTCACTAAGAGTTCGCTGTTTCCAGAGATAAAAGAGCACAGGAATCACTAGCAACGCCAGAATGACGGCGGAAATCATACCGCCCACCATGGGTGCCGCAATCCGGCTCATCACCTCCGACCCTGTACCGGTGCCAATCATAATGGGCACAAGCCCCCCGATAATGGCGGCCGCTGTCATCATGATCGGCCGAACCCGCATACCGGCACCGTGTAGTACGGCATGGCGGAGGGTTTCTCGCCTTGGCGTCAGCCCTTTGTCATCACACGTTTCCAGCATTGCGTTATAAGCCTGATTCAAATACACCAGCATGATCACCCCAATCTCTACCGCAACGCCGGCCAGCGCAATGAAACCGACACCGACGGCTACCGAAAAATTATAACCAAGCAGATACATCAGCCAGATAGCACCGATCATCGCAAACGGTAGCGTGCCCATAATAATTCCCACTTCGGCAAAACGGCGGAAGTTAAGAAACAGCAGGATGACGATGATGGCCAGCGTTAACGGCACCACATAGGTCAGTTTTTCCTTCGCACGGAGCATGTACTCATACTGACCAGACCAGTTGATTGAATAACCGGGAGGTAGATCCAGCTCTTCACTCACGGTAACCATGGCCTGTTCAACATAGGTGCCTACGTCGACACCCTCAATATCCACAAAGGTCCAGCCGTTCAGGCGGGCATTCTCACTCTTGATGGCCGGCGGGCCATCCTCCACACCGATATCCGCCACATCTGCCAGGGCAATGCGCTGGCCGGATGCAGTCACGATGGGCAGTTGCTCCAGCTTCTCGGGCGAATCCCGGTAATCTTCCGGATAACGAAGATTAATGGGATACCGCTCAAGTCCCTCGATGGTTCGGGAAACGTTGATGCCACCAATCGCCGAGGCCACAACCTGTTGAACATCTGCGATATTCAGCCCATACCGAGCGGCACGCTTACGATCAATATCCACCTTGATGTAGCGGCCCCCAGCAACCCGCTCAGAGTAAACAGACGCTGTGCCGGGGATGTCGACCATGACTTCCTCAAGGCGTTTACCGATATCCTGAATGACGGTAAGGTCCGGGCCGGCAATCTTGATGCCCACCGGCGTTTTAATGCCAGTTGCCAGCATATCGATGCGCGTGATGATCGGCATAACCCAGGCATTGGTTACCCCTGGGAACCGAATCAGAGTATTGAGCTCCTGCTTCAGCTTTTCGGTGGTCATACCTTCCCGCCATTCATCCCTTGGCTTGAGCTGGATAAAAGTCTCGATCATCGTCAACGGCGCCGGATCGGTAGCGGTATCCGCCCGCCCCACTTTGCCGAACACGGTTTCGACTTCGGGTACGGTGGCAATCAGCTTGTCGGTTTGCTGCAACAATTCCCGTGCCTTACCAATGGAGATGCCCGGGTAGGTCGTGGGCATGTACATCAGGTCACCTTCATCCAATGGCGGAATGAATTCACTGCCGATTTTGGTGGCTGGCCAAAGGCCCACAGCCAATACCAGCAACGCAGCAATAACCGTCGTTTTCGGGAAGCGTAACACCAGCTTCAGAACCGGCATATAAACGCCAACAAGCAAGCGGTTCACGGGGTTCTTGTGCTCTGGCAGCACCTTGCCGCGAATGAAATATCCCATGAGCACCGGCACCAGGGTCACCGCCAGAGCGGCACTGGCTGCCATGGCATAGGTCTTGGTAAAGGCCAGGGGCGCAAACATCCGGCCTTCCTGTGCTTCCAGTGCGAAAACGGGCACAAAACTGACGGTAATGATCAGCAGGGAGAAAAACAGGGCAGGCCCGACCTCGGAAGCGGATCGGGTTACCACTTCCCACCGGTTTTCCGGCGTTAACGGCGTCCGCTCCATGTGTTTGTGCATGTTCTCGATCATAACAATGGCACCATCGATCATCGCCCCGATCGCAATGGCAATACCGCCCAGTGACATGATGTTGGCGTTGATTCCCTGCCAGTGCATGACAGTAAAGGCCGCCAGAATACCCACGGGAAGACTGAGAATCGCCACCAGCGACGAGCGCACGTGGAACAGGAAGACGATGCACACCAGGCCCACCACCAGAAACTCTTCAAGCAGCTTGAAGCCGAGATTATTGACCGCCCGCTCAATCAGACCAGAGCGATCGTAAACCGTCACCACCTCGACGCCTTCAGGCAAGCTGGATTTCAGGTCTTCCAGTTTCGCCTTCACGCCATTAATGGTTGCCTGAGCGTTCTCACCAAAGCGCATCACCACAACCCCGCCGACGGTTTCACCTTCCCCATTCAGTTCGGCAACCCCACGCCGCATCTGCGGGCCAACTTCAACGGTGGCCACATCTTTCAGCAATATGGGGGTACCGTTGTCATCGAGTCCTAATGGAATCGACAGAAGATCCTCACGGGACTTTATATAGCCAGACGTGCGCACCATGTATTCCGCCTCGGCCATCTCGATGACGGAGGCGCCCACTTCCTGGTTGCCTCTCTTAATGGCATTCTGGATGTGAGCCAGAGGAATTCCCAGCGCCCTGAGTTTTTCCGGGCTGACCTTGACCTGGTACTGCTTCACCATACCGCCTAGCGCAGCCACCTCAGAGACACCCGGCACCGTTTGCAGTTCGTACTTCAGGAACCAGTCCTGCAGGCTGCGCAACTGGCTTAGGTCCTGGTTCCCAGTGCGGTCTACCAGCGCATACAGGTAAACCCAGCCAACTCCGGTAGCGTCTGGCCCGAGCTGAGGCCTTGCAGAGTCTGGAAGGCTGGGCGCAACCTGGGACAGGTATTCCAGTACCCGGGAGCGGGCCCAGTACATGTCGGTGTCTTCATCGAAGATCACGTAAACATAGGAGTCACCGAAGAACGAGTATCCCCTGACCGTTTTCGCGCCCGGTACCGAGAGCATGGCTGTCGTCATCGGGTAGGTCACTTGGTCTTCCACCACCTGCGGCGCCTGGCCCGGGAAACTGGTTTTGATAATGACCTGCACATCGGACAGATCCGGCAGAGCATCCACCGGCGTTTGTTTCAGCGAATAAAGGCCGAGCCCTGTGATAAGCAACGTCGCCAGCAACACCAGGAAGCGGTTACGAATAGACCAGTGAATAATAGCGGCAATCATGACTCGCCCCCGCCATGGCTCATGGTGCTGTGATCCATGCCTTCATGATCCATCCCCTGCTCATCCATATCCTGAGGGGATGACATCCGTTGGAAGTCCGAGGTTTTGCTGGATTCCGAATCGATCAGGAACTGGGCGGATGTGACCACCGTGTCGCCTGGCGAGAGGCCATTGAGTATTTCCGCATACTTGTCGCCGACGCGCCCAACGTTCACGTTAACCGACTTGAAGGCGCCCTCTTCCATCGACAGAACCAGTCGATCGCTCTGTCCGGTGCGGATGACCGACTCCCGTGGCACCAGAAACTGCCGCTGTCCCCGTTCGCCCTGAACATCCAGGCGAGCGAACATGCCTGGCATCAGAACACCATCATCGTTATCAAAGCGCATCCGCACTTGCGCCGTCCGGGTTTTCGGGTTCACTTCGGGGTAGACGTAATCCACGTTTCCGCGCCACTCGCGACCGGGCATGTAATCCAGCGTCATCTGCACCCGATTACCAGCCTCTACGGCGGAAAGCTGGCTTTCAAACACTTCGCCGATCACCCAGACCTCATCCAGTGCGGCAATCGATAAAACCCGGTTTCCGGGCTTGATGAACATACCCTCACGAACATTCAGATTCTCGATCACCCCGGAACCCGGAGCGTAAACCGTCATGGTTCTCTGGACTTCGCGCTTCTGGCGCAGTTGGCTGATCAGACTAGCCGGTACGTTCAGCGCCAACAATCGCTCGGTAGCAGCATCAACCAGTCTCTGATTGCCACGGTTCATCGCGAGAAGCAGTTCTTCCTGCGCATTCACAAGGGTGGGCGAGTACAGCGTGTACAAAGGCTTGCCTTGCTCAACAGGCTCGCCCTCGGCTTTGACATAAAGCGCTTCGATCCAGCCTTCAACACGAGGGTGCACGTGGGCCATCTCGTCTTCGTTGTACTGCACGTAGCCTACGGTAGTAATGTTGTTAGGCAGGCGCCCCTGAATCACCGGCTCCGTTCGAACCCCAAGGTTGTTGACGACCGTTGGTGAAATTCGGACCGTGCCGGCTGGATCCTCAGCTGACCCACCCTCCTCGTATACGGGGATCAGATCCATCCCCATCGGGGATTTTCCGGGTTTGTCACTTTTGAAATTGGGGTCCATCGGGGCTACCCAATACAGCGGCTCCTTTGGGCCAGAAGCGGTCATTTCAGCTGCAGGCGTCGAAGTCGCGTCAGTGTCAAGCCAGTACGTGGCCCCTGCACCGGCGAGGCCGCCGAGCAATACAAAGCCCAAAGGGCGAGCAAAATTAGCCATGATGGTCAGTCCTGGTAACGATTCAGTGAAAAGGAAGGTATGTCGGAAGTGTCGGACGTCAGATAACGGAAACTCGCCAGATTCTTGGCCCGCTCGGCCATCATCTGTATCAATTCAACCTGGGTATTAAGCTCTGCAATTCGCGCTCGTACCGCTTCGGCGAAGTCGCCGTCATCGTTGTTGTAAGCAGTCAATGCTGCGCTTGCCTGCGCCTCCATTTGCGGCAGCAGGGTCTGTTCATAGAGCTCTATGCGGTCATCCAGTCGTTCGATCCGGGCCACGGCCGCACGGGCTTTGGCCTGAAGTCCCCGGATCTGCAAAATACGTTCTGTTTTTGCCGCCTCCAGTCGCGCCACTGATGCATTCAGTTTTCGATCCTGCCGGTTGCCTGTAAAGATCGGGAGATCAAAGCCAATGCCTACAGAAAACAGGTCGGCCCTGTCCTGACCGTTTGGTGCCCGCTCCCTGTATCCATATTGTGCAGATACTGACCATTCCGGCTTGTAGGCCTGGCGAGCCAGGTCAACGTCAACACTCTGGGCATCAATCAGCTGATCAGTCGCGCGGATTGACGGATGACGGATCAGTGCCTCTGCGGATGTTTCAGCCCAGCCCAGAGGAAACACTCTCAGCAACTCGTTGGGTACATCTTTACTGACAGCCAGCTTGGCCTGGTCCGGGCCTATCCACTCTGCCAGCTCCGCGCGGTTCGATGCCTGTTGCGAATGCAGCACCGTCAGCCGGTCCTCAAGTCGCGTCAGTTCCAGCGAGGCACGGATAACATCCTGCTGCCTGGAACCCATGCTTGCTGAGGTATACCCAGCCTCTGCGACATCCTCTAACTGTTGAAACAGAGCACGATTATCTTCAATCAGTTCGATGCTTTGCTGGGTTCGCCAGACCTCAAGCCAGAGATGCGCTACCGATTCCATGACCTGCGCCCGGCGGTTCTCGCGCCGAAAAGGCTGAACGCCTGCCATTTCCTGCTTTTTTTCACTGGCCAGCTGACGGCTATCACCTCGCGGAATTCGCTGGGTAAATCCAATGGTGGCCTGAGTCATTGCCTCCTGTCCGGTATCGAAAGTATCCGTGGGCAAATTCGCGGCACCAAGCGTCATTCTCGGATCCGGCAGGGCGCCATCGGCAATCGACTCTTCCAGAAGCGCATCCTGAATCTGGACACTCTGGCGAAGCCAGGGATCGTTCTCGATGGCCGCATCAATCGCGCCGGTTAACTCAAGTCTGGGTGCCGTCCAAGCGGGCAAACTGGTCAAAACCAAAGCACCGAGAAAGGCCGGCTTTATAAGGTGAGGAAGAATGGACAATGTTATATCTCCATTGAAATGTTTCTGAATCGCAATCTTATAGCGCTTATCTGAAACCAAACTGAAATGCAGAACGAAAATGCACAATTTGATTTATATCAAGATACTGTTATTCCTGAAAAAAGTTACTTTATTTTAAATTGTTTTGTTTCTTTCAGGATCAATTCAGAAACCGATGTTTTAATTAACTCATCAACCAACTAGGAGGTGTAAAAATGAAAAATTTACTTATATTTGCAGCAGCAGTTACTGTTTCAACGTCCGTACTCGCCGGCAACATGTCAGACAATAAGGACATGAAGGCCATGCACAGCCAAATGATGGAAAAATCATCCATTGAAGAAATACTTAAGAATGAAGGGATGCAGCGCTTACACAGAGACATGACACGTAATGCGATGTCCGAAGGGGGCTTTGAGGCTCGCGTGCAAATGATGACGAAAGAAGGCCGGGCTTATCACAAAGCTCTGAAACAAAGGCAAAAAAATACCGCAGGGTAATCCCTGCGGTAAAGTCAACTCGTGGAGACGCAAGCGTCGGCTGGCTCGGGCTTCGAGCAGTCGACGTCCTGATCACGCTCAAGTAAATCACAGAAATCTGAAACTGAACTGAATTTCTTGAACGGTTTAAGGCAATTAAGGAGAACATCATGAAAAAAATCATTATCGCTGCCGCAGCTGCCACTTTATTTTCTACCATGGCCACTGCCAATTCAGGATTGGCCGATCGGATTAATGAAGCGCGCACTTACCCGAACAAAACAGTCGACACGAAAACCAGAATGATGACCTGCATGAAAGACATGCAATCTCAAAAAGATATGAAGGGGTCCAATATCAATAAACAAGAAATAAGATCAGGAAGCAATACACGTCACAATCATACTTAAACAAATACAGAAAGTCAGATTAAAATCAATAGTCGACTGTCTCTTAGAACGACAATCGACTATTTATTCAATTTGGGTAAGCGGATTAAATGGTTGATCTTACCTTTGCATGAGAGTGAGACAGACCGGCATCTCATCGGATTATCTGGTTGATGCTTCACCTACTGCTGGTGCATGTTTCCTTCGCTAATTCCAGCAAGAACCCCACACGCCTCAACTTCCCGGTCATCGTTGCAACTCGCTCTCAGTGAAACGAGTTGTTTCTCAAGCGCTTGCAGAGCGGTTATCTGCGACCGCACATGAGAGATGTGATCATCGAGCAAGGCGTTGACGGCGGTACAAGGCTGATGAGGGTCGTCCTGATAGCTCTGTAGTTCGTGAATCTCAGCCAGTGACAGGCCCAGGATTCTGCAGCGACGGATGAAGGCCAGCCCCTCACCATGCTTCTCGGTATAGACACGGTAACCGTTGTCCTGCCGATCAGGCGGCGGCAACAAGCCCTGCTGTTCATAGAAGCGGATCGTCTGTGTTTCGACCCCTACCAACTGCGCCAACTGACCAATGCGCATCAGCCTCCTCCCCAACGGATTCTTTACTCTGTTGACCTTATAGTAGCTTTATAGTTTTAAATGGTACCACAACATTGTTCAAGTGGAGTCGTATCATGAGCAAATCCTGTGGTGGCGCCTGTGGCGGTGATGCAACGTCCGCAGCGGATACCGATATACAGGCCTCCTCCGAGGCGCCAGGGAGATGGGTCAGTGTTTATGCCGTGCCGAAGATGGACTGTCCATCAGAAGAACGAATGATTCGCCTAGCCCTGAACGGCTTTGAGGAGATTCGGGCGCTGTCCTTCGACTTGTCGAACCGCCGGCTGAAGGTCGTGCATGACGGCGAGGTCGAGCCCGTCACCTCGAAACTGAAGACCTTGGGGCTAGGCGCCTCGCTTCAGGAAACCGTCGCTGCAAATCCGGAGACCATCAAGGCCGCCGAGTTTTCGGCAGCTTCTGCTAAGCAAGAATCCGGGACCCTGCGCTGGTTGCTCGGCATCAATGCACTTCTGTTCGTGGTGGAAATGACTGCCGGTCTGATCGCCCAGTCCACCGGCCTGATTGGAGAATCCCTGGACAATTTTGCCGATGCGGCGGTGTACGGGCTTGCCCTTTATGCGGTTGGACATAGCGTGAAAATGCAGGTACGTGCCGCGCATCTTGCTGGTGTACTGCAACTGATCTTGGCTGTGGGCGTGCTCGTAGAGGTGGTGAGACGCTTTGTATTCGGTAGTGAGCCTGAATCGCTGGTGATGATGGCTATCGCATTCGTCGCATTGATTGCCAATACCAGTTGTCTGCTGCTCATATCCAAACATCGGGAAGGCGGGGCGCACATGAAGGCAAGCTGGATATTCTCGGCCAACGACGTGGTGATCAACCTGGGGGTCATCACCGCCGGCGCCCTGGTCGCGTGGACCGGTTCCAATTATCCGGATCTGATTATCGGCACCATCGCGGGGGGCATTGTACTTAACGGTGCCAGACGCATTTTGGCGTTGAAGGGTTAAATAATGCTCATTATTGGCAAAAAGCTCTCGCCGTATGCCCTATTGTCCATATCGGGCCTGCTGGCAGCGTCTGATCAGGCTGTAAAGTGGCTGGTGCAGCAATCAATGGCCTATGGCGAGTATGTTTCGGTGACCCCGTTCTTTAACTGGGTGCACCTATGGAACACCGGTGCCGCATTCAGTCTTTTTGCGAATGGTGGAGGCTGGCAGCGCTACTTTTTTATCGGAATCGCGGTAGTGGTCTCGATTTTTCTGATCAAGCTGATCCTTGAAAATCGTCATAAAGGAGAAGCCATCGCTTACAGTCTTATCCTCGGTGGCGCCATGGGCAACCTGATTGACCGGGTCTTTCGCGGCTATGTTGTGGATTCCTTTGATTTCTATTGGCGAGACTGGCATTGGCCGGCCTTCAACCTGGCTGATATTGCAATTGTCCTCGGTGCCTTACTTTTCGTTTCCAGCAGCTTGTTGGGTAAAAAAGCAAACACCAATGCCGAGCCGGATGGATCTGACTGACACCTACGCCTATACAACACCATGACCGAACTTCCCGACAACATCCTTCACCTGCCGCAATACCAAGTACTGGGCTGCAAATCAACCGACGACGAAATGCACTTCCAGGTGGACGTGCCCGATCCCATCGCCTGCGAGGAATGCGGCGTGCAGGGTGAGTTCGTACGGTTCGGCAAGCGTGACGTTCCCTATCGTGATCTGCCCATCCACGGCAAGCGGGTCACTCTCTGGGTGGTCCGCCGCCGATACACCTGCCGGGCCTGCAAGACAACATTCAGGCCCCAGCTACCGGAGATGGTGGACGGATTCCGTATGACACTGCGGCTGCATGAGTACGTGGAGAAGGAATCCTTCAACCACCCCTACACCTTTGTGGCGGCACAGACCGGCCTGGACGAGAAGACGGTGCGCGACATCTTCAACGCCCGCGCCGAGTTCCTGGGGCGCTGGCACCGCTTCGAGACGCCCCGCATCCTGGGCATTGACGAGCTATACCTGAACAAGCGCTACCGCTGCATTCTGACCAACATTGAGGAGCGAACCCTGCTCGACCTGCTGGCCACCCGCCGCCAGGACGTGGTGACCAACTACCTGATGAAGCTGAAAGACCGGCAGAAGGTCGAGATCGTCAGCATGGACATGTGGAACCCCTACCGGGCAGCGGTCAAGGCTGTGCTGCCCCAGGCCCGTATCGTGGTCGATAAGTTCCATGTGGTGCGCATGGCCAACGATGCCCTAGAGAGAGTGCGCAAGGGCCTCAGAAAGGAGCTGAAACCGTCCCAGAGCCGGACTCTCAAGGGAGACCGGAAAATCCTGCTGAAACGCGCTCACGAAGTCTCAGACCGGGAGCGCCTCATCATGGAGACCTGGACAGGCGCGTTCCCGCAACTGCTGGCCGCCTACGAGCACAAGGAGCGCTTCTACGGCATCTGGGACGCCACCACACGGCTCCAGGCAGAAGCCGCCCTGGACGAGTGGATAGCCACCATCCCGAAGGGCCAAAAGGAAGTCTGGAGCGATCTGGTCAGGGCAGTGGGAAACTGGCGCGAAGAGACCATGACCTACTTCGAGACGGACATGCCCTTCACCAACGCTTACACGGAGTCCATCAACCGACTGGCCAAGGACAAGAACCGTGAAGGGCGCGGTTACTCCTTCGAGGTGATGCGGGCACGAATGCTCTACACCACGAAGCACAAGAAGAAGGCACCGACTGCGAAGGTCTCTCCTTTCTACAAGAAAACCATCGGTTACGGACTGCCGGACTTCGCAGAGGAACTCAACTACGGAGTCGATCTATCAACCATCTGAGGGTGGTATCAGATTGATGGGGTGAAGGTGCCCCATCAACCATTAAATCCGTATACCCTTCAATTTTTAACATCCAGAAGATACTTTATTTCACTTCCACGGCGCTGCTTTATTTGGCTCTCAGAGTCAACCACCCAAGAAACATCCATTTGACAACCAGGACCGTTATCAGTGGCAAGAAAACCCATTGTGCAAGAGGAAGTACCCCTGTGCCTGTCCATGTGACTACCGACGATAACTCGCTATAATTCCATCTTAAACCTGCCGAACCATCCAGGCCTCCAAGTCCAGAATTCGGTTTCGATACGTATGGTGAAACGGCCGTGGTTGCTGTCCGACCACAGGGTGGCCTCCATCCCCCTCAAGCAATGATTCCGCCGAGGGCGCACCACCCAGCGCACTGCCCGGAAAAACACTTAGAAAAGCCACCACCCATAAGCATTTCATACGCTGCCTCCTTGAGTTAACGTCTGATTACCCAGAGAAATCAGAGCCCACTCCTTTCAGACCATGCCTCATAGATCCGCTTGTCCCATTTGCTCTGGAAATAGGCGATAGCGGCTTTTTGATCGTCCCTGGAGAGCTCGTCTGCGAAGGCCGGCATTTTCCCACCCATGGGGGCGCCACCTTGACTAATTGTACCCATCAGCGTGTCGAAGGAATGGTGCCAGGCATGACCTGTTCCGTTGAGCGGTGGCGGCGGGTAAGAGCCATCCTTCAGAGTCTTTTTCCAATTGAAAGCGCCTTGGGCATTGCCGCCATGGCAGCTTGCGCAGTTGTCGTCGAACACCACTGCGCCGCGCTCGACCTCAGCCTGTGTGTACCAGCGGTCATCCACCGTCTGTTTACCGCAGCCGCTGATTAGTGCGACTGCAAGAACGCCTACTGAGATAGTTGCCCCATGCATCATTCTTGTTCCTCGATTTCCTTGCGCCTCAAATTCCTCAATCGCGGAATACACCGATGGCTTCCCAGGCCATGCCAGGATTGCAGGCCCCGAGAATCCGATAGGCCTGCATATCCTTGTCCAGCTTTTCTTCATGGTGGCTTTGACATCAATTTCTGTCAGCACACCGAAGCCGTGATCAGTGAGGGCCTGACGCGCTCTTCTGTCCACGTCCTCGAAATCGACATCTTTGATAACTCAATCGATTGTGTATGACATAGCTACCTCCAATGATTCAGAAGTTCATTGCTTTGACCCGAGTTTCACCACCCTCAAACGCAGCGCATTCACGATCACGCTGACCGAGGACAGCGACATGGCGGCCGCTGCAAAAATGGGCGACAGCAGTATCCCGAAAAACGGGTACAAAACCCCTGCCGCTATCGGAACACCGGCGGAGTTGTAAACGAAGGCGAAAAACAGGTTCTGACGGATATTGCGCATGGTCGCCAGAGACAAACGGCGCGCCTCGACAATGCCCATCAGGTCGCCGCGTAGCAGCGTAATGCCGGCGCTTTCGATGGCGACATCGGTCCCGGTGCCCATGGCCACACCGACATCCGCCGTTGCCAGTGCAGGCGCATCGTTTACGCCGTCACCCGCCATCACGACAACACGGCCTTCGTCTTTCAGGCGCTGGACGATCTTGCCCTTATCTTCCGGCAGGACTTCCGCTTCCACTTCGTCGATATGCAGTTTTCGGGCAACTGCTTCAGCTGAAGTGCGGTTATCGCCGGTCAGCATGACCACCCGGATGCCGTCTTTTTGCAGCGCGGAAATAGCGGCTTCGGTGGTTTCCTTGACCGGATCGGCAATCGCCAGCAACCCTGCGACGTTTCCGTCGACAGCAGCAAAAATCACGGTAGCACCATCTTTTCGGAGCTGGTCGGCGTCGCCGTCAAATCGCGTGGTGTCGACATTTTCCGACTCCATGAGAAGGCGGTTACCAAGTAGCACCCGCTTGCCGTCTATTCGACCGGTAACCCCTTTACCATTCGGAGAGTCAAAGTCTTCCGCATCCGGAAGCTTCAGGTCCATGCCCTTGGCTTTATCGAGTATGGCGTGAGCCAGTGGGTGCTCACTGCCTTTCTCCAGGCCGCCTGCATAACGCATGAGACTACTGTCATCGAACCCGTTGGCCGCGACAAGCCGGGTGACTTGCGGCTTGCCCTCTGTCAGCGTGCCGGTTTTATCCACCACCACGGTGTCCACCTTCTCCATACGCTCCAAGGCTTCCGCATCGCGAATCAGAACGCCACTTTGAGCACCGCGTCCGACACCCACCATGATGGACATGGGCGTCGCCAAGCCAAGTGCGCAAGGGCAGGCAATGATCAGAACACTGACCGCTGCAATCAGCCCGAACGCCATAGGCGGCGTGGGCCCGAAGAATGACCAGGCTATAAAGGCGATAATGGCGATCACGATCACCGCAGGCACAAAATAACCCGCCACCTTGTCGGCCAGGCCCTGAATGGGCGCGCGGCTGCGCTGGGCGCTCGCCACCATCTGCACAATCTGGGACAGCATGGTGTCACGGCCAACCTTGTCGGCCCGCATGATAAAGCTGCCCTGCTGGTTGATACTGCCGCCGATCACCTGGTCGCCGGATTTTTTGCTGACTGCCAAAGGCTCACCGGTCACCATGGATTCATCCACGTTGGAGCTGCCTTCAAGCACCTCGCCGTCCAACGGCACCTTGTCTCCCGGACGTACCCGCAAGCGGTCACCGACCTTGACCTGATCAAGCGACACATCGGATTCGCTGCCATCGTCGTCCAGTTTTCTGGCCGTCGCCGGTGCCAGATCCAGCAGGGCCTTGATGGCACCAGAGGTTTTCTCTCTGGCGCGCAATTCCAGCACCTGCCCCAGCAGCACCAGCACCACGATGACAGCAGCCGCCTCGAAGTAGACGGCGACCGACCCGTCTTCCTGCCGGAAGGCGCCTGGGAAGATCTGCGGCGCCAGGGTCGCCACCAGGCTGTAGATCAGCGCGACGCCGGTACCAATGGCAATGAGCGTAAACATGTTCAAGTTACGGCTAACCACGGATTTCCAACCCCGGACGAAGAAGGGCCAACCGCACCAGAGCACCACAGGCGTTGCCAGCACCAGTTGAATCCAGTTGGACATCTGCGGGGCTATAATGTGATCGAGTCCGGTGAGGTGCCCACCCATCTCCAGTACCAGTACAGGCAGGGCCAGCACCAGGCCGATCCAGAATCGGCGGGTCATGTCTTTGAGTTCTTCCGAAGGCCCGTCGTCCAGGCTTACCTGCTCGGGCTCTAGGGCCATGCCGCAGATTGGGCAGTCCCCTGGCCCTTGCTGCCGAATCTCGGGGTGCATGGGACAGGTATACATAGTGCCCGGCGCTACCGGCTCTTGCTGTTTCTTTTCCCAATCGAGGTACTGCTCAGGGTCCTCGTCGAATTTGGACTGGCAACGCAACGAGCAGAAGTACCAGGTTTTACCGCCATGCTGGCTGCGGTGTTCCGCGGTATGCGGATCGACTGCCATGCCGCAAACCGGATCCTTGGCGGTGTGCCCGCCAGGTTCTTTATCGGCGTGGTGATCGTGGTCATGGGCGTGATGGTGCTCAGCCATTGCGATCTCCTGTTTTGTCGGCGGGCCAGTCTGCAAATGCAATAAAATACAGCAGAACCAGATTGACGATGGGGATCAATATCAGCACACCCATCCACCCCGGATACCCGGTGCGCTGGCAAATACGCCAAGCCGGAATGACGACCACAATGGCAATCACCAGCATCCACAGCCAGTGGCCTGCCCACATGGTGTTCCCGAACATGTTATCTCCCATCATGGCAATAGCCTCTCTTCCAGATTCTGGTTAATGGTGACGATGCGCGTGACTCTCTTCCTGTTTCGCTTGCGCCGATTCCGGTGATCTTTTAAGGAAAATCTGCTCGGATACTGCAATCACGATCATGGTCACGACTGCCACGCTGATGACGAACGGGTCCGTATTAAGCTTTACCCAGACGAAGCCGCCCAGCGCCAAAAGATCCAACAAGATGGCTGTTGCTGGCACCCAGGTGTTGGCCTTAATGTCTTTGCGTAGATAACGGAGCACACCCCAGTGAATGGCAATGTCCATAATCAGATAAAACACGATACCCAACGCAGCAATGCGTGACAGGTCAAAGAAGGCGGTCAGAATCAGACCCAGGACAACGGTATACACCAGTGTGTGCTTCTGAATGCTGCCGGGCATCCCGAAATGCCGATGAGGAACCAGTCTCATCTCCGTCAGCATGGCCAACATGCGGGACACAGCAAATACACTGGCCAGAATTCCTCCCGCCGTGGCCATCATGGCAATCGCAACAGTAAACCAGACGCCGTATTCGCCGAGAGCGGGGCGTGCAGCAGCGGCGAGAGAGTAATCCTGCGTTTCGATAATTTCAGCCAGAGATAGATTGCTGGCGACCGCAAATCCCACCAGCGTGTAGATCACCACACAGGCGGCAATGGAAATCACGATGGCGCGCCCAACGTTTCGCTTCGGGTCGATGACATCCGAGCCACTGTTGGTGATGGTCGTAAAGCCTTTGAACGCAAGAATGCCCAACGCGGTCGCGCCCAAGAAGTTGCCCAGCGTTCCGGCTTCACCGGGCTCCGAAAAATCAACCGAGATTGAGTCGGCAATCCAGACCCCGACCAGACCGAAAATCAGTATGCCGCCGATTTTCAGGATCCCGATAAAGGAAGCCACCCCTTGAATCATCCGATTGCCCAGCAGGTTGATCAGAAAGGCCGCAAGAATGAGCGCCACGCCGAGAATGGGCACCATGCGGCCACTGTCATCCCCGCCGAAAAGTTGCATGGTGTAAGAGCCAAAGGTCCGGGCCAGGAAGCTCTGAGCGATGACCATGGAAAAATACATCAACAGGGCGTTGAAAGCCGTTGGCAGCCGGTTTCCGTAAGCCTTGTGCAGGTACATGCCGATACCGCCGGCGGACGGGTAGGCATTGGAGATCTTGATGTAGGAATAGGCGCTGAAGCTGACAATCACCGCCGCCGCGAGAAAGGCCAGCGGGAAAAGAACGCCGGTCATCTGCGCCATCTGCCCGGTCAGAGCAAAAATACCGGCGCCAATCATGACGCCGGTACCCAGCATCACCGTCCCTGGCAGAGTGAGACTACCTTCCTGGTAGCGAGTGCTTCGATCTTCCTCCTTGCTCACTCAATCTCCTCTTATTTTTTCATGGGTGGAATCTTGGAACAGCAGAACGGCTCATGCTTGGCATTTGCCCGGACGTTGTCGTCGGTAAACCGGTACCAGGCCAGTTTGCGCCGGGTCCACCATCCGGTTTTCAATCGGCCACCGTAAGCCTTGATCAGTTCCAGTAATTCATCGACGGACCAGTGGGTTCCATCGTACGTCACCTGCAATGTGCCATTTGGCTTACGCTCGGCGAAATCAACGCATGGGTGGTGATTCAGATCGTGGATGAGCCCCTCCCACTGATCCTCTCCAAGCCCCTCGACGGTCATTTTTCGGCGCAACAAAAACTGCTCCTGGTTGGTTGCTTTGTGTGCTTTGGTCATGGGGTGACACCTCTCTTCCTGATGACTTCTCCCTGTATCAAAACACTTCAACCTGAACTGCGACTGAAAATGGACACATGCTTTCGGTGGATTTGAGTTACATCAAATCATAGACGAAAAAAGGCCATGGGTTTCCCATGGCCCTTCAGCATCAGAATGCGATTCGAGCGCCGATTACGGCAAACCAATCTTCTGTGCCGCCGCCGCTCGCCTCGGCCAGGTCGGCACTATCGCCATACTTACGCTCGTGCACCACACCCACATAAGGCGAGAACGCACGGTCTATCAGGTCGTAGCGGAGCCGGAGGCCGGTTTCGGTGGAAACCAATCCTTTGCCGACACCAATCTCTTCATCCTCACTGAACGCTACCGAGGCATCCAGAGTTGCCGCCAGGATCCAGTAATTGGTGAACAGCAATTCGTACTCAGCGTCCAGTTCGGCTGACGTATCACCATCGTTGCTGACGTACAGGTTTGCATCGATCTCAAACCATTGGGGCGCCAGGCCGGCGACACCGAGAACGGCGTATGTCCGGTCCGGCCCTTCCGAAGTATCGAAACGCACGCCCGCTTTGGCGTCGAAGAACTTGGAAATGGGGATCTGGCCGACCAACTGGTTTTCCAGCGTTTCGTAGGCCTGCTCCTCTATTTCGTATTCGCCGGTTGTGAGCAACCGGACTTTAAAATCGTCAGTGCCATAGAAGGCATCCGCATTCCAGACGCCCAGCTCCTCGTCATCGTCGCTGTAGCGGTACTCAAATTCCTCGAATTGAACACCCCAGGTTGTGAGCGGCTGTTTTCGAGCGGTCGTGTCGGAGATCATTTCCTGAGCTGTCACCGCCGTTGAGACACCAATAGAGGCAAGGAAGCTGACTGCGACAATTGATCGAATACAGCTCATACCTCACCTCCATCTTTGGCAATCGCGTCTGTCTTCGCCTGGGTTGAATCCGGGCCACCTTCGACAATCACCTTACGAAACATTCCGGCCGCTGCGTGATAAGACAAATGGCAGTGAAACGCCCATTGGCCTGGCGCATCCACCTCGGTTTCCATGTAAACCGTAGTGCCTGGATTCACGCTCACTGTGTGCTTGATGGGATTCCACTGGCCGGCGCCAACGTCCAAAATCGACCACATGCCGTGCAGGTGCATGGGGTGAGTCATCATGGTTTCGTTAACAAACTTGAAGCGGACCCGCTCACCGTATTTCAAACGAATCGGATCGGCGTCTTCATACTTGACGCCATTAATGCTCCAGATATAACGCTCCATATTGCCGGTCAGGCGAAGTTCGATTTCCCGAGTCGGTTCGCGGTCTTCATACAGCGGATCCTGAGCCTTCAGGTCAGCGTAAGACAGAAATTTACCGCCATTAGCCGCCGTGGGCGTAAGGCCGCTGCCCTTGGCATAGAAGGGATCTGTTGGGCCTTCTTTTCCCATCGTCATGGAACCATGATCCATACCGGACATGCCCGAATGATCCATACCTTCCATGTTGGAATGATCCATTCCTTTCATATTTGAGTGGTCCATGTTGCTCATGTTTGCGTGGTCCATTCCCTCCATCGAAGAATGATCCATTCCGGACATACCTTCTGAGCTATTCATATCCATGTCGCCATGATCCATACCAGCCATGCTGCCATGGTCCATACCGGGCATGCCGCCCATATCAGCCATGGTCAGGCGCGCCGGTTCGCGTAGTTGCGGCACGGCCGCTTCCATACCCTCTTCTGGGGCCAGTGTCGCTCTGGCATAGCCCGAACGCCCCATGGATTCAGCGAAGATGGTGTAGGCCTGCTCATCTTTCGGACGGACGATCACATCGTAGGTTTCCGCCACACCGATCCGGAACTCGTCCACACTAACCGGCTGAACGTTGTTGCCATCAGCCTGCACAACCGTCATGTCCAGACCGGGGATCCGGATATCAAAGTAAGTCATCGCCGAAGAGTTGATAAAACGCAGGCGAATACGCTCGCCAGGTTCAAAGATCCCGGTCCAGTTCTGGTCCGGTCCCTTGCCATTGATTAACCCGGTAAAACCTTGCAAGTCTTCCACGTCCGCCTTCATCATGCGCATGCTGCCCCAGGCCATACGATCCTGGACAGTGTTCATCAGGCCGTTTTCCGACACCTCAGAGAAAAAATCACCCACTGTCAATTGCTGGCGATTGTAGTAATCCGCCATCATTTTCAGGTTGCGCATGATGCGGTCACCGGAATGGGGATGCTTGTCAGTCAGCTGCACCACGTATTCACGATCGTAGCGGAATGGCTCACGGCCCTCGGGCTCGATGACAATGGCACCATAGGCGCCGTCCGGCTCCTGAAAACCAGAGTGGCTGTGGAACCAGTAGGTGCCTGCCTGCTGGATAGGAAACTCATAGGTAAAGGTTTCACCCGGCTTGATGCCCGGGAAACTGATACCAGGCACACCGTCCTGGTTAAAAGGAAGGATCAGGCCGTGCCAGTGAATGGACGTCATCTCATCCAGGTTGTTGGTCACGTTGATCCGGACGTTCTCGCCTTCCTTGAAACGCATTACCGGTCCCGGAGATGCGCCGTTGTATCCAATGCCTTCCTTCACAAAATCGCCGGTATCAATTTTTACCCGGTCGACCGTAAGGTCGTATTCGCCGGCCAGAACCATGGCTGGCATCAGCAGGCTCAAAAGCCCTGACAAAAAGCGTGTTTTCATCTGTGTTACTCCAAACTACACGTCATTGAAGCCGGGCCGAGAAACGTGTCTCAGCCCCGCGCTTGCGGACCTCAGTTAAGCGAGTTACTCGAAATTGACCTCACCGTACATCCCGGCCTGATAGTGGCCCGGAACGTTGCAGGCAAATTCGATATTGCCTTTATCAGAAAACTTCCAAATCACTTCTTTGCTTTGGCCGGGTTCCAGCAACACGCTGTTCGGGTCGTCATGCTTCATGGAATGGCCATTCCCCATATCCATATTCATCATGTCGTGGTTCAGCTTGCCGCCCTGGATGATGCCATGCTCAACCATCATCATCATTTCCTCTTGATGAGCTTCGTGCATGTCGGGAGTGCCAACATTGAACTCATGCACGAGGTTTCCTTTGTTCTCCACCACGAAGCGAACGGTTTCACCAGGCTTTACACTGATTTCTTCGGGTTCGTAGTAGTTGTCGTACATCTCGACAGTTATGGTTCGGCTGGCCTCCGACGCTTTGCCAGGTTCACCGCTTGTAGCGCCGTGCCCGTGGCCACCATCATGGGCGCCAGCCGCAAACGCTGTTGCCGACATTGAAAACGCCATACCCGCTACGAATAGTTTTGATGCATTCATCCTTTTATCCTCTGTAAAATAAAAATCGCGAAAACACTGCTGGATTGAGCCCCAATCTTGAGCAATGTCCAGAATCGGTTGTTACCTTCTCTCACTAACCTGAATTCTTTCTGAAAAACTCGAACTATTTTCCGTTCAGGCTGAATTCAGGTTAATCAGTCACACTTTCGACTGCGGACCATACAGAGAAGGAAAGACTCATGCGTTTACTGCTCGTCGAAGATGACCGCTTGCTTGCTGAGGGTCTGGTCAGGCAGTTGGGAAAAGCAGGTTTCAGCGTTGATACAACTCCCAGTGCCCGAGAAGCCGTTGTTCTGGGTGAGCAAGAGGATTACCGTGCTGTTGTTCTGGACCTGGGTCTACCTGATGGCAACGGGCTGGACGTATTGAGAAAGTGGCGAACGAATCACGTCAGCTGTCCGGTCTTGATTCTGACCGCGAGAGGCGATTGGCAGGATAAGGTTAACGGCTTAAAAGCCGGGGCAGACGATTATCTGGCAAAACCTTTTCAGACAGAAGAGCTAATCGCACGCCTCAACGCACTCGTGCGTCGTAGTGAAGGAAGAGTCCTTGCTCAGGTTAAAGCCGGCCGCTTTGAACTGGACGAAAACCGCCAAAGCCTCAAGATGGACGACGGCGTGGAACATACACTTACCGGAACCGAATTCCGGCTGCTACGTTGTTTGATGAGCCGCCCTGGCCACGTCTTTTCCAAAGAACAACTAATGGAACAGCTTTACAACTTGAATGATAGCCCGAGTGAAAACGTCATTGAGGCGTATATTCGGAGGTTAAGGAAGCTAGTGGGCAGCGAAACCATCTCAACACGACGCGGCCAGGGGTACATTTTTAATGCGATTCCTTAAAAAGCCTGCGTCCGTAAAAGGAACCTTGCTTGCGCTGTTACTGCCCGCCGGAATTGGTCTAATGGGGGTAGCGTGGTTGGTCCATGGTTTGCTACTCGACCGAATGTCCCGGGAGTTCGTTGAAAGCCGACTGAAAGATGAAGTCGCTTTCCTTGAACACCAGATTCGCGACGCGAATGGTGAAGTTGACACTCTCCAGACGGGCGATTATTTCCAGGATGTTTTTCATCATGCCTTTGCCATACATACACCCGAACAGACCATCATTTCACCCGATACTTGGGAGCCCTTGTTAACGCCTCTGATTGAAAACGAAGAAGACGGAACCGTTCGCGTAGAAGATGCCGAAACCACTGATACTCCCTTAGACATCCTCGCCTACCGAAAGTCTTTTCAGGTCGGTGAAACACCCATCGTCGTAATCGTTTCTGAAGATCTGGGTGCGCTGAAACGCAGCCAAGCTGCACTTCATGCCTGGACCGCCGTAGTATCAGTTCTGTTGATTATGCTCTTGGTCGCCGTGCTCTGGTTCGGTATCACGATGTCCATGCGACCGGTTGTCACACTCAAAGCCGCATTAAAAAGACTCCAGGACGGAGAGATCTCCCGAATCAACGTTCAGTCGCCAGAGGAGTTCCACCCGCTGGTTCTTCAACTAAATCAGTTGCTGGACTCCTTAGATCAGCGACTGGAGCGCTCCAGGGACGCTCTCGCAAACCTGTCTCATAGCGTCAAAACTCCCATCGCAGCCGTCCGGCAGATACTGGAAGACGACACACGTCCTCTCGACACCAATCTAAGGCGCCAGATGGTGGAGCGACTAAGCGATATCGACAGGCAATTAGAAGCTGAAATGCGTCGAAGCCGTTTTGCAGGGCCCCAGATTGGAAAAAGCGCCTACCCCATAAAACAGGCACGGGATCTTTTGTGGATGCTCGGTCGTTTATATCCGGAAAAGTCGTTTGAACTATCGAGTTCTCTGCCTGAAGACAGCCGATGGCCGATAGAAGAACATGATCTAAATGAAGTATTGGGCAACTTACTCGACAATGCTGGCAAATGGTCTTCGAGATGCGTAGAGCTCTCTGTGGAACAAGGCAGCGGCTTCAAGCGAATAGTTGTTGCTGATGATGGCCCAGGGGTTAATCACGAGGATTTAGCCAGTTTGGGCCAAAGGGGTCTGCGGCTAGATGAGCAAACACCTGGGCACGGTCTCGGCCTTGCTATCGTTCGAGATATAGTGACTCGCTATGAAGGTAAAATCAGCTTTTCGACTAAGTCCTGTAGCGGTTTACGCGTTTCTATCGAATTATTAAGATAAAATCGAATGTTCGCTTTTGTTTAGCTGCTACGGTCGCAAAGCGAACGTTCAAATTTTGGACAGTGCTCGCGTTGACCAGAGCCGGAGCGATTAACCGGCACAGCAGGACAACTGCTTTACATCCTTGGTGAACGTTTGCGCACAGAGTTTGAGTCCTTCAACCATGGTCAGATAAGGGAACAAGTCATCGCCGATTTCCTGAACGGTCAAACCTGCTCGTAACGCCATCACTGCCGTTTGGATAATTTCACCGCCTTCCGCTGCGACAACCTGCACCCCGAGCAAACGGCCTGTGCTGCGCTCTGCTACCATTTTAATAAATCCATGGGTGTCAAAGTTTACTAGCGCACGCGGCACGTTTTCCAAGTCGAGCAGCCTGGTGTCCACGCTATAACCCCGAGCAACTGCTTCGGCTTCAGTGAGGCCAACGGTGGCGACTTGAGGATCGGTGAACATGACCCCGGGCATGGCACTGAGGTCGAGTTTGGCCTCGCCTCCCGTCATGTTGACGGCGGCTCGGCTGCCTGCGGCAGCTGCGACATAGACAAACTGCGGTTGATTGGTGCAGTCACCAGCAGCGTATATTCCGGTGACCGTGGTTTGCAGATGCTCATCCACCTGAATTGCGCCGCGTGAAGTTTCCACGCCAATGCTCGCCAGGTTCAGGGCCTCGGTATTGGGCGTTCGACCGGTCGCCACCAGTAGTTGGTCGGCTCGCAAGGTGCCGGCAGGCGTCTCGACGATAAACTCGTTGTCGCTATAGTCCACGTTGCTGGGCGTGGTCTGGCGAAGCACCTCAATCCCTTCCCGTTTAAAAGCCGCCTCTATGGCCTCTCCGATCGTAGGATCTTCGCTGGACAACACACGGCTCCGGGCTAAAACGGTAACCTTGCTGCCGAGTCTGTCGAATGCCTGAGCCAATTCCAAGGAAACGAAACCGGCACCAATCACGATCAGCCGTTTGGGAACGGTATCCAGCGCCAAGGCACTGGTTGATGTCAGGTAAGGAGTGTCTGCCAGCCCCGTTATTGGCGGCTCTGCCGGTCTGGCTCCGGTTCCAATAAAGGCGCGATCAAAATGAACCGGTTTTTCACCACCCTCAGCCAGCGTGACTACCAGGCTATTGGTATCGACAAACCGGGCCTCACCGTTCAGGACTGTGATGTCCTTGTGTTCTCGAAGTATCTTTTCGTACTTGGTGTCACGCAGCTCCTCCACTCGTGCCTGCTGTTGCTGAAGCAGTTTTGCTCGGTCTACCTGAGGAGCCTCAGCACTGATGCCCGCGTCAAACGGGCTTTCTTTTCGCAGGTGCGCGATATGTGCTGCACGAATCATAATCTTCGAGGGCACGCAGCCAACATTTACGCAGGTGCCGCCGACAGTCCCACGTTCAATCAGGGTGACGCGGGCACCGCGCTCTGTTGCCTTCAGGGCAGCCGCCATGGCGGCACCACCACTGCCGATTACCGCAATATGCAGTTTGTTGTCATTTTTCACTCGGGAAACTCCTTGGAGCTTTGAAGTTGCTCTCGTAGCTGGCGTCATAGTGCTTTTTCCGCCAGAACGCATAAACCGTCAGGCCGATGAATACCGCCAGTGCCGGAAGAAGCACATAGTCGAGATAGCCCGTCAGGGCGGCCAGTCCCACGGTGGCCATCAAAATGACCAGAATCGGTGTGAAGCAGCATAGTGCAACCAGAATAGTCCCTACTATGCCGACCCTGAGCAGCCGACCCTGAGCAGGTTCTTCGGATTCTTCATTGCCCCTCCGGAGTCGCCTCTGAGGCCGTGGGAGTGGAGGGGTAACCAGCGTCGCTCGTGGCCTCGGTGAGCGCCTCTATGGAAGTGAGCGCATCGTTAAAGGTGACGACGGCTTCTCGATCAGGGTAGCTCACGGAAACTTGCGACACCCCTTCCACCTTACTGAAGGCCAACTTGACGGTGATCGGACACGCGGCACAGGTCATGTCAGGCACCGAGAGAGTTACTGTTTGAGACGCAGCCCAGGAGGACATGCTGAGCAAAGTGAGGAACATGGCAAGTACAAACTGTTTACGCATGAGAAAAATCTCCGTTTAGTAGAATAGAGGCAAAATGTAAGGGAACACTAATGCGACCAGTACCAGAGCCGTAACTACCCAAAAGATCACCTTATAGGTCTTTCGGACTTGAGGGATCGCACACGTTTCACCGGGTGAGCATTGCTCTACAGGGCGATAGATTCGTCGCCAGGCAAAGAACATGGCGACGGTGGCCGCGCCAATGAACAGCGGTCGATAGGGCTCCAAAGCTGTCAGGTTGCCGATCCAGGCACCGGAAACGCCCAGAGTGATAAGTACCAATGGCCCGAGACAGCACGCCGAGGCAAGAAGTCCAGCCATGCCCCCGACAGCGAGAGAAGCACCTCCGGATTTAGATTTGAATTTCGACATGACGCTGACACCTGTTGCCCATGGACTCGATGCGATAAGGTTACTTCCGTAGTCAAGTACGGAGTCAAGCAGTATGTCGGTTAAAGCCAGTTCACTGACTATTGGCGGCTTGGCCAAGGCGGCCAATGTAAATGTCGAGACGATCCGCTATTACCAGCGGCGAGGTCTGTTGTCGGAACCCAAACGACCTCTAGGTGGTATTCGACGCTACGGTTCCGCCGATATTGATCGGCTGACATTTGTTAAAACGGCGCAGCAGCTGGGTTTCAGTCTCGACGAGGTCGGCGACCTTTTAAGGTTGGAAGATGGCACTCACTGTCAGGAAGCCAGTGCGCTCGCCGAGCACAAGCTGAAGGATGTGCGTGAAAAGATCGAAAGGCTGGTCAAAATTGAGAAGGCTCTGAGCGACATGGTCAGTCAATGCCACGCACGGCCGGACAGCATCGCGTGCCCGCTCATTGCATCTCTACATGAGGGAGACATTGGAACAAAAAGCCAAAGGGATTAGCTTCTGAACCAATCGACCTCTTGAGGCTCTACCCCGTCACTGCGGACACTACGAAAAGATAGGCAGATTTATCGAACCGAGGTGCGCGAACGTTCGCTTTTGTTTAGTGAGCCTGGGATACGGGACGGTCGCGAAGCGAACATTCAAAACCAACCACCGTTTGAGGCCGGCGATGTCATGTTTGTCAGGTTAAGTCCATTCTGTCTCATTTTGTCACCCTAGCGAGCACCGTTGTATGAAACCGCCGCCTTGTTGATACCTATATCGGCTCTCATTGAGTTCGTGAGCTTGAGTGCTGCTTCTCGGATATTCGCCCAAGTCGTACCTTTTCCGTCATATATCAAGGCAAGGAGCATATCTATCAAATTGTCGTTCGCGTCCATTACTTCCTGAGGAGCCAGCATCGCCAAATATGCATAAAGCCGTAGCCTTTCAGTCTCGAAAGCCTCTTGTTCTTCAGCTGTTAATCCCGCTCGTTTACCAAGCGCCGTCAATTCTATTTTTGCTAGGAGAGAGGCAACGATATCCAAGCAAGCTCGATAGATGAGCAATTTATCGTTGTGCTCTCTGAGGTGAGTCTCCTTAAAAATCTCATAGTCCTTTCTGATGGAAACCAGTTGTTCATCATTTTTTGCACGAAGATTGGATCGTAACTCTTCCAATTCCTGCTGATGGCTATGCCGCTGATTGTCCATGAGCCGAGTAGCCCACACTTTTCCCAGCCAGCTTGAAAGGGCGACTACAATAAATCCTGCTCCTCCGAGTGAGCCGAGGATCCAGGCAGTCAGGCTCGCATAGTGCTCCATGCTCTTGCTCTCCTAGCGATGCAAAACCATTTCAGAAATATCTTCTAGCGAGCCAAGCTCGACGAAAAACGCTTTAAGCTCGACCTCCTCTTTTCGCCTTCGTCGAAGAACGCAACGGTGCTCCTTTTGGTAAGAGAAGGAAATGTGCTTCCAAAACTCCTGATTCATATCTTTAGGGATATCGTTGAAAGGGTCGTAATAGTAGACATTGCCCTCCAAGAACTCCCAGTCCGGATATTGCTGAGTGAATGCTTTCCGCAAGCGATCTATGAATGCCTTTTTGTCTTTAATGATGAGAGCCGCATCTGCTTCGAAATCGGTTGGCATGCGACGACTGATGTCTGTACATGTGCAGAACAAAAAGTAGTCATCCATCATGAATTTCAAGTCAACCGTTCCTTTTTCAATGGGAAGTGCATGGCCCTGAAATTTAACGCTAGTCTCACCGTCCATGGCCTCTGTAAAAGCTTTCAGCTTATAAGGTCTTGCTGTTTCAAGATCCTTAACGGCTCGGAGATGGCTCCCTTTTGCGTATTCGGACGCAGGCGATATGCGCAACCTGCCGTGATGAAAGGCGTCTTTGATGTACTGTTTCTTTGAGAATTTCACCAACCAATCACCTTTAACCTCTGCTCTTCCTTCAAACATTTTCACGCCAGGAGGAGTTCCGTCGGAGAAATAGGCGTTCAGTTGCTCTAGACCTTCTGACATGGAATCTTTAGTCAGAATGCCACGCCAGTTCGTTTCTTCGATAATTTCTGTGAATAGTCTGCCTAGGCGATTATCGTTTGCTAGCATAGGCGTCGGCATGATCTGACCCTTGTGATTGAGGTCGAGTCCATTCATAAACACGTCCCTGAACCTCTCCAATATGGCTTCATCAGACTGGAGCAACAGGTAGGGCTGCTTGTAGTAAGACAGCCTCCATAGATCATGCAATGCTAGTTTCCCGTCGTTTTGGCTAGCTTCATGATGTAGCTCTTGTTCGCGCTTTTTGAACCAGTCGTAAGTGGCAGCAGCTCTATAAGACAGAACCATATCGACGCTCTCCCTCGAATGCTCTGATGGTCAGATCAATTGATTCGGGTTCTACCCACGAAAAGTAGACACTCGGTAATGCACATCTGCGCTCATATTCTACCGGACCGAGATAGCACAAAGCGGAGTGTCGTCTTTTTCGGTTATAAAACACTTCGATGTACCCGAAGGTAGCGGATTTGGCTACCGCGATCGAATCAAAAAGCTCGGCGTAGATCAGCTCCTCCTTGAGGCGACTCAAAACGAAAGCGTCCGGTGATCCCATCTTGCGCCTGTCGCTGGATCCCCTTTCCCTTGAGGCAACGACAAACGTGCCTAAATTTGGAGACTGATGAACATTGCTACGATTAGTATGAGCGTAAGCGTCCGGGCATCACACCTTGTCAGGTATAGCCGGCTTCCAGTTGTGGGGCAATAGCTCGTCGATGGCGTTGTTTTTCTGCGTCGGCAGGCGGGTCAGCACATCTTTGAGGTAGGCATAGGGATCATGCCCGTTCAGCTTGGCTGACTGGATCAGAGTCATGACCGCCGCAGCACGCCGGCCACTGCGTAGTGATCCCGCGAACAGCCAGTTGGAACGGCCCAGCGCCCAGGGCCGGATCTGGTTTTCCACCCAGTTGTTATCGATGGGCACAGCACCATCGTCCAGGTAGCGCGTCAGCGCTTCCCAGCGTTTGAGGCTGTAATCCAGGGCTTTGGCTGTGCCGGAGCCATCCGGCACTTTCTGTCGGTGGGCCAGCATCCATTGATGCAAGGCGTCAGCAATCGGTCGGGCTTTTGTTTCCCGGATCTCCTGCCGTTTGTCCGGTGGCAGGTCTTTGGTATCCCGCTCGATCTCGTAGAGGGTACCGATGTATTCCAGGGCTTTGGCCGCCAACTCACTCTTGTTGGCTTCGTGCAGGTCGTAGAACTTGCGTCGGGCGTGGGCCATGCAGCCGATTTCGATGATGCCGTTGCCGAACCCGGCCTTGTAGCCAGCATAATCATCACACACCAGCTTGCCCGGCCAGTCGCCCAGGAAGGTGCGGGCGTGTTCGCCCGCGCGGCTGGGCGCGAAGTCGTAAACGGTGGCTTTCAGATCTGAGAACGGCGTGGTGCAGTAGGCCCAGACGTAGGCTTTGTGGGTTTTCTTCTTGCCCGGAGCCAGCATGCTCACCGGGGTTTCATCGGCATGCAGAACGTTGTGTTCCAGCAAGGTGTTTCGCAGTGCATCCGCCAGGGGCTGCAACTGCACACCGCAGGCACCGACCCATTCGGCCAGAGTGGAGCGCGGGATTTCCAGGCCGGCACGGCCGAAGATGCGTTCCTGGCGGTACAGCGGCAAGTGGTCGGCGTACTTGGCCACCAGGACCTGAGCCAACAGACCGGAGGTAGGTATTCCCTTATCGATCACCTGCGCCGGTACCGGTGCCTGGATCAGCGTCTCGCATTTGTCGCAGGCCCACTTGCCCCGGATGTGGCGCTCCACCGTGAACTCGCCGGGGACATAATCCAGCTTCTCACTGACGTCCTCGCCAATGCGCTTGAGCTGGCAGCCACACTGGCATTGGGTATTGTCCGGTTCGTGGTGGATCAGGGTACGGGGCAGTTCCGGTGGCAGCGGTGTACGCTTGGGCTTTTGCTTGGGCCGGGCAGCCTTCTGCTCCTCGGTCATCGCCTGGTCCAGCTCGGCTTCGATCGCCGCCAGGTCGCTGTCGATCAATTCATCCAGCAGCTTGCCCTGAACGGCGTCCAGTTGCTCGCTGCGCCGGGCGTACTTGTGGCGCTTGAGGATGGCTACTTCGTGAGTCAGCTTCTCGATGATGGCGTTGCTGCGCACCAACTCTCGCTCCTTCAGGCCCAAGACTTGATCCTTGGCGTCTAGAGAGTCCATCAGTTCCGTCGCCAGGGCACGGAGCTGATCGGCAGAGAGTTGGTTGATATCGGGGCGCTGAGTCATGCCGCCTAGTATGCCAAGTCCCTGTGCGGCAAGCGATTCGCGGTTCTGGCTATAGCAGCATTACGGCACTTGTGGTTACAGGATGGAGATGACGCCTTCCGCGCCAAGGCGCTGCCAGGGCAGGCCCTGAACCAGAGCGGACAACTGTTCCTCGGTCAGGCGCAGTTGGTCACCGCGCCAGGTTTCACCCCAGTGGAACTTGCCCCGGTTCAGCCGGCGGGCACACAGCCAGATACCGAGGCCATCGTGGATCAGCACCTTCATCCGGTTGCCGCGTTTGTTGGCGAACAGATAGGCGCAATGCGGCCTGGCCGAACCAAACACCTGGATGACTCGCGCCAGCGCCTTGTCCGGCCCCGCCCGCATATCCAGTGGTTCGGTGGCCAGCCAGATCTCGTCGATACGGATCATCCCAACAGGCCCCGGAGCAAAGCAGCACATTGATGCGCCTGCTCCGCAGGCCACTCCACCACAACCGCACCACCGGCGCGGGGAATCTCGATACGGATGGTGCTACGCTTGTCCGAGACCGACGGGTTGCTCGGTGCTGAGGTTGCCGCTGGCAGTTTGACCGGTACAAATTCCGGCGTTTTATCCGCTCGCTGCGCTTCACTCATCCAGCGCCGGACCATGTTGGCGTTGAGGCCGTTATCCAGGGCGATCCGGGAAACGGAGGCACCAGGTGCCAGGCATTGGGCGACAATCTCGGCCTTGAATTCGCGGGAAAAGCGGCGACGGCGCTGGTAGGGTTTGGTTACGCTTAAGTCGTTCATGTTAAGTGTCCACTAGAAAATAAGTGGACACTATCCTGACGGCGGCAGCGCCTGACTCAAGATGGGATTACCGGCCGCTTACGTATGAGCGCCGATTAGTCTCCGACAATATTGCTTCTTGCGAAAACGGTAATCGACTTCGCACCTCTAGAGAGGGCAACGTAGAGGTGTTTAGAGTTCATGTCGTCAGCATCGAGTATCAGACTGTGATCACATTCGAGGCCTTTTAGCAGAAGGGTAGAGCCAATGGCCCTAGATGGAATTCGCTTATCACCTTGGTGCCGTCTTTGTTCCCTGATCTTTGCAGCCGCATCTCGAATTGAAAGCTCCGGATCATCGACCGCCTTTTGCAGAGCGTCCTTTAGTGCGTTGAAGGCGGCTTTCCTGTAAACCCTGACTCCCGCTTTATTCTCAACTTGCCTCAAAGCTTCCAGCAAATCCTCACGCCTCCCTTCTTGGGCAAGACGCATGAGAAAAAACTCAACCGGATTAGGGGGTGTTCTATTTCTCCCGGACTGAATCGTATCGAGTCTGCCCATCGTCTTTTCCGTTTCCACATTAGTCATTATGCCAGAGCATGCTTGTAGGAGGTTGCGAACCAAGTGACTGCCATTCGAGCGATCGAATCTGGATGCGGCTTCGATCACATCGCGTAGATCGACAGGCTCAACAACATCTAAGCCTCGTGTCTGCTGAGCGAAGTTATGCCTAGATGTAGGGTTTTTGGAGTTTCCCAAAACGAGAATCGAGTCGTTTGGGTTATCTTTAAGCAATGAGTAGTGTGCACCGCGTTGGCTTTGACTATCAGTGGAAGAAACGCCTGTAATTTCATTAAATCGGACAAGTTTAGGGCACGAGTTGAGGTCAATTTTTTGGCCCGCCAATAGTGCCTCCCTGCATTGCAGTATCCAGCTGCCGAGCTCCAGCGTGCCGGTGTTATGCCAGCGCCAAGGGAAGTCTAAGGTTTTCAGCACCGGGAAATACTCCCGAACATCTTCGTTCCACCTTGGCATCGGCCCACCAAAATTAAAGATACATTGCATGGGGTCCCCAAAAACCACCGACGGCAATGCGCTGGATAATGCCTGGATCAATTGATGTTGATCCATGTTGCAGTCTTGATACTCGTCCACGAGTATGCGGGAATAGGAAGCCTTTATGATGTCTTGAATTTGACCAGTCCCAAGGGCGGCGAGAACGGTTCTTCTCAGTTCAGGGTAAAAAGCTTTGGGCTGCTCAGGCTGAGATTTAAGTGGGCATAAGCTTGGGAAATAGCTGGCTAGTCTCAATGCCCAACCATCAATAGTTGTCACGACGTAATTCTGTGGCGGTACCAACAGTCGTCTAAGTTTTTGTTTGAGAGCTGCTACTCCAGCTGTCGTATGTGTCAAAACCAGGTATGGCTTTTTTGGCGTAACAGCGAGCGTGTCGGTTATAAGGTGTGTTTTGCCGCAACCTGCGGGCGCAACAATAAGGCCACGTTGCGCCTCCAATACAGCTTCCACGCTCATCTTTGGTCTCCATTGCGACCAGCCCAAGCATACAGACTATCGATAATAGAGCGAAAACGCTGGTCAAACATTCGAAGATTTGGACCAATAATATTCCGTGCCAATTGTTCGGCCTTGTCGATATTTTTGAACCACTTGTATGTGCCAGCAGCATTCGCCAACGACTGACGCATGTCGTCAACGGGCAATTTTGAACATGAATCAAAGTTAAATTGATTTCCAGAGCAATTTAATATGTGTTGCTCCACTTCTTGCTGACCGTTCAGAGTAGCGGCTAGTTGAACAAGACTTGGGATAACCTCCAGCGGACACCAAAGGAAAGTGGCGGTCTCAGTTGAATGCCCCTCGCCCCACTCAAGAATCGTAACTCCTTGCTCTCGACAATGCTGTGTTTGCCGTGCATGGGCGGGGGTAGCTATGTCGGAGTCTTTTAAAAGCACCGTGGAGTATCCGAGGCTCGCGAAAACTTCGGCGCGCTTGAAACATTTGTCGCCACCGCCCCCGTCAGCCCACGCCAAGCCCCGGTCCTGAAAAGCGGCAGCTGAAATGCTTTTGAAAAACAGATCGAATCCCCGAACAATTCCAACCTCTGTGCTTCCCTCACCCACGATTACTGCCTTACTAAAAAAAGCTTCGGCGCAGGCACGAAGTGTTGCTTGCTCTTCATCGCCGCCATTCAGGCTATAGACGACGTGGGAAAGGTCAGGCGTTGGCTCCTGGCCATCAACGGAGAGTTTCTTCAACACGTGTAGCTGCCTCGCTTGGAGCTCTCTCAGCACGTAAGGTGAATGCGTAGAAATGAATACCTGTTGCGAGGGCACGCGCTCCTTGGAACCAAGCTCATATAGGAGGCGACTAATCCTATACGGCTCAAGCCCATATTCAGCTTCGTCCACAATCATGATTTGGGATTCACTTGCTACTTTTTGAATGCCGCTAATCAAAAGTCGGGATGAGCCGGTACCCATTTGTCGTAAAGGCGTATTATCGCTGTTGTGAAGGCTAATGGCGCCGTTGGATAGCGAAACTCCTTTGACGTCCAGCAGAGCTTTCAGGTCTCCTACAGGAACTCCTAAGTCATTTGCGATAGTGCGGACTAGACCCAGTACGTCAGAGAGTTCAGAAGGGGGCTGTTCCAAGAAACTTTGACGTGTTTGTCGACTAAGATTATTCAGAGACGATGAAGGATCAAATGTATCTTCGGACAGTTTGTTCAGTAAAGAACGACTGCCCCACGCTAGGTGATGATGGTTTGTCGCGCCAAGCCTTGTCGGATTGATCATCTCCCGATACTTCCACCGCAAGTGCTTTTCTACCCCGCTTTGATAGGCTCTTTCGGAGTATAAAAGCCATTTGCGTATTCCGCGCCATCGTGACCACCCATTCCGTTTGAACGTGACCGCCTGTTCCGGGCGATCGTGACCGCTCATTCCGTTTTATCGTGACCGATTTCGGGTTGTTTTCCGGAATCGCCGGTCACGATGCCGGAATCATCGGTCACGTTCCCCCGGAACCACTGCCAAAGCGCTGGAATTCTTCAACTTAATCCGGCATACCCCCTTCCTTTTTATCACGAGGAAGAGCGGATGCCGGTTGCGAGGATTTCCATGCGACAGATTATCGAGGTCTTGCGCCTCAAGTACGAAGCAGGCCTGAGCCATGAGCGCATTGCCCGCGCCTGCGGTCTCTCCAAAGGTGTGGTTGGCAAGTACGTCAATCTTGCCCAGGCCCATGATGTGACCTGGCCGTTGCCAGAGGATGTTGATGAGGTACGACTGGAAGCGCTGCTGTTCCCGGCTAAGACCCCACCTGCACGCTTTGCCGAACCTGATTACTTCCAGGTCCACCAGGAACTGAAGACCAAGGGCGTGACCCTGCAACTGCTCTGGGCCGAGTACGTAGAACGCCACAGCGACAAGGCCTATCGCTACAGCCAGTTCTGCCACCATTACCGGCTCTGGCGTGGCCGGCAGCGGCGCAGCATGCGCCAGGTCCATCGAGCCGGTGAGAAGATCTTTATCGATTACTGTGGCCCCACTGTGCCAGTGGTGGATCGTTCCACCGGTGAAATGCGTAAGGCTCAGGTCTTTGTCGCCGTGCTTGGAGCGTCCAGCTATACCTTCGCCGAGGCTACCTGGAGCCAGTCCCTGCCGGACTGGATTGCCTCCCACCAACGGATGCTGGCGTTCTACGGCGGTGTAGCTGAATTGCTGGTTCCTGACAACCTCAAGGCAGCGGTCACCAAGGCCGATCGATATACCCCGAAGATCAACGAGACCTACGCCGAACTGGCCGCCCACTACCAGACTGCCGTATTACCGGCACGCCCCTACAAACCCAAGGACAAGGCGAAAGCTGAAGCCGCCGTACTGCTGGTCGAGCGCTGGATACTGGCCCGGTTACGGCACCGGATGTTCTTCTCCCTGGCCGAACTGAACTCGGCCATTGCCCAGTTGTTGCCGGCGCTGAACCAGCGCCCGTTCCAGGGGCGCTCCGAGAGCCGCCAGAGCTTGTTCGAGTCACTGGATCGCCCAGCTCTGAGACCTCTGCCCGCAACACCCTATGTCTATGCCGAGTGGTGCAAAGCGCGACCGGGCATTGACTACCACATCGAGATCGACAAACGGCTGTACAGCGTGCCTCACGCCCTGGTGGGTGTGAAGCTGGATGTTCGGGTGACCGATACGTCCGTTGAGGTCATGCACAAGGGACAACGGGTAGCCTTGCATTCTCGCCACGGCAAGAGCCGCTTCGTGACCCTGACCGAACACATGCCCAAGTCGCATCAGGCCCATCAGAACTGGTCACCGGGACGCTTCCTGAACTGGGCCAAGGACATCGGCCCCGCCACGTTGGATGTGGTGCAGGGACAGCTCAAGGATCGGCCGCATCCGGAACATGGTTACCGGGCCTGCCTGGGTCTGCTGAACCTCAGTCGTCGCTACAGCCGTGACCGCCTTGAGCAGGCTTGTGACCGGGCGTTGGCTATCAACTCGGCCAGTTACCAGAGCATCACCTCGATCCTAAAGCAGGGGCTGGATCAACTCCCGCTGCCCCTAGCTGAGGAAGAGCCGGAACTGACCGATCTGCCTGTTCACACCAACGTTCGTGGCCCCCACTACTACCACTGATCCCGGAGAGACTGATGCTGACTCAAAACACCCTCGACATCCTGCGCCAACTCAAACTGACGGGCATGTGCGATGCGCTGGAACAACAACGATCCCAACCTGAGACCCACGACCTGGCGTTCGAGGAACGACTGGCCCTGTTGGTGGATCGTGAAGTGCTGCACCGCGAAAGCCGGCGACTGGAGCGGCTGCTCAGGGCCGCCCGTCTACGTGTGCCGGCCTGCATCGAAGACATCGATTACCGCCACCCACGAGGGCTGGAGCGTTCTCGCATGGCGGGTCTGGCCAGCTGCGACTGGATCCGCCAATCCCTGAACCTGTGCATCACCGGCCCGACAGGTTGTGGCAAGACCTGGCTGGCGTGTGCCCTGGGTAACCAGGCCTGCCGGCAGGGCCTCTCGGTTCGTTACCTGCGGGTACCGCGCCTGTTCGAACAACTGCGCATCGCCCATGGCGATGGCAGCTATGCCCGACTAATGAATCAGTTGCTTAAAACCGATCTGCTGATCCTGGACGACTGGGGCATGCAAAAGGTGACCGCGCAACAACGACAGGATCTGATGGAAGTGATTGAGGACCGCCATGGCCGGGGCTCGACCCTCATTGCCAGCCAGTTACCGACTGAACACTGGCACGATTACATCGGCTCCGCCACGCTGGCAGACGCCATCCTGGATCGGCTTCTGCACGGCGCTCACCGACTCAATCTAAAGGGGGAATCATTGCGAAAAGCGAAAGCACAAAAACCGGAATCGGTTGACCCATCGTGACCGCTCAGAGTACAAAACCCACTCCAGTGTGATGGCCGTGTGAAAATCGGTCACGATCCCCGGAATGACCGGTCACGTTCGCCGGAATACGCACCATTCGGGATCTAGATCCTCTCGCACTATCAATTGCAGGGTTAAAACAGTCTCATCGCCAGCCAATGGCTCATCATGAATTTGCTGATTTGCTTGGTCAAAGCCCCGCAGAAAAAATCCAAAAGCCTCGAGGTCCTTGAGTTCGTCACTCAACTCACCCAGCGTCGCCATTATGCTTATCGGACGATTCGTGTTCATCTGATGGAAGTCAGCATCACTGAAGGCAAATGATCGTCTTGCGCCCAAAGCCAAATCTATCGCATCAAGGAGCGTTGATTTTCCAGAATCACCCGGGCCAATCAAGCAATTGAGGCCAGGGCGTGGGTACCATTCCGCTTTCTTTATCGAGCGAAAATTATCTATCAGGAGGTGCCTGATCACAGCCATTTATCGAATTCCTCAAATTAGATGATGTGATTCAATGTAGGCGAGTAACGCTGAGCTTGCTAGGTATGGCCTCTTTTTGGAGGGTTGGAGACCGAAAGGTAAGGAGCGCAAGTGTCCGCTTTTGTTTAATAGCCTAAACTACTCGGACCGCCTGAAAAGGCTTGCAATCGACCATTTCGGCCTCCAAACGGCTTCGTTTCGAAAACAAACGAGAGCCACGCCAGTCGGATGTGCTAAATTCGATAGTTGAGATGACTTATTCCAGTTGTCCTTGAGCTGTAGCCCGATACGCAATGCAGTGGGTAATATTGAGGGTAACCTAATAAAATAATTAAATAAATACTTAATAAAAACAAGATCTTAAAAAGGTTATTAGAGTGACGCCGTCTCCACCAAACAACCGCAAAAAAGCCCCTGCTTTCAGGGGCTTTTTTCGTTACAGCCCGAACCTTGCCACCTCGTCATCCTGCCCACATGTACTGGCGGCCAAATCAAGGTACTGTTTCGTCAGACTTTTAACCGGAGCTCCCTTTATTTCCTTCCTATCATGAACTCCCCGAACGACCCAGCCAGCCTTACCGAGCTCCTGCACCGCCTTCGAACAGAAACCGAGGGCATGGACCAGGTCTCAGTGGCCGATATTCTCAATGCGGTGGGAGAACGCTCTTTCGGGCCGCTCGTTCTGATCGCCGGCATTATCACCCTGGCGCCGCTGATCGGGGACATTCCGGGGGTGCCCACGCTGCTGGGGCTGGTTGTGCTACTGACTCTGGGGCAACTGATTTTTCACCGGCGCTCAATCTGGATCCCCGGCAAGTTGGCGCGGCGAAACATCGGGAGGCAGAAACTGATCAAAGGTCTGGACTGGATGGATAAGCCGGCCCGGTTCATGGATCGCTGGACCAAACGACGGATGGCCTGGCTGGTCAGCGGTCCGGGGCAATACCTCATGGCCATCCTGTGTATGCTGGTTGCCGCGGCAATGCCGCTGATGGAGATCGTACCCTTCAGCGCCAATGGCGGTGGTCTCGCACTGACGGCCTTTGGCCTGGCAATTATTGCCCGCGACGGGCTGCTTGCCCTGTTGGCGATCCTCGCGACCGGAGGCACCGCCTGGTTCATACTCACTCACCTTCCCTGGTGAGCGATGAAGGATTCTGTCACCATTTGAAACAAAGCTCCTGAATCCCGCCTCACCCGAAAACTGCTACTATTGCTACAGATCGTCAGACACCGGGCTGTGCAGCTTCCGGCACGCACCACTGAACCAACCCCTTGAAAAGTTCCTGCCGGCAGGGGCTTTTGTATGTAACAGGATCCGGCTATATGTCCAGCAAAGCGAAGCAGTCCCAGAAACTTCTGCTGTTCCGTCTCTCCGGCGAGCGTCTTTTCGGAATCGGCACCCTGAAGATCCGGGAAATCCTGCCCTTCATGCGGTTGACCAAAATGCCCCACAGCCACCACGCAGTGATCGGCACTGCGACCTTCCGGGGCTCCGCTGTCCCGGTGATTGATATGGCCGCTGCCGTGGGCTATCCGCCGCTGACCCGGGAAGAGCAGGCAAAAGCGTCGATTATTGTCACGGATATCCAGCGCCAGGAAATCGGTTTCCTGGTGCGCAGCGTCCAGCAGATTGTCGAGACCGACTGGAAAGAGGTGATGCCACCGCCCAAGGCCCTGGGCAGCAAGGCGTTTATTACCGGCCTGCTGGATATTGACGGCGACATTATCCAACTGCTGGACGTGGAGTTACTGCTGGCCAAGGTGTACCCGGAATCGCTGAATACCCAGGATGTGGTGCTGACCGATGTTCAGAGCGAGACCCTCAAATCCCTGAACATCCTGATGGTGGATGACTCCCAGGTGGCCCGCAAGCAGTTATCAGACGTGCTGGACAGCAAGGACATCCCCTACCAGGTCACCTCCAACGGCGATGATGCCCTGCAGATCCTGCTGAGGGATGACGAGCTGGGCCGGCCCACGGACATTCTGGTCAGCGATATCGAAATGCCGGGGCTGGACGGTTACGAACTGACCTTCAACGTGCGGGATAACTCGGCGCTGAAGCAGCCCTACATCATCCTGCACACCTCTCTGAACAGTGAGATGAGCCTGAGCTACGCCAACCAGGTGGGGGCCAACGAAGCCTTGACCAAGTTTGATGCGGAGGAATTGCTACAGGCGATGCTCAGAGGGGCAGAGCAGGCCCGCTAAGGCTTGAGCTGGGCGAGAAAGGCTTGCGCATCAGCGCGCATCTCGGCCAGCTTCAGCTCCCACTGTTGCCGGTAGCGATCCAGGGTTTCATCACTGAGGCGGGCCAGGCGATCGCCGGTCTGGGCCACTGTCCGGCTGGCGTTGGCCAGGGATTCCATGGTCGGCTCGCCCAGCTTTTCCGCCTGCTTACTCAGGTTCCGGGCAGCCTGTTCCAGGATCACCCGGTCCTCCGGTGGTGGTGCCTTCTCGTCTTTCAGCGCGTCTTCCACCGACTGCTCAAGCTCCCGCATCGCCTCTTGCAACTTCTGAGCAAACTCGTCCATTGCGCTTTGGGCCTTTTGCCCCAGTTCTTCCGAGTAGTTTTCCAGTTCCCAGGCCAACTGGTCCATTTGCTGCTCCAGCTCGCTGGAGGACGAAGACAGGCTGTCACTGAGCCTCTGCCCCAGCCGAGTGAGCTCGCCCATGATGCCGCGCAACGGCGACGGGTTCAGGATGGCTTCGCCCGTGCGGTCGTAATCCACCAGCCAGTGACCATCAAAACGCACGAGGTAGGTAATCAACTCCAACCGCTCGCCCTCGGTACCGGCCTCGGCGGGCAGGCGGGTGACGATGGTGGCCTCACGATCTTCGATAATGACCCGGCCGAAGGAGGGTACCGCGTCGGTCCAGCTTCGCTTGTAGCCGTCGAAACCGGCGGAGTCGGCCAGAGTGGAGTACTCCGCCACGTCGCCGGCATCATTCTCGGCCATGGCCTGCCAGAAGGCTGCCGCCACTTCCTGCGGGGACTCAGGGTTACTGCACCCGGCGAGAGCGAGCAGTGCGAAGGCGGCAACCAGGCCTTGAAAACAGGAACGGATCATTACTGTAAAACCTCCGGTTGGTAATCCGGCACGCATGATACACCGCTTACAGACTGCAGGTCAGTTTACCCAGCTCTTCGTCAAACACCCGCCGGTTTTCGCTGTAATCCACCGGCACCTCTACCAGGTGAACACCGCCTTCGGCCAGGGCATTTTCCAGCGTCGGCCGCAGATCCTCCGTGCGGCTGATATGGTGCCCTTTTGCGCCATAGGACTGGGCGTAGGTAACAAAGTCCGGATTGCGGTAATCCAGCCCGAAATCGGTGTAGCCTTCCTGTCCCTGCTTCCACTTGATCATGCCGTAGGCACTGTCGTTGATGATCAGCACCACCAGGTTGAGGTTCAGGCGCACGGCAGTTTCAAGCTCCTGGCTGTTCATCATGAACCCGCCATCGCCGCACACCGCCATCACCTTGAGATCCGGGTACAGCATGGACGCCATCATGCCACTGGGCAGGCCGGCGCCCATGGACGCCAGGGCGTTATCCAGCAACACGGTATTGTTGTCATAGGCCCGGTAATTGCGGGCAAACCAGAGCTTGTACATGCCGTTATCCAGCGTAATGATGCCATCCTCCGGCATCACCTGGCGCACGTCGTTCACGATCCGCTGGGGAATGACCGGGAAGCGTGGGTCTTCCGCCCGTTCCTGCAGGTGAGCATCGATCGCCTCCTTTACCTCCATCAACCGGGTGAAATCGTGGTTGGCGCACTGGCCACAGTTTTCGGCCATGTATTCCACGCTGTTGGCAATATCGCCCACCACTTCGTGTTGGGGGAAATACACCGGGTCCACATCGGCGGCGCTAAAGTTCACGTGAATGACTTTCTTGCCGCCGGGGGTCATGAAGAACGGTGGTTTCTCCACCACGTCGTGGCCGACATTGATCACCAGGTCGGCGCGGTCAATGGCGCAGTGAACGAAATCGCCCGCAGAAAGGGCAGCATTGCCCAGGTAACGGGGGTGCCGTTCATCCACCACACCCTTGCCCATCTGGGTGGTGAAAAACGGAATACCGGTCACGTTCACCAGGTGCAGCAGTGCCTGGGACACCCGTTTTCGGTTGGCGCCGGCGCCGATCATGATCAGTGGGTGCCTGGCCTCGCGCAGCATTTCGCAGGCCATGTCCAGGCTCTTCTGGCTGGCTGTGGGCCGGCGGGCGTCACTGGGTTTGAAGATATGCGTGTCGGCATCCGGGACCTCTTCGGCAATATCCTCCGGCAACTCCAGATGCACCGCTCCGGGCCGCTCTTCGGCGGCCAGCCGGAAGGCCTCGCGCACTTTGGCGGGGATGGTATTGGCGTTGCTGATCTGCCGGGTGTACTTGGTCAGTGGCCGCATCAGATCCACCACATCCAGGATCTGGAAAAGGCCCTGCTTGGAGGATTTGATGGGCTTCTGGCCGGAAATCATCATCATGGGCATGGCACCCAACTGGGCATAGGCCGCGGCAGTAACGAGATTGGTGGCACCGGGCCCAAGGGTGGAGAGGCAGACGCCCACCCGGCCGGTGAGTCGGCCATAGGTGGCGGCCATGAAGCCGGCAGCCTGCTCATGGCGGTTGAGCACCAGGGTAATACTGGAGGTTCTCAGGGCTTCGAGGAAGGCGAGGTTTTCCTCGCCCGGTACCGCAAAAATGTATTGAACGCCTTCATTTTCCAGTGCCCGGACAAACAGCTCGGCTCCGTTGCGGGCAGGATGATGTTCGTTAGCCATGGATTTCCTCTTGATCAATGATTTCCAGGTGATGAACAGGTTACCGGGTCAATCGTTTAGAGGAGGCTCCGCCTGCAGGGCATCGGCGGGCAGCCGATCTTCACCCCAACTGCGATAGACACCCTCTGTTACGCGACGAAGCTCGTCATCGCTCACTCCTGCCGGCTCACCCCGTTCCAGTGGATCGTAATGGAAGATGTAAAGCCGTGAGGTGAACATTTCGAAAGGCAGTGATGACTCGCCGAAACGCTCGCCGCTACCGGAGGTGCTTACCCGCACACCGTCGCCCCAATTCTGGCCGCTGTCGTTGTTGGGGTTGAAGAAATACACCCGCATCTCACCTTCCGGATCCAGCGTCACCCGGAGAATGGTAATGGCGTGCCAGCCGATAAAACGGGCGGCACTGTCGGTTACCGCGATGCCCGCCGGCTGAGGGTGTATCAGCGGCTGGTTGCCATTGTAATAGGGATGGTAACTGGCGTAGAAATGCCGGATGAACCCTTCCAGATCGGAGAGCTTGCCGGTGGCCACGTCCACGTTGATGGCAAACCCGCGGCCGGCAGACCAGCCGTGGAACTCGGGGTTCACCCATTTGTGGGGGTCACCCTCACGGCCGGCACACAGGCGCCCCATCTCGACGTAAATCCGGTCAAGGTGCGGGACCACCACCAGGGACACCGGGTCCAGGTCCAGGGTCACTTCCGAGGCCAGGCCACCGGCACTGCACGCCGAGGAAACCGGCTGGCCCTCGAAGTGCATGATGATTTCATTGTCCCGGGCCGCCCAGGCAACCATCTGCAGCAGGTAATCCGGATCGTTGTAGGCCCACATGGAAAGTGCACGGGCAGACTGGCAGGTGGGATTGTTGCCCTGGCCAACGCCCAGGGGCTGCCCCAGCATGTTCAGCACGCCCTGCATCAGCCAGGCGGCGGGCCGGGGCTGGTAGCCATAGGCAAACTGCAGACGCTCCCGGGCTTCCGGGCAGACCGAGAGGCGCACCTGGCGCCACAGCGCCGGCGCCACCGGCGGCTGGTAGAGAATGCCCCGCTCCAGCAGCAACGCGAGGCCGTAAAGACCCTGGGCGGTCTCGGGGAAGATGGCTTCCTCGATCAGGGTACGCACCAGTTCACTGTAGCAAAGCAGGCAGTCCCGCCCGGTGCTTGAAAGGCCGAGGGCGTCACTGAGCAGGGAATCCCGATCTTCGAGGATAAACCGGACAAAAGAAGCGTGGTAGGGCGACACCAGACCGGTGTCGTGCATGGAGCGGGCGAATCCGGTGGCTTCGTTCTGTAACGCAGCGCCGTCCATGGATTCCAGACGTTGCTGGTATAACGCGGTACCCGGATCTTCACTGCAGGCCCGGGTGGGGCCGTAGAGGCTGGAGATCAGCCGGTCTGCGCCCCGGCCGGCACTGCCCAGATCGGCGTCCGGGTCCGCCCGGCAGATCGCTATCTGGGTAATCATGCGGCGTATGTCACTGACACGAATGGGCCGTTGCTCAAGGATGCGCCAGATCTCCTCAATCAGGCTGTCGATGACGTGTTCGTAACCGATATGGCTGGCCACGTACTGAACCAGCGACTGACTGATCCGGGACAACTTGCCCTGCTCCCGTTCTGCCTCTCCGGTCATTCCGAACAGCAGCCCGAGGTTTATCGCCAGTACCTGGGTCAGGTAATGATGGGCCTGCTCCGCTGAGACACTCGGATGCCGGTAACTGCCACGGGCCACCCGCAGAAGGCGCAGCTCACTGATCGCCTCGATTACCACGGTGTCGGCATTCTGGCTTTGCAGCGAGTGGGGGGTGAGCGAGGGCAGAAGAATGGCTGGGTCCGCCCAGTCGGTGCCTTCGAATACACCAGCCTCTTCCAGCCGCTGGGCCCGCGCGTCAATTGCCTGACACCCATCCGGCTGCAAAAGCACACGCCGGGCAGTATCAAACAGCCTGGGGAGTTTGCCGGCCTTGGCGAAAGGCCGGCTTTCCTCCAGCGCCACGATGGACTCGTCCAGTTTTTGCACCAGCTTGTCGAAGTTGACCGCCGATGCCTGACTGGCCGATTGCTGTTCACTCAAACGTGATTCCTCAGGGTCTGCATCAAACCCTTTGTGTTAATGCATCCTCCGATTATACATAGAAATCGAGTTCTTCCTGATGTTTGAGCAAATCACGCATGACATAGGGGTCATCGCCGAAGAAATAAACCAGCCCCCAGTGGGTACCGAAGGCGGTACGCTTGGTGACCGTCTCTTCCAGTGGCGGTGTCAGTTCATGGGATTCGAAATACTCGTGGTTTTCGGTCTCCTCGGGGATTTCCAGCTTGCTGACTACCCGGCGGCGCGGATACACGCCGAAGCAACCGGCATAACCTTTCGCGTCCACCACTTCCGTCGGGAAGAAGGCCTTGATTTCCGCTTCGGTGGTTTTCGGATCGAAGGCCAGGATCATGCCCTGGTAGGCGTTAAAGCCGTAGGCACGCTCGAGCAGCTCGAACACCTTGAAACCCGGCGGACGATACGCCACCTCGCCAAAGTACATGGTCCGGTCGCTGGTCACGAAGTATTCGGGATGAATGAACCCGAACTCGATATCGAAGGTCTTGATCAGCTTCTCGATCTCACCCCGGATCTGGTCGCGGTACTTCTCCAGGTCCGGTGTTGCCGGAACAAACACGGAGTAACCCAGCGTCACGTACTCGGAAATATTGAGGAAGGCAATCTTGCCGTTGTGGATCCAGGCCTCGACGGCAAACTCCCAGCCATCCAGGTGCGATTCCATAAGGACCGGGAACTCTTCTTCCGGAATGGTATCGACCTCGTCCGGCGTACGGATGACCCGGTGGCCCAGGCAGCCTGCCTTGTCAAACGCCTTGAGGTGGATCGGGTCATTGGGGTCGCCGTCCAGCTTTAGCAGGGTCTGGTTCACCCGCTTCAGGAACCGGATAACGTCGCCTTTGTCATGGGCTTCCTCAAAAATACCCACGCGGATACCGCCGAGCTGGGCGCGACGCTTCATCAGGGCCTTGTCACGCAGCAGCATGGCCTGGCCGAACAGACGTGGCTTGTCCATCAACACCGAGTTGATGGCACCGGCCCACTCCACCGTCTCCTCAAACAACGGGATGGCGACATCAACGCCCATGTCCTTGAGGGTCTGCGCAATCTCCACAGAGCGGTCATTCAGGCGTTCAAAATTCCAGGGTACATAGGGAATATCGTGCTCCTGGCAGTAGGCTTCAGCCCAGTCCGGCGCCACGACAACATACCGACGATCAAACTTGTCGGCCGCTTCAACCGCATTCAGGCTCCAGCCCAACAGTGCGATGTACCCTTTCTCAGGATTGTACTTTTGCTCACTCACGGGCTCTCTCCTTTGCTAAGGGTTTCCTTATAACCCTACGCATAAGCTGAGAAATCGCAAATTTCGGCACCCTCCGAAACGCAAAAAGCACCGCGACCGGCTGGAGCGAGTCCAGCAGTCGCAGTGCCTTGCAGTTTCTTAGATCGTTTGGGAATATCAGCCCAGTTTCAGGGTCGACAGGGTCCTTTCGCGCACTCTGGTGAGCAGCGCTTCGTCGTCCACCAGGGATTGACCGTAGGACGGCACCAGTTCTTTCATGCGCTCCTGCCACTCCGGCGTTCTGATTTTTTCCGGGAAACAACGCTCGATCACATTGATCATGGCATTGGCGGCAGTGGATGCACCGGGAGAGGCCCCCAGCAGCGCGGCCAGGGTACCGTCTTTGGCGGCCACAATCTCAGTGCCGAATTCCAGCTTGCCGCCGCCACCCTCTGCCTGCTTGATGATCTGTACCCGCTGGCCCGCCATGCGCAGCTCCCAGTTTTCCTCTCTCGCGTCCGGGAAAAAATTGCGCAGCGATTCAACCCGGTCGGTATGCGACTGGAACACTTCGCCAACGAGGTAGCGGGTCAGGTCCATGTTGTTCTTGCTCACCGAGAGCATGGGCTTGAGGTTGTTGGGCTTCACCGAGCCGAACAGATCGAAGACCGAGCCCTGCTTGAGAAACCGGGTGGTAAACCCTGCGAAAGGACCGAACAGCAGAGCCGGTTCACCATTGATGATGCGGGTATCCAGGTGTGGCACTGACATCGGAGGGGCCCCGATCGGCGCCTTGCCATAAACCTTGGAGTGGTGCCTTTCAACGACGTCCGGCTTGCGACAGACCAGCCACTGGCCGCTGACCGGGAAGCCACCGTAGCCCCGGGCCTCCTCAATTCCGGATTTCTGCAACAGCGGCAGGGCTCCACCGCCGGCCCCCAGGAACACAAAGCCGGCTTCCAGCTTGGTCAGTTCACCGGTTTTCTGGTTTTTGACTCGAACCTTCCAGCGGCCATTTTCACGCTGGGCAAGGTAGTGCACGGGGCAACTGGTCATCAGCTCGAAGTTAGGCTGGGTTTCCAGCCACGTCACCATGCTTCGGGTGAGCGACCCGAAATCCACGTCCGAGCCGTGCCTGACCCGCGTGGCCGCCACCCGTTGCATCGGGTCGCGGCTGGACACCACCAGCGGCATCCACTCTTCCAGATCCTGCGCCGACTCGGTGTATTCCATGTCACGGAACAGGTGGTGCGCGCTCAGCCGTTCAAACCGGCGCTTCAGGAAGGCGACGTCTGCCTCGCCCCAGACAAAGCTCTGGTGCGGAGTGCGGTTAATGAATGTGGCGGGCTCCGGCAATATGCCCTGCTCCACCAGGTACGACCACAACTGCAATGACACCTCGAACTGGGCGTTGATGTTCAGGGCGCGCTCGATCGCCACATCACCATCGTCGGTTTCGGGGGTGTAGTTAAGTTCGCAATAGCCGGCGTGGCCGGTGCCTGCGTTATTCCATCCGTCGGTGCTTTCATGGGCAACGTGGTCAAGACGCTCCACCATGACGATGTCCAGGGACGGATCCAGTTGCCTGAGCATCATGCCGAGAGTGGCGCTCATGACGCCACCGCCGACCAGCACTACATCTGCCTGTCTAACGGCCATTGGTTTTTACCCTAGCTAGTGTTGAGCTGTTTGCCCCCTCACGATCAGCAAGGAGGCCTGTCGGAAGCCGGCCAGGCGCGAGGTAAACGACGCCGCCGTCTGCTTCCGGTCTGAAATTGCGCGCAATTATCCCGATTTTCGCCGAAAGAATAAATTACCATTGTCAATCATCCGCATACACGTCCGCCTGCCGAGATGACCTGGCTCAACTTCGGGAAAACACGAACACTGGCCGGGCTCCTGCCAAAGGTCTAAAATCCTGCTCCACTTTGCCATGGGCCGGCCCCTGCCTTGCCCCAAATACCTATACGGAAGGTCCCGATGTCTTTACTGGATACCGCTCTTATCATTCTCGCCGTCGTGGCGCTGCTAGGCGTCATTTTCGAAGAAGTCACCCGTATCAATAAAGCCAAGGTCACTCTGTTTTTCGGCACCCTGAGCTGGATCCTGCTGTTTCTGGCCAGTGATAATGACAGCGAAACCAATGCGGTTTCGGCAGGCCTGTCCGAAAGCATTGCCGAAATTGCCGGCCTCTGGCTGTTTCTGGTTGCAGCCATGACCTTCGTGGCCTACCTGAACAAAAAGGGAATGATCGAAAACCTGATCTACATGATCATGCCGAAACAGGTGAGCGAACGACGACTGTTATTTTTGACCGGTTTGTTTTGCTTCATTTTCTCCTCCCTTGCAGACAATATCACCGCCACTTTAGTCTCATGCTCCCTGATTCTGTCCCTCGATCTTGACCTCAGAAAGCGCATCCAGTTCGCAACACTGGTGGTCTTCGCGGTGAATTCCGGCGGTGTTTCCCTGATTACCGGCGACGTGACCACACTGATGATATTCCTCGCCGACAAGGTGGAAATCCTGACTCTGCTGACTCTGGCGGTGCCGGCCTCGATGACCGTATTCATCCTCGCCATCTTCCTCTCCCGCGGCCTGGACGGCACCGTCACTATGCGCTCGCACAGCCACACCGTCCGGCCAGTGGACGCCGTCATCGGCGCCCTGTTTTTGTTAACAATCCTTTGCACTATTGTCGGCAATGTCCTGTTCAGTGTTCCGCCGGTACTCACCTTCCTGTTTGGCATGTCCGTGATGTTTCTGGTGTCGAGGTTCATGAGTGATGACTCCGAACTGGACCCGATCCTGGAATACATCCGCATTATCGAGTTCGAGACCCTGCTGTTCTTCCTGGGCATTCTGTTGCTGGTCGGCATGCTTAAAGAAATTCACGCTCTGGATTCACTGGTGGCAATCTACAATGTCATGCCGCCGGTTTACGCCAATTACCTGATGGGCCTGTTCTCTGCGGTGATTGATAACGTGCCCCTGACGGCAGCACTGCTCAAGTCCGGCATCAGCATGACAGAGGGCGAATGGATGGGGCTGACCTACGCCGTGGGGGTTGGCGGCTCATTGCTGGTGATCGGCTCCGCAGCGGGCATCGTAGCCATGAGCAAAATTCCGGGGCTGACCTTTGCAGCCTATATGCGGTATCTTGGCCACCTTTGGGCAGCGTATACCCTGGGCTATGCCGGGGTATTCATGCTTGGACGTTTCATCAATTGAGGTTTATCTATGTTAATGGCAATTGCCGCCATTGTTGCCGGCCTGGTCCTGCTTGTCTGGAGTGCTGATAAATTCGTCGAGGGCGCGGCCGCCACCGCAAAACATCTTGGAATGCCAACACTGCTGATCGGCATGGTAATTATCGGCTTTGGAACGTCAGCCCCGGAACTGGCGGTGTCCGCCATGGCCGCCGCCGATGGCAACCCCGGCCTGGCGCTGGGCAATGCCTATGGCTCCAACATCACCAACATCGCCCTGATCGTCGGCCTGACGGCGATCATTGCGCCGATCGCAGTGCACTCCCAGGTCATCCGCAAGGAGCTGCCCCTGCTGGTGGTCCTGACCCTGATTGCCGGCGCCCAACTGCTGGATGGCGATCTGTCACGGCTTGACGGATGGATTCTGCTGGGCGTATTCGCCGCGGTGATGGGCTGGTCCATCTATCAGGGCATGAAAGGCAGGGGCGACCCCCTGGCCGGTGAGACCGATGCGGAAATAATCGCCCACCCCATGCCCCTGAAAGCCGCCATCATCTGGCTGGTGATCGGCCTGATCCTGCTGATTGTAAGCTCTCGCATGCTGGTGTGGGGCGCCGTAACCATCGCCCAGAGTCTGGGCGTCAGCGATCTTGTCATTGGCTTGACCATCGTGGCCGTCGGCACCTCCCTGCCGGAACTGGCCTCGGCACTGGCGGCGGTCAAGAAGAACGAACACGACCTGATCCTCGGCAACATCCTCGGTTCGGGGATTTTCAATACCCTGGCCGTTGTCGGCTTGGCCGCCGTGATCCAGCCGTTGGCGGTCGACCCGGAAGTGCTCTATCGCGACTGGACGTTGATGCTGGCGTTAACGGTGGGGCTGTTCCTGATGGGCTTTGGCCTCACCGGCTGGCGCAGACTGGTCAGCCGGCTTGACGGGGCTATCCTGATGCTTGTCTACCTTGCCTACACCGGCTACCTGTTCTCTACCGTCGTGGGCGCGGCAGCGGCCTGAAGCCAGGCCTCAGGCAAACGCAACAGGGGGCGAGTGCCCCCTGTTGCGTTTTTTAGCTATTTTCCTGGAACACCATTGCCACCGAATTAAGGCAGTAACGTTGGCCAGTCGGTGGTGGGCCGTCCGGGAAAACGTGTCCCAGGTGACTGTCGCACCGTGGGCACCGTATTTCCGTGCGGGTCATTCCCATACTGGTGTCCTCGATATAACGGAGGTGGTCAGAGTCAAAAGGCTGGAAGAAACTCGGCCAACCGGTTCCTGAATCAAACTTGGAATTCGAGCTGAACAGTGGCAGATCACACAGCCGGCAGTGGTACACTCCCTCTTTCTTGTTATCCAGCAATGTGCCGCAGAATGGATGCTCGGTACCATGCTCGAGCAACACCCGCCGTTCATCAGCGGACAGATCCGCGGCCTTCTCCTCAACCTGTGCTTTGGTCAGTGGTGTCAGGTCATAACCTGCAGCGGAAACTCCCATGTGCGCCTCCTCAGGCCGTATTGCCTGTGTCATTGTCGGTGTATTCCGGTTTCAGGCGATCACCATAACTGCCCACCAGCTTCTCCATCTTCGGAGCAGCGACTGCCATAATGTAGGGCTGGTGCGGATTCCGGGCGGCAAAGTTCTGATGGTAATCCTCTGCCGGGAAAAACGCGTCCAGCCGCTCCAGCGTGGTTACAATCGGATCCGGATAGACACCGGCCTGATTGAGCTGATGGATGTAGGCCTCGGCCACCCGCCGCTGCTCCGGAGTTTCGTAGAAAATGGCGGAACGGTACTGGGGGCCACGATCATTACCCTGGCGATTGAGCTGGGTAGGGTCGTGCGCTACCGAGAAAAACACCTTGAGCAGCTCACCAAAACCGACCCTGGCCGGATCATAGTGGACATCCACTACCTCGGCGTGGCCCGTGGTGCCGGTGCACACTGCTTCGTAGTTGGCCGAGCCCGGATGGCCACCGGCATAGCCGGAAACGACCCTGGTTACTCCGTTGATGGCAAGAAACACGGCCTCAACGCACCAGAAACAACCACCCCCCAGCACAATCCGCTGTTCGCCCTGGCTCGCGGGGAGATCCTGTTCCGGATCCGGAAACCGGCTTCGGGGCACGTTCAGGCCCGGGATACTGCACGATGTTGTCATGGTGACCTCTGCGTTCAATTTACTCTGCCTGTAGAGCCACGATTGTGGCTGGAAAACGGCGGCTTTGCCACCTGCCGTTCGCGTGTCAGCCGATCCGTCACAGGTTTACGCTGGCCAGGGCTTCAGGATCACTCGCCCTGATCATTAACGGCTTCTTCGGTGTCCTCTGCATCAAACATGAACATTGTGTCGTTTTTGTTGCATCCCCCGGGGGCCCAACCATAATGGAAGACAGGGTTTGCCACTTTGCACATCGGCCATGCCCGGCTCGGCATATAAAGGAAGAAAAATGACGGCAAGGGCTCGCTCACCGGATAACCAGGATGAACTCCTGGAATATCGCCTGAGCCTGAGACTTGGCCCCGTTCATGCCCGCCAGAGGCTCGGCATAGAGCGGGAAGCTGAAGCGAAGGTCTTCGGGCAAGATCACAGCTCCTTCCATCTGGAAAACTGGGCCACGGCGCCCGGCTTTATCCGTCTCTGCCTGAGAATGGCCGGCATGTGGGGGCGCGGGCAGAGCAACAGCCGGCGCCTGCGCACCGTGCACAACCGCTTTCACCTCACAAACCTGCCCGCCGCCTTTGAAGGCTATCGCATCCTGCACCTGACGGACCTGCATGTGGATATGGACGAAGCCAACCTCCAGGCGGTTCTGCGCGAGATTGCGCCCCTCGACTACGATCTGTGTGTGCTGACCGGTGACTACCGCAAGCTCACCTGGGGCCCGATCGAAGAGGCCCTCGATGGCATGGCCCGGCTGCGCGATGGCATCCGGGGCCAGGCCTACGCGGTGCTCGGTAACCATGACAGTGTGCGCATGGTGCCAGCACTGGAAGACATGGGCTACCGGCTTCTGATGAATGAAATGGCACCCCTTGAACGGGAGGGCCAGACCCTCTATCTGGCGGGCGTGGACGATGCCCACTTCTTCAAGGTACACAACCTGCACCGGGCCGGGGACGAGATCCCGGCCGGGGGAACCAGCGTTCTGCTCAGCCATACCCCGGAGATCTGGCGCGAAGCCTCCCACGCAGGCTATGACGTGTTTCTCTGTGGCCATACCCATGGCGGCCAGATCTGCCTGCCCGGCGGCATTCCGGTTACCCTGGACTCTGATTGCCCACGCGCGCTAGGGCGTGGTTACTGGCGGATGAATGGCATGCAGGGCTATACCTCGCCCGGCTCCGGCACGTCGGTGGTGAATGCCCGGCTGAACTGCCCTCCGGAGGTGACTATTCACACCCTGACGCGGGGGCCGGATTAATGGGGCTGACGGCGAATGCCGAGGCGGTAGAGCAACGGTGAGGCGAAAATGTTCGACAGGGTGAAAAGCACCACCACCACAATTACTCCCCAGACACTGACGGGCAACCACCACATGGCCAGCAACATCGGCAGTAACGCTTCGGGGATCTGATCCAGGCCCACCGCCCGGGCGCTCGACGCCAGACCCAGCCGGCGCTTGATAAAACTGCTCAGCATGTCGCCTACGAGCCCGAGCACGCCGAATACTCCCCCGAACACAAACCCCAGCCCTGTAGCCAGGGAAAACAGGCCGCAGGCCAGGGAGCCGGATACCACCCCCCGCCAGGTCTTGCTTTCACCGAGCACAGGGCGACCGTCCTTCCACAACCGGCCGCCATCGACGGGCTCCGACCAATGCGCCTTGAACAGACCGGCCGCAACCACCGGGGCTCCGTTGGCGAGCACCAGCATGACAAACAGCTCCAGGCATAGCAGCAAGCGCATCGGCTCCCTCTGAGTAAAGCCCGGTCAGGCCATTCCACCCCGGGTCAGCTTGAGCGGGTCCATGAGCCCTTCCAGCCTGCTTCGGCTCAGGCCGCTGCGCTCCTCGGCAACGTCAATCACCGGTCGCCCGGTGCGGTAGGCCTCCTTGGCAATATCCGCCGCCAGGTTATAGCCAATTTCCGGGTTCAGGGCGGTTACCAGCACCGGATTGCGGCCCACCCCGGCGTTCAGGTTATCAGCATTGACCGTAAAGCCCCGGATCGCCTTGTCCGCCAGTACCATGGCCGCATTGGACAGCAGGTCCGCCATGTCCAGCAGGTTGCCGCCCACCAGCGGCAGCATCACATTGAGCTGGAAGTTTCCGGATTGCCCGGCAATAGCCACCGCGCTGTCCAGGCCCATCACCTGGGCGCCCACCATGGCCACCGATTCGGGAATAACCGGGTTTACCTTGCCCGGCATGATACTGCTGCCCGGCTGCAGGGCTGGCAGACTGATCTCGGCCAGGCCGTGGATCGGCCCGCTGTTCATCCACCGAAGGTCATTGGCAATCTTGGTGAGCACAATCGCCAACCCCCGCATCTGGGCAGAGAGGGCCACCGGAGCATCCACCGCACTCTGGGCGGTGAACTTGTGCTCCAGTGAGGTGAAGGAATACCCGGTATTGGCCCGCAGAAACTTGACGAACTGGCCTGCGAACTCCGGCAGCGCGTTGATCCCGGTACCCACGGCGGTCCCGCCCTGGGGCAACGCCAGCAGCTCGTCCGCAGCCGCCTCCAACCGCTTTTCCACCGCCAGAATCTGTTCCCGCCAGGTTCTCAGTTCCTGGCCCAGGGTAACCGGCATGGCGTCCATCAGGTGCGTTCGCCCGGTTTTCACCTGGTCCGAGAAGGCCGCCTCCTGCTCGTAGATCATGCCCCGCAAGTGGGAGAGCGCGGGTAACAGTTTTTCATGCACGGCGGCAACGGCGCTGACATGAATCGCGGTTGGAATCACATCATTGGAGCTCTGGCTCATGTTGACGTGATCGTTCGGATGCACCTCGTGGCCGGCCTTGAGCGCGATGGAGGCAATGACCTCGTTGACATTCATGTTGGTGCTGGTACCCGACCCGGTCTGGTAACGGTCCACCGGAAACTGGTCGGCATACTTGCCGTCAACGAGGTTCTGGCAGGCCTCTGCGATGGCGTCCCGCCGATCGTTATCCAGAAGTCCGAGGCTGGTGTTGGCCTCCGCCGCCGCCCGTTTGATCTGTGCGACCGCGGCAATAAACGCCCGGGGCATCGGCTGGCCGCTGACCGGAAAATTCTCGACCGCGCGCTGGGTTTGCGCGCCCCAGAGCGCGTCCGCAGGCACCCGGACCTCGCCAAGACTGTCGGTTTCGGTTCTGTATTCGCTCATGCTCCCTCCTGTTCGTCCTTTTACACGTTGGGCCTGCCAGCGTATACCCAGCGCCTCCGGCTATGTCTTGTCTCTCAGCCGTTATCCGGCGATTTCAGCCGGACATGGTCGCAAATCCCGGTGACCTGTTCAAAATCCAGGATCAGGGTATGCACGGTATTGGTGTAGGTGTCGTGCAGGTGAAATTTGTACCTGCGCTGCTTTTCACCCTGCAGGAAACCATCGTATTCACGCACCAGCTCCCGCACATCGCCCCCGGAATCCTGGCTCCAGGTGGCGTTGAATGGCCCGAGAACGGCACCGCCGGCCAGGCATATGGTGACTTCGTGGTTGGTCAGGCTGTTTTCCGGAACACTCATGGCTACCCTCCCTTCAGGTCTGCCTCAGGTAAGTTTAGTTCAGTGTAGTCCGGCGCACCGTTATTTGTGTGGCAAGCCCGGGTCAGCCACCGGAGATTCTGCGGCCGAGGCAAGAAGGCTCGTCATCAGGGCCCTGAGCCGGTTGGGCTTGACCGGCTTGTTCAGGATGGGAAGGTACTGGGCCCGCAGCAGATTGCGGGTATCGTCACTGCGGTCGGCGGTGACAATGGCAGCGGGGATGTCCTGTCCGAGGAAGCGGCGCACCCCGTGAATGGCGTCGTAGCCGGTCAGCTCGTTGTCCAGGTGGTAATCGGCGATAATGAGGACCGGCCTCCGGCCGGCGTGCGCCAGTACCTCCAGAGCCTGGGCCTTGCTGCCGGCGGTCAGCACCTCACAGCCCCAGCGCGCCAGCAGGACCTGCATGCTCTCAAGCACCGCCGGCTCATTATCGATGATCAGAACCGGCACACCGTCAAAGCCATCGGAATACCCCGGAAGCCCGCCGGCGCGGGGCATTTCCTGCCGAGCCCGGGCCGGCTCCAGGGGCAGCGTCAACACAAACCGGGAACCGCGCCCGGGCCTGGACGACACCGCAATGTCATAACCCAGAATCCGGACCATTCGCTCAACGATGGCAAGCCCGAGACCCACGCCCTGGCGGCCGCCAGTTCCCCTGGGCAGCAACTGATGGAATTCGGTGAAGATGTCCCGGAGCTTGTCTTCAGCGATGCCCACACCGGTGTCCCAGACCTCGATCCGGAGTTGCTCGCCCCGGGTTCTCAGGGCCATGACCACCCCACCCTTGCGGGTGTAGCGAAAGGCGTTGCTGAGCAGATTACGGAGAATGCGGGTGAGCATGCGCTGGTCGGTTCTGACCACCGCCGGGACGGTGCGAATCCGGAAGGCCAGCCCCTCATTGGCGGCAACCGCCTCAAACTCTTCTGCCAGGGCCCTGGCCAGGGCGGCTACATCGGTGTATACCAGATCCGGTTTCATCGCCTGCTGGTCGAGCTTGGAGATATCCAGCAGATCCGCCAGCAGGTCCTCAGCGCCTTCCAGTGCCCGGTGCACCTGATGCACCATCCTGGCTTCCGGCGCCGGCAACCTGCTTTCCTGAAGCGCAGAAACCATTAACCGGGCAGCGTTCAGCGGTTGCAGCAGGTCGTGGCTGGCGGCCGCCAGGTATTTGTCCTTGCCGCGGTTGGCCTCTCTTGCCGCCTCCATGGCGACAACCAGCTCCCGTTCGACCTTCTCGCGCTCTTCAATCTGGTAGCGCAGGCCTACGTTGGCGTTCTGCAGCGCCTCGGTGCGCTCCTCCACCCGGCGTTCAAGTGACGCGTTCAGTTGCTCCAGCTTCTGCCGCGCCAGCACCCGCTCGGTGATGTCGGCCACGAACGCTTCCACCACTTCGGGCCCGAGATCGGGCCGCCGCAACAGCGTAACGGCGACATGGACCGGCTTGCGGTCGGCCCGCTGAAAGCGGGTTTCCCGGGCGCTCAGGCTGCCCTCGTCAAGCAACTCCTGGCGAATGGCATCAAATTCACTGGCACTGCAGAACAGTTGCTCCCGCAGCCGAATCACCCGCTGTTTCAGGTCCTCGGCACTGTCATAGCCGCAGATTCTTGCCATGGCCGGATTACAGGCCAGAAAGCCGCCGCGAAGGTTGGCCTGAAAGATGCCGTGCAGGGCATTCTCGAACAGCCACTTGTAGCGGTTGCGCTCCTGCTCCAGCTCGTCTATCCGCTCCTGCAGGGCCGGGTAGTAGTTCTTGCGGACGGACTGGCTGCCCAGCCCCAGAAGATCGCCGACTCCGTAGCCGGTGTCGTGGTCATCTTCCGGAACGTCAGAGTGCTTCTTCATAGACAACCTGGACATCCCGGAGCGACGACTTGCGGGGATTGGTAAGAATGCAGGGGTCCTGCAGGGCAAAACCGGACAGATAGGGAATGTCGGAAACGCTGACGCCCAACTGCGCCAGGCGTGCCTCCAGGCCCACCTTGCGCTTCAGCTCAACAATCCGGTTCATCAGGCGTTTCTTGATTTCCGGTTTGCTCATGCCCCGGGTATCAATGTCCATGGCCTCGGCCACCCGGCGGAAACGGTCTTCCGCAGACTGGAAGTTGTAGGCCACCACATGCTCCAGCAACAGCGCGTTGCACAGCCCGTGGGGCAGATCGAGAAACCCGCCCAGGCTGTGGGACATCGCATGCACCGCCCCCAAAATCGCATTGGAGAACGCCAGGCCGGCCTGCATGGAGGCCAGCATGATCTGCTCCCTGAGGTAAGGGTTGGCGATGTTTTCCACCAGGGGCTCCAGGTTCCGGTTGATCAGCCGGATGGCTTCCAGGGCATGGGTGTCGGTCAGCGGCCCGCTGCCGGTAGACACGAACGCCTCAATAGCGTGAACCAGGGCATCCACGCCGGTGCAGGCGGTCAGGTAGGCATCCATGGTTTCGGTGACTTCCGGATCAATCAGGGAGACGTCCGGCACCACGGCCTTGCTGATGATGGAGAACTTGAAGCGGCGGGTCGGGTCCGAAATAATCGCAAACTGCGATACATCCGCCGAGGTGCCCGCAGTGGTCGGGATGAGGATGAGCGGTGGCGAGGGGTTGGTGATGGTATCTACACCCTCGAATTCCAGGATATTGCGGCCGTGGGTGGCCACGATACCGATCCCCTTGGCGCAGTCCATCGGGCTGCCGCCGCCTATGGCAACAATGACATCGCACTCGCTGGATTTGTACAGCTCCGCGCCCGCCATCACCTCATCCACCTTGGGATTGGGTGACACCCCCGTGAAGACCGTGGAGCGGATGCCCGCGTCGGTCAGCAGCGTTACGATCTCATTGACCCAGCCGGCGGCAGCCACACCCGGATCAGACACCAGAAACACATGCCGGGCACCGAAGTTACTGGCGAAGTTGGCCACCGACTTCCGGGAGCCGGCGCCGAAAACAATTTCCGGTGATACGAACTTTCGCAAGGTGGATATATCGTGGCTCATCAGACTGAACTCGACCGGTTGTTGTTATAGGAATAACCGAGAGTTTAACTCAAGTTCTCCACCTGTTCATTGGCCTTTCGGCTATGCTTCCGGTAAAAGCTGAACATCCATTCAAGCATGCCCGCCTGGTTGGCCTGCTGCCGGAAACCGTGGCCCTCCTGCTCGAACCAGTGCAGCTCCGGCTCGCGCCCAGCCGCTTTCATGGCATCGATCATGGCCCGGGTCTGCTCCGGCACCACCACCTCGTCTTTCCCGCCCTGGAAAAAGATCATCGGGGCGGTAATCCGGTCGGCATGGTACAGCGGGGTTCTCGCCCGCCAGCGCTCGGGAAAAGCCTCCGGCGGGCCCAGCAGCCAGTCCAGGTAGCCGGATTCAAAACGATGGGTCATCGCCCGCAACCGCAACGGATCCGTCACGCCAAACAGGCTGGCGCCCGCGGTAAATCTCCGGCTCCGGATCATCGCCATCAGCACGGTGTAACCGCCGGAGCTGCGGCCCTGGATAAACACCCGGCGGCCATCCACCAGGCCAAAGGAGGCCAGGTGATCCGCGGCCCGCTCCATATCCTCAACGTCCACCTCACCCCAGCGACCTTCCAGGGCCAGCCGGAAAGCCCGGCCAAAGCCACTACTGCCCCGGTAATTGACCTCAGCAACGGCAAAGCCTCGCTGGCACCAGTACTGGACTTGGGGGTTGAACGCCGGATAGGCGGCAGACGTCGGCCCGCCGTGGGCCACCAGGATCAGCGGCGGCAAATCCGGCGATGCCAGCCGGGGTGTGTAGAAGAAACCATGAACCGGCCATTCGCCGTGGTTGAGGGCCGGCACTTCAATGTCCAGTGGCAGCGCGGGCTTCAAGCCCGGCATGGGATCCTCCCCACCCGCCAGAATACGGAACTGACCGGTTCTCGCTTCAATTGCCAGGATCGCATCCAGTCGGGTGGCAGAGCGGGCAACGCAATACAGGTAGTCACCGGAAGCCCGGAGGTGCCGGAAATCGCTGAAATCCCGGGCGGCCCGAAACGCAGCGGCGCCGTCGGATGGCAGCAACCACAATTCTCCCGTGCCGTTGCGATACTGCACCCGGGCCCAGCCACCGCCGGCGAGCGGGCAGTGATGCAATTCCCCCAACTGCCAGGGTGCGTTAGCGTGGTCCAGTTCCGCCGACTGGCCCGAGTACCAGCGACCATTACCGGCCAGGGTATCGAGGTACCAGGGCTGCCACCAGCCGGCATGATCAGAGAGTACCCACAACCGGGTGCCGTCGAAAACCGGTTGTTGAACGGAGGCTTCCGTGGGCGTTGGCCAGGGACGACAGTGGTCAAGACCACCGTCATCGTTCACGCCGGCGGTCCATAGCTGGCTGCGCACCCAGGGCATGTCCGGCAGTTGCCAGCTAGTCCAGGCCACCTTGCGACCATCGGCAGACACGGCGGGCGCACTGTAGAAATCCTGGCCGGCGTGCAGGACACGGAGCTCACCATCGAGTGAGACCGCAACCAGTTGCTGTGCGCCGCCGGCCTCACGAACAGCCAGCACCCGATTCCGGGCGTTGTCGGCAACCAGCCCCCCGAACGCCGCGCCGGCATCGTCGGTCAGTGCAATGCAGGTGTCGCCGCGCAACCCGAGAAACCGGATCTGCTGGTCCTCCGCAACCACGAATACGCCGGTATCGGAGGCCGCAACCGCACCGCCCCCGTAACCATTCACCCCGCTGCGGATCCCCAGGTGATCGGGCCCGAAGCGAACCGGCCGCTGCTCTGACAGGTGCCAGAGGGTATTACAGCCTTCGGTGGGATCAGTTTGCAGCCAGAACAGGCCAGCGGAAGACACCGTCAGGTCACCACGCTGGATATGTGCCGCGCAGGCCTCATAGGCGCTCAGCAATGTCGGTTCGGAGCCAGATGCTTTGAGAGCAGGAACAGGAACGAGGCTTTCAGCCCCGGAAGAACAGTCGCGAGTTGTCCGCATTTCGGTAAACCAGTCCAGTCAGGCCGGCCGTGGCGTGATCGGCAGCTTTCCTCGCTGCCAGTATACGACCATGATACGACGATTTGCTACATACTGGATCTGCGTTATCGGCATTACCGGTCAACAAATAGGCCTGGCAACGACAGCCGCCGAAGTCTTTTTCCTTCTCATCGCAGGAACGGCAGGGCTCCGGCATCCAGCTGTCGCCCCGGTAGTGATTGAACCCCGGGCTGTCGTACCAGATGCCTTGAAGATCCATGTCCCGGACGTTGGGGAAGCCGATGGGCAGTAACCGGGCGCTGTGGCATGGCAGCGCGGTGCCATCCGGGGCCACGGTGAGGAACAGGTTGCCCCAGCCGTTCATGCAGGCTTTTGGCCGTTCCTCGTAGTAATCCGGGGTGACGAAGATCAGCTTCATGGCCGAGCCGGATTGCTGCAGCCTTTCGCGGTACTCGTTCACTTCCTGTTCGGCCTTGACCAGTTGCGCTTTGGAGGGCATCAGCCCTTCCCGATTCTCAAAGGCCCAGCCGTAGTACTGGCAGGTGGCCAGCTCGACGTAATCGGCCCCCAGGCGCTGGCACAAGGCCATGATGTCGTTCATCTGGTGGATGTTGTGGCGGTGGATCACGAAGTTGAGCACCATCGGGTATCCGGCTTCCTTCACCGCCCGGGCCATGGCCAGCTTCTGGTCAAAGGCCTTGCGGGAGCCGGCCACGGCGTTGTTCAGCTCGGGGTCGGACGCCTGGAAGCTGACCTGGATATGGTCCAGCCCGGCCTCGGCAAAGGCATCCACCTTGGCCTCGGTCAGCCCCAGGCCGGAGGTGATCAGGTTGGTGTAGTAGCCCAGGTGCCGCGCCTCGGCAATCAGCTCCGCCAGGTCCTGGCGCACCAGCGGCTCACCCCCGGAGAAGCCCAACTGGGCGGCGCCCATTGCCCGGCCTTGGCGCAGCACACTCACCCACTGCTCGGTGGTCAGCTCCTGTTCGGTCTGGGCAAAGTCCAGCGGGTTGGAGCAGTAGGGGCACTGCAACGGGCAACGGTAGGTGAGTTCCGCCAACAGCCACAGGGGCGGCCCGGCGTTGTGGGGGTTGGCCGGCCTGATGGGTTCGGAGGCATCGAAGTGGGTCATGACAGTTCGATCCAGTGTTGGTGCCGGGCGTCCTGCAGAAACTCACTCACGTCCGTCTTGAGCGGCCCGGCGTCCGGGAACTGCTGTTCCAGACTGGCGACGATATCGGCCACGGTGCTCTGGCCGTCCACTTCCTTGAGAATCGCACCGGCGCTGCCGTTGAGCTTCACCATGCCTTCCGGGTACAGCAGCACATAACTGTCCTGGGCCGGCTCCCACTGGAACCGGAACCCCCGGCGAAAACGCGGTACCTGATGCATGGCAACCTCCATTACAGCCCCCGGTGCCAGACCTGGTCATCGGTCACGGAGTGGTACGGCGGGGTGTTGTGGCTGTAGGCCATGGTCATGGCATCCAGCATGGTCCAGAGGATATCCAGCTTGAACTGCAGGATCTCAAGGGCCCGGGTCTGCTGGGCCTCGGTGGTGAAGTGATCCAGGGTAATAGTCAGGCCATGTTCGACATCCCGTCGGGCCTCCGACAGGCGCTTGCGAAAGTAACGGTAGCCAGCTTCTTCAATCCACGGGTAGTGCGCCGGCCAACTGTCCAGCCGGGACTGGTGGATCTCCGGGGCAAACAGTTCGGTCAGGGAGGAGCAGGCGGCTTCCTGCCAGGTCGCCCGGCGGGCGAAGTTCAGGTAGGCGTCCACCGCAAAGCGGACACCCGGCAGCACATGGCGCTGGTCAATCACCTCTTCCCGGGTCAAGCCCACGGCCTCGGCCAGGGACAGCCAGGCTTCGATGCCGCCAACATCGCCATCGTGGCCATCATGGTCCAGAATCCGCTGCAGCCAGAGCCGGCGGACACTTGCGTCCGGGCAGTTGGCCATGATCGCCGAGTCCTTCTGGGGAATCCTGATCTGGTAATAATACCGATTGGCCACCCAGCCGCGGATCTGTTCCGGCGTGCATTGCCCGCCGTACATGGCTTTATGGTACGGGTGGTGGATGTGGTAGTACTGGCCCTTGGCCCGCAGGGCCTGTTCAAAATCCGTGCGGTTCATGGCGGAGTTGGCTTTGGCATTCATGGCGTCCCCGACAGGTCGATGTGCATGCCGTCCCAGGACACCTCAATGCCGTGGCGGGTTAGTTCCGCCCGCTCCGGCGAGTCCTCGTTCAGGATCGGGTTGGTGTTGTTGATGTGGATAAGAATCTTGCGCTGAGCCGGCATGGCATCGAGCACCTCGATCATGCCGCCCGGGCCACTCTGGGCCAGATGCCCCATGGCCTGACCGGTCTTGGTACCCACTTCCTGGCGGATCATTTCGTCGTCGTGCCAGACGGTGCCGTCGACCAGCAATACATCCGCTTTGTTCATCCAGTCCAGAATGCGCTGGTCCGGCTCGCCGAGCCCCGGCGCATACAGCACGGTCTGCCCGGTGCGAGTGTCCTTGAGGAAGATCCCGATGTTGTCGCCCGGGTGGGGATTATCCCGGCGCGGTGAATACGGCGGTGCGTTGCTCAGCAGCGGAATGGCAGTCAGCTCGATGGACGGCGCGCAGGGAATGGTAAAGGGCGTTTGCCCGGACGCCTCAATGCAGCGCCAGTTCAGGCCACCGCTCCAGTGCTTGAGCATGGTAAACAGGGGGAAGCCACCACTGAGATCCTCATGCACCTGCTCGGTACACCAGACATCCATCGGCAGCCCCTCGCGCAGGGAAAGCAGGCCGGTGGTGTGGTCCACCTGGCTGTCCATCAGCAAAATGGCATCAATACCGGTATCCCGCAGGGCCCTTGCCGGCTGCATGGCATCAAAGGCCGCCAACTGGGCGCGAATGTCAGGGGAGGCGTTGAACAGGATCCAGTGCTCACCGTCTTCACTGATGGCAATGGAAGACTGAGTGCGGGCCCGGGCGTTCAGGGTGCCCTTACGAAAACCGTTGCAGTTGGCGCAGTTGCAATTCCACTGGGGAAAGCCGCCGCCGGCGGCGGAGCCAAGAACGTGAATCAACATGGCGGATCACTCCGGAAGTAAAACGGCCAGCTTCTGGCGCTGGCCGCTTCAGCTCTCAGCGGTTGGCGAAGTACATGGTGACTTCGAAACCGATGCGCAGATCTTCGTAGGCTGGTTTGGTCCACATAATGCTCACCTCTATTGTCATGATTGTTAGCGCATTGCGGGTGAATCAACGACATTGCCGATAACCCAGTTCCATCCTAATCGACGGAGGTAATACATCAATATGGTACTTTGGGACTGTTTTGGTGCCTCCATAGGTCGCACAATTCTGTGCCGCCGAGGCTACATTGGTCTGAAACGAAAAAAGGCCCTGGTAAGGGCCGAAAGAGAGTGACCGAAGCACCCGAACTCTCGTCGAGAGTCGCCCCGGCCAGATGCCGGGACTGAAGATACACATCCGATGTGCTGACTCACAGGCGGGCCCGTGTGGGAGGCCCGCTTACCGCTCATGGAATCAGAAGAAACCCAGCGGGTTGGTGTCGTAGCTCACCAGCATGTTCTTGGTCTGCTGGTAGTGCTCAAGCGCCATCTTGTGGGTTTCACGGCCAACACCGGACTTCTTGTAGCCCCCGAAGGCGGCATGCGCCGGGTAGGCGTGGTAGCAGTTCATCCACACCCGCCCGGCCTGGATGGCACGGCCCATGCGGTAGGCACGGTTGGTGTCGCGGGTCCAGACGCCGGCACCCAGACCAAACTCGGTGTCGTTGGCGATGGCCAGGGCTTCCGCTTCGTCCTTGAAGGTGGTCACACCCACCACCGGGCCGAAGATTTCTTCCTGGAACACCCGCATCTTGTTGTCGCCCTTGAACAGGGTCGGCTGGATGTAGAAACCGTTGTTGAACTCCACCCCGAGGTCTTCACGGTCGCCACCGGTCAGCACCTGGGCGCCTTCTTCCTTGCCGATCGCCAGGTAGGACATGATCTTGTCAAACTGTTCCTTGGACGCCTGAGCACCCACCTGAACGTCGGTATCCAGCGGGTTGCCGCGTTTGATGGCCTTGGTGCGCTCAACAACCTTGGCCATGAACTCGTCATACATATCTTCCTGCACCAGCGCCCGTGACGGACAGGTACAGACTTCGCCCTGGTTGAAGAACGCCAGCACCAGGCCTTCCACGCACTTGCTGATGAATTCCGGCTCGGCCTTCATGACGTCGGAGAAGTAGATGTTCGGCGACTTGCCGCCCAGCTCCACGGTAGACGGAATGATGTTCTCCGCCGCGCACTTGAGGATGTGGGAGCCAACCGGCGTGGAGCCGGTGAAGGCAATCTTGGCAATGCGCTTGCTGGTGGCCAGGGCCTGGCCAGCCTCAATGCCGTACCCGTTGACGATATTAAGGACACCCGGCGGCAGCAGATCACCAATAATTTCCATCAGCACCAGAATGCTGGCCGGCGTTTGCTCGGCAGGCTTCAGTACGGTGCAGTTACCGGCTGCCAGGCAGGGGCCCAGCTTCCACGCGGCCATCAGCAGCGGGAAGTTCCAGGGAATGATCTGACCAACGACACCCAGTGGCTCGTGGAAATGGTAGGCCACGGTATTGGCATCAATTTCACCCAGATGACCTTCCTGGGCACGCAGGCAGCCGGCGAAATAACGGAAATGATCCGCCGCCAGAGGAATGTCGGCATTCAGGGTTTCGCGCACGGCCTTGCCGTTGTCCCAGGTCTCGGCTACCGCGAGCTTTTCGAGATTGGCCTCGATACGGTCGGCGATCTTGAGCAGGATGTTGGAACGCTCCTGGACAGACGTCTTGCCCCACGCAGGTGCGGCCTTGTGCGCGGCGTCCAGGGCAAGATCGATGTCTTCGGCACTGGAACGCGGAATTTCACAGATAACGTCACCGGTAACCGGTGTGATGTTCTCGAAATACTGACCTTTTACCGGGGCAACCCACTCGCCACCGATGTAGTTCTCGTATCGGGATTTGAAAGAAACGACGGAGCCATCCTTTCCTGGTTGTGCGTAGATCATGATCTCGACCTCTTGTTGTGTTTGTCGCAGGGCAACGCAGCCTTTCGCGTTTACCCATTCAATGTAGACGCCAAACCCGGATAGTTGAATGATGCGATAGGGGCGAAAAACTCATCCCTTGGTAGTAGATGGCGGTAACGGCTTGTCTTTCGTGGCAACTTCAGCTGTCAGCTGTCTGAAACTGCCGCTTCTTTCTCAAGCAGGAGCTGCTTTCGGTTCAGGCCCCAACGATAGCCGCCGAGGGAACCGTCGCTTCGCAACACCCGATGGCAGGGAATGAGCACGGCGATTCGATTGCGGCCGCAGGCCGAAGCTACAGCGCGAACGGCTTTGGGCTCGCCCAGCCGCCTTGCCAGTTCCGTATAACTGACAACCTCGCCCTCTCGAACGCTTAACAGGAGTTTCCAGACCCGGGTCTGGAAAGCAGTGCCGCGGATATCCAGAGGGACGTCCGGGCGCGGGCGGTTCTGGCTGAGGTGGTCATCCAGCGCAGTCATCCAGGCGTCAAGCTCCGGAGAGTCAGTGGCCACTGAGGGGAGCAACCGGGCTTTTGGGAATTCCTTTTCAAGCTGCGCACGCAAAGACGCTTCATCAGCGCCGAATTCCGCGAAACACACGCCTTTATCGGTGGCGGCCATCATCAGCAGGCCGAGGCTGGTCTCCCGGCAGGCATAGGCAATACTCTCGTCTTTACCGCCCTTCTGGTAGCGTGTAGGCACCATACCAACCTTTCGTTCCGGCGTTCCGTATACCCGGCTGGAGGAGCCAAATCCGGCATCATAGATGGCATCAGTAACGCTCTGACCGGTTCGCAGCGCCTGCTTGAAGGCGCGCATCCGCAGGGCATCCTGATAGACTTTCGGGGATACCCCGAAAGCCTGCTTGAAAGCCCGTTGCAAACGGGAGGCGGAGAGGCCTGCTACGGCGGCAAGGTCGGCCAGCCGAAGGGGCTCCTCCGGGCGTGTCTCTATGTACCGGGCTACCGCCACCATCCGCTCGGCAACCGTCGAAGTCAGTTCGCGATTGCCAGTCGACGTTGGCTGGGGTCGGTGCTGTGATCTCGGCATGGTCTGTGTCCTTTTATATCGCCCCACCGCTCACACTATGCCGCGATCCACCGGGTGCCGCCATCCGTTTGTTGCTGCTATAAAAAAGGGGCCACCCGCAGGCAGCCCCTTTCAGGCCGGCAGAAACCGGCTGCTTTATGGATCAGTTGCTGGCAACCCGATCCTTCGGCAGCTTGAAGGTCCAGACCATACCGCCCTGGTTGAACTCCTTCACCACCCGGGCGACCTCACCACCCCAGAGCGGTACCGCACCGCCCCAGCCGGACGCGACGGAGACATACTGCTCACCGTCCATGGACCAGGTGACCGGGGTACCGACCACGCCGGAGCCTGTGTTGAACTTGTACAGCTCCTCACCGGTCCTGGCGTCAAAGGCCTTCAGGTAGCCTTCCGGTGTACCGGTGAAGACCAGGTTGCCGGCGGTGGTCATCACACCGCCCCACAGGGGTGCGGTGTTCTCGTAACGCCAGACTTCCTTGCCGGTTTTCGGGTCCATGGCCCGCAGAACGCCAATGTAGTCATCGTGGGCCGGCTTGATGGTAAAGCCGGCACCCAGGAAGGCGGCACCTTTCTTGTAGGATACCGGCTCATTCCAGATCTCCATGGACCACTCGTTGGACGGCACGTAGAACAGGCCGGTTTCCTGGCTGTATGCCATGGGCATCCAGTTCTTGCCACCCAGGAACGCGGGCTGAGCAATCACCGGCTCGCCTTTGGTGCCCTGGGTGGCAGAAGGATCGCCCGGGCGACCACCCTCGGCGTAGATCGGGCGGCCGGTCTCCGGATCCAGGCCCTTGGCCCAGGTGATCTTGTCGACAAACGGGAAACCGCGGATAAAGTCGCCATTCTCACGGTTCAGCACGTAGAAGAACCCGTTACGGTCGGCAGTGGCCGCTGCCTGGATGGTTTTGCCGTTTTCCTCGTAGTTGAAGGAGATCAGCTCGTTGACACCGTCATAGTCCCAGCCGTCGTGGGGCGTGGTCTGGAAGTGCCACTTGATGCTGCCGTCGTCCGGATCAATCGCCAGACGGGAAGAAGAAAACAGGTTGTCGCCCGGGCGCAGATGCGAGTTCCAGGGCGCCGGGTTGCCGGTGCCGAAGAACAGGGAGTCGGTGCTCGGGTCATAGGTGCCGCCCAGCCAGGTGGCGGCGCCGCCGTTCTTCCACATGTCGCCGGGCCAGGTGACGCCGGCCTTGCCGCCGGAAATGCCGTTCTCGATGGCCTTGCCATCCTTGTAGACATAACCCATGTGGCCTTCAACCGTGGGACGGGTCCACAACAGCTCCCCGGTATTCGGATCGTAGGCCTCCACCTTGCCGACAATACCGAACTCACCGCCGGAAACCCCGGTAATCAGCTTGCCCTTAACCACGATGGGCGCGGCTGTGATGGCGTAGCCGGCCTGGTAGTCAGCCACCTTCTTGATCCACACCGGTTTGCCGGTGTCCTTGTCCAGGGCCACCAGCTTGGCATCGAGGGTGCCGAAGATGACCTTGTCGTCGTACAGGGCAACACCCCGGTTGACCACGTCACAGCAGGGCATTATGCCATCCGGCAGGCGGGCATCGTACTGCCAGATTTCCTCACCGGTCCTGGCGTCGATGGCGTAGACGCGGGAATAGGACGCGGTTACATACATCACGCCATCCTTGATCATGGGCTGGGACTCCTGGCCGCGCATTTTCTCGCTGCCGAAAGAGAACGCCCACACCGGCTGCAGGTATTGGATATTGCTGGTATTCAGGTCGTCCAGGGTGCTGAAGCGCTGGCCCTGGGTACCCATGCCGTAACTGACGATATCGCCCGGCGTCTTGTGGTCGTTCATGATGTCTGCGTCGGTAACCGCCTGGGCTCCGACCGATACCGCCAGCGCCAGGGTGCTGGCGGCAATGCGAATCCCGAACTTGTTGGTTCTCATGGTTGCGCTCTCCAAATTCTCTTGTTTTCGGTTCTCTTGGTACCGCTTCTGGGCGAACCGGGAAGGTTTCCCGCCTCTGTTACGATTCTTCGCCCTGGGGGAAATACCAACAATTACCCCCCCGAACAGGTTTTCTCATCACTTGGTAGTACGACCCGAAAAGAAAGCACCCGCATGGACTGGCGGGCAGCCGGGTCAGAGGTCCCCTTCGGCCCGGGCAATGGCTTGGTCATCAAGAAACTCGCGGTAGTAATCCGGTACGCTGTAACGCAAATCCTGATGGGCAAACAGCTCGTCGAGCTCGCCACTCTTGACCAGCCGATCGACGATCGCTTCCAGGGCATAGCCCAACTGCCGGTGGCTGTTCTTGACGGCCATGCCGACATCCCACACCTGTTTGCCAATGCCTGGAAACCCATTTCCCGCGGCCCTGAACTCCGCGTTTTCAGGCTTGGCCAGCTCATGGTCGATTTCGGCCCGCATGCCCATCACCGCGCTGACCTTACCCTCGCGCATGGCACCAAAGGCCTCCCGCACGTTGGCGTAATGCCGCACCTGTTCCCGCATGCGGCCGCGCAGACCGGAGGTCAGATAGAAATCCGGCAGGGTATCGATCTCCACGCCAATCGGGTGGTACTGGAACACGGCGACGGTCTCGACTGAATCGAGGGTGTCCGGATTGTAGGCAATCTGCCAGGTTTCCTGCTGGTAGGGGCCGAACAGCACCACCTGCTCGTTGATGTACTCTCCGGTGGAATCCTGCATGTAGGCATATTGCTTGTCGTAGGGGACACGCAGCATGACATCGGCCAGCCGTTGCCTGGCCAGATAGTGCCCTTTCCAGACGTTGTTGCGAAGGTCATCCCCCAGAGTCTCATCGGGCACAATCCAGTGCACCTTGAATTCGACACCCATCGCCTTCGCAATCCGCCGCCCCAGCTCGATATCGATTCCGCGGGGTTCGCCGTCGACCTGATAGGAGTACGGGGGGAAGTTTTCATACACCCCCACTTTCAGATAGCCGGACTCAACAATAATGTCGTAGGTCCGGTCCGTCGGGCGGTTCAGGAGGGCATTGCCGTCATCAACTTCCTGGGCAATCGCCATTTGCGCAAACAGGATCAGGGCAAGGATTCGAGCCAGTATTTTCATTGTTATCTCCCAACGACGACGGGCCGGCGCAGGGCCGGCCCGGATTCATGGGCCTGAACCTCGTGGATGCCCGGCATCACTGAGGCTTGGGCAGTGATTCCACATAGGTGCGGATGGCCCAGATGGCGTTCTGGTCCAGCGTCTTCTTCCAGGACGGCATGCCCCGGTCGGTGCCGTTACGCACGCGGCCAATGTAGTACTCGTCATCCCATTCGGTGAGCTCGCGAAGGTCTGGCGTGAGCCCGCCGGACATGGCCCGGATGCCATGGCAGCCGGCGCAGTTGCCGGCATAGGCGCTCTCGCCAATCTTCACCGCCTGGGCGTTGAATTCGTCATACTTGTTGCCTTCCCGGAACGGGTTCTGGGTAAGAACCTCTTCGCCAAGCTTGGGCAAGTTGCCGGTATCCACCGGCTGGGGGGTGACATTTCCGTGGGCGAAAACGATGCCGGCAAGGCCGAGCATCGCTGCGGCCAGCGTTACGTTGAGTGAAATGGACCTTGCCATTGGTGCTACCTCTTTTTTTGGATTCCCCGTGGTTGGCTATTGGATTTGTCAGTGGCCAACTCGCTGAACACCAGTCTAGGAAGCCACCCGCCTGATCCGAATGCCACTTTGGGGTTTCTGGCCTAGTTCCTTGGTAGTAGATGGGAGGTCTCGGGGCGGAAAACTCATCCTTTGGTACTGGCTGATTGCGACTTTGTGAATATTCCCGGGGCTTTTGTCGTTCTCTAAGCTGAAGCCACAACAACAACGCGGAGGAGCCCATGGCTTTTCTAACCCACACAGCGGCCGCGACCGTGATTACCCTGGCTGCATTGGCGGTTGCCTCGGCACCCATCCATGCCGAATCGCTGAAGGTGCCCATCGGCTACCTGCAATGGGTTCCGGACCGGGGCCCGGTGCTTTCCAATGTGATCCCTGAGCCGGACGACGCCGGCCTGCGCGGCGCCGAACTGGCCATTGCCGATAACAGCACCACCGGCAAGTTCCTGGGCCAGAGCTACTCTCTGCAGAGTGCGGTGGCGGAATCAGAAGCGGCGGCCATTGCGGCATTTGACGCCATGCGCCAGCAGGGGATCGAGCTGTTCGTGGTCAATGCGCCAGCCCGGACCCTGAAAACACTGATCACCAGGTCCGGGGACACCACCCTCATCTTTAACGCCGGGGCCAGAGATGATGCCCTGCGTACCACCCAGTGCCACACCAACCTGCTGCACACCCTGCCCAGCTACGCCATGCTCACCGACGCCCTGGGCCAGTGGCTGAGCCAGCGACGCTGGAAGGAAGTATTCCTGATTACCGGGCCAACCGACGCCGACAAAGGCTGGGCGAACGCCTTCCGCCGCTCCGCCAGGCGCTTCGGCCTGGAGATTGTTGAGGACAAGCCCTGGACCTTTGATGCCGACCTGCGCCGCACGGCCTCCAGAGAGTTGCCCCTGTTTACCCAGGCCGATGAATACGATGCCGTGGTGGTGGCCGATGTGCGCGGCGATTTCGGCGAGTACGTGCCATTCAACACCTGGCTGCCAAGGCCGGTGGTAGGCACCCAGGGCATGACGCCGGTGGCCTGGCATTTCGTGGTTGAGAATTGGGGTGCCGCTCAGTTGCAATCCCGGTTCCGGGATCTGGCCGGCCGGGAGATGAACAGCGAGGACTACGCCGCCTGGGCGGCTATCCGCTCCATAGGCACCGCGGTAACCGCCATTGCCAGCGCGAACGCCGCCGACATCCGCCAGTTTCTGTTCAGCGACGACTTCCAGTTGGCCGCCTTCAAGGGCCGCAAGCTTACCTATCGCGACTGGAACGGCCAGTTGCGCCAGCCAATCCCGCTGGTGCATCCACGCGGGCTGGTGGCGCGGGCGCCGTTCGAGAGTTTCCTGCACCCGACCACCACCATGGACACTCTGGGCTTCGACCGGCCGGAGAGCCAGTGTCGGATCAACGGCTGAACGCCTCTCAAGCGCTTTTTCAAAACAGGTAGGACTTACGCCATGACACCTCTGTTCAAGCACACGGCCCTGGCCGCCATGATTGCCCTCTCCAGCCCGGCAATGGCCAGCCTGGCCTATGTCTCGAATGAGAAAGACAACACGCTGTCAGTGATTGACACCGAAACCCTGGAAGTCGTCGACACCATTGACGTGGGCGCCCGGCCCAGGGGCATTTTGCTGTCGAAGGATCACACCAGGCTGTACATCTGCGCCAGTGACGACGACGCCGTGCAGGTTCTGGACCTGGCCACCCGCAAGATCATCGATACCCTGCCCTCGGGCGAGGACCCGGAGCAGTTTGCGCTGCATCCGAACAACCGACACCTGTACATTTCAAATGAAGACGACGCCATCGTGACCGTGGTCGACGTGAGCAGCGAGGAGGTGCTGGCCCAGATCGAGGTGGGGGTCGAACCGGAAGGCATGGCCGTGAGCCCGGACGGCAAGTGGGCGGTGAACACCACGGAAACCACCAGCATGCTGCACTGGATCAACACCGAGACCTTCAAGATCGAGAAAAATATCGTTATCGGCCAGCGCCCGCGCCACGTGGAGTTCAGCAAAGACAGCAAGATCGCCTGGGCGTCGGCAGAAATCGGCGGCACTGTGCACATCATTGATGTGGACAACCTGAGGCAGATCCATGAGCTATCTTTCAAGGTGCCCGGGGTTAACCAGGACCGGGTCCAGCCGGTCGGCATCGAGCTGACCTCCGATGGCAGATACGCCTTCGTGGCCCTCGGCCCTTCCAACCATGTAGCGGTGGTCGATGCCAGGACCTACGAGGTACTCGATTACCTGCTCGTGGGCGCCAGGGTCTGGCAGCTGGAGCTGGACAAGGACGAGAAGCACCTTTTCACCACCAACGGTGTCTCCGGTGATGTGTCTGTGATTGATGTGGAGGACATGAAGGTGATCAAATCCATCAAGGTCGGCCGCTACCCCTGGGGTGTGGTCATTGATCCGTCGTCATGACCATTGAGGCTCGTGACCTCAGCTTCCGTTACGGCGACACGCCAGTGCTGCGGGAGGTCAGCTTCACGCTGCTCTCCGGCGGTTTCCACGCCCTGCTCGGTCCCAATGGTGCTGGCAAGTCCACCCTGTTCGGTCTTTTGACCCGGCTGCTGGCCTTGCAGCAGGGCGATATTCTGCTCGACGGCCAGTCCCTGAAAAAACAGCCCGCCGAGGCCATGCGCAAGATCGGCGTGGTGTTCCAGCAGAATGCCCTGGATCTGGACCTGACCGTGCGCCAGAATCTGCAGTACCACGCCGCCCTGCACGGGCTGTCCCGCCGGGAAGCGCGGTTGCGGGGCGACCGGGAGCTGGAGCGCTTCGGGCTGCTGAACCGGGCCAGGGATCCGGTCCGCCAGCTCAATGGCGGGCATCGGCGCCGGGTGGAGATTGCCCGCGCCCTGCTCCATGAACCGTCCCTGCTGTTGCTGGATGAGCCAACGGTTGGCCTGGATGTGGCCAGCCGCAAGGCGCTGAATGAGCACGTGCGCAGGCTGTGTGAGAAAGACGGCCTGACGGTACTCTGGGCCACCCACCTGATTGAAGAGGTTCGCGAGGACGACCGGGTGCTGATTCTGCATCAGGGCCAGCTGCTGGCCAACGGCGCCGGGCATGACATCTGCGAGGCCGAAGGCACCCGGGATCTGGCCGAGACCTTCCACGCCCTGACCGGAGCCGGATAACCATGAAAGCTGCGCATTACTGGCACTGTTTCGTCGGTATCCAGACCCGGGAGTGGCTGCGCTTCTGGCAGCAGCGCACACGGTTCGCCAGTGCCCTGGTGCGACCATTGCTGTGGCTGGTGGTGTTTGCCGCCGGCTTCCGGGCGGTACTGGGGATTTCCATCATCCCGCCCTATGAAACCTACATCACCTACGAGACCTACATCGCGCCCGGGCTGTGCGGGATGATCGTTCTGTTCAACAGCATGCAGGGGGCCCTGTCGATGGTGTACGACCGGGAGCTGGGCAGTATGCGGGTGCTGCTGATGAGCCCCCTGCCCCGGCCGTTCCTGCTGGTGACCAAGCTGCTGGCGATGGGTGTGGTGTCGGTTGGCCAGGTGTATGTATTCCTGCTGCTGGCGCTGCTGGTGGATGTGGAGCCGCCGCTTTGGGGGTATCTTGCGGTGTTGCCGGCGCTGGTTCTGGCCAGTCTTATGCTGGGCGCCCTGGGCCTGCTGATCGCCACCTGGATCAAGCAGTTGGAGAACTTTGCCGGGGTAATGAACTTTGTCATTTTCCCGATGTTTTTCATGTCCTCGGCGCTGTACCCGCTCTGGAAAATGAATGAAGCCAGCCCCTGGTTGTACTGGGTGTGCCAGTTCAATCCCTTCACCCATGCGGTGGAGGCGATCCGGTTCTCGCTGTACCTGGAGTGGAATCCGATGGCTTACGGGATTACCGCCGGGGTAACGGTGGTTCTGGCATTGCTTGCCACGGCAGGCTTCCGACCCCAGCGTACTAGGATACTTGGGACCTCCAAGCCGGCTTGATTTGGTGTTCGTGGGCAGCGGGGAGAAGGTTTCCAAAACACGCTCCTTACGGCACGTCCATGTGACGCTTGGGCTCCGCCATCCCTGGCTCCGCACAGTTTTGGAAACCTTCTCCCCGCTGCCCACCCGTATTCCATGCAAGCCTCAAATCTTTGTAGGTCGGATTAGCAAAGCGTAATCCGACAGACGCCCGGACACCCGTCAATCAACCTAAGAGCCCGTCAAATCCAGACCACGAAGCCGCCCAAGCAATCCATCGACCAACCCGGGTTCGCCCACCAGATCATCCCACTGCAGCCGGGCGGGCTTGCCATCCAGGTACCACAACCGATTCGCCAGGATCTCTGCATCCCCACCATCATGGGTAACACAGATCATCGCCATATTCGGATGCGAATCCAGAATCCCGGCAATCAGCGCTTTGAGCTCACTCGCCATTACCGGATCCAGCGAGGCAAACGGCTCGTCCAGCAACAGTAAATCGGGCTTAACCGCCAGGCAGCGGGCCAGGGCCGCCCTTCTGGCCATGCCCAGAGAAAGCTGGTCGGGGAAGTATTGGCCGTACCCGGAAAGCCCCACCTGACGCAGAAGAATCTCGGCCTCCCTGTCGCTGGCGCCGACCAGGCGCAGATTGGCACTCAAGGTTCGCCAGGGCAGCAGGCGGTGTTCCTGGAACAGATAACCCACCCGAAGTTTGTCACGTCCGATGACCGCTCTGTCCGGGACGGTTTTGTCGAGGCCGGCAATGGCGTTCAGCAACGTGGTTTTGCCGATGCCGGAAGGCCCCAGCAGGCAGATGTGGTCACCCTGGTTTATGGTGGCGAAGATTTTCCCGAGCACCGGCTGGCCGAAGTCGCGGCCGGTGAGTCTGAGTTCAAGCATGGGCCGTCTCCGGCTGGCGCCAGCGGCTGGATCGGCGTTCGAGGGGCTGGAGGATGGCCAGTTCGATCAGCTGGACAACGGCAATAAACGCCAGGCTGTAGGCGAGGATGGCGGCGACGTCGAACACCTGGAAAGCCATGTGCAACCGGAAGCCGACGCCGCTGGAGCGGCCCAGCAGTTCGACCACCAGGACGATTTTCCAGATCAGGGCCAGGCCGCCCCGGATGGCGGCCATGAGGTAGGGAAACAGTTGCGGTACCCAGACTTCACGGAATCGCTGCCAGCGGGTGAGCTCATAGACGGTCGCCATTTCTTCGAGCCGGTAATCGAGGCTGCGGGCGCCTTCCCGGACGGTCACGGCGACGTTGGGCACTTTGTTGATGACCACGGCCATCACGGCGGCCACTTCCACCAGGCCGAACCAGACGTACATCAGGATGATGGTGACCAGGGCTGGCAGATTCAGTAACAGCACCAGCAGGGGGTCGAACAGGGCGTTGGTGGTTTGCGACCGGCCCATGACAATGCCGATGGTGGTGCCGAGCAGCATGGAGAGGATAAAAGCTACGACGACGCGCCCGAGTGTCGCGCCCAAATGGTGCCAGAGGTCGCCGGAGGCGGATTCCCGCAGCAGGGTATCCAGTACGTTCAGGGGTGTGGGCAGCAGGGGCGATTGAATCAGCCAGGCAATCAGCGACCACACCAGGACAAACGACGGCAATACCACCCAGTAGCTCCAGGCCGGCGGGCGACCTGAGCGAATACTCATGGCTGCCTCCGGTACAACAGGCGCGCCGGCATCAGGTTGCCCGGGTCCGCTCCGGTAAGCGCCAGCAACTGCTGCAACTCGGCAATGCGTCGGTCGTTGAGCGGCGCAGGTGTGCCGGCAACAAAGCCTTCCCGCAGCGCGGTAAAAACGCCTTCTGCCGGGTCGCCCATCAGGGGCCGCAGCCGCTGCCAGTGGGTTGGGTTGTCGGCCAGTTCCTCTTTCGCCTGCTGCAGCGAGTTGGCAAAGCGGTCGATGAGTGGGCGATGGTTCCCGGCCCAGCCGGCCGGAAACACATAACCCAGAACCGGCAGGTTACGGTCCAGATCCATGGCGCTGAGCAGGTCCGCCATGCCAAAAGCGGAGCGCCAGCCGCCCGCCCCCTTGAGGCGGGCCGCAAAATGCCAGTAGGTAACGATGACATCGACCTGGCCGCGCTTCAGGGCCTGGCTCAACAGGGGTGGCGCCGCAAACTGTACGTCGGTGGCAGCTGACAGATTTATGCCCTGCCCGGCGGCAACCTTCTTCAGCAGTATCCAGCCCTTGCTGTCCGGCCCGCCGGCGACACCAATGCGCTTACCGGCCAGATCGGCCACTGAGCGGATGCCGGAGTCCTCGGCCACCACGATATCGCCAATTTGGGAGGAGAATGGCACATAGAGATAGGGCGTGCCGGCCCGGAACCGGGACTGCGCCCACAGCAGGTCTGCCACCGCGCCGTTCACCGATCCGCTGGTCACCGCGAGGCGGGAGGCGGGCAGATTGGCGACGAGCGTCAGCTCGAGCCGGTAACCGTTCTTACGATCCAGCCCACGATGCAGGATGTGGTTCAGTTCCCAGTGCGCGGTGCCGAACTGCAACACGCTGACAGACAGCGCTGGCAGGTTTCCGGGATCACCGTCACTGCTGTGTGCCGGAGCGGCCAGTACAGGCAGCAGCAGAAGTGCAACACCGATCCGTAAGAAACGGGCCACGGGCAGGAAGGATTGCAGAACGGTCTTTATTATTGGGTGCTGGTTCATCCTTCCACGATACGAACCCGCCCGCCGGGCAAGAATAGTACTTTGGTGCCTGTTTTTTGGTGCGATGGTCGCATTCAACCCGGGATGCAGATGGCGTGTAATGGAATCATCACAATAATAAACAGAGGATCGGAACCGACTCCGGTGATTCTCTGCACAGGAGGCCGCCATGCTGAACGAGCTCGATGCCGCACTCTCTTCCGAAACCCGCTATCATGATTCGGAAGCCATTCCCGACACTGAAAACAGACAGGTAGAAACATCCATGGAGCCGGCTTACAAGATTCTGATTGCCGACGACCACCCGCTGTTCCGGGAAGCCATCAGCAGCGTGATCGCTTCCGGTTTTGCCGGCAGCGAAATCATCGAAACGGCGGATCTGGACAGCGCCCTGGAACTCACCCGCGAAAACGACGACCTGGACCTGATCCTGCTGGACCTCAACATGCCCGGCATGCACGGGCTGAACGGCCTGATCACCCTGCGTAATGAAGCACCCACCATTCCGGTGGTGATCGTGTCTGCCGAGGAAGACAAACAGGTGGTGCTGCAGGCCATCACCTACGGCGCCTGTGGCTTCATCACCAAGTCCTCACCCCGGGCCCAGATGACCGAGGCCATCCAGCAGATCCTCAACGGCAATGTGTACCTGCCATCTGACATCATCCGCACCGGCAAGGAAAGCAGCAGCCGACGCAGCCGGCACGAAGACAACCCGATCTCGCCGGAACTGCTCAACTCCCTGACCCGCCGCCAGTTGCTGGTGCTGGAGCGCATGTCCAAGGGCGAATCCAACAAGCAGATCGCCTACAACCTGAACATCGCCGAAACCACGGTAAAGGCCCACGTCTCGGCCATCCTGCGAAAGCTCGGGGTGCACAACCGGGTGCAGGCGATTCTCTCGGCCAGCGATGTGGATTTCAGCCAGTATTTGAAGCGTTAAGGTAGCGTATTTGTCGGATTACGCCTTTGGCTAATCCGACCTACATTGCTAATACGACCTACCTTTTGAGCAATCATCCCCGCGTAGGTCGGATTAGGCGCAGCCGTAATCCGACACCCATTGTCAATCTCAGCTTCTCAGCAAATGACTCAGCGCGCTGCGCAGCTTCAGCGGCTTTACCGGCTTGTTCATCAGTAGATGCCCGAGTTCCCGGATGTGCTGCTTGAGCTCGTTGGTGTAGTTGGCGGTAATCACCACCACCGGTGCCGGATAGCGGCGTCGACCGTTAATCCGGGCCACCAGGTCCACGCCATTCTCGTCGTTATCCAGGTGGTAATCCGCCAGAATCAGGTCCACGGCACTGCGGGCCGGGTCAAGCTGGCGCTCGAGGTCATCCAGCGACACCGCGGTCACCACCTGGCAGTCCCAGCCTTCCAGCAGGGTTTTCATGCCCTGGCAGATCGCCCGGTCGTTGTCGATCACCCAGATCCGCGCGCCACCCAGGCCGCTGTCGAAGGAAACCGTGCGATTCTGATCCGACTCCGGTCGTCTGGGCTGCAGTCGGCCAATGGGCACACGCACGCTGAACACGGAACCCCGGCCTTCAACGGAAGATACCGTCACTTCATGGCCGAGCATGCGGGATATCTTGTCGACGATGGCAAGGCCGAGACCAAGCCCCTTGTCCGGTTGGGAGCCGGCCGGACGGATCCGTTTGAATTCCTGGAAGATCTCGGTGAGTTTGTCTTCGGGAATGCCGGGGCCGGTATCCCACACCTGCAACAAAACATGATCACCACCGCGTCGGCAGCCCAACAGAATCCGGCCCCTCCCTGTATAGCGGATGGCATTAGTCAGAAAATTCCGGAGTATCCGCGCCAGCAACTGGGAATCCGATTTCACGATCGCAGAACTGGCAACAAAATCCAGCCGGAGTCCCTCGGCCATGGCCATTTGCCGGAACTCCCGGGCGATATTGTTGAGCAGGTCCCGCAGGTCAAACGCCGTGACATCGGGCTTGATCACACCGGCGTCCAGCTTGGAAATATCAACCAGAGTACCCAGCAGGTTTTCCACATCATCCAGGGAGGTGCTGACCGAGCGCACCAGGCCCTCGGCCTTGGGCCCGAAAGACTGCTCCAGCAGGGCACTGGTAAACAGTCGCGCCGCGTTAAGAGGCTGCAGCAGGTCGTGGCTGACCGCCGCCAGAAACTTGGTTTTGGACAGGTTGGCCCGCTCCGCTTCCAGCTTGGCGTCTCTCAGTCGCGCCTCCACTGCCGCCCGCTCGGTGATTTCCTGGCGCAGCTGGTTGTTCAGGCCGGTCAGTGCCGCCGTGCGTTCTTTCACCCGGCGCTCCAGGTTATCGTAGGCCTGCTCCAGGGCCAGCGCGGTCTTGCGCCGGTCGGTAATATCACGGATCAGCACGAAGAAACCGATGATATCGCCCTGCTCGTCGAAATTGGGCACGTAGGAGCGCAGCATGTAACGCACCCCGCCCTGCTCCCCGGTTTCCTCGAACTCGAAGGTGACGTTATGGCCATCCATGACATCCAGGATCTGGGGCAGCAGGCGCTGGTACAGCTCTGGCGAGTGCACATGATCCAGGCGCTTGCCCAGGGGCGACTCGCCCTTGCGGCCGTACCAGGCCTCGTACACCTTGTTGCAGAAGTGGATGGTCATGTCGGCACCGACGTAGGCAATCAGCGCCGGCACGTGGTCGGTGACCACGCGTATCCAGCGCTCACTCTCTTCAAGCGCCTTGATGCGGCGGGCCATTTCGCTGTTCTTGACCTCGGTGATGTCGGAATAGAGCACTACCAGCCCGCCTTCCCGGGTGGGTCTCTCTGTCATCTGCACCCAACGGCCATTGGACAGCAGGAACACCACGCCTTCGGAATCGGGGTGGCTGTGTTCTTCGGCAATCAACCCGGAGACAACCGCCTGGGATTTGACCTCGGCGATACTGGTACCGGGCCCGGGTACTGCCAGCCCGGCCTGGCGCCAGTAACTGCGGAACCGGCTGTTGCTCTGGATCAGGCAATGCCGGTGGTCAAACAGTACAAAACCGTCCGCGATGCTCTCAATGGCGTCACTCAGGCGCTGGCGGGTGGTTTCGGCTTCCTCCCTGGCGCGACTCAGGGCCTTGTTACTGCCCTTCAGTTCCTCCATGGCCTGGTTCAGGGCCTCGGTGCGCTCGCGCACCTGTTCGGCCAGCACCACGGAATGCTCGAACGCCGCATAGGGCTCGGGTTTATGGGCCGAGCCGGACTCCACCCGCACGATCAGTGCATCGCGAATCCGCCGCAGGCGCTCATTTTCCGCCTCAAGCTCGGCAATGCGCCGGTCCCGGTCGTCTGTCTCGGGGATGTCAGTCTTGTCCGGAACGGACATCAGGCTGGCCAATGACCACCCCCGTAAACGTCTGGTTTATGTGCATGCCGTCAAACTGCTCGCCGTAGGTGTTGAAGCCAATCACCTTGTGATGGCGCAGGAACTCCGAGACCGCTTCCACCTCCCCGGTCAGCTCCGCTTCCAACCGGCGCAGGAAGCAGTCGCAGCCAATGGTCACCAGCGGTGGCCCCACCACCCGTTCGGCCGCCTCGATCTGGCTGCGCACGCTGTCGAGCAGGGATTCCGGCGCCATGGCCGTCATCACGATGCCGGTTTCCACCGCGCAGTAGAACGTCAGGCTCTTGTCCGGATTGACCCGCTGCACGGAGCGGACAAAATAGTGGCCGCCGATCTTTACCCCCATGGGCCTGAGCGCGAAGATTCGGCGATCCAGGGCATCCACATCCACGCCAACGGCCCGGGCATAGGCCTCGGCGGCAGGTTCCGCATTCAGTTCGTATACGGTCCGGCTTGCCGGGCAGGCCTCGGTCACCACCAGTTTTTCACTGCGCTCGACCATGTGGTGGGTGGAAAACACCCGGAAATCCAGCGGCGTGTTCACCAGCAACACGGTGGCCGCACCAGTATGGAACTGGCCGTCATAAAACACATGGGTATTGGCCAGGCGCTCATCATCGCCGGCCGAGCCGCCAAACTGGGGAATGCTGCCGAGGGCCGAGTTGAGGGTAGCCAGAACCAGTTCTTCGCGGCTCGACAAGCCATCCAGCAGCGTGATGGCAAAGGTGTTGCCCTTGACCGGTGCCAACCGGGCATCCCGGCAGGTGGCAAGCAGGTCGTCGATCACCCCCTGGGCATCCTGCAGGGTGAAACGTTCCAGCTCCCGGATCAGCGCGCAGTCGATGGCAAAGTAACGCCTATCAAACCCGATGGCGGTAATGCATCCGCGGCCGTAACCCTCCGGCGTGATTTCTCCGGCGGATGTGCAGCCGCAAACCCGCACCCCCGGGAAGCTGTGCTCAAGGGCCTCGCCCAGCCAGCCCAGATCGTATTCCGCCGAACAGAAAAACAGCACACAGCCGAGATGCTCATGGCTGAGCTGGCTGGCAAGATTGGTGGCGGCCAACATCGGATCGCGAACGCTGGAGCTCGCTACCCGGACCGCGGGCAGGGTCGTCGCTGGCTTCATAAACGCGGATCCCGGAAACGGATGACTTTTCACCGATTCTACGGCATCCGCAAACGCAGCCAATGCGACTTCAGTGCTTTTAATCGGCGCGCCAAAATGATCGTAAGCCATTGATTGAACTGCCTCCTGAATCAATGTCTGGTGGCGCTGCCGGTTTCCATGGGCGCAAACCGGCACTTTAGTCTTAGGCAGACCGGCGCCAGGGGGGCTTCCTGGCTCCCCGGGCACCAGTCAATGCTCAGAACATGACGATGGCGCCGAGGGCGATGGTGTCGGCCTCGGTGGTGGTTGCGCCGGTGGTGCTGTTGCTGTCTTGGTACATGTTGTATTCGGCAACCAGCTTGAAGTTGCTGTTTACATCGTGGAAGAACCCGAGCGTTGTGCTTTCCGTTTCCAGGTTCAGAATTTCAGCGTCGGTCTCGCCGTAGGACAGCACAACGCGATTGGGGCCAAAGGCGTAGGAGCCCTGAACCAGGAAGCCGTCCGCGTCGTCCTCGGCCACTGCGCCGTTGACGATCAGAACCGGGTTGTTACCTGTGGAGCTGAAGCCGGAAGCGGCCAGGGTGAGCCCGGCAACCGATGCTTTCACACCATAGCCCAAGCCCGTGCTATCAACGGTGGTTGCGCCGTTCTCCGCGGACTGGTAACGGCCATTCACCCAGCCGGTCAGCGCCACATTGTTGAGCTTGGCGTTGTAAGTCACCTCGGATTCAAAGCGCGGTGTAGGGTTTTCATCCGCCGGTGTTCCGGTAACCGTATCGGCCGGGTCCAGCACACCGGCTGCCACCTTGAGGCCACTCATATCCGGCGAGCGGTAGGTGATCTGGGCCGAGGGCGTGGGGTATGGATAGCCCGCGCGGATATTGCCGAAAGACACGCCACCGGCCAGGCCCGGGGACCCGAAGCCCATCAGGATCTCATCCAGGAAAATGTTGGAGCGGGCGTAGAGGCCGAAATCCTTACCGATCAATACCTGGCCGAAATCGCCGTCCACCGTGGCGTAGAACTGCCGCACATCGATTGCAGTGGCGGTCGGTGAATCCAGGCTGTCATTGATGGTGGTCCAGAACGAAGACCGGCCACCCAGGGTCAGGTCCCCCATGTCCTTGCTGAAATTGAAGCCGATGGTGTTGGGCAGAAAGCCCATCTTGATACGGGAATCACGGGTATCCGCCAGCTTGTCTTCGCGATTGACATAGAACGCATTGAAGTAGCCATCCACGGAAAAGCTGGTGCCATCCTGGTTATACAGTTCAACAGCGGCGTTGGCGCCGGCACTCGCACCCATGGCCGCGGCCATGGCAAGCGCTAACCCTGACTTTCTGAAATTATTGTTGTTCATAGTTCCCCCGGTTGTTTTTGGAAATCTGGGATCAGAGCAGCGGGTTATCCCGGCGCTCCAGGCGTGGTCTGTCGCCTGAATTCCATGGTCGGTGATGGAGGGAAAGGGGGAAATGCGCCCAGGGAGCAGGTTTTCTGCTTATTTGGGAGGCATTGAAAATCAAACTTTGGGATTACGACCAGCCGGAAAGATCACCCGGGGAACTGGGCCAACTCCTGCAGGCAGTCGTTCAGGAAGTCTTCCGGGTCAGTCATGACGGCTTCATCCGCAACCACGCCAAACTGAACCTGGCCGGCGTAGCTGACAATACTGATGCCCAGGCCGATATCACCGGCCTGGGGCACCCAGAACATCTGTTCGGTTATCCGGCAACCGGCAAGGTACCGAACGTCTGTGGTACCGGGCACGTTCGACACCACCGCACTGGCCTTGCGGTAGAACACATCGGCAACGGGGGTACGCCAGGTTTCCGGAATCACCGTGGCACTGGCCGCAAGCCCCCAGGCGATACCCGGCTGCCAGCTTTTCTTGAGGCGGCGGGTTTCATGCTTGATGCGGTACAGGCGCTCCAGCGGGCTTTCGCCATCCACCGGCAGGGGCACAAACACCGTCCCAAAATAGTTTCCCAGGGCGCCGGGTTCCGGTTGCAGCTCGGCTGGCAGTCGGCTGCGGATATCCACAGGGACCGCCGCGTGCAGAACCGCCTCGTCCAGCTCGTCACCCTCAATACCCAGCCGCACCCGAACCGCCGCGGCCACACAACTGAGCAAGACATCGTTGATGGTGACATTGGTGGCCCGGGCAATCGCCCGAAAACGGTCCAGCGGTACCGGATCGGACCAGCGACAGTGCCGCCGCCCCAGCAGCGGCCGCCGGAGATCCGTCACCGTATCTTCCGGCTCCACCAGAAACTCAGAGAATTCATGCACCAGCTTCAGGCTCTTCTGGGCAACCTGCTCCAGTAAACGGCCTGCGTCCTGCCATTGATTGCCGCTGGCGTCACCGGCCCCCGGATCGCCACCGGGCACGTCCCGGGCAGGTTCGGTTGCCGCCAGTTGGCCCAGCCAGGCCCTGGCTGCGGAGGTCCAGCGGGCCAGCTCGGCGGTTTCCGGCGCACCGTAAAGGGCAGGATGCTGCTGGGGAGAGGGCGGGCACAGGCGATCAAAAATGCCCAGCAGGGACAAACCGTCGGCATAGCAATGATGAAGGCGCAGCAGCAATACCGCGCCACCCTCGGCATTGGGCGCCAGCCAGAATTTCCAGCGCGGCCGGTACATGGGCAAAGGCTGGTTCAGGCGCACCGATACCCAGTCCTGAAGCGTTTCCGGTGTGAACGGGTCGACCACCACATCGAGATGGTGCCGGACATCAAACATCGGGTCCGGTTCCCACCACCAGGCGGGCGAGCGCTTGACCGGCATGTACCGGAAACGCTCCCAGGCCATCCAGTAAACCCTGAGGAATTCGCGAAAGCGCGGTGCCGTGAGGCCATCCACCCGCATCATAACGGTTATGGTCATGGGGTTTTCCGGGCGCTCCAGGGCCAGCCAGGCCGAATCCGCAGGTAGCAGGAGGTGCGATTGCTGGTGACTCAAACCCGAATGTCCCCGGAAGTATGGTGGTGGTAAGTAAAAACCGAACCCCGCATTGTGCCAGACAAGCCCAGCCGGCTCCATAGAAGGCACCGGCTCACGGTGTTACAAAAAATTACACGTGCGTAACTCTTCACTTCTATACTGGTTATAAGCCTTAATGCAATGGTTATTAAACAACCGGATCCGTCATCGATTGGCCCTGACCGTTCGTAAATACAGTGTCCAGCGCCAATAACTCAATGGTCCGATCGGGGTACAAAAGAGTCACCAGCACACTCAGATTCCCATAAAAGGCCATTGCCGTGCTGGGGGGAGAGCAGTAATGAAAGCGAGCCATGTACGCAAGCTGATAAAACCGATTGAAAGCGCCTACTCGGAAATGTTTTCCGGGCAGGTCTATCGTGTCGGCAAAGGCGCTGTTTCCGTTCGCAATCACAGCGGCAAGGCGGAACAGACGGTTGTCGGGGTGCACGGCTTCCTGGAAAACCACTGTTATTTCACCCAGGCCTATGAAGCGCCCACCACCGAACTGATTCTGCTGACCTGCAGCAATTATCATATTCCGGTAAACGGTGTGACGCCGGAAGTCCCGGGCTGGGAGCTGCCAATCAAGCAACTGGAAGGCACCATCGAGTACGATGCCTGCATTCTGAACCAGGCGTTGTCGAACCTGCCCACCACCGATAACATTCGGGTGCATGGCCACTCCCGGGGCGGGGCGGTGATTCTCGAGGCCATCAAGCAATGGCCGGCGCTCTACGAGGATGTGGAAGTGGTGCTGGAAGCGCCGGTTCTGCCACAGGGCAAGCTGCACGCGCTGGTCACCACGCTGCTGGAGCCTGTCAGCCATGGCATGTGGCCCTGGCTGATCCGTCTGATCAACAGTGCACCCTCTTCAGCCTATGGCCAGACCTTCTTTGGCAAGATGAACCCGCGCAAGAAGCAACTGCTGAGCAAGCTGTTTTCCGCCACCAAGGACCACCTGACCATCGTTCGCAACATCGAGAACATCATGGACTGGATGGCGCGCACCGATACCGGTATCTACAACGATGTCCGCCAGGGCACCTTCCTGATTCCGGCGGTGGACCGCATTCTGGATCGTTCCTCCATGCTGGCCAGTGCCCGCCAGAGCCCGACCACCATGCGAATTGTGGAAACCGAGGCGCCAAGCCATTTCATCACCCTCGACAGCAGGGAGTGGGTACCCGGCTTTGAAACACTGCCGGCGGCCGCCCAGGGATAGCGCCCGGCCCGACCTTACTGCAAGACCTGACGAGCTCCGCTAAACTACGCCACTTTCCTCCGTTCTATCAGGTTTAGTGGAGCCAGCCCCATGTACCGTGAGCGCCTTGTCGCTACCGAAGCCCGCTCTGAAAGCGCTCGCCGGCTGCAGCAGCTGTTGCTGGACTATCACGATTTCCGGCAGCTGAAAGCGGCGCACCCGTTACTGGACACCACCTTCCTGGTGGCCGAATGGCAGGCACAGCGCCTGAAGGCAACCCACTCTGACCTGCACCAGCACCCCGGTTATCACCACGGCCTGGAGTTCCTGCTGACCGATCTGTACGCGCCTGCCGGTATGACCCGCCGGGACGACAACATCGACCGGGTTTTTCCCAAGATGGTGAAGTGGTTGCCGGACAACCTGCTGGACACCTTCGCCGGGCTGGTCGAGCTCAACCTGATTACCCAACAGCTCGACCTGGAGCTGACCGAGCTTTTCCATAAGCAGGGCATCGCCGCCGATTCGCTGAGCACCGAACACTACTGCGCTGCCTACCGGGCCAGCGAGCGGCTCGATCAGAGGAAAAAGCAGATCACCCTGGTGTCGGAGGTCGGCCATCAGCTTGACCATTACGTCCGCAACCGGACGCTCGGCTGGTTACTATCCATGAGCCGCACCCCGGCAGAAATGGCCGATCTCACCGATCTGCACAGTTTCCTGCACCGGGGCTATTCAGCGTTCCGGAAAATGGAGGACGTAAACCTGCTGATCAACCGGCTGGTTACCCGGGAGCAGCAGGTAATGCGCAATATACTGAGCGGTCACCCGGAGCCCTTCAGCCTGCCGGGTGACCTGTAGGCGACTCAGGCAGCCTTTTGCTCAGGCCTTGCTGATCTGGTCCAACTGGGAATGGATTTCCTGCTCGATACGGGATTTGAAGGGCCGCAGCATCATGCCCAGCTCGAGATGGATATGCAGATCCGTCGGGGTGATATTCAGGTGCCCCTTGACCCCGCTGCGTTTGAATTTCAGGTGATCGCCTTCCCACTGGTAATGCACGTCGAACTGTCTGGACAGATCCTGTGCCAGGGTTTCAGCAGCCTGCCTGGCATGGTCTTTATCCAGGGTATGCGGGCGGTGTACATCAATGACAGACATGAATCAGTTTTCTCTCGGATTTGGACAGATTTACAGTTTAGGGGGCTATTTAACTCACCGCCACCCTTGTAGCAACCCCGTCAGCGGTTAGAATACGGGGTTCAGATTCTGACAGGACACCCCCATGAGCGAGCAGCAAACGCCAGCCAGCCCGGCCGCAAACAACAACGGCCAGGACGACGTCACCCACTTTGGTTTCCGCAATGTACCCAGGAGCCAGAAGGCAAGCCAGGTGGCCGAAGTTTTCCACAGCGTGGCCGGCAAGTACGACCTCATGAACGACCTGATGTCCATGGGCATCCACCGGCTCTGGAAACGCTTTACCATCGAGCTTTCCGGGGTACGGCCCGGCCACCAGGTGCTGGATATTGCCGGCGGCACCGGGGATCTCACCATGAAGTTCTCGGACCTTGTGGGCCCCTCCGGCAAGGTGGTGCTGGCCGACATCAATGCGTCCATGCTTCAGGTCGGCCGCAGCCGGCTGACCGATCGCGGCTACGCCGGCAACATCGAGTATGTCCAGGCGGATGCCGAACACCTGCCCTTCCCGGACAACAACTTCAACGCGGTATCCATCGCGTTCGGCCTGCGCAACGTTACCGACAAGGATCAGGCCCTCCGGGATATGACCCGGGTTCTCAAACCCGGTGGCAAGCTGATGATCCTGGAATTCTCCAAGCCGACCAATCCGCTGCTGAGCAAGGCCTACGACACCTACTCGTTCTCCGCCCTGCCGCTGATGGGCCAGCTCATTGCCGGCGACAGTGAAAGCTACAAGTACCTGGCCGAGTCCATCCGCATGCACCCGGACCAGAACACCCTCAAGGGCATGATGGAAGACGCCGGCCTGGTGAACTGCAAGTACTACAACATGACCGGCGGCATTGTCGCCCTGCACGTGGGAATCAAGCCCTGATGTTTCCCGGCCCCACCCTGCTGTCTGACGTTACCGCCATACTGGAAAGTGCCCTGAACCGGGCCCTGGAACTGGATCCGGCGGGACAGCGTGCATTGATGAAGGCACTGGCGGGCCCGGTACAGCTCAACATTACCGATCCGGTTCCACTGACCTGCACCCTGGACCGCGCCGGCAGCCGCATCCGGGTGGGCAGTCAGCCAGCCGAACAGCCGGCTCTGGAGATTACCGGCAAAGCCATTGCCTTTGCAGCCCTGGCCACCGGTGATGATGGTGTCTTTGCCGGTGGCCGCCTTGAGGTAACCGGCGACGCCGCCCTGGCGCACCAGCTCCAGCGCGCCCTGAACCAGCTTGAGCCCGACTGGGAAGCCGCCATGGCCCGGCATATTGGCGATGTGCCCGCACACTTCCTGGGCCAGCGTGTTCGGGGTGCCATTCGCTGGAGCCGGCAGGCGTTTCAATCCCTCAACGCCAATATCGAAGAGTATGTGCACGAGGAAAGCCGCACCTTGCCCGGGCGACGGGAACTGGAAGCCACCTTCGAGGACATCGACGAACTGAACCTGCGCACAGAACGGCTGGAGGCCCGACTGAACCTGATGGAAAACCGTGGCACGCCTGACCAACCGGAGAACCTGTGACCCGCCTGCAACGCCTGTTCCGTATTGTCTGGGTATTCTGCCGCTACCGGCTGGACACTTTCCTGCCAATTGCCGAACTCCCCGCGCCCCTGAAGGTGTTTTTCCTGCTGGCTCCGTGGCACCTGTTCCCACAGCCAAAACTCGATCGGGGCGATCGCCTGCGGCTGGCACTGGAAGAGCTTGGGCCGGTATTCGTAAAGTTTGGCCAGATACTCTCTACCCGGCGGGACCTGCTGCCGGACGATATGGCCGAATCCCTGAAAAACCTTCAGGACCGTGTGCCGCCGTTCCCGAGCGCTGAAGCCCGGAGCATTATCGAAACCTCCCTGGGCGCTCCGGTCGCGGAGCTGTTCGCCGAATTCAGCCCGGACCCGCTGGCCTCCGCGTCGGTCGCCCAGGTGCACGCGGCAACGCTGCGCAACGGCCAGAAAGTAGTGGTGAAAGTGCTGCGCCCTGGCATCGAAAAGGTGATCCGCCAGGACCTGGCCCTGATGTACCTGATGGCAGGCCTGCTTGAAAAATACTGGTCCGAGGGCAAGCGTCTGCACCCGGTGGACGTGGTTGCCGACTACGATTCCACCATCCACGACGAGCTGGATTTACAGCGCGAGGCCGCCAATGCCAGCCAGCTGCGCCGGAATTTCGACAACTCCTCGCTGATCTACATCCCCTTTATTGACTGGGACTACACCCGCAAATCGGTGCTGGTCATGGAGCGTATCCACGGCATTCCCATCGCCGATACCGCCGCCCTGAGAGCCGCTGGCGTCGATATGAAAGTGCTGGCCGAAAAAGGCGTCGAGATCTTTTTTACCCAGGTGTTCCGAGACAGCTTCTTCCACGCCGACATGCACCCGGGTAATATTTTTGTGGATATCTCCAACCCCGCGGACCCCCGATATATCGCCATCGATTTCGGCATTGTCGGCACCCTGGCACCGGACGACCAGAGCTATCTGGCCCGCAACCTGCTGGCCTTTTTCCGCCGTGATTACCGGCAAGTCGCGCAGTTGCACATCCAGTCCGGCTGGGTTCCACCCGATACGCCAGTGAATCAGTTTGAGGCAGCGATTCGTACTGTCTGCGAGCCCATATTCGAGAAGCCCCTGAAAGATATCTCCTTCGGTCACTTCCTCTTGCGCCTGTTCCAGACGGCGAGGCGGTTCAATATGGAGGTGCAGCCCCAACTGGTGTTGCTGCAGAAAACCCTGCTGAATGTGGAGGGCCTGGGCCGACAGTTGTACCCGGACCTGGATCTCTGGAGTACTGCCCAGCCGTATCTGGAGACCTGGATGCGCAAACGCATTGGTCCCTCGGGCCTGATCAAGTCTCTGCAATCCCACCTGCCCTCGTGGCTGGAGCAGTCACCGGAAATGCCGCAACTGGTGCACGATGCCCTGCTGCAACTGCGACAAGCCGGGCCCACCGAGCCCCAGAACCGGGCGACACTGGAGTTGCTCCGCGAGCAGCAGGTTCGCACCGAGCGGCGCTGGCGACGGGCTACACTTGCAGTGCTGCTGATTGTGGGGGGCCTTTTGGGCACCCAGCCGGAGAGCCGGCAGTGGATTGAAAGTGTGCCTGCCTGGAGCTGGGCACTGTTTGCCATTGCCGGCGGACTGATGCTCCGGGGCAGCCGATAACCGATAAAGATTTCAGGATTCACAAAAATGCAAAACAGCTCGGATAACGTCGAGAACCCTGACTGGCTCGAGACCATTCGCTGGACAGAGGAGGGCCTGGTGCCGGCTATCGCCCAGGATGCAGAAACTGGCGAGATTCTGATGATGGCGTGGATGAACCGGGAGTCACTCCGGTTGACCGCTGAAGAAGGCCAGGCCGTATACTGGTCCCGTTCGCGGGGCAAGCTCTGGCGCAAGGGCGAAACATCAGGGCACCAGCAGGTGATTCGGGACATCCGGCTTGACTGCGACGAGGACGTCATCCTGCTGAAAGTGGAACAAAAAGGCGGCATTGCCTGCCATACTGGCAGACGCAGCTGTTTTTACCGGTCTCTGAAAGACGGTCAGTGGGTCAGTGTCGACCCGGTGATCAAGGATCCCGATACCATTTACGGCAGCAACTGAGGAGCACGGACGGTGAGCGATGTACTGGAAAACCTGGCCCGGGTTCTGGAAGCCCGCAAGGAAGCGGACCCGGAAACCTCCTATGTAGCCAGCCTGCATGCCAAGGGCCTGAACAAGATTCTGGAAAAGGTGGGCGAAGAGTGCACAGAAACCCTGCTGGCGGCCAAGGATGCGGAACACTCCGGTGAAACCCGGGACGTGGTCTATGAAACCGCCGACCTGTGGTTCCACAGCCTGGTGATGCTGTCCAGTCTCGGGCTTGGCCCGCAGGATATTCTGGACGAGCTGGCCAGCCGGTTCGATCTGTCAGGTCTGGAAGAAAAAGCGTCGCGGAACAAGTAGCCGGAAGTACCCCTAACGGGGGTTTCCGAAAACCGGTTCTGGTAACGTACAATGTCATCAAAGAGAAACATTAAAACGAGGACCCCGTAATGGGTATCAGCATCTGGCAACTACTTATCGTACTCGGCATTGTCATTCTGTTGTTCGGAACCAAGAAACTGCGCAACATCGGCAGTGATCTGGGCGGCGCCATTCGCGGCTTCAAGAAGTCCATGAGTGATGAGGACTCCAAGGCCGATGAGACCAAGGAGCCCCTGGAAGACAAGGCCAACGAGCAGCCGCAAACCACGGCTGAAGACAAGCCCCGGGACAAGTCCCACAGCTGAGACCAGGCTGAATGTTCGATATCGGCTTTCTTGAGCTGCTGGTCTGCGGCGTTATTGCCCTGTTGGTGCTCGGTCCTGAGCGCCTGCCCACGGCTGCCCGCGCGGCCGGTCGGTGGGTGGCGGGTGCCCGGCGCATGGTCAGCCAGTTCACCTCGGAACTGGACCGGCAGTTGAAAGCCGATGAACTCCGCGAAGAGCTTCGCAAGGCGGGGGATGTCGGTCTGGACGACGTTCAGAAAACCGTGCGCGGCGCTCTGGATGAAGCCCGGAAATACGAACACATGGTCCTGCCGGAGAACGAATCCACAAAGTCCCGGTCCGCTCCGGCAACCCGGCGGGTGGCCGCCAGCCCGAAAGCCGGCGCCCCCGACGGCTCCGCTCCACCCGATAGCGGCAGTGCTTCGGCAGCCGGCCCTGCAGGTTCGGGCGAGGCTTCAAGCGCCTCAGGTGCCGGAGAAACGCACACTACCGAGCAGCCAGACACCCCGCAAAGTCCGCCGGATAAATCTTCATGAATGCAAAGCCCGATGGCGATCAGATGCCTCCGGAACATCAGGAGATGCCGCTTATCGAGCATCTTCTCGAGCTGCGTAACCGCCTGCTGAAAATGGTGTTGGCGGTTGTTATCTGTTTTGCTGCGATCTACCCCTTCGCCAACGAGCTGTATCTGTGGCTGTCCGAGCCTCTCCGGAGCCTGTTACCGGTCGGCCAGACCATGATCGCAACCGACGTTACCTCGCCCTTCTTCGCACCTCTCAAGCTGGCACTGGTGCTGTCGGTGTTCGTGGCCATACCGATCATTCTCTACCAGCTCTGGAGCTTCGTCGCCCCGGGCCTGTATGCCCATGAGAAGCGGCTGGCGTTCCCGCTGCTGTTTACCTCCGTGTTGCTGTTTTACATGGGCGCGGCTTTTGCCTATTACGTGGTGTTCCCGCTGGTGTTCGGTTTTTTCACTGCCATCGGACCGGAAGGGATCGTTGAGCTGCCCGACATCAGCAGCTACCTGAATTTCGTGCTCAAGATGTTTTTTGCCTTTGGCGTGGCGTTCGAGATTCCCATCGCCACCATCCTGCTGATCCTGACCGGCGCTACTACGCCGGAGGATCTGGCGGAAAAGCGGCCTTACGTGGTGGTGGGCTGCTTTATCGTTGGCATGCTGCTGACCCCGCCGGATGTCATATCCCAGACTCTGCTAGCCGTGCCCATGTGGATCTTGTTCGAGATCGGCATTCTGTTTGGCCGGCTGGCAAGGCGTGAAGTGGACGAACGGGACAGCGACGAGCCTGCCGGCGAATGAATCTGGCGTTACTGTTCGACGACGATTTTGTCAGCCCGGACCGGGTGATCCTGCGCGGCCGCCGCCTCAGCCACTTGCAGTCCGTTATCAAGGTCGCCGAAGGTGACGCCATTCCGGTTGGCCGGGTTAATGGCGACATGGGCAGTGGCGAGGTTCTGAGACTTACCGATACCGAAGCGGAACTGCTGATCCGGCTGGACCAGGCCCCCCCTGCCCCGCTGGCGCTGACATTGATCCTGGCCATGCCCCGGCCAAAGATGTTTCGCCGCATCCTGCAAACCTGCGCGACCCTGGGCGTCAAGGACATCTGGCTGATCAACAGCTACAAGGTGGAGAAAAGCTTCTGGCAAACCCCCTGGTTGTCCGACGAACACCTGCGGGAAAATCTCACACTGGGGCTGGAACAGGCCATGGATACCCGGATGCCCCGTGTGCAGGTCCGGAAGCTGTTCAAGCCGTTCGTGGAGGACGAACTGCCGGCCCTGCTGGCAGGCAAACAGGCGCTGGTGGCTCACCCCGGAACCAGCACCCCCTGCCCGGTGCACCTGAACCGGCCGGCAGCCCTGTGTATCGGCCCGGAAGGCGGCTTTACCCCCTACGAAGTCGACAAACTGGAAGAGGCCGGCTGCCTGGGCGTTCACCTTGGCCCGCGCATCCTGCGCATGGAAACCGCCGTGCCGGTGCTGGTCAGCCGGCTGTTCGACGCCTGCCTCTGACGCCCCTCAGGCGGATGATCGTGTCTGCCACCACCGGGTCAGCGGGGTAATCAATGCAACCAGAATGGCCCCGGCCAGAACGCCGAACAGCCCGTTGGCAACGTTTGGTATCAATGCCTCAGCCATGCCGCTGAATTGCTCGGCAAAATGATGGATGGCGTCGTAAACCGGCGTGAATCCGTGCGTTAGAATACCGCCGCCCACCAGGAACATGGCGAGGGTGCCGAGCACGGAAAGCGTTTTCATCATGTACGGGGCCAGCCAGAGAATGCCGCGGCCAAGCCTCTGCAGCATCGGGCTGTCGGTCTGAGTCATATACAGCCCGGCATCGTCCAGCTTGACAATGCCTGCAACCAGACCATAAACCCCGACGGTAACCAGCACCGCCACCAGCGCAAGAACCATGAACTGCGTACTGATGCTCTCGGTGGCTACCGTGCCCAGGCTGATGGCAATAATTTCGGCCGAGAGAATGAAGTCGGTCCTCACCGCGCCCTTGATTTTGTCCTTTTCCACCGCTCGCAGGTCGGTCTCGGGGTTCTCCAGAGCCTCGTGCAGTTCTGCCCGGTGCTGCTGATCCTCCTCCCGGTGAAGAAACTTGTGCACCAGTTTCTCGAACCCCTCGAAACACAAGAATGCCCCGCCCACCATCAGCAGGGGCGTAACGAGCCAGGGCATGAAGAAACTGATGGCCAGGGCCGCCGGCACCAGGATCGCCTTGTTGACCAGCGAGCCCTTGGCCACGGCCCACACCACCGGCAGTTCCCGGGCGGCTTTTACGCCGGACACCTGCTGGGCATTCAGTGCCAGGTCATCACCCAGGACACCCGCGGTTTTTTTGGTGGCGGCCTTGGTCATCAGTGAAACATCGTCAAGCATGGAGGCGATGTCATCGATCAGTAAGAGCAGACTGCTTCCCGCCATGGGTCATTCCCTTATGTTGGCAATTCAGATGTTGGCAATTCAGGTCATAAAAACGTTAGAGCAGGGCGCCGGATCAGGCCTTCAGCCCCATGGCCTCTGCGGCAATACGGTTTTTCACCGGGCCAAGCTGATCGAGCCAGCGCATGCCGGTATTGCGCAACCACCGCACTGGCAATTCGTCACGGCCAAAGAGCTGCTTGAAGCCTTCCATGGCCGCCATCATGGTCAGGTTTTCACCTTTGCGACGGCGCTGATAACGCTGCAGAACCAGCTCGTTGGACGGAGACAGACCCGCCTGTCGGGCTCGTGACAGCTCCTCCAGCAGTGCGCGGACATCGCCATAACCCAGGTTGGCGCCTTGCCCGGCCAGCGGATGTATGGTGTGGGCGGCATCCCCCACCAGGGCGAAGCCTGGCGCAATATAATCCTTGGCATGGCGCTGGCGAAGCGGAAACGCGAACCGGCGGGAAACCGCCTCAACGGTGCCCAGCTCCCGCTCTATGGCCTGCTCAAGTTCAACTGCAAACGCCGCATCGTCGAGCGCCATCAACCGGCGGGCCTCTGCGGTATCCTGGGACCAGACAATGGAGCAGAAATGGTCGTCGCCGGATTCGTTCAGCAGCGGCAGAAACGCCAGCGGCCCGGTCAGCGAAAACCGCTGCCAGGCCGTAAACCGGTGGCTCTGGCTGGTTCGTACCGTGGCCACAATGGCCTGCTGATCGTAATCCCATTCCCGCGTCGGCAGGCCGACCCACTGACGCAGGCGGGAATTGGCGCCATCACAACCAATCACCAGCGCGGCAGACACGACCCGGCCTCCCTCCAGCTCGAGGACCGAGTGATCGCCAGGTCGCCGGCACCCGGTTACGGCAGCGCCATCGATCAGTTCCACCTGGCTTTGCGCCAGGGCCGAGAACAGGGCCCGCACGATGCCGCGGTTCTCGATAATGGTGCCCAGGGCCCGGGCCTGGAGCTCGGCCGCGTCAAACTGAATGCGGCCGGTGCCGTCGCCATCCCAAACGGTCATGGTCTGGTACGGACAATGGCGCCCGGCGGTAATATCCGCCCACACCCCGAGCTGCTCGAGAAGTTTCTGACTGGCCACCGAGATGGCGCTGACCCTAGGCTCAAAGTCCGCCACTGTGTCCGCCGGATCGGGCGCCTGAACCAGCGTCTTGCGATCAAGGCCTTCAACCAGGCCCACCTGCCAGCCCTGCCGGGACAGGCCCAACGCCAGTGCCGACCCGATCATACCGCCACCGGCCACCAGAATATCGAAGCTTTGCGACTCACTCATGGCGTGTCACTTCCCTGTTCAGTTGACCCGGCCGGCCTATGGCTGCCCGCCGGCCGCCCAGCCCCATGGCTTTGCGGGCAAACCAGCGTTTTGCGCCGGGCAGAAGATCCAGACCAACCAGCCCGGCATCCCGGGCGGCCGTAACCGGTGGCATGGACTGCCCGAACAGACGCACCAGGGAATCGGAAAACCGGACGGTTTGCTGCCAGTCTTCCCGGTGCCGCTTCTGATACTCGCCCAGCACCTCCAGATCACCGATCGACCTGCCCTGCTCCGCCGCCAGCCGGAACTGTTCGACCAGCGTCATCAACCCCCGCAAGGCGAGATTGAAGCCCTGCCCCGCCACCGGGTGAAGCGCATGTGCGGCATTGCCCACCAGGGCAACGCCGGGCCGGACCGGCTCGGCCACCGTGGTCAGTGTCAGGGGGTAATGATGGCAGCTGCCGATTCGGGTGAACCGCCCCAGGCGCCAGCCAAACCGCTCCTGAAGCCGACGGCATTTGTCCTCATCCGACAGCTCCAGAACCTCTGCCAGTGCCTCGTCGGCCAATGTCCACACCAGTGCGGACTGATGGCTGGCGCGGGATGGCGAGCCATGGGGCAACAGCGCCATGGGACCGGCCTCGGTGAATCGCTCAAAGGCCGTGAAGCCATGGCTGTCGCTGGTAGAGACGTTGGCAATCAGGGCGTTCTGGCCGTAGCTCTGGTAGCTCGACTGGAAACCGAGTCTCTCACGCAATCCGGACCGGCCGCCATCGGCTACCACCAGGCAACGGGCGGTCAGTTTCCGGATGCCGTTTTCACCGGAGGCCAACTCGACCTGAACGCCGCCGGGCATCGGAGTCATGTTCCTGACCTCCGCCGGTGCCTGCCACTGCACATTGGTAGCCAGCAGCTCCCGCATCAGGCACAGGCCCATCCAGCGGTTATCGGCCACATAGCCCAACGCTTCCTGGCCATGCTCCGAGGCGTGCAACCGGGTCGCCCCGAAGTGGCCCCGATCAGACACATGGATATGGTGGATCGGCGTTGCATGCTCCGCCAGCCGATGCCAGAGCCCAAGTTCCTCGAAGATCAGCCGGGAGCCCCAGGCCAGCGCCGTGGAGCGGGCATCGTAGCTGGGCTGGTAGCTCTCCGGCAGGGCGTCGGGCGAGAGCGGGAATGCCTCCACCACCGTCACCCGAAGCGAAGGCACCATCCGGGCCACAGCAAGGGCAAGCGTGGCCCCGGCCAGGCCACCACCAGCAATGATCAGATCGGTATCGGGCTTGGTCACTGGTTGTCAGTCCGCCATCAGCGCTTCAATATCGGCAATGGTTTTGGGAACCGCATCGCTCAGAACCCGGCAACCGTCTCTGGTCACCACAACATCGTCTTCAATGCGGATACCGATACCACGCCACTTTTCATCGACTTCGGTGTTATCCGGTGCAATATACAGCCCGGGCTCCACGGTCAGAACCATGCCAGGCTCCAGCTGGCGCCAGGCATCGCCTACCTTGTAATCCCCCACGTCATGAACGTCCAGCCCCAGCCAGTGGCCGGTGCGGTGCATGAAGAAGGGCTTGTAGGCCTCATTGGCAATGGCATCCTCCAGGGAACCGGACAACAGCCCCAGATCGATCAGGCCCTGGGTCAGCACCTTCAGCGCTGCCTCATGGGGCCGGTTCCAGTGGTTTTCCGGCGAAACCGCTTCAATGGCCTGATACTGCGCCGCCAGAACCACTTCGTACAGGGCCCGCTGCTCGGCACTGAACTTGCCACTGACCGGAAAAGTCCGGGTGATGTCGGAGGCGTAGCACTGATACTCGCATCCGGCATCGATCAGCACCAGGTCGCCTGCCTTCAGCGGAGCGCTGTTCTCGATGTAATGCAGAATGCAGCCGTTGGCGCCGCCACCAACAATCGACGGATAAGCCGTTGACCGCGCCCCGTGCTCCATGAAGGTATGGATCAGTTCGGCCTCCAGATTGTATTCGAAGCCGCCTTTACGGGCGCGCCTCATGGCCCGGCAATGGGCTTCGGCACTGATTTCACCGGCCTTGGCCATGATCTTGATTTCATTGGCGCTTTTGTAAAGCCGCAGATCATGAAGCAGGTGCTCCAGGGCCACGAACTCACCGGGCGGGTGGGCCCCACTGCGAACCTTGCTGCGAATCATCTTCACCCAGTCCATCACCCGGGCATCGAAATGGTCGTCCTTGCCCAGCGGGTAATAAACCCGGCTGCGCCCCTCGATCATGCCCGGCAGAATGTCATCGATGTCGGAAATCGGGAAGGCATCGTCCAGACCATAACGCTCAATCGCCCCCTCGGGGCCCACCAGAAAGCCGTCCCACAATTCTTTTTCCGGATTCCGCTCCTTGCAGAACAGCACGGACTCGCCGTGCTCGCGCCCGGGAATCAGCGCCAGCACCGCCTCCGGCTCAGCAAAGCCGGACAGGTAGTGAAAATCGCTATCCTGGCGAAAAGGGTGCAGCACGTCCCGGTTGCGCACACGCTCGGGCGCTGCCGGAATGATGGCAATGCTGTCCGGCGCCATCCGTTCCATCAACTTGCGACGGCGCTCGGCAAATTCCTTCACGGGTATCATGGAGGTCATACACTCTCCTGCAGTCATTGGCCTGCTCAGTGCAGGGTCGGCGCTTCAGACGCCGGCTTCTCCGGAGCATTGAATTCGGTAAACACCGCCAGCGCTCCCAGTCGAATATATTCGGTAATCTCCAGCAGTTGCTGTTCGCTCTCGTCATCCGCGTCTTCATCGCTGGAAAGCTGGCTGATCGCCACCATATCCTCGATCAGCTCGCGAATCTCGTCCGGAGCCTGCCCCAACGATTCGCCGGCAGACAGGGCCATCCCTTCCAGGAACCCCCGCACCCAGGCAACCAGGGCCTCAAGGCGTTGCTCAATGGCATAATCGTCGTCGGGCAGTAAAGGATGGAAACTCATGTCTGCCGATTTCAAGAGCGCCAGGGTCTGTTCGTACGCTTTATTCATGAACGGGGCGAGATCGTCCGAGTCTTCGGCGGCGCTTTCCGGCAAGCCCATGTGCTCACAGGCCATTGCCAGCCAGTCCGGTTCGTCAATGCGGGATCCCGCGGCCAGCCGACCGCACAGGGCTCCGTGCAGTTCGGAGGGGTGGCTGAACGCCTTGTGGGCAGTAAAGACATTGGCCCAGCGCTCGAATTCAGCGGCCCGGGCGGCACCGGAAGTGTCGGTTTCTGACATGAAACAGGCGAATCCTGTGTTGTTGAATGAGGTCTCTATCCTAGCATTCAGGCGCCCCCAAGGCACTTGTTGATGTGGCTGGCAGGACCGGGTTGGGGGTGATGGGCAATGAGTGATCTGCATCACGCGGGCGCCGCAATGACAACCCTGTAAATTGACCGACTTAGAGTCCACACTTATAGTTACTTGCAATTACCTCAAACCACTGTTGGGCACCTCATGGAACAGTCCGAAGTACAGGCATTAGCGGACAAGCTGGACAGGCTGATAGAGCACTGCCAGAAACTGGAGCGGGACAACGCCATACTGCGCGACCTGCAGGATGACTGGAACAGGGAACGGGCCCAGCTAATGCAGAAAAACGATCACGCAAAACACAAGATCGAAGCCATGATCAGCCGCCTTCGGGCCCTGGAGCATCACTGATGGCACAGCAATCCACCACCCTCGAGGTGAAGATTCTCGACAAGGAATACCTGGTTGCCTGCCCTGAGGAAGAACAGGAGGCCCTGATCAGGGCCGCACGGCACCTGGACAGCAAGATGCGGGAAATCCGCTCGGGCGGCAAGGTATTCGGCACCGAACGCATCGCGGTGATGGCCGCCCTGAACATCACCCATGAAATGCTTGAGCGGGACACCATGTCCGACGCCACCAGCACAATACTGCGAGCGATGGACAACAAACTGGACGGCGCCCTGGGCAATGGCTCCGGCCAGTAAATCCGCAGAGAATCTCAGACAGGTGTTGCAATCGGCCCCGACCCTGCCCGTATAATGGATCAACTTCCTGGGCTGTTCGCTATGGTCGGATACGTCCTCGAGCCGATGCGCATTACCCAGGTGGCTACTTCAGGGCATTGTGAGCACGTCCCCGTCAGGGGAAAGCCTAATATGTCACAGCGGCCACCGACCTTGAACTTTGGGTTCAAGGGCAACATCCGATAACGGCAGCCCGGGAAGCTTTATTTTGAGCCAGTTTATCGAGCCCCAACCGTTTCAATCCCATCCGGACACCCTCTCACGCAGTGAACTTCGCAAACGTCTGCGCCAGCACCGACGCGCGCTAAGCTTCGAGCAGCAACAGCAGGCCGCCGAGAACCTCGCCCTGAACCTGCTGAAGAACCCGGATCTGCACCGTGCCCGGCACATTGCCCTCTATCTGCCCAATGACGGCGAGATTGATCCGCACGTTTACCTGGACATCGCGCGGCGCAAGGGCATCCAATTCTACCTGCCGGTCCTGCACCCGATTCACGAAGGCAGGCTGGTGTTCAGCCCCTACTACGACGACGTGGAACTGACCGCCAACCGCTTCGGCATTCCCGAGCCAGCATTCAGCAAAGGCCTGCGACGCCCGGCATGGGCTTTGGATGCGGTACTGTTTCCGCTGGTGGGTTTTGACGAGCAGGGCGGAAGGCTGGGAATGGGCGGCGGCTTCTACGACAGGACGTTCGCCTTCAGCCGCATACGGCCAAGGCTGGCGCCCAAGCTGATTGGTCTGGCCCACGACTTCCAGAAGCTAAAAAGGCTGCCGGTGGCGCCCTGGGATGTGCCCCTGCACAGCGTGGTCACCGATAAGCAGCGCTACCGGTTCAGGGGCTGATTCGCCACCTGGGCGGAGCCAACAACGGCGTTATTGCTCGCCGCCTGGTCGTCAGGAGCGCGAATGGATGTGAAACCCGTTATCACAAGGCCTATCGCAAAAATCAGCATGATAGCGCGAATGATATCCGGCTTGCCGCCCATGACGCATAATCCTGTTTCAGATGAAGGTAAATATCAGGTAAATCAGAGAGCTATTCTTGACATCAAGAATCAGACGAAAGACTAACACCTATCCGGGTTTTTACAATTTTTGACAGGTTAAATTTCAGTAAGCTTTTGCAAGACTCACCGAACCGGGGAGGCAGGCCCCTCCCCGGTTCCCGCACCCAACTATGACGACCTGGCGTTGCCCTGCCCCAGAAACAGCTGATAAGCCTCGTTGTCCGTCATGTTCTCGTAGCGGAAACCGACCTTATCAAGCATCTTCTCAAAGTCCGATACCTCGTCATCCTCGACCTGGGCACCCAACAGGACGCGGCTGTACGCCGCACCATGATTGCGGTAGTGGAACATGGAAATGTTCCAGCGGGTGCCCAGTGACATCAGGAACTTCAGCAACGCCCCGGGGCGCTCCGGGAACTCGAACTGGAAGACCTTTTCGTTGGTGATGCTCGGGGCGTGGCCACCCACCATGTGGCGTATGTGCTGTTTGGCCATATCGCTGTCGGTGAGGTCGACCACCGAATAGCCCGTTTCGCGCAGGTCCTGGACCAGTTCCTCACGGCCATGGCCGCCCGCCGCAATCTGGATACCGACAAAAATGGTGGCATTGCTGGCATCGGCATAGCGGTAGTTGAACTCGGTGATACTGCGCTTGTGCAGGGCATTGATGAAGGTCTTGAACGCGCCCGGCTTCTCTGGAATGGTCACCGCCAGGATGGCTTCACGCCTCTCACCCACCTCTGTGCGCTCAGAAATATAGCGCAGGCGGTCAAAGTTCATGTTGGCACCGCTCAGGGTGGCAACCAGGTTTTCGTTCTCGATCTTCTCCCGCTCGATGTACTTCTTGATGCCTGCCACACCCAGCGCACCGGCCGGCTCAGCAATGGAGCGGGTATCCTCGAACACATCCTTGATCGCCGCGCAGATTTCATCGGTGGAGACGGTGATCACCTCATCCACATGGTCCTTACAGATTTCCCAGGGGTACTTGCCGATCTGTTTGACTGCCACGCCGTCTGCGAAGATGCCCACTTCGTCCAGCACTACCCGTTTGCCCGCCTTCATGGCAGCCTGCAGGCAGTTGGAATCCTCCGGTTCAACGCCGATCACCTTGATTTCCGGGCGAAGATACTTGATGTAGGCCGCCATGCCGGCAATCAGACCGCCACCACCAACGCAGATAAAGATGGCGTGGATCGGCTTGCTGAACTGCCACATGATCTCCATGGCCACCGTGCCCTGGCCGGCGATCACATCCGGGTCATCATAGGGCGGAATATAGGTATAACCGTGTTTCTGGATCAGCTCCTGGGCATGGGCGGCGGCTTCGTCAAAGGCATCGCCCCTGAGAACCACCCTGGCACCATGATCCCGCACCGAGCGCACCTTGATTTCCGGCGTGGTCTGGGGCATCACGATCACCGCCTTGATGCCCAGTTTTTTCGCCGCCAGAGCCACGCCCTGGGCATGGTTGCCCGCCGAGGCACAAATCACGCCCCTGGCTTTCTGCTCTTCGGAAAGCTGGGCAATCCGGTTGTAGGCGCCGCGAATCTTGAAGGAAAACACCGGCTGAAGGTCTTCGCGCTTGAGCAGAATATTGTTGCCAAAGCGCTTGGACAGACTACGGGCTTCAGTCAGGGGTGTTTCGATGGCCACGTCATAGACGCGCGCATCGAGTATCTTCTTGATGTAGCGTTGCGGCATAACAGTTCCGGCTTTTGGTTGATTTGTGGTTGATGGTCGGCTGGGAAAAACCCACAGTGTAGAAAGTTTGCACGGCAGCCGTCTATAAGCATACTGCCCGATAGCGCTATAATGAGTAACACACCAGCCAGAATTGCAGAGGGAACTTCCCATGACTCAGGACGAACTGAAAAAAGCCGTCGCCAAAGCCGCCATTGACTACATCGCGCCCCGCCTTGATAGCGACAGCATTATCGGAGTTGGCACCGGAAGCACGGCCAACTTTTTCATCGACATGCTCGCCGACCTGAAGACCGACTTTGACGGCGCCGTGGCCAGTTCCGAGGCCAGTGCCCAGCGCCTTAAAAGCCATGGCATTCCGGTATACGACCTCAACAGCGCCGGCAACCTGGAGTTCTATGTGGATGGTGCCGACGAAACCAACGAACGCCTGGAGCTGATCAAGGGCGGCGGCGCTGCACTGACCCGGGAGAAAATCGTGGCGGCGGTGGCGAAAACCTTCATCTGCATTGCCGATGACTCCAAGATGGTGGGCATTCTGGGCAAGTTCCCCCTGCCCGTGGAAGTCATCCCCATGGCCCGCAGCTATGTGGGCCGGGAGATCGTCAAACTCGGTGGCGACCCGGTCTACCGCGAGGGTGTCACGACCGACAATGGCAACGTTATTCTCGATATCCACAACATGGACATCTCCCAACCGATCCGGGTTGAGGAAAGGCTGAACAACATAGTCGGCGTGGTCACCAACGGGCTGTTCGCCCGCCGCCGCGCTGACTTGCTGTTGCTGGGCACCAAAGACGGCGTCAAGAGCATCAGCGCCAGGGGCGCCTGATCCGCCAGGAAGACAGGAATCGTCCGGCAGAGCTGGCCTTTCGGGCCAGCTTTTTTATTGCCTGAAGACTTACATACCAAGCGCTTGCTTGGTGCCAGAAATTGCGCGACACTGCTCCCAATGATTCCGATCGCAGGGAGTTTCACCGTGTCCGATTACTTCAACGAAACCCACGAACAGGTGCGCCAGGCCGCCCGAAAGTTCATCGGCACTCATGTTCTGCCCCACATCGACGACTGGGAAGAAGCGGGTGAATTCCCCCGGGAGCTCTACAAGAAGGCCGGTGACGCTGGCTTGCTGGGCATCGGCTTTCCCGAGGCCCTGGGAGGCATTGGCGAAGGCGATATTTTTCTGAAGGTGGCCGTTTCCGAAGAGCTGATGCGCTCCACGTCGGGCGGTCTGGTTGCCGGCCTGGGCTCCCTAGATATTGGCCTGCCGCCAGTCGCCAAATGGGCAAAACAGGAAGTCCGCGAGCAGGTGGTCCCGCCCGTGCTGAGGGGCGAAAAAATCGTGGCCCTCGCCGTCACCGAACCCGGCGGCGGTTCCGATGTGGCCAACCTCAAAACCCGGGCCGTGCGGGAGGGCGATCACTACACCGTCAACGGCAGCAAGACGTTCATCACCAGCGGCATGCGCGCCGATCACTACACCGTTGCCGTACGCACCGGCGGCGAAGGCCATGGCGGCATCAGTCTGCTACTCATCGACCGTGACATGCCGGGCTTCTCCAGGGGCCGGAAGCTCCGGAAAATGGGCTGGTGGGCCAGCGACACCGCCGAGCTGTTCTTCGAGGATTGCCGAGTCCCTGCAGACCGCCTGATCGGAGCTGAAAACGCCGGCTTTATCGCCATTATGAGCAACTTTCTGGCCGAGCGCCTGAGCCTGTCCATCATGGCCTACATGACTGCCCAGCTCGCCTACGAGGCCGCTCTCGACTACAGCAAGCAGCGCCAGGCCTTTGGCCGGAGCATTGCCGGCTTCCAGGTGACGCGGCACAAGCTGGTGGATATGGCGACCCAGATCGACATCGCCCGGGAATACACCTACCGTTGTGCCGCCCTGATGCAGGCCGGCACGAACCCCATCAAACAGGTGGCCATGGCCAAGAATTTCTCAGTGGATGTCTGCGAAAAGGTCACCCGGGAAGCCGTGCAGCTGTTCGGTGGCATGGGGTATATGCGGGAAACCGTGGTTGAACGGCTCTACCGGGATGCCAGGATTCTCTCCATCGGCGGCGGCACCACGGAGATCATGAAGGAGCTGATTGCCAAGCAGCTCCGGCTGTAGTTGCTCTGCCTGGGAGATATACTTGGGCGCTGATAGCCCGATAGCTTCGAGTATGGGACTGTCGGGAACCTCTCCCAAAACACGCTCCTTGCGGCACGTCCATGTGACGCTTGGGCTCCGCCATCCATGGCTCCGCACAGTTTTGGGAGAGGTTCCCGACAGTCCCCTGATGAGCTCTCGACATGATTATCCAAAAGCTCAGGATTGACACCTTCCCAGGCATCAGCAAATTACAGTAATCAATCGGTTCGCATATCTCATAAGTTCGGGCGGGTATCTGGCAGGGCTTTCCGAAAACGTGGAGCGCCAGGGATGGCGCGACCGAGCCCTACACGGACGTATTTATGGGCGTTTTTCGGAAAGCCCTGCCAGATAGCCGCTTGCACCAAACTGAAAGACCAACCGATACCGGCAACAAAGCCAAAAACCAACGACCAAGGTTTAGTTTCGAACTGCAGGATACTCCCGTATAATTGCGCCCACTTTTTAACCGCAGTTAAACGTACCTTTAACGTACAAGGAAGGATCGCACATGCAATTCGACAACATCCCCGCAGGCAAGAACCCGCCTGAAGACATCTACGTTGCCATCGAGATTCCGGCCAACAGCTCCCCGGTCAAGTATGAGCTGGACAAGGACATGGGCGCCCTGCTGGTAGACCGCTTCATGGCCACGCCGATGTTCTACCCGGCCAACTACGGCTTCATTCCCCACACCCTGGCCGACGACGGCGACCCCCTGGACGTGCTGGTGGTTACCCCCTACCCGGTACAGCCCGGCTGCGTGATTCGCTGCCGCCCGGTGGGTGTTCTGAACATGGAAGACGAAGCCGGTGGTGACGCCAAGCTGGTGGCGGTTCCTCACGACAAGTTGACGACCACCTACCACAATGTTCGAGAAATCACCGATCTGCCCGAATTGCTGCGCGACCAGATCAAGCACTTCTTCGAGAACTACAAAACCCTCGAGCCGGGCAAGTGGGTCAAGGTTCAGGGCTGGGACAACGCCGAAGCGGCCAAAAAAGCCATCGTGGATTCCGTGAACGCCTACAAGGGCTGAACCGGACATTCCACGGCAGAAAAAACCGGGCATCACCGCCCGGTTTTTTTTATGCCTGTCCACCCGGGGGCAAGCGACGGTTCAGCCGCGAGACAGCAGGTCGCGCATGTTGCTCACTGCAGCGCTGGCACGGGAGATATAGGCCGCCATGGTCAACGAATGGTTGGCCAGCACGCCAAAGCCACTGCCGTTGAGAATCACCGGGCTCCAGATCTCCCCCAGGGCGCCCTCCAGTTCAATGATGACCTGCTGCACACTGGCCGTGGCGTTCTTGTCCTGGAGCACCGTCCGGAAATCAACTTCGATAGCCCGGAAAATGTGTAGCAGGGCCCAAGCGCTGCCACGCGCCTCGTAGAACACATCATCAACTTTCGTCCAGGGCGTTTTCACGTCGGCACCCTCGGTTTCCTCGACCATCGGATCACCTGCATCCATGTTCACCACAGCGTCAGATACCGTGGCCTTGCCCACGCTCTCACCAAGGGTGCGGGACAGGCTGCCCAGCCGGGTTTCCAGATCGGCCAGCCAGTTGTTGAGGTTATCGGCCCTGGCGAAGAATTGGGCATTGGCCTGCCCCGGGTTCGACAGCCGGTTGAGATAGCGCTTCAGGGCTGCGATACCGCGGCGATATTCCGCCTCGGTGGAGGGAATGGCCCAGCTTCCGCTGTCAAAATGGAACTGCGGCTCGGCAATGGTCAGGTCCGGATCTTCTGCGGACTGGCTCTGGGAGCGGGCGATATCGCGGCGCATGGCCCGGGACAGGTCCCGCAGTTGCACCAGCACGCCGAATTCCCAGTTGGGCATGTTATCCAGCCATACGCCCGGGGGAAATATGTCGTTGGAAATGTACCCACCCGGCTTTTCAAGCAGGGTCTCGGCGATACGGATCATGGTCACCGTGGTGGCAAAACCGGTAACGGGTTCGCGCTCCATGGCGTTGGCCACGGATCGGGTATAGTCGCGCACCGAAAAGGTATCAGGCTCGCTGCTCCAGTAAATACCGACGACAACCGAGACCAGGAGGTACACCACCAGCAGCGCCAGGATGAACTTGCCAATGAAACCGCTGCCGCCGGCATAATCCTGAACATCGTCTTTCCTGTCCCTGAAATACTGTCTGATTTTGCCTGGCATATGACTGTTATTCCCCTGTCAGTTGATTGTCGGCAGCAAACGGCCGTCCAAGATGGTAACCCATGGCCCCGTCGATACCCAGCTCACAGAGTACCGAGTATTCCGCCGCCGTTTCCACTCCTGTGGCAAACACCCGCACACCCCGGCTGTGGGCAATGGCCACCACCGACTCCAGATAGAAACGGTTATCCTCGTGGCTGTCGATGTTGTGAACGAAGCTGTGATCGATACGCACGCCCTGAAATCTCAGATTTCTCAGGTAGCTGAATGGCACGCCCCCGACGCCGAAGCGATCAACCAGTACTGGCACGCCCAGCCGTCCCAGCGCCCGGACCAACAAGCCGACGGCCGTGCGATGGTGGTGGATCGCCAGTTCCGAGATTCCGATCCAGAGATTGCCCGCCAGCGAACCGGCCCGCTCCAGTTGCGCCAACAGATCCGAGCGGAAGGTTTCGTCGGCAACGGAAGCGTTGCCCAGAGAAATCGACAGAGGCCGATCCGGAAATTTTGCCAGCCGCTCCAGCACCCTCTGCACCAGTAGCCGATCGAGATCCGCAATCAGGCCGAAGCGCTCGGCCAGGGGCACGAAGATGCCCGCTTTGAGCGGCCCTTCCGCAGACTCGATCCGGGAGAACACCTGATGGTAAAGCGGCAAAAGGCGACTCTCATTCACCATGGGCTGCAGCCAGAGCGACAGATTCTGCTGACGGATGGCCTGGCTGATGATCACCCGCCAGGTTTCCAGGTTATGGTGACCGTCTTTTTCCGGATCCGCCAACTGGCAGCCAGACTCCCCACCGCCCTGGGCATTGCGCAGCGCCTCATCGGCGGCGGCCATCAGGTCCTTGGCGCCCCGGCCTTTGCGGGTTTTTGCCAGACCCGCGTGCACCGCGGTTTCCCTGGTCGACGCCAGATCGGCGTATACGCCATCCAGCTCGGCGACCAGATCCCGGCACCAGACACCGGCATCCGTCGGCATCGCGGCGGGCAGGAAGATGGCGAACTCCGCACCGGTTCGCCGACCGGCGAAGGCGCCGGAATGCAACGTGACAAAATCGGCAATGACACTCGCTACCCGGAGCAACAGGCGGTCCGCATCGTCTCTGCCATAGGCCTGATTGTAGCCAAGGAAATCCGCCAGCTGGATCAGTATCAACACCCCGGGGGCCGCCTTCTCTTCGGTTTCCACCTCCACTTTCAGGCGCTGATCAAATGCACTCCGGCTGGCGAGCCCGGTCACAGGATCTTCATTGTTGATCCGCCTGAGGTGCTGGATGAGCCGGGCCTGCCCCTCGAATAATTGCCCCAGGTCATCCGCCATCTGGTTCATGGCATCGGTGACCCGATTGATCTCCCGGGTCGACTTGATTACGACACGTTTGCGGAAATCCCGTTGGCCGAGAGCCTGGGCCTGGTCTTCCAGCGCATGAAGCGGGCTCAGGGTTCGGCGAAGCAGGACAAAGAGCGCAAACAGGCCCATGCCGCCAATAACCGCGGTACTCGCCGTGAGACCGATGGTGATTCGCCAGAGATCCCGGTAAGCGCGGCCCGGGTGACTGATAACCTGCACGGTTCCCAGGCGGCTCCAGCCCCGGACCACTTCCGCTTCGGCAACCGGCAGTGGCAGGTCTGCAAGCGACCGGAACCAGGCCGGCACCCTGACCTCGTTAAGGGTCATGGCCCGGCTGGCGATCGGCTCACCCTGGAAGTTCAGATAACTGATCGACAGGTAACGCCCGCTATCGAACACCGCGTCGATCAGCGACGCCGAGGCAACCGGATCGCGGCCATCAATGGCGTTCGACAGCGACAGGCCGATGGCCGTTGCCCCGTCCCGGGCGTGGCCGGCCAACTGATCCGACACATAATTTCGGAAATAGCCAAAACTGGTGATAAACACGGCCACCAGAAGAATCACCAGCAGACTGCCGGTGAATACCAGAAGAATCGTCCGCAGAGTGGCCATGCCCCGCTGCTTCCGGTTCAAGGTGTTTTGCTTCCTTGCCATGGGGAGCTGCTCCGGATTGGCTGTGAGCCAGCCGGCCAGGTGACTGTGACCTGCACCGCAGAGTTGACAAACATTTACAGTGCACAACCTACGCCGACAACAATAAACACTATAGACTCTGCAAAAGGACTAAGGTTGAAAAATCGTCCGCACCGGGGCAGGACGACCAATAACGAAAAAGCAGGCCGGAGCAGCATGAACGACGAAAGCCAGAAAGAGAAACTCAGGCAGCATTTTGCGCGCCGGGTAACAACCCAGGCCCGGGTTGTTCTGGATACCTGGCAAAAAATTCACGAAGACCGTGAAAAAGCGGCAGTTCATCGCGGCGAATTCATCGCTGCAACGGACAAACTCGTTCGTTACGCACAGCGTTTCGAAATGGCCGGCCACGCCGAGGCAGGCCAGGCCATACTGGAGTTGACCAACCACTGGGAAGCCGGTTCAATGCTGGATGAGTCCCTGGAGCGGAAACTCCGGGATGCCATCGAAACCCTCTCCCAGAGCACCCTGCGCCGCACGGACTTCAACAACTCCGAGACACCCCACCAGTTCCGGCGAACGCCCGTTTACATTGCGCTGGCCAACCAGGAAATGGCGGGCCGCCTGATCCGGCAGCTGGAGTTTTTCGGCTTCCGGGCCTCGGCCTTTGCCACAGCCCAAGACCTGACCGAAGCCTGTGCACTCCACAAACCGGAAACCATTCTGGTGGATGTCAACTTTGGCGGCACGCCCAATGCCGGGATTGCCACCATTGAACATCTGCAGGAGCGGCACGACACCCCTATTCCGATCATCTTCATGAGCGACGAGGACGGGTCCATCGAGACCCGGCTGCAGGCGTCCCGGTGCGGCGGTGAAGAATTCTTTTTCCCGGCGGTTGATCCCGGACAGTTAATCGAGAAGATTGAAACCTACACCCACGGCAATACGGTCGAGCCCTACAAGGTACTGGTTCTGGATGACTCCCGGGCCCAGGCCAAATACATGGAAACGGTGCTGAAAAAGGCAGGCATGGTTGCCCACATCATCACTGACCCGATGCAGATCATTCATGCCCTGGAAGAGTTCTCTCCCGAGATCATCATCCTGGACATGTACATGCCAGGCTGCACCGGCATGGAAATCGCCCGGGTGATCCGCCAGCAGGACCGGTTTCACAGCGTGCCCATTATTTACCTGTCCGCGGAAGAGGATGTCAGCAAACAGCTCCATGCCATGAGCCTGGGCGGCGACGACTTCCTCACCAAACCGATCGACCCCAAGCACCTCATTGCCACCATCCATAACCGCGGACGGCGCGCGCGCTCCCTGCTGGCTCTGATGATCCGTGACAGCCTGACCGGGCTGTTCAACCACACGCACACCCTGCACCTGCTGGACCAGGAAATCGTCCGCTCGCGGCAGAAAGACCAGCCCCTGTGCTTTGCGATGATCGACATCGATTTCTTCAAGAAAGTGAACGACACCTTTGGCCATCCGATTGGTGACCGGGTGCTGAGAAGCCTGTCGATGTTCCTCAAACAGCGCCTGCGCAAAACCGATCATATCGGGCGTTATGGCGGGGAGGAATTCGCCATCATCCTGCCCAACACCCGTCCGAGTGATGCCCGCAATGTCCTGAACGAAATCCGCGAACGCTTCTCCGAACTGCAGCAACCGGCGGGCGACCGGGAGTTCCATGTCACCTTCAGCTGCGGCATCGCCGCCTGGAACTCGGAATCATCCCAGGCCCTGTGCGAGCGCGCAGACCGGGCGCTCTACACGTCCAAGGAACACGGCCGCAACTGCGTCACGCTCGCGGATTGATGGTTCGCCCTCGCCGGGCCGGGCCCAGGCCCCGCCCGGCACCCGCCAGTTATGAAACCAACGTCGTATAGAAGTTCCCGCCAGCGTTGACGACAATGATTGTCATCAGCGGAAAGAACCCGTTTCGATGCATTTGCCGTCTTTTTACGACCAATGGACAACAGGGAAGATTGTCAAAAAGTGTTGATCTGAGGAAAACAAGCACGCACCATTGGGGGAACATGCTGTTAAATTCGGCGATCCTGTAAAAAACACCAAGGCAGACGGAACCATGTCGACAATTCTCGTGCTCCACGGCCCCAACCTGAACATGCTCGGCACCCGCGAGCCGGAGGTCTATGGCTACGAGACACTGGCCGACATTGACGACCGGCTGCACTCGCTGGCGGCGGAAAAAGGTCATCACCTGTTACACCTGCAGTCAAACGCCGAGTACGAACTGATCGAGCGGGTGCACGAAGCCCGGGCCGAAGGCGTGGATTTCATCATTATCAATCCGGCGGCCTTCACCCACACCAGCGTTGCCCTGCGGGATGCCATACTGGCTTCGGCAATCCCCTTTATCGAAGTACATCTTTCCAACGTGCATGCCCGGGAACCTTTCCGGCATCACTCCTATTTCTCGGATATCGCCGAAGGCGTTATCTGTGGATTGGGCAGCCAGGGGTACGAACTCGCACTCCAGGCCGCCCTGAAACGCATACACCGATAGATCTGACAAAACGGGACTGGACTGACTATGGATATTCGCAAAATCAAGAAACTGATCGAGCTGCTCGAGGAATCTGATGTCGAGGAACTGGAGATTCACGAAGCGGACGACTCCGTGCGCATTTCCCGCCGCCGCGAGCCGGCCGCCGCGCCCCAGTATGTGAGCCATTACCCGGCCCCGGCACCACAGGTCGCAGCTCCTGCAGCCCCGGCTCCGGGCGCGGAAGAAGCCTCGGCACCGTTAGCCCCGGCCGGTCACACTGTGAAATCCCCCATGGTCGGTACCTTTTACCGTTCACCCTCTCCCACCGCCAAGTCGTTTGTGGAAGTGGGCCAGACCGTCAATGTCGGTGATGTCATCTGCATCGTGGAAGCCATGAAGATGATGAACCAGATCGAGGCGGACAAGAGCGGAACCATCACGGAGATCCTGGTCGAAAATGGCCAGCCGGTAGAGTTTGACCAGCCCCTGGTCGCCATTTCCTGAACGGGGTAACAGCTACTCATGGCCATGTTAGAGAAAGTACTGATCGCAAACCGGGGTGAAATTGCCCTCCGGATTCTGCGCGCCTGCAAGGAACTGGGCATCAAGACTGTGGCAGTGCACTCCAAGGTCGACCGTGATCTGATGCACGTGCGCCTGGCAGACGAGTCGGTCTGTATTGGCCCCAACAGCCCGACCGACAGTTACCTGAACATCCCCACCATCATCAGTGCGGCAGAAGTCACCGATGCCGTGGGTATCCACCCCGGCTACGGCTTTCTTGCCGAAAACGCCGATTTTGCCGAACAGGTCGAGAAAAGCGGCTTCCGCTTCATCGGGCCGAAGGCCGACACCATTCGCCTGATGGGCAACAAGGTGTCTGCCATCAACGCCATGATCAAGGCGGGCGTGCCAACCGTACCCGGGTCAGACGGCCCACTCGACGATGATGAAGAGCGCACCCTGCGAATTGCCAGGGAGATCGGCTATCCGGTGATGATCAAGGCGGCCTCCGGCGGCGGCGGTCGGGGCATGCAGGTGGTGCATTCGGAAGCGGCCCTGCTGAAGGGTGTGCAGATTACCCAGACTGAGGCCAAGAACGCCTTTGGCGACCCGACGGTCTACCTGGAGAAATTCCTGGAAACACCCCGGCACGTCGAGGTTCAGGTGCTGGCCGACATGCACGGCAACTGCATTCACCTGGGCGACCGTGACTGCTCCATGCAGCGCCGGAACCAGAAAGTCATCGAAGAGGCGCCGGCGCCGAACGTCAACCCGGAATCCCGGGAACGCACCCTCAAGGCCTGCACCGATGCCTGCAAGGAAATCGGCTATGTTGGTGCCGGCACCTTCGAGTTCCTGTACCAGGACGGCGAGTTTTATTTCATCGAAATGAACACCCGTGTCCAGGTCGAGCACCCGGTGTCCGAGATGGTGACTGGTGTCGACATCGTCCGCGAACAGCTGCGCATTGCCAGCGGTCTGCCGCTGCAGTACACCCAGGATGACATTCGCATCTCCGGCCACGCCATCGAGTGCCGGATCAACGCGGAAGACCCGAAAACCTTCGTGCCGAGCCCGGGCAAGGTCACCCACTTCCACGCGCCCGGCGGTAACGGCGTTCGGGTGGATTCGCATTTGTACAGTGGCTACACGGTACCGCCGTTCTACGATTCCCTGATCGCCAAACTGATTACCTGGGGCGACGATCGTGAGATCGCACGGCGGCGCATGAAGAACGCGCTGGACGAGCTACTGGTCGAGGGCATCAAGACCAACCAGCCCCTGCACCGGAAACTGGTACGCGACGGTGGTTTCAAACAGGTAGACTTCACCATCCACTACCTCGAGAAACTGATGCGGGAATAACCATGCCCTGGATACAACTCCAGATCCCGGCTGATCCGGACAATGCGGATCAGTTGGAAGATCTGCTTATGGAGATGGGCTCTGATGCCGTCTCCATGGAAGATGCAGCCGACCAGCCGCTGTACGAGCCGGACCCCGGCACCACCCCTCTCTGGAGCCAGACCACTGTGACCGGCCTGTTCGATTCCGACCGGGATATCGAACAGTTGTGCGCGGATATTCGTGATGCCTGGCACCAGCAAAACCAGCAGGCTCTGCCAGAGATTGAGATAACCCTGGTGGAGGACAAGGACTGGGAGCGGGCCTGGATGGACGATTTCCAGCCCCTGAAATTCGGCGAACGGCTCTGGATAGTCCCGAGCTGGCACGACGCTCCAGAGCCGGAAGCCGCCAACCTGATGCTGGACCCCGGCCTGGCCTTTGGCACCGGCACCCACCCGACCACGGCGCTCTGCCTGGAATGGCTCGACGGGCAGGATGTGCAGGGCAAGCAGGTGATTGATTATGGCTGCGGCTCGGGCATTCTTGGCCTGGCGGCCCTGTTATTGGGCGCTGACCATGTTATTGGCGTCGACACCGATCCCCAGGCTCTGGAAGCCAGCCGGGAAAATGCCCGCAGGAATGGTGTCAGCGACAGCCGGCTGGATCTTTTCCTGCCGGAAAACGAGCCCGATACCCGGGCGGACATCACCCTGGCAAACATCCTGGCCCAGCCACTGATCGGCCTTGCCCCTCACCTCGCAGCCAGGACCAGACCGGGCGGCGACCTGATTCTGTCGGGCATCCTGTCGAGCCAGGCCCGGGAAGTGATGGCGGCCTACGAGCCCTGGTTCGTGATGGACGAGCCCGAACGCCGGGAAGAATGGATACGTCTCACAGGACGGCGCAACGACAGATGACGAATCCGGTCTTAACGACTAAACTCCGACACTCGTAGCCCAGTCGCTTTCAGGAAGTAGAATGACCCAAAGCAGCCTGCAGACACAGTGCCCGAATTGCCAGACCCGCTTCCGGGTAACCGAAGAGCAGCTTGGCATTGCCAAGGGCAAGGTGCGCTGCGGTAACTGCATGAGCGTGTTCAATGCCATTGAGCACCAGGTCATCCCCGCCAGTGGCCGGAAGACGGAAGAGCCAAAGAGCCCTGAAAAACCGTCGGCCAGGGCGCCAACCCCGGAATCGTCAGGTGTCAGTGAAGAAGATTTCGTGTTTGCCGACAACCCGGAAGAGGACGCGGCGGAAGGCCATTACGCCGGCAGCAAACTGACCTTCTCCGACGACGAACTCAGCGACAGCTTCCGGAGCTTTGACGAACGCGAATCCAGTGACTTCAAGGATGGCGACACCAGCTCCGGCGCGGATACCCCGAGCAATGCGGTGGATGAAAGCTGGGCTGAAGAGATTCTGAAAGAAGATGAGCCCGGATCAAGGGAGCGGACTCCCGCTCCTCGCCCCCAACCAAAACCCCGACCCGAACCGGAACCCGAGCTAAGCCTCGAACCGGACCCGGCCCCAGGATTCGCAGCAGCAAAGCCGGCAGCCCAGCCGGACAACGCCCGGGCGGATGCTCCCTTTGACAGCCTCGATGACGGGACCAGCCCTGGTGCTGGCCGGGCGGACCCGGTCGGGTCATTGCATGCCGAGCCGCCATTCAGCGATCTGCGACGGGATCCGGTTGCCGTTGGTGCCGGCAAAGGTGGTGGTGCCCGGACCCTGATCTGGAGCCTGATTGTCCTGGTGCTGGTCGGGGTTCTGGCCGCCCAGGTTACCTGGTTCCAGTTTGATCGCCTGTCGGCCATCCCGGAGCTCCGGCCGTTTTACGAGAAAGGCTGCGAACTTGTGGGCTGTAAGCTCAAACCCCTGGTTAACGTTGATGCCATCCAGAGTCGCAAGCTGGTGGTTCGAACAGACCCGGATAATCGCTCCCAACTTGTTGTTGATGCGGTAATCATCAATCGGGCCGACTTTGAACAGCCGTTCCCGGCCATTGCCCTGACCTTCTCCAACCTGAACGGTGACGTGGTCGCCCAAAGCATGTTCACACCCGACGAGTACCTCGCCGGGGAAGGCAAAAAGCTGGCAGCCATGCCATCTGACACCCCCGTGCGAATTGCCATCCGCATCCAGGATCCGGGCCGCGATGCCGTGAACTACAACATCCAGTTCCGGCCATATTCCCCCTGAGATCGCTGGCAGATTCCTGCTCGACAGCCACGGCCGGAAGCCACCCCACAGCACAAAAGTCAACCAGAAAGCGCGAAAAATAATCAGTTTTTTCACGCTCCGGCCCCTTCAATCAAAGTCTGCCCGGCGGTATCATTAGCGCCCTCCGGATGCTTGATCGGTTATTTATTGAACAACCGCTCAGCTCCGACCTTGCTTAACCCGCTGTGACACGGACTCAGATCATGCTGCCAACGGCAAAAATCGGGCCGTACACCTTGCCCAATCCATTGATCGTTGCGCCCATGGCAGGCGTAACAGATCGCCCCTTCCGGCTACTATGCCGGAAACTGGGCGCCGGCCTGGCCGTATCGGAAATGGTGATAGCGGACAGCAAGCTCTGGCATACGCGCAAGTCCAGGACACGCCTGAACCACGAAGGTGAGCCCGAACCTCGCTCGGTGCAGATTGCCGGCGGTGATCCGCAGATGTTGGCCGACGCCGCCCGTCAGAATGCGGCATTTGGTGCCCAGATCATCGATATCAACATGGGCTGTCCGGCCAAGAAAGTCTGTAACAAGGCCGCCGGCTCGGCCCTGATGAAAGATGAGGCGCTGGTGCGTGAGATTCTGGAGGCCGTGGTCAACGCGGTCGACGTTCCCGTGACCCTGAAGATGCGCACCGGCTGGGACCGGGACAACCGCAATGCACTGGTTGTTGCCCGGATGGCGGAGGATGCCGGCATCCAGGCGGTGGCCATCCATGGCCGCACCCGCACTGACAAGTACGAGGGCCATGCGGAGTATGACACCATCGCCGATGTGAAATCCCGCATTGGCATCCCGGTGTTTGCCAACGGTGACATCACCTCGCCGGAAAAGGCCCGGGAAGTACTCCGGCACACCGGCGCCGATGGCTTGCTGATCGGCCGGGCCGCCCAGGGCAGCCCCTGGATCTTCCGGGAAATCCAGCACTTTCTGGAGACCGGCCAGCACCTGCCGGCACCGGCCCTGGACGAAGTGGAAGAGATCCTGAGCGAACACCTGCAGGCCCTTCACACGTTCTATGGCGAGACCATGGGTGTGCGCATTGCCAGAAAACACGTGGGCTGGTACCTGCAGTCCCACGACCCGGGAAAACAGTTCCGAAAAGGCTTCAACGCGATCACCGATGCGCTGGAGCAGAGAGACGCAATTCAACAGCATTTTGCAGGCTTACGAAATGAAGAGGTATTCGCAGCATGAGCGCTGAGACTTTGGCAAACGATAACCTGAGTACCCCGGCCAACGATGATCTCCATCAGTTGCAGACGGTGAACAGCAGCGGCAACACGGTCACCCTGCGTGACAGCGTTGAAGTTGCCCTGAAAAACTACTTCGCCCAGCTGGATGGCGCCCCGGTCACCGAGGTCTATCAACTGGTGCTTTCCGAAGTGGAAGCCCCACTGCTGGAGCAGGTCATGAAATACACCCGCAACAACCAGACCAAGGCTTCCACCATGCTTGGGCTGAACCGCGGCACCCTGCGCAAGAAGCTGAAGCAGTACGGTCTGCTATAATCCAGACTCCCTGACTTACTCGTTCACCTCCAGCGAAAAAAGTGACCCATGGCAAATCAGGCTAACACCTCCGTCCGTCGCGCACTGATCAGCGTGAGTGATAAAACCGGCATCGTCGAATTCGGACGAGCCCTGACAGATCGCGGCGTCGAGCTGCTCTCCACCGGTGGCACCTACCGCCTCCTCAAAGAAAACAGCGTTCCGGTAACGGAAGTCTCCGACTACACCGGTTTCCCGGAAATGATGGATGGCCGGGTAAAAACCCTGCACCCGAAGATCCATGGCGGCATCCTCGGGCGCCGTGGCACCGACGATGCGGTGATGGCCGATCATGGCATCAGCCCGATCGATATGGTGGTGGTCAACCTTTATCCGTTCGAACAGACAGTGGCCAACCCGGATTGCGATCTGGCTACCGCCATTGAAAACATCGATATCGGTGGCCCGACCATGGTTCGTGCCGCTGCCAAGAACCACAACGATGTGGCGATTGTGGTGAACGCATCCGATTACAGCCGGGTTCTCAAGGAGCTCGACGCCAACGATGGCCAGTTGGGTTACAGCACCCGTTTCGATCTCGCCGTGAAAGCTTTCGAGCACACCGCCGGCTATGACGGGGCCATCGCCAACTACCTGGGTGGCCGCACTCCGGACAACGACAACGCCGACTTCCCGCGTACCTTCAACGCCCAGTTCGTGAAGGTGCAGGACATGCGCTACGGCGAGAACCCGCATCAGCGCGCCGCGTTCTACACCGAGCGCAATCCGAAAGAAGCCTGCGTGGCCACGGCGAAGCAACTGCAGGGCAAGGAGCTGAGCTACAACAATGTGGCCGACACCGACGCGGCCCTGGAATGCGTGAAGCCCTTTGCCGACCCTGCCTGCGTGATTGTCAAGCACGCCAACCCCTGCGGCGTGGCTATCGGTGCAGACATTCGCCAGGCCTATGATCTGGCCTTTGCCACCGACCCCACCTCGGCGTTCGGCGGCATCATTGCCTTCAACCGGGAGCTGGATGCAGAAACCGCCAAGGCCATTATCGAGCGCCAGTTCGTGGAAGTGATCATTGCGCCCACCATCGCACCGGAAGCGGTGGAACTGGTGGCCGCCAAGAAAAACGTGCGCCTGCTGGCCTGCGGCGAGTTCGACGGCGAGCGTGCCCGGGCCATGGACTTCAAGCGCGTGACCGGCGGCCTGCTGGTGCAGGACCGGGACCTGGGCATGGTGGCCATGGAAGATGTCAAGGTGGTCACCGAACGCCAGCCCTCCGAGCAGGAACTGAACGACCTGCTGTTCGCCTGGGAAGTGGCCAAGTACGTCAAGTCCAACGCCATCGTCTACGCCAAAACCGGCCGCACCATCGGTGTCGGCGCCGGCCAGATGAGCCGGGTATACAGTGCCAGGATCGCGGGCATCAAGGCTGCTGATGAAGGCCTGGAAGTGAAAGGCTCGGTGATGGCTTCCGATGCTTTTTTCCCGTTCCGGGACGGCATTGATGCCGCCGCAGCAGCGGGCATTACCGCCGTGATCCAGCCTGGCGGTTCCATGCGCGACCAGGAAGTGATTGATGCCGCCAACGAGCACGGCATTGCCATGGTCTTCACGGGCATGCGCCATTTCCGGCATTAACGCGTGAACATGGGGTCAGAAGAAAGCGTTCTTCTGACCCCGGGGATTGGATGAAATTGGGTTCAGAAGAAAGCCTTCTTCTGAACTCGGCTTTAACAAGGTAAAAACTCATGAACATTCTGGTAATCGGCTCCGGCGGACGCGAACATGCCCTGGCCTGGAAAACCGCCCAGTCCCCCGAGGCGGATCGTGTGTTTGTCGCGCCGGGCAATGCCGGCACAGCCCGGGAAACGGGCCTGGAAAATGTCGATATCGACGTGATGGACCTGGACGGCCTGGCCAACTTTGCCGCAACCAACAACGTGGGCCTGACCATCGTCGGCCCGGAAGCCCCTCTCGTGGCCGGCATCGTCGACCTATTCGAGGAACGCGGTCTACGGGTCTTCGGCCCCAGTGCTGGCGCCGCCCAACTGGAGGGCTCCAAAGCCTTTACCAAGGATTTTCTGGCCCGCCACAAGATCCCAACGGCCGGCTACGGCAACTTCACCGACGTCGACGAGGCCCTGGCCTACGTTCGCCAGCAGGGCGCCCCGATTGTGGTCAAGGCCGACGGCCTGGCAGCGGGCAAGGGCGTGATTGTCGCCATGACACTCAATGAAGCAGAGGATGCCATCCGCGACATGCTGGCAGGCAATGCCTTTGGCGATGCTGGCAGCCGCGTGGTCATCGAGGAATTCCTGGAGGGTGAAGAAGCCAGCTTTATCGTGATGGTAGACGGCGAGCACGTGCTGGCCATGGCCACCTCCCAGGATCACAAACGGGTTGGAGACGGCGACACCGGCCCAAATACCGGTGGCATGGGTGCTTATTCGCCTGCCCCGGTGGTCACTGCCGAGGTGCACCAGCGCATCATGGACGAAGTGATCACGCCAACGGTGCGCGGCATGGCGTCTGAAGGCCATCCGTACAAAGGCTTCCTCTATGCCGGCCTGATGATCGACAACAGCGGGGCGCCGAAAGTCATCGAGTTCAACTGCCGCTTCGGCGATCCCGAGACCCAGCCGATCATGCTGCGGATGAAGTCGGATCTGGTGGAGCTCTGTGGTGCTGCAATTGACGGCAGGCTGGATCAGTGCAGCTCTGACTGGGACGACCGCGCCTCGGTCGGTATCGTTCTGGCCGCCGGCGGCTATCCGGGCAGCTACAACAAGGGCGACGTGATTTCCGGCCTGCCCGAGAACGACACCGAGGGTGAAAAGATTTTCCACGCCGGCACCCGCCTCAATGGCGATCAGGTCGTAACCAACGGCGGGCGGGTACTCTGCGCCACCGCCCTGGGCAATACCGTGACCGAGGCCCAGCAGCGCGCTTATCAACTGGCTGCCCGGGTCCAGTGGGACGGCGCATTCTACCGCAAGGACATAGCCTATCGGGCCATTGCCCGCGAACAGGCCTGAACTGGTACACGGAATCAAAACCCGGTCATTGACCGGGTTTTTTTATGGAGTAAGGTAGCTTCCCGGCAGAGGATGCCACGAACGCCGCCAGCCAGGAGCCCCTTATGCACCGCCCGATACACGTGAACCTCGTGTTCGTTCTGATTACCGCGCTGTCGATGACGGCCTGCTCGCGCCAGGCCATCTACGAGACCGCCATCGGCCTTGAACGGTCATCAGCAGGCCTGGAACCCGCCACCGTGGAGGTTGGCAATCTCGATATCGCCTACCTCAGGAACCAGCAGGCCGTTGACGGCGACACCATCGTCATGGTCCATGGCTTCGGCGCCAACAAGGACAACTGGACCCGCATGGCCGGCTATCTGACCGACGACTTCAATGTCTATGCCATCGACCTGCCCGGTCATGGCGGCAGCAGCAAACCGCTGGATATCGGCTACCGCCTGGAAGACCAGGCCGGCTACCTGGCCCGGATTCTGGAAGCACTCTCCATTGGCGAGGCCCACATCATGGGCAACTCCATGGGTGGCGCAATTAGCGCACTCTATGCCGCCAATCATGCGGACAGGGTCAAATCCCTGGTACTGTTCGACCCTGCCGGCATTCTGGAATACCCGAGCCCGTTGGTGGACCTGGTCAGCGACGGCAACAACCCCCTGATACCAAAACAGCCCGGAGACTTTGAGCGGCTGATGGACTTCGCGCTGGAAGAAGAACCGTTCGTGCCCTGGCCCATTCTGAGCGTGATGGAAGATCGGGCCATCGCCAATCAGAAGGTGAACGAGGTGATCTTTGCCGCTATCCGCGATGCCGGTTTCGAGGCAGATTTCCGCAATGCCATCGCCCGCATCAAGGCACCGGTGCTGATTATCTGGGGCAGGCAAGACCGGGTAATCAACTACCGCAACGGTGAAGTCTTTGCCCAAGCGATCCCCGATGCCCGGCTGGAGGTCATGGAAGGCATTGGCCATGGCCCCATGATCGAGGCGCCGGAGGCCTCAGCGGAGCTGTTCCTGGAGTTTATCGGCCACGAGCGCTGAAAGCCGGCTGCCACTTTCAGCGACTACAAGAGCGCACCGAAACAGGGTAGCCTGTCAGCATTGTGCCCTGCAGCCCTGAACCGGTAACTCATGCCTGAAGCGATATGGATTTCCTTTGCCTTTGGCCTTGGCCTGCTGGTCAAGACCATTGGACTCCCTCCCCTGATCGGCTATCTGGCCGCCGGATTTGTCCTTAGCGGGCTCTCGGCCTCGACCGGTATACCCATTGAGGCAACGGACGCGCTCGGCCATATTGCGCATCTGGGCGTATTACTTCTGCTGTTCACTGTCGGGCTAAAGCTCAAGCTTCGTTCTATCGTCAGCGCCGAAGTGATCGGCGGCAGCCTGCTGCACTTCGCAATAACCTGCGCCATCTTCACGCCCGGCATTTACCTGCTTATGGAGGTGCCCTGGAAGACCGCCCTGATGCTCGCGATCGCGCTCTCGTTCTCCTCCACAGTGCTGGCGGCCAAGGTACTGGAATCAAAACGGGAGCTGCGGGCGTTCCATGGCCGGGTCGCTATCGGCATTCTCATCATGCAGGATCTCATTGCCCTGGGCGCGATGAGCCTGGCCGCCGGACAGATACCCTCGCCCTGGGCACTGGTTGTGTTTGCGCTGCCGCTATTGCGTCCGCTGCTTTTCCGCTTGCTCGATGCCAGTGGTCACGATGAGCTGCTGGCGTTGCTCGGCCTTCTGCTGGCCCTGGTACTTGGTGGCTATGGCTTCGAATCGGTTGGCCTGAGCTCGGAACTCGGCGCGCTGGTGTTCGGCGCGATGCTGGCCAGCCACCCCCGCGCCCAGGAGCTGTCAAAGTCGCTGTGGAGTGTGAAGGAAGTCTTTCTGGTGGGCTTCTTCCTGCAGATTGGCATTGGCGGTCTGCCAGGCACCGACGCGCTGCTGTTTGCGATGATTGCCGGCCTGATCCTGCCCTTCAAGGGCATTCTGTTTTTCTTCCTGCTGCTGGCGTTCCGGTTACGGGCCCGCAGCGGTTTTCTGAGCTCGCTGGCCCTGACCAACTACAGCGAATTCGGCCTGATTGTCGCCAGCATTGCCGTGCCGGAGTGGCTGGTGCCGCTGGCGATTTCAGTGTCATTCTCGTTCCTGTTTTCCGCGCCCCTCAATCGGTTCTCGCACACGCTTTACGAGCGCTTCGCGCAGAAACTGACCCGCTTTGAGAGCAGCAAACATCACCCCGACGAGCAGCCACTGTCACTCGGAGATACCCGTGTGCTGATCATGGGCATGGGGCGCACCGGCACCGCCGCCTATGACTGGCTGAGCGACGAACAACCGAAACTGATGGGCCTGGATTCCGACCCGGCCAAAGCCAGCCAGCACCAGAAGCAAGGACGCAACGTGGTATTCGCCGACGCGGAGGACGCGTCCTTCTGGAACGGCCTGCACATGCCCGCCGTGGAATCGGTGATCCTGGCGATGGGCGATATCGAGGGTAAGCTCATTGCCGCCAGAATGCTGAGGAAACTGGGCTTCAAGGGTTTTATCGTTGCCCACACCATGTTTGAGGATGAGGCGAGACAGATCCGCGAAGCGGGCGCCGACGAGGCCTACCTGACCATGAGTGAAACCGGTGTTGCCCTGGCCAGCCACCTGAGCGAAAAGGCGCCCGCCAAACCGTCGCTGGCAACAGGCCACTCTGGCTGAGTGCCAAGTGTGGCACTAGGTTCCGAGCGCGCAGGTTCTGAAACCGGTGTAGACATCACTCCGCTGGGGCAGATAGGCCTGGCGGTAGGTTCCCCGGATCAGGCATGACGAGGTGGCGCAACTGCCGCCCCGGGTGACCCTGTGGTCGCCGAACTGAAGTGTCGACATGAAGGGGTACATATCCACCTTGAAGCCGTCGTAGGGGAAAAACTGGCTGCTGGTCCACTCCCAGACAGTGCCTGTCATCTGGCGGCAACCAAAGGGGCTGTCACCTTCAGGAAAATCGCAGACCGGGTTCCGGGCCATGGCACGGCCATTCAGGTCGGCATGCCAGTCATCCGGTGCCACGTTGCCCCATGGAAAACGCCGGAAGGGCTCGCCCGGCCGGTTACCAAGCGCCGCGACTTCCCACTCAAATTCCGTCGGCAGACGACGCCCCGCCCAGCGACACCAGGCCTCCGCCTCCCAGAAAGTCACGTGGGTGACAGGGGCGTCCGGCTCAGGTGCCCGCCAGCCATCGAACACCCGTTCCTGCCAATGCTCATCATGCCAGCGCCAGTAAAGCGGATGGCGTGGCAGGCGCAGCAATGGCTCGTTACTGCCATGCACCAGAGCCACATCGGATTCGGTCTGCAGCCACTTCCGCCCACCGAACGACCAGAGCTCGGGCCGACGATAGCCACCATCCTCAATAAACTCGATGAACTGGCGATTGCTGACCAGGCACCTGGAAACAGCAAACTGATCCAGGTGCACGGTAAACCGGGGTTTCTCATTGTCGAAGGCAAAGTCCTCCCGGGCATAATCCCCGGACTCACCGGGCATGCCGATCAGCCACTCCCCTGCGGGAATCAGGGCATCGCCGTCGTGCTGTTCGCCTGGCGCCGGGCGGTAAAAATCCGTCCCGGGAGGCGCCGGGTAACCCACCGTCTGCCGGCACCAGATCAGTGATTCGATATGCATGTTCTGGTGGTAAATTGCGTAGCGGTAAAGGTATAGCGCCTGGTCGGTCAGAGGATCCGATTCAATTCGCTGCGCCACCCGATCATAGATGGTATTGAAATACTCGAGGGTTTGCGCTCGCCCCGGAAACAGATCCCGGTTCCAGCGATCCCGATGATCAATATGGAAGGAGTCCCAGAGATCGTCCATGGACGGGTCATAACTGGGCGTACCATCAAGGAGGTTGAAAACGAATACCTCGTAGAAGAAGGCAGCATGGCCCATTTCCCAGAGCGGAGGATTGACGCCCGGATGCCAGGGTACATCCAGTTGCGCCTCGGGCAGAGAGCACACCAGAATCTCCGTGCGCTTGCGCGTCCAGTCCAGTTGAGCCAGCAACTCCGCCCTGGCCTGATCAACTTGATCCATTGTCGTCATGTTGCCCATCACTCACCTCACCGTGTTCAAGCATCAGCCTACCAGAGAGAAAAAACCAGCGCGGAAACGGAAGCTATGCGGTATCGGGTCCCGCCCGGGCACTCACAACCCTGTCAGATTTGACACATCTGTGTCGGCAAACTTTACAGACTTTTCGTCGCTGCAACCCGCCAGAGCTGCAACCCTCTGAAACGACTACAAGTCTATAAGCTGGCATACAATCTGAATGTCTGCCAGCAGGATTTTCGCCTGTTTCCCCGAGCCGTATACGGTCACAGGGTAGTGATCGGATCGAGCAGTTCCGGTATTACCAGCATTTACTGAACATCAGGCAGTTCGTTTTCCCGGCAGTATCTCAGGAGAGTTGTCATGCAGGAAAAACGACCGCTCGTTTGGTTGTCAGCGGTGTATCCGGTTCTCATCACCAGCGAGCCCTTATTGAGGGACTGGCAGCTGATCCATATCGCCCTGGCAGGGCGTCCGCCGGCCAATTTAAAGTCCTGCCAAGGGTCGCGAGTAGGCGTGTTCGACCTCGCTTCAATGAAAAAGGATCAACTGGCCTGTCTGCCCGAATGGCTGGATGCCATTCCGGTCCAGCATTGGGTGGCCACGCTGGAATCTCACCAGGTTCACAACCCCGATATCTGTGCGCTGATCAACCGCTATTGTAAGGACTACCACACTCTGCCGCTTCAGGCTGATCGGCTCCATGCCATCCTTGGCCACCTCTGGGGCATGTCCGAACTGGAGGCGAGGGTCTCACTGTCCAGGCCTGGCAGCTATCACGACTTCGCCCTCGAAGGTGACTCCCCCGCCATCCGGCAGGTCAGGACTTTATTGACAAAGTTTGCCCGCACCGAAGAGCCGGTACTCATCTATGGTGAAAACGGGACCGGCAAGGAGACCGCGGCCAGGTTTATCCACGACCACTCAGCTCGCAAAAACAAGCCGCTGGTGGTGGTGAACTGCGCAGCCCTGCCCCGTTCCCTGACCCAGAATGAGCTCTTCGGCCATGAAAAAGGTGCGTTCACCCATGCCATGAGTGCCCAGAAAGGCCGCATTGAGGCCGCCAGTGGTGGCACACTCCTGCTGGTTGGCGTCGACGAGCTGTGCGAGGAGCAGCAGTCGGCTATCTTGCGTTTCCTCCAGGAAGGCCAGATAGAACGCCTCGGATCCAACAACCCGATCAGCGTCGACGCCCGGCTCATCGCCACCAGTACCAGACCGCTTGAACAATTGGTGGAGACCGGTGCTTTCCGCAGTGATGTCTTTTACCGGCTTGGCAGCCTGCACGTGCTCTTGCCGCCGCTGCGGGACCGGAAGGAAGACATTCCCGCGCTGGCCAACAGGATCCTCTCGGCCACGCCCTCGGCCCAGGGGCCCCGCCGCCTCAGTGGCGCTACCCTCATCTGCCTTGCCGAACACCCCTGGCCGGGTAATCTCAGGGAACTGCAGAACCGGCTGCGCCAGGCCCTGTTGCTGGGCGAAGGCCCAAAGATCGAGGCGGAAGATATGGGCTTCGCCGCTGCCCCGGCAGGCAGCCAGCAGCGCAGCCGTGAGCTGTCACTCGACGCTTTCCGGTCCCGGGCCGACCGGCAGGCCATTTCGGTCAGCCTCGCCCTCACCCACAACAATGTCTCGGCCGCCGCTCGGCTTCTCAACATTTCCAGGGTTTCACTCTATCGGCTGATGGAAAAGCACCGGCTCCCCCACGGTGCCTCCGCCAGGTCACCAAAAAATAACTGAAGGAGCTCCCCCCATGAATAAAAACAGACTCTGGCTTCTCCCGGCACTTAGCCTGATTGCTCCCATCGCTGCGATGGCCGCCCAGGCGGACACGGATACCGCAGGCCCGGCTGACGGAGCCTCTCAGGGCAACAACGCGTCTACCGACATCGCATCAATCACCGCCGACCGGGGCATTGTGACCCGCCCGGGGCGCTTCATAATCGAGCCCTCCTTCTCCCATGCGCACAGCAACTCAACGGCGGTCGCCGTGGAAGGTTACACGGTGATACCCGCCCTGCTCATCGGGCTGATCAATATCTCAGAGATCCAGCGGGACATCTTCGTCGGGGCGATGTCCCTCAAATACGGCTTCACCAGCAAGCTTGAAGCGGCCCTTCGGGTCCCCTACCTCAGTATCAGTGAGGACCTGAGGGAGCGTCAGGTGTTCAAGGGTACTCCGGTGGATACGTTAAGGGAGTCCTCGGGCGAAGGCCTGGGCGATGTCGAACTCTCCGTTCGTTACCAGCTAACCGATGGTTATGACGGCTGGCCCTACATCATTGGTGCAATGCGGGTGAAGGCACCCACCGGAGAGGGCCCCTATGACGTGGACCAGAGAGTCATCCGGGACAGCGAAGGCAACCAGATCGGCATTGAACTGGAGAGCAGGCCCACCGGCTCCGGTTTCTGGGCATTCGAACCAGGCCTCTCATTCATCTATCCGTCAGACCCGGCGGTGCTGTTCGGAAACCTGAGTTACGTCTGGACACAGAAAGAGGAGCAGGGCTACGAAAACGGCAACACGGTCGACCCTGGAGACATAGTACGTTTTGGCTTTGGTATGGGGTTTGCGTTTAACGACCGCACGTCGTTCAGCCTGGGCTACGACCATTCCGTCATCCAGAAAACAACCTTCGAACGGGATATTGATCTTTTTGCAGCCAGCTTCGACAGTATCCAGATCGGCTCACTGTCGTTCGGCTTGTCCCACCGCCTGAGCCAGTCCACAAGCCTGAGCCTGACGGTGAGCGTCGGCGTTACCGAAAATGCGCCCAACAGCGAAATTACCCTGAAGCTCCCGATCAGTCTCTGATGTTCCCTTTGATCAGCGGCCAAGCAGCTGAATCAACTGATCACTGAACCGAGCCGGGAACTGATTCCCGGCGCCCAGATTGCTCAGCTCGATGTTCAGCTGATGCATGTTCTGAATCACCGTGCTATCGAGGTTATTCTGAACCACCGTCATCCAGCCGTTGGGCCCTGCCATCTGACTGGACACACGGGTGCTGCCGCTCCGGTTCGCACTGATCACCTCGAGTACGGTTTCCGCATGATGGTCCACCACGCGGTCATTGGCGGCCTGGTTGAGGTTGGGAATGGTCAGTCGATTGATCACCAGGGTATCACCGTTAATACCGACGATCTGCTCCAGACCAATGCTGATCTCGAGATCATCCATCAGGAAACCGCCCCGGTATTCAGACAGCTCCTGGTCACTCAGTGGCTCAAAGCCAAGCGCGAGCTCTGACTGGACAGGAAACGCCAGGGTTGCAAAAGACGTGGCCAATAACGCAATAACGGGCATCCGGACCATCATGATCATCACCATTCCCTTGAAGAGGGCCAGTAGGGCAATGTGTGCCCGAGCGAGGGACCGTTCAGGCCTTTCTCTGTCGGCGCCCTGGCCACCTGGGGCCAATGTCCGCCGGCGAGAAAACCGTCTCGCCCCTGCTTGAGGTGGCTGCGAATAACAAAGGCAGTGCCGTTCCAGTATTCGCTGAAATGTGCGTAGGGATAGATCTTCAGGCCCCGGGCCGGATCCCCCACCAGGACTTCATCCTCGCTGATGCCCTTGATCAGTACAAAATGTCGGAAGCCATCAATGTTCAGCAGCACGATCGTAGGCAGGCGCACTTTGTCCCGAAGACCCGCCAGCGACATGCGAAAACCATCGGCCTGGTAGCCCCTGGCCTCCAGATAGTGTTTCATATCCAGCATGGAGAAGCCTTCCCGGCGCACCTTCTGCTCGTCTGCCAGGGCGAGCATTTCAAGGAAGACATCGTGCTCCGTGACTCGGTCTTCATAGTGGAAGGTCAATAACGAAGCCACGGCTGCCGAGCCGCAACTGAAGTCGTACTGCTGGCGCATGACGCTGTCAAACCGCCGGTTTTCGAAACTTTTGACGTCCAGCCGGAAATCACCGCCAATACCCGGCACCATGACCGTGCCGGCAAATGCAGTGGACCATAGCAGCCCGGCACTCGCGCAGATCGCAACAAGAACCTTTGCGACCATGGCCCACCTCCGTCAATGATTAATCAGTATGTTGATCTGGGTACTGTCCTGAATGACCACCTGGTTACCGGTATTCTGGATCACCGTGGCAATGCCGCTCATGTTGCCGAACGCGTTGTCGGAAATCCGGTTGTCACCGGTGACAACATTCCCTGACAACAGGTTGCCGGACACATTCGCGTTTTGCTGGTTATCGTTAACCTGTAACTGCAGCGGAACGCCCTGGCGACCGCTGGAATCCGCCAGTTGATCGGCCGACAAGGGCACCGCATCCAGCCACTCCTCGGCGGATACCAGTCCCGTTGCCCCGAGCATTAACCCCAGCAAGGCAGCCTTCAGTTTCCATCTGATAACGCAACCCATGGCAGTTCTCCCGGAATAACCGGGCCGCACCCGTAGAAGGTGCGGCCAGGGTTCCTTACTCGGTGCCGCCCGCGCCGCTACCGGTGGACAGGTTGGACATTACACTGACATTAGCCTGTGTAACGCTGCCATTGCCTGCATTCTGGGCAAAGGCCCCGACACCGGTGAAGTTCGCTGAGCCACCGGAGATTTCGTTGCTGTTGCGAACCTCGGTGTAGGAGCCGTCAGCGCTGACGCTGCCGTAGGTGGTTGCAGTACCGGATACGGTGCCGCTCAACTCGGCGCTGTTCAGGAACACGTCCAGATCCAGTGCCATGGAGTTATCGGAACTGTCGTTGCCACTGTCAGACACGGTAGTGTTGCCACTGTCCGCAATATCGGTGGAATTGTCAGAGTTATCCGAATTATCGGAATTATCAGAGTTATCGGAATTGTCCGAGTTGTCTGAATTGTCCGAGTTATCGGAGTTGTCGGTCTGCGCGGTATTGCCGCTGTCCGCGACGTTGGTGCTGTTGTCCGAGTTATCATTACCGCTATCGGCAATCTTGAACGAATCGCTGACATCGGTACTGTTGTCGGAACTGTCGGAGTTATCCGAGTTGTCCGAATTATTGGAGTTGTCGGTCTGTGCAGTATTGCCACTGTCCGCAACGTTGGTGCTGTTGTCCGAGTTATCGGAATTGTCGGAGTTGTCGGTCTGCGCAGTATTGCCGCTGTCCGCAACATTGGTGCTGTTATCCGAGTCATCGGAATTGTCCGAGTTGTCCGAATTGTCCGACATGTCGTTGCCACTGTCGGCAATCTTGAACGAATCAGCCACGTCCGTGCTGTTGTCCGAGCTGTCGGTAGTGGTGGAACTGTCATTGCCGGAATTATTGTTGGCAGTGGATGTATCGTCCGCGTTGGTGTTCGGATCTCCGTCTCCTCCCAGGTCTGCCAGGGCAGTTCCGGAAATACCCAGGCTCATGGCAATTGCAATCGCTAGCATGCTTTTTTTAGTATTCATGATGTCATTTCCTTTGAGGTTGTTGGCTTCGAGGGGATCCGACCCAACCCGCTAGCCTTCGGGTAAGCCAAGGTCCAGTCCCGCGTTGAGATAGGGAGCGATTCTCGTGCCACAATTGGGAAACGATACCTAAGTCAATATTTCAGAAGGGGTTTTTTGTTCACCACGTGAACGGGGGCCCTTGGCGGGGCGCAGGAACTGTTTCAGGGCTGAAACAGGCAGAGCGGGCTGAAAACGTCCGAACGGCGATTTGTGCCGCAGTTTCAGACACATACACAGCAACGACAGTGTCAGAATAAACAAAACCCCGCACAGGGCGGGGTTTCGGGTTTAAAGCGGGCCATCAAACCCGCTTCGACTGCATCTGAACCGTCGATTAACCGAACTGGTTCATGGTGTTGTCTTTACCACCGGCCTTCAGGGCCGCTTCGCCGGCAAAGAATTCCTTGTGGTCGTCACCGATGTTGGAACCCGCCATATCCTGGTGCTTGACGGTGGCGATCCCCTGACGGATTTCCTTGCGCTGAACACCGGCAACGTAAGCCAGCATGCCTTCGTCACCGAAGTAGCCCTTGGCCAGGTTGTCGGTAGACAGGGCCGCCGTGTGGTAGGTCGGCAGGGTGATCAGATGGTGGAAGATACCGGCTTCGCGTGAACCGTCACGCTGGAAGTTACGGCACCACTCGTCAGCCAGCTGACCCAGCTCGGTGTTGTCGTACTCTTCGCTCATCAGCTTGGCACGCTCGTAGGCCGATACGTCCTTGCCTTCTTCCTTCCAGGCATCGAATACCTGCTGACGGAAGTTCAGGGTCCAGTTGAACGACGGGCTGTTGTTGTAAACCAGCTTGGCATCGGGCACCACTTCCTTGATGCGGTTAACCATGGCCGCGATCTGGCCAACGTGCGGCTTCTCGGTCTCGATCCACAGCAGGTCGGCGCCATTCTGCAGGCTGGTGATACAATCCAGAACCACGCGGTCTTCGCCGGTACCCGGCTTGAACTGGAACAGACCGGAAGCCAGACGCTTCGGACGAACCAACTGGCCGTTCTGCTTGATCACAACGTCGCCGTTGTTGATGTCTTCGGCTTTCTCGATCACTTCGCCGTCGATGAAGCTGTTGTACTGGTCACCCAGGTCGCCCGGCTCGTTGGTCACGGCGATCTTCTGGGTCAGGCCGGCGCCCAGGGAATCGGTACGGGCAACGATCACACCGTCATCAACACCCAGTTCCAGGAACGCCAGACGAACGGCGTTGATCTTGGACAGGAAGTCGGCATGCGGAACGGTTACCTTGCCGTCCTGGTGACCACACTGCTTCTCGTCGGATACCTGGTTCTCGATCTGGATGCAGCAGGCACCCGCTTCGATCATCTTCCTGGCCAGCAGGTAAGTCGCTTCGGCGTTACCGAAACCGGCATCGATGTCGGCAATGATCGGCACGATGTGAGTCTCGTGGTTGTCGATCTGCTTGATCAGCTCGTCGGCCTTGGCGTTGTCACCGGCATTCTCGGCTTCTTCCAGGGCACGGAACAGATGATTCAGTTCCCATGCGTCCGCCTGACGCAGGAAGGTGTAGAGCTCTTCGATCAGACCGGAAACGGCAGTCTTCTCATGCATGGACTGGTCAGGCAGAGGACCGAACTCAGAACGCAGGGCGGCAACCATCCAGCCGGAGAGGTACAGGTAGCGACGCTTGGTGGTACCGAAGTGCTTCTTGATGGACAGCATCTTCTGCTGGCCAATGAAGCCGTGCCAGCAGCCCAGGGACTGGGTGTACTGGGCGGTGTCCTTGTCGTAGTTCGCCATGTCTTCACGCATGATCTTGGCGGTGTACCTGGCGATGTCCAGACCGGTCTTGAACTTGTTCTGGGCGCGCATACGGGCAGCGTGCTTCGGGTTGATGGCGTTCCAGGTCGGGTTCTGCTTCAGCAGGGAAGCAATCTGGTCAACGTCTTTTGCGTAGGGCATGGTCTCAATCCTTTCTACGTTGGTTTTCTATGTAGCGTGGAGAAGCGTACTGCAACTTCCGAAGCCAACAACCTGCTCACTTTTTGAGCTAAGCGCTGACGTTGAGGGTTACTTTAGTGGTTTCAAATTTATAATTGAAATTTATATGATCTATTTTCGGCATTTTTTTGATGAATACCCAAGGGCCACCGGAATGTCGACTTGAACCCCGGCCAATCCGGTGCCGGAGCCGTTCAGGCAGGGGACTGGCTCTGGCTGACCAATTGCAAGGCGTCTTCCAGTGACGGGCTGAACGAGCTGACGCCCGCCACCGGCTTGACCCCGGCCCGGGCCAGAGTCTTCAATGGCTGGAACTGCAGGTCGGCCAGGACGATCTGGGTGCCATCCCGCTGACAGGTGGCGATCAGCTTGTTCAGTGCCGAGAGGCCCCCGGCATCCAGAATGGTGACTCCATCCATATAGAGGATAAACCCACGGGCGTTCCGGGACAGGTCCGCCAGCTCTCCGAAAATGCGGTCGGCCGCAGCAAAGAAAAGCGGGCCGTTGATCTTGAACACCTGCCAGCCTTCGGGCAGGCCCGCATCCGCTACCCGACTGCTCGCAGTGATATCCGTCACTCTGGTCATCTGGGCCATTTCACGCATGAACAGCACCGCCGCCAGAAGGATGCCGGTGGTAATCGCAATCACCATGTCGAGTGCCACCGTGAGCGAGAAACAGGTGAGGAAAACCAGGATGTCACTGCGCGGAGCGGTTTTCAGCAGATGCACAGACTTGGGCGCCTCGCTCATGTTCCAGGCCACTACCATCAGCAACGCAGCCATGGCCGGCATTGGCAGGTAAGCCAGAAGGCCCGCCAGCGACACCAGTGCCAGCAGTACCACCAGCGCATGGACCATCGCCGATACCGGTGATTCAGCACCGGCCCGGTAATTGGCCGCAGAACGCGCAATGGCTGCGGTGGCCGTGATGCCGCCAAAAAACGGCGTGAGGATGTTGCCTATTCCCTGCCCCATCAACTCGCTGTTGGCGCTGTGGCGTTTGCCTGTCATGCCATCGAGTACCACCGCACACAACAGGGACTCGATGGCCCCGAGCATGGCGATGGCGAAGGCCGCGGGCAGCAACTCCCGGGCCAGATCCCAGGACAGCCCGATCGGCTCGCCGGAAGCCCCCATCTGCTGCCAGGGCCAGGCGAACTCCGGCAAAACCGGCGGGATGCCCGCGCCCACGCTGCCGTCCGGCATCAGGTAACTGAACCGCGAACCGATGGTTTCGACAGCGGCGCCGTTGGCATTGAACCACAGGGCAAGCAGGCTACCGACAATGACCGCCGGGAGGTGCGGTGGCACCGGGGTTTTCAGCCTTGGCCAGAGCAACATCAAGGCAAGGGTGACTCCGGCCACCAGCGTACTTACCCCATCAAGCTCCGGCAGTGCGCCGGCCAGCAACACCAGCTTGCCCCAGTAGTGTTCGGGCATGGCGCCAACCGGCAGGCCAAAAAAGTCCCGTATCTGGAGCGTAGCGATCACCACCGCAATACCACCGGTAAAACCGAGGGTTACCGACTCGGGAATGTACTCGATAAACCGGCCCAGCCGCATCAGGGCCATAATGATCAGCAACAACCCCGACATCAGGGTTGCCAGCAGCAAACCACCCAGCCCGTAGTTCTGGGCGATCGGGTAGAGAATAACCACGAAGGCGGCGGTGGGGCCGGATATACTGAAGCGACTGCCGCCGGTCAGGGCAATCACAAAACCGGCAATGATGGCGGTGTACAGCCCGTATTGGGGCGCAACCCCACTGGCGATGGCCAGGGCCATGGCCAACGGAATGGCAATGACCCCCACCGTGACTCCGGCCATGAGATCACGAAAAAACCGTCGGCCGCTGTAACGCTCGTCGATACAGGCTTCGCGTAAAGCGTGGGCCAGCCGGAGGGAAAACAGGTGGGCGCGATGGGGCATGAACGTCTCGGTGATTGCAAACTGTACGCTTAGATTATATGGTCACCCCATCCGCATTCAATGTTAATCTTATTAACATGCCTGAAAGAAATGGTAAGACCATTTCAGACAAAGAATTTCAGAGAGAAACGCGCCCCATGGAAAACCGTACCGCACGCCTGACCCTGTTGATCGACCCGGAAAAAAAGGCCATCTTTGAAGAACTCTGTAAACAGGAAGATGTGACGCCGTCCCAGAAAGTTCGCCAGTTTATCCGGGAATACGTGGAGGAAAAGCTGGGGCCGGACTGGCGCGAAGAGCGCAAAAACAGATCCTGACAGCGGCCGCACCGTAATAACTGTTATGAAACCACTCGCCCCTGCCCTGTTGTTGTTCCTCCTGTTTGCCATGAACGGATGCACTGCCATGCCCTCGACCAGCTCCCCGGAAGACCTGACCAGGCCCCAAACCCAGTATGACGCCCGGATCGTTGACCCGGAAAGCGGCAGCGCTCTCACCGTGGAACAACTGGCCCAGAGACTGGCCGGTACGGAGGTGGTGATTGTCGGCGAATATCACGGCCATCATGGCTCCCATCTGCTGCAATCCCGGCTCCAGACTGCACTCTATCGGCAACAGCCGAGCCAGGTCCTGTCGATGGAACAATTCAACCTGGATCATCAGGCTGAACTGGACCAATACCTCAAGGGACAAATCGGGGAAGCCGAAATGATTGAGGATGCCGGCGCCTGGGACAATTACCGGGCCTCCTACCGGCCCCTGGTGGAATTTGCACGCCGGCATCACCTGCCGGTGATCGCGGCCAACGCGCCGGCGGATATTGTCCGCTGTGTCGGTCGCAAAGGCCCGCCCTATCTCGACAGGGTTCCCGAACCTGTCCGGCAGGCGCTGCCCGCGAATCCCTTCATGGACACCCCCGCTTACCGTGAGAAGTTCGCCGATGCCATCGGCGCAAGCCACCGTGGCGACAGCACCATGAACGAGCGGATGGAGAACACCTACAAGGCCCAACTGCTCCGGGATAACACCATGGCAACCCGAATCCTGGAGGCCCGGGCCAGATTTCCGGGGCATCAGGTGCTGCACCTGACCGGCACCTTCCACAGCGAAGACGGCCTGGGAACCGTGGCCTTGCTGAAAAAGCGGGCGCCGGATCTCTCGGTTGCCGTTATCAGCCCGGCATTCTGGCCGGCAACGGACAGCGCACCACCGCTGGAGCAGAATCGTACGAACGGCGACTTCCTCTATTTTATCCAGCCATTGCCCGACGAATTCAAAGACCCGGAGCGGGAACGTGAAGCCATGGCCGCCCGCTTCCAGCGCTCCAGCAGTAAAACCTGTGACGAATGAGGCTCCGCTACGCCCGGCCTGAAAGCCCCTTTTCGCGCTCAAGCGCTTCCCGGAACACTGAGAGGTCCTGATCACTGAACAGAGCAAACCGGATAAGGCGCACAGAGTGGAGCGCTAGCCTTGTCCCTGACTCCAATAATAGCAGCCGGCCCGCGGACGCTCCGGCAAACCATAAAGGGAAATAGCCATGAAACTTCTTGCCGCTCTGATTCTTGGCATCAGCGGGATCATTTCCGCCTCGCTGATCGGTGACGGACTGACGGACCTTCGCACCGGCGACCGCTATGTGACCGTCAAGGGCGTGGCCGAGCGGGAAGTGAATGCCGATCTGGCGTTGTGGCCCATCCGGTTCGTCGCCACCGGGGACTCCCTGGGCGAGGCCCAGAACAAGGCCAGGAGCAGCCGCGATGCCATCATGGCGTTTCTGAAACTGCAGGCCATTGACGAAAGTGCCGTTGAGCTTCAGCGCCTGGACGTGACCGACACCCGGGCGAATCCCTACCAGGGCACCAATGGCGAGCAGCAATTCATCATCAGCCAGACCCTGATGGTACGCAGCACCGATATCGGCAAGATCCGCCAGGCCGCCCAGGGTGTCAGCGAACTGGTGGATTCCGGCGTGGTGCTGAGCTCGGATTATGGCCCCTCCGGCCCCACGTATCTGTTCAACGGACTGAACGATATCAAGCCCGAGATGATTGCCGAGGCCACCGCGGCAGCCCGGGAAGCGGCAACCCAGTTCGCCAGGGACGCCAAGGCCGAACTTGGGGGCCTGCGCCGGGCCAACCAGGGGGTATTCCAGATCCTGGCCCGGGACCAGGCGCCCGGCGTGATGGAAGGGCAGCAACCGGTGAAGACCGTTCGGATCGTCTCAACGGTGGAATACTACCTCCGGTAGCCGGCGGGGTTACTGGGTTGCCACCATCTCGTCAGTCACCCGGTATTCCCCGGCCAGCCAACGCAGAATCTCACCAGCGGCAGGATGATCAAAGGCATTGTAGGTACGCTGCAGGCTCTGCCGCTTTTCCTCACTGATTCGGCCCAGACCGGCGTCCTGCAGCACCAGCAGGTCGGCGTGAATCTGCGCCGCAAGCTCTACCCCGACCACTTCCCGGGCTGCATGCCGGAACGCCTGCCCGTACTGGTAAGACGGGCCGAGGCGGTAGGATTCGGCCAGGGTGATCGCCGGGATGGCGGTCAGGGCGGGTTGCAGGGCCGGATTGATACCATGGCCGGCCAGGTGTGCGGCATTGGCGGCGGGTCTTCCGGTAAAGCCGCGCAGATGCAGATGTTGTGACATCCGGTCGCCATCGTTGACCGGGTAATTGTCCCAGAGCACCGGCTTGCGACCGAGCAGGTCACCGATCCGCTTCAGGTGGCCGGGGGAGACCTCCCGGGAACAGACTTCCTCGCCGGTCCAGAATACATTCACCGCATGGTCCAGCTTGCGTCCGAGCGTCTCCAGGTAATCAGCAGGGCGCTCGCCAAAGACACGATCCAGCACCGGGTCATCGGAATAGTAGCTGGGACACACGCTCAGGTGGCCGATGGACGTGCGTTCACGAACCCAGTGCACGATCTCCACCTGGGTGCCGGCAAGATCGGGCGTATCGGCCCGCATGTCATCAAACAGGATAGCAAGCTCATCAACGCCCATGCGTTCCAGCAGCGCCAGTTTGCGCGCCAGGGCCGCTCGGGCCTCGTCGTCAAACCGGTTGAAGATTTCAAACGGGCTCAGACCCACTCCAAAGCGAACGCCCTCCTGCCGGCAGAACCGGGCAAACCCCGCCAGTTCCGACGCCATGGCCGGTGGGTGGGGCTGCTGCCACTGGCGGCGCAGGAAGCCATCGGCTTTCGGGGCATACAGATAGAACCCGTAACCGTGGGGCACCAGGGTTCGCACCAACTGCCGGCGCTCCTGCCAGGTCCACATGGGGCCGTAGAATCCTTCAATGATTCCCAGTGTCGTTGTCATGGTGCATTCCATCTCATGTTGCCCGGATCTCAAGGATCTGATCCACGCGCTGATTAATCAACAAGTTTGACTAGACTGAAGGTGTCTGCCAATTATTCATCCAACATTCCTGCCCGGAGCAATGCCATGGAAATAAAAACCTTCGAGGATCTGATTGACTGGACCCGCCAGCTTCACGCGCACCTGGCCCGGTGCCTGCACGAGTCTGCCAGCCTTAACAAGGACGAACGGGCCAGCGCCCTGCTGGATTATCTGTCCAGCCATGAAAGCCTGCTGGACAAGACCGTCCGTGAATTTGAAAGACAGGCCGATCCGAAAGCCATGAAAACGCGCCTCTACGACTATCTTAACCACAAACCGATCACCGCCAGCAGGGCTTCTGACACCCATTACGCTGACATGGCCTTCAAGGACATTGCGCGCGAAATCTTCCAGTTCCATGACCAGGTAATGGACCTTTACACGTCCCTGATCGGCAAGGCGGAGATTCCCGAGGCCAAGTCGCTGATGGAGGATCTGCTCGCGCTGGAGGAGCACGAGGCCATGCGACTTTCCAGCCAGATAAACAGAATGGATGACCTCTGATCCCATGTACGACCTATGTCGTAAACGGGGCGTTTTTGATTTCGTTTGTTAACGATAATTGCTAACGTAAACTACACCTATGAGTGGTTTGGCCCCACAAGGGTGAACCCTCATCTTACAAAAACGATAAGAGGAATAAAGAGCAATGAAGATCCGTTCTGTTCTTTCCGCGGCTTTGCTGGCTGTGGCAACCACCTTTGCCTCTACACAGGCGCTCGCCCAGGAAACCTATACCCTCCGCCTCGCAGAAACCTGGGGACCAAACTTCCCGATTTTTGGCGATACCACCAAGCGCATGGCCGAACTGGCCGAAGAAATGTCCGGTGGCCGTCTGCGTATTCGCATCGACTCCGCCAACAAACACAAGGCCCCGTTTGGCATTTTCGACATGGTGAAGGCCGGCCAGTACGATATCGGCCACTCCGCGTCCTACTACTGGAAGGGCAAGGTTCCTGAAACCCTGTTTTTCACCAGCATGCCGTTCGGCATGACGGCGATCGAGCAGTATGCCTGGTTCTACCATGGCGACGGCATGGAGCTGATGCAGGAAGTCTACGCACCTCACAACATGCTGTCGTTCCCGGGTGGCAATACCGGCGTTCAGATGGGTGGCTGGTTCCGCAAGGAAATCAAATCCCTGGAAGACCTTCAGGGCCTCAAGATGCGCATCCCCGGCTTCGCGGGTGAGGTCTTCGCCGAAGTTGGCGTCAGCCCCACCAACATCCCGCCGGGCGAACTGTACACCGCCCTCGAGCGCAACACCATTGATGCGGTTGAGTGGGTAGGCCCGGCACTGGATCTTCGTCTGGGCTTCCAGCAGATCGCTGATTACTACTACACCGGCTGGCACGAGCCTGCGACCGAGCTGCAGTTCCTGGTGAACAAGGACACCTGGGACAAGCTGCCGGAAGACCTGCGGGCGATTCTGCGCACCGCCATGCGCGTCTCTGCGTATGACATGCTGGTGCAGTCGCAGCACGCCAACGCTGAGGCATGGGCCAACATCAAGGAAGAGCATCCCAACGTCCAGATCAAGCAGTTCCCCAAGGATGTGTTCCAGGCCATGTACAAGGCCAACAAAAAGCTGCTGAAAGAAGCTGCCGAGGGTAATGAGCAGGCTGCACGTATCATCGAGTCCCAGGAGGAGTATCTCCAGAAGACCCGGGCCTATACGGACATTTCGACCCGCGCCTACCTCAACACCATGGCCGAAGTCGAGTAAACTAGCGGCTGTTACGGAGCCGGGATCGCTCTCAGAGTGATCCCGGTTTTGTCGTTTATAGCAATTGAAAATCGCCAACCAGGTTGGCGGAGGACCTGTAATGCGCTGGATTATCAAACTGGACGAGGGCCTGGCCCGAGTGTCCGATCTCTGCGGCTGGGTAGCCTGTGTTGCGATGGTACTCATGACCGCCAACGTCTTTTACGATGTCGTGTCCCGCTACGCGTTCAACGAAGTCTCCATCGGTATGCAGGAGATGGAGTGGCACCTGTACTCAGTGGTCTTCATGCTGGGCATCCCTTATGCCATGCGCACCGATGGCCACGTTCGCGTGGATGTTCTGTATACCAAATGGAGCAACAAGACCAAAGCCTGGGTTAACCTGGTGGGGGCATTCATTTTCGTGATTCCGTTTGCCTACCTGATAGGCACCTACGGTTACGACTATGTCCTTGACTCCTACCAGATGGGGGAAGTCAGCCCCGACCCCGGCGGCCTGCCCTATCGCTGGATCATCAAGTCGGTGATCCCGCTCACGGCATTTTTCATTGCCGTTGCCGGACTTAACATGGCGACCTTTGCCTTGCGCGTCATGACCGGTGAGAAATCCTACGAAGTGGAGCACAGCGGGGGAGGTCTCGCATGATTGGCATGATTATGTTTATTGTGGCCCTCTTCATGCTGATGGTGGGCTTCCCGGTGGCCTTTACCTTTGGTGGTGTCGCCCTGTTCTTCGGGGTCTTTGCCGAGGGTATGGACCTGTTTGCCTTCATGCCATTCCGCATCTGGAGTGTGATGCAGAACAAGGTGCTGATGGCGGTTCCGCTGTTTATTTTCATGGGCGTGGTATTACAGCGCACCCGGCTGGCAGAGCAGTTGTTGACCTCCATGGGGCGTCTGTTCGGCAGCCTGCCTGGCGGCCTGGCCATTTCCACGATTCTCGTCGGCGCCTTGCTGGCCGCCTCTACGGGTGTGGTCGGTGCAAGCGTGGTGGCCATGGGCCTGATCTCCCTGCCCGTCATGCTGGCACACAATTACGACAAACGCCTCAGCACCGGCACCATCTGTGCTTCGGGCACCCTGGGGCAGATCGTGCCACCGTCGATTATTCTGATTATCCTCGGTGACGTCATCGGCCTGCCGGTCGGAGACCTGTTCCGGGCTGCCGTGTGGCCCGGCGTCGCCCTTATCGTGCTCTACATTGTCTACATCCTGATACTGACCCGCCTGAAGCCGGAGATGGCGCCGGCGATGCCCGAGGATCCCACCCGCTCCCGGCAACAGGAAATCGGCTCGGCACTGCTGGCCATCATTCCCCCGCTGGCGTTGATCGTTGTCGTCCTGGGCTCCATTTTCACCGGTATCGCAACGCCAACGGAATCATCGGCCCTCGGCGGTGTCGGTGCAGTGGTCCTGGCCATCATCTACCGGCAGTTTTCCTTCCAGATGGTGTGGGACGCCTCCAAGGACACCGTAAAGGTCACGGCCATGGTCTTCGCCATCCTGATCGGCGCCACCGCCTTCTCCATGGTGTTCAGTTACACCGGCGGTGATTACCTGCTGGAGGACTGGCTGCACATGCTGCCGGGGGGCGAGTGGGGCTTTATCATCCTGGCCATGCTGGTGATCCTGATCCTCGGCTTCTTCATCGACTTTGTGGAGATTTCGTTCATCATCGTGCCGATCCTGGCACCGATTGCCGAAGCGATGGGCATCAACATGCTCTGGTTTGCGATCCTGATCGCGATGAACCTGCAGACCAGCTTCCTGACGCCCCCGTTCGGGTTCGCGCTGTTCTACCTGAAGGGCGTGGCACCCCCGGAGGTCCGGACCATGGATATCTATCGGGGTATCGTGCCCTTTATCCTGATCCAGATCCTGGTGCTGGCCCTGATTGTGGTTTTCCCTGGGTTGTTCGGGATGAGCGCTACCAACTGACAACCATGGCAAGGCCGGGCCCCCAGCAGGGCCCGGCAATCCTTGCACTGCAAAGGCCCCCACGTTTCTCTGCCCGCTTTTCCAACCGGTAGCTCCTCTCTATTTACCCTCCACCTGACAAAATCCGACAGTTTTCTATACTGAACGGACTAGCGGCGGTTTCCGGCCCGGTACCCGGGAACCGTGGCGCATGCATGTCGTCGAAAAAACATTGATGTTGAGGTTACCAAGGGAGAGCGGATTCCATGAACCAAAGTACGGCCCAAAAAACTCCTGAATCGGGAGCCGAACAGAAAAGCCACGTTCTTACACTGCCACTGGAAAACTCCCATGTTGACCGGTCGCCCCACACCTACGAACGCTGGCTGGTAGCCAAGCTTGTGCGCATGGCCGGTGGCCCGTCGGTCCGGTTCCGGCTCTGGAACGGAGACATCATCGAACCGGAGGGGCAGCAGGCGGAATTCACCCTGCACCTGACCGACCCCAAGGCCCTGTATGCCCTGGTCACCAACCCAAACCTGGCCTTTGGCGATCTGTACAGCGCCGGGCGGCTGGAGGTGGAGGGGGATTTGCCCGATCTGATGGAGGCGCTTTACCGCGCGGTTCATCAGGCCCGCCAGAAGTGGCCGAAGTGGCTGGAGGCGCTGTGGCGCAACCACAATCCCCGGTCTACCGGCATTTCCGAAGCAAAGGAAAACATCCACCACCATTACGACCTGGGCAATGAGTTCTACCGGCTCTGGCTGGATAACGCCGAAATGCAGTACACCTGCGCCTATTACGAAACGCCTGACCTGACCCTGGAACAGGCCCAACTGGCCAAGCTGGAACATGTCTGCCGGAAACTCCGGCTCAAGCCCGGCATGACCGTGGTCGAGGCTGGCTGTGGCTGGGGCGGGCTGGCCCGCTACATGGCCCGTAACTATGGTGTCAAGGTCCACTCCTACAATATTTCCCGGGAGCAGCTGGCCTATGCCCGGGAAGAGGCTCACAAACAGGGCCTTGATAATCTGGTTGAGTATGTCGAGGACGACTATCGCAACATCAGCGGCCAGTACGATGCCTTTGTCTCCATTGGCATGCTTGAACATGTTGGCAAGGAAAACTACCAGGCCATGTCTGAGCTGATCAAACGGTGCCTCAAACCCGATGGCATCGCGTTGCTCCACAGCATCGGCCGCAACCGCCCCATGCTGATGAATGCCTGGATTGAGAAACGCATCTTTCCCGGCGCCTATCCGCCGAGCATCGGCGAATTCATGCAGATCTGTGAGCACAGCGATTTCTCGGTGCTGGATGTGGAGAACCTGCGCCTGCACTACGCCCAAACGCTCAGCCACTGGATGGAGCGGTTCACCGAGAACGAGGACAAGGTGTCCACCATGTATGACGAACACTTTATCCGGGCCTGGCGCATGTACCTGGCCGGCTCCATGGCTGCCTTCCGTGCCGGCTCGCTGCAACTGTTCCAGGTGGTCTTTACCCACGGCGACAACAACACCCTGCCCCGAAGCCGGCAGGACCTCTACAACTTCCCCGCTGCCCCCGAGGAGGCCTGATGGACTACTATGATCTGATCATCGTCGGCGCTGGCCCCGCCGGCTCCACCCTGGCCGGCGCCCTTGCGAACAGCGGCAAGCGGATTCTGATCATCGACAAGCAGGATTTCCCCAGAGACAAAACCTGCGCCGGCTGGGTCACACCCGCCGTGATGGACACCCTGAAGATTGATCCCCAGGAATACGGCACCGGCCGAACGCTCCAGCCAATTCGCAGGTTCCGTATCGGCATGATGGGGCAACCCCCGGTGGAAAATGACCACGGTGATGTCGTCAGTTACGGCATTCGCCGGTGTGAATTCGATGACTACCTGCTCCGCCGGGTGAGCTGCCCGAAACAGCTTGCCACTCCGGTGAAAGCCATTGTCCGCAAGGACGGTAACTGGGTGATCAACGACACCTGGGAAGCGCCGCTGGTGATCGGGGCCGGCGGCCACTTCTGCCCGGTGGCAAGGCTCCTTGGGGAAGGCCCCGGCGGGCATGAAACGGTGGTTGCCGCCAAGGAAGTGGAATTCGAGATGACACCGGAGCAGGCATCCGCCTGCCAGGCCCGGGGCGACACACCGGAACTGTGGTTCTGCCGTGATCTCAAGGGCTATGCCTGGGTGTTCCGCAAAGGCAATTACCTGAATATTGGCCTGGGCCGGGAGGACAACCACAAGCTGACCGATCATTTGCACGCCTTTGTGGAGGAAATGAAATCCGCAGGACGTATCCCGGCCGACCTGCCCGGACGATTCAAGGGTCACGCCTACCTACTTTATGCCCATGCCGAACGGCCGCTGGTGGATGACGGTATCCTGTTGATCGGCGATTCCGCCGGGCTCGCCTATACCCAGAGTGGTGAAGGCATACGGCCCGCGGTCGAATCTGCCCTGATGGCGGCCGACGTCATCCACCACGCCCCGGACTACTCCGCCTCTTCCCTGCAGGTGTACGGTGATGCCATTGCCGAACGCTTCGGTAACCGGGCAGCAGACCTGGAGGAAGGCTGGCAGGTTCCGGATTGGGTGAAGAAGCCCCTGGCCAGCACGCTCATGCGGTCACACTGGTTTACGCGGAAGGTCGTCACCGAGAAGTGGTTCCTGCACCGGGAAGTGCCACCGTTAAAAGCCGCAGTCTGACGGAAGATGTAATCACTCATCGGCGCCACGGTGCCCTCGTCGTCTGAATCATCGGCAAGGCTCAGGAGCTCACGCTGTTTGCCAATGGGTTTCACGAAGCTTTCCACAATGTTCGCCATGGTTTCCTTACCTGGAAGTTCAGTTCGCCAATGTCTTCGATAGTACGCCTTCAGGCGTACCGGAGTCGGATCAGCCCCCCGGCCCACAATCGGTGCAGTCATCCACTGGCGCCGGCCCGATGCTGAGATTGCGGTTCAGGTCCTTCAATGCCGTTCTAAGCCCCTCCTCGATGACCGGATGGTAAAACGGCATTTCCAGCATCTCACTCACGGTGAGCCGTCGCTGGGCTGACCAGGCCAGCAGGTGGGCTATGTGCTCGGCCGCCGGGCCGAACATTTCCGCGCCCATGAACAGGCCACTGCCATGCTCGCCATACACCCTGAGCAGGCCGCGGTTCTTGCCGATAACGCGGCTGCGCCCCTGATCCTCGAAGGACACCTCACCGACGGCAAAGCAACCTCCGCAACGCTCGTCCACCTGCTGGATGGTCAGGCCGACCGTGGCAATCTGCGGGTCGGTGAAAACCACGGCCAAAGGCGTGCGCCTCAGGCCGACCCGGACATCAGGGTAAGCGGCGGCATTGTCGCCGGCGATCCGGCCCTCATCAGCCGCTTCGTGCAGCAGGGGCAGGCTGTTATTGGCATCACCAGCGATAAAAATGTGGCTCTGGCCACAGCGCAGGGTATGGGGATCAAACAGCGGCATCCCCTTCTCGTCCAGTTCGATACCGGCATTCTGGATATCCAGACCATCGACATTGGGCCGGCGCCCGGTTGCCGCCAGCAGGTAATCGAAAACCTCGGTGCGTTCGCCGGCCTCCCCGTCCATGAATGTAACGGCCACGCCCCCATCGACCCGTTCGACGTTTTTGACGTCCGCGTCCGGGTCCAGCGGGAATTCGTCCTTGAAAGTCTCCAGGGCATAGGCACGAATCGAGTCGTCCCGGATCGGACCAACGGCGCCACCCACTCCGAACATGCGTACCCGGACACCGAGCCGACTGAGGGCCTGTCCCAGCTCCAGGCCGATCACCCCCGGGCCGAAGACCACCACCGACTGCGGAAGCGTCTGCCACTCGAAGATATCGTCATTCACCACCAGTCGGTCCCTGGCCTCTTCCAGGAAAGCGGGAACGCTGGGCCGGGAGCCAGTTGCGATGATAATTCGCCGGGCGTCAACCTCCAGGTTATCTCCGACCACCAGATCGTTCGGGCCAGTGAATCGGGCCGGGCCCATGAGCCGGTGCTCCTGCGGAAATTTCTCAACGGACCGGATCACCGAACCCACGAACCGGTCCCGCTCGGCCCGCACCCGCTCCATCACCCGCTTGCCATCCACCCTCATGTCTCCGGCAGAGACACCGAACAGCTCACCAAGCCCCATCTGATGAGCATTATCAGCGGCCGCGATCAGCAGCTTGCTGGGCATACAGCCGACTCGCGCACAGGTCGTTCCGTACTGGTCAGCTTCGATCAGTACCACTTTGTCAGTGACTTGGCGCACCCGCTGGTAGGCCACCATCCCAGCGGTTCCAGCACCGATAATGGCAACGTCTACGTCTCGTTTTTTCATACAGCGGCCTCCTGACGGGCACCCCGGCTCCCGGAAACAGGGCCAGGTTCGGTCGAGTGTGACCTCAGTATAGAAGCTGCGGCAAGTTCCCGGGGTATCGGGACAAACACTGCGTCGTGAAAAAATCTCCGTTTCCGCCTATGCTGTCAGGCGTCCGAAACCTCGGCGAACACATCGGAGGCAGGAATATGCAGAATTACTGGCCGGAATTTCTGACAGTCGCACTGGTTCATCTGCTGGCGGTTGCAAGCCCGGGGCCGGACTTCGCCGTGATGCTCAGGCAGGCGCTGTTCCAGAGCCGCAGGAATGCCCTGCTGACTGCCATTGGAATCGGAGGCGGCATCCTGGTGCATGTTTGTTACTCGCTGCTGGGTATTGGCCTGCTGATCCAGCAATCCGTGCTGTTGTTCAGCATGCTCAAGGTGCTCGGCGCACTGTACCTCACCTGGATCGCCTTCCAGTGCCTGCGGGCCCGGGCCGGCGGTATTCATGTGGAAGCCACACCACAGACCAGCCAGTCGGGGCGTGCCGCTCTCCGCCTGGGTTTCCTGACCAATGCCCTGAATCCCAAGGCAACCTTGTTCTTTGTCTCGCTGTTCTCTGTGGTCATCAGCCCGGGCACACCCATTGCCCTGCAGGCCGGCTACGGTATCTACATGGCGCTGGCCACCGGGCTCTGGTTTGCCATGGTTGCGGTTTGCTTCACCCTGCCGCAGGTACGCAGGGGCTTCAACCGCTTCGGCCACTGGCTGGACCGGCTGATGGGCGGCGTGCTGTTGTTGCTGGCCGGCCAGTTGCTGCTGTCTACAGTGAGCGGATCAGAGCCTCCGTCTGCGCCCATCCCAGGCACGGATCGGTAATCGAGCAGCCGTAACGCAGGTCCTCACCATCGTCCTGACGGCCTGGTTCCAGGAAGCTCTCAAGCATTAACCCGCGAATATGGCAATTGCCGGCATCGCGCTGGGCCATCACCTCCCGGGCGATATCCAACTGGCGCTCCGCCTGCTTGCAGGCGTTGTCATGACTGCAATCGACCATCACCGCCGTGGACAACCCGGCCGTTTGCAGCGCGCTGACCGCCCGGCCAATACTGTCGGCGTCGTAGTTGGTAATACCGCGGCCGCCGCGCAAAACCAGGTGGGTGTCCGGGTTGCCCCGGGTGGTAATCATCACCGGCGCCCCGGTCGCCGACACGCCCAGGTGGTGGTGGGGATGGCTTGCCGATTTCATGGCATTGGTGGCCACGGCGATGCCGCCATCGGTGCCGTTCTTGAACCCGGTGGGCATGGGCAGGCCACTGACCATTTCCCGGTGCACCTGTGACTCGGTGGTGCGTGCCCCGATGGCGGTCCAGCTTACCAGATCGCCCAGGTAATCCATGGCGAACGGGCTCAATGCTTCCGTTGCCAGAGGCAGGCCCATGGCTGTCAGATTGAGAAGCAGTCGACGGGAACGGCGCAGCCCCTCATTCAGATCACCCGCCCCGGTGCGTTCGGGGTCGTACAACAGCCCTTTCCAGCCAACAGTTGTCCGGGGCTTTTCCAGGTACGCGCGCATGACAATCAGGAACCGGTCGCTGACGGCATCGGCCAGCGCTTTGAGCTTCTCCCCGTATTCCAGGGCCGCCACCTCGTCATGGATGGAGCAGGGCCCCATCACGATCAGGGTTCTGTCGTCGGTACCCTGCAGGATCTGCCGGATCGCCTGTCTCTGGTCGCTGACCTGCCGGATGACAAAGTCACTGGCTGGCATCTCCTGCGTCAGTTCCGCTGGCGTGGGCAGGAGGACTTCCCGGCGATGGCGGCCCACAGCCTCCGTGGTAGCGTCTGTCAGTTCGGTGTTCAAAGGCATGTTCATATCAGTGTTCCCGTTTCCCTGCGTCAGAATCAAAAAAGCCCCGGCTGGGCTACCAGTCGGGGCTTTTCGAGTCCGGTGGCAGCCTGGGTTTTCTGCCGGGCTGCCTTCCTCGTTATTCGTTCGATGAAGATCCTATGGGCGGCCCCGGCTCTGGCTAAAATAAAAGCCATAACCAAACCACCAGAAAAACACAGCAGCGACTGCCGCCGCCGGCTTGGCGCCGAAAGCTTGCAGAACATTCAATTGACAGGTCGCGTGTGTCGTCTTCATGCTTTTCAATATATACCCCCGGTTTTCAACTTGGCAACCCGTGCGACGGAGTTTTTTCAGCCCCGCATCGAGGTTGGGAGCAAACAATGACCACCATGTCCCGACGCTATCCTCTATACCTGGCGCTGACCGCCCTGCTCTGCCTGCTTTCAAGCCACGTGCTTGCCCAGACTGAAACCCGGGCCTACCAGCTCAATAACCGGCCCGGTGAGGATGTGGCTGCCCAGATCCGGCAGCTCTACCAGGGCTCACCTGTAACGGTTACCGCGCGCGGCATGCAACTGGTGGTGCGTGGCGAGCCAGAGCTTCTGGATGAAATTGGAACGCTTGTTGACACCCTGGATGTGGCACCGGTTCAGCTCAGGATCACCGTTCGCTCCATCACGGATATCGGTGGCAAGCGCTCGGGTGCCGGCCTGTCCGCTTCCGGGGGGCAGGCCGAAATCTCGGCACAACACCGCGTGATCAGCACGGCCAGCACCCGGGAGAGAACCCTGGTAATGCAGGATGGTCAATCAGCCCATATTACCTCAGGCCAGATCCGGACGATTCCGGTTGCTATCCAGGGCGGCCGAAACCCTGCCGCCTTTCTCGAACAGGTTGAAACCCGGAGCGGATTTCTGGTCAGCCCCCGGGTCATTTCCGACCGGGCCGTTGAGCTGAACATTGTGTCGTTTGAAGAGGACCCGGCCAGCCTGGAGGGCTACGAAACCGAAGCCCTGGTCACCGTTCGCCGGGTTGAGCCTGGCCAGTGGGTCACCCTCGGCAGCACCGCAACCAGCGCGACCCGTGAGCGCAGCGGAATTACCTATCAGGTAAACAGCAGCCGGTCCGACAACCAGCGCTTTGAAGTCAAGGTCGAGCTTTTGCCCTGAGCTCAGGCCCTGCGTTTGCCCAGCAGAACCTGCTTGGCTTCGTTGAGCTTTGCGGCGAGATAATCGCTGCCGCCCCGGTCCGGATGCAGCTTTTGCATCAGCCGGCGATGGGCCATGACGATGTCCTCTTCAGAACAGCCGGCTTTCACCCCGAGAATGTCGCAGGCTTCACGCTCCGACATCTGGCCATTCAGGTTGCTGCCCGGCCCGGAGTGCTGGCCTGTCTGCCCGCCGGTATCCTGCTGCGGCCTGTCTGCGAACATCCGGTTGATGGCAGGGGCATATTTCAGCAGGGCAGGCAGTTTGCGCAGCAGCGGGATAACCGCGGCGACGGCGGCGGTCAGCACATGAATCCGGCCGGTAAGGACCATAAAGACCAACAGGGCGCCACCCACCACCAGCACAACCTTCCAGGTGGCCGCCTTTTTCCTCTCGGCCGATAGCGCGCCCCACTGTTTCAGAACCACAAATACCGCGGCTGCCAGCGCGATTCCCAGAATCCACTGCATGGTTGATCCTTAGCTTGATTGTCGTCGTAATTCTGTCATCGCATCCTGCCACATTGCCAGTATCGCAGCACTGAAAACCGGCAGGCAGGAAAACTGCCATAAGATCCGTCAAAATAGGGCAGTGAGGAGCCTAGCTATTAGTACCTATAAACCGGTGACAACAGCGACCTGGATTTTGTAGGATGCTATTCTTCGCCAAATATAAATGATTCCCGTATTCAAACAGTCTGTCGTCGTGCAAAGGATCGGCAAGGGACCGCAGATCGCCAGCCTCCCTTGTCTCACCCCTAGTTGCTTCACCCAGACAGGACATTGATTTCCAGGACCTGAACTATGCGCATTGCTTCCCGCTTTCTGATCGTCATCATTTTCCTAGGCGTGGTGCTCGGAGGCATCTTCGGCTACAAATTCTACCAGTTTGGCCAGATGCAAGAGCAGATGTCCAAGCCCCAGCCGCCAACCCTGATTTCCGCAACCAAATCCGTTACCGAGAGCTGGACTCCGGCCATCAAGGCGGTGGGCAGTATCGAAGCCGTGAATGGCATTCAGGTTGCGAATGAGGTTCCCGGCGTTGTTGAAGAAATCAACTTTGAGTCCGGCGACACCGTTAACAAGGGTGACGTACTGATTCGCCTGAATGCGGAAATTGACGAAGCCGCCCTGCGCACCCGCCGGGCCGAGGCCCAACTGGCGGAGCAGGAATTCAAGCGGATCGCCGACCTGCTTCCAAAGCGCGCGGTATCCCAGTCCCAGTACGACGAAGCCAAGGCCAACTTTGACGCCGCCCGTGCACGGGTGAACGAAGCCGAGGCGCAGTTGAGCAAGAAAATCATCCGGGCGCCGTTCGACGGCACCCTGGGTATCCGGATGGTGGATCAGGGGGAGTATATCCCCACCGGCACACCGATTGTCGAAATCAACATGCTGAATCCGATCTACGTTGACTACACCCTGTCGGAGAAGGATCTGCCACAGGTGGCCACCGGGTATCCGGTGGTGGCCACCGTGGCCGCCGTTCCGGAACAGACTTTTGAGGGCAACGTCAGTGCCATCAACACGTCGGTCAACCCCCAGACCCGCACCGTGCGCATCCGCGCCACTCTGGACAACCCTGAAAACCGCCTGCGGCCGGGCATGTTTGCGACCATCCAGACCCGGCAGCCGCAAGACCGCCAGGTGGTCACTATTCCGCGCACCGCGATTTCATACAACACCTACGGTGACTTCGTGTTTGTGGTTGAAAAGAACGACAACGGAGACCTGGTGGTCGACCGCCGCACCATCGTTGCCGGGGAAACCCGCGACGCCCGGGTGGCTGTCATATCCGGCCTGAAGGCCGGTGAAACCGTGGTTGCCAAGGGTCTGCTTCGTCTGCGTGCCGGCCAGAAGGTCGAAATCCAGCAAGACGGCCAAACCCAGGAGGCGTCCGAGTAATGCGATTCACCGACATATTTATCCACCGCCCGGTTCTGGCGACGGTGGTCAGCCTCCTGATACTCCTGCTGGGCGCACGGGCTGCAATGGAAATGGAAATCCGACAGTATCCGGAGCTGGAAAGCACCACGGTAACTGTCACCACGGCCTACCCGGGGGCCAGCTCGGACCTGATCAAGGGCTTCATCACCACGCCCCTGCAGCAGGCCATTGCCGAAGCCAGCGGAATCGACTACCTGACTTCTACCAGCTCACAGGGTTCGTCCACCATTGAAGCCAAGATGGAGCTGAATTACGACGCCAACGCAGCACTCGCTGAGATTCAGGCCAAGGTGGCCAGCCAGCGCAACGTGCTTCCCGCCGAGGCCCAGGATCCGGTCATTACGTCCACGACCGGTGACTCCACCGCCTTGATGTACATTGCCTTCTACAGTGAGGAAATGGCGGTTCCCCAGATCACCGATTACCTTTCGCGGGTGGTCCAGCCCAAACTGCAGGCGCTCTCCGGCGTAGGCAAGGCCCGCCTGTTCGGCCGTCAGTTTGCCCTGCGGGTCTGGCTGAATCCTGAACGTCTGGCAGCTGTGGATATGACGCCTCAAGAAGTGATAGCCAAACTCCGCGCCAACAACTACCAGGCGGCCGTTGGCAACACCAAGGGCACCTACACAGAAATCAGCATGACCAGTGACACCGATGTTGCTGATCCGGACAAGTTCCGGAACCTTGTGGTCAAACAGTTTGAAGGCTCACAGATCCGCCTGCAGGACATTGCCCGGGTGGAGTTGGGCTCCCAGACTTACGACCAGTTAGCCCTGTACAAGGGCCAGCCGGCCACCTATGTGGCCATCGAGCTGGCGCCGGGCGCCAATCCGCTCACTGTTGCCAGTCTGGTGAAAGCAGAACTGCCCGAGATCAAGAACCAGTTGCCCTCCGGCCTGAAGGCGCGGCTGGCTTACGATGCCTCCAGTTTCATCGAGGACTCGATCAATGAGGTCATCAAGACGCTGCTGGAAGCGCTGGTTATTGTACTGGTGGTGGTGTTTCTCTGCCTGGGCTCCCTCCGGGCCGCCATCGTGCCCTCGGTTGCCGTACCCCTGTCGCTGATTGGTGGTGCGTTTGTCATGCTGGCGTTCGGTTTCTCGCTCAACCTGCTGACGCTGCTGTCCATGGTGCTGGCAATCGGCCTGGTGGTGGATGACGCCATCATCATCGTGGAAAACGTGCATCGGCACATCGAGGACGGCGAATCCCGGTTCGAGGCAGCTATCAACGGCGCTCGGGAAATGGCCGTTCCCATCATCGCCATGACCACTACCCTGGTGGCGGTCTACGCCCCCATCGGTTTCATGGGCGGACTGGTCGGCTCCCTGTTTACCGAATTCGCATTCACTCTGGCCGGCGCGGTGGTGATCTCTGGCATCATCGCCCTCACCCTTTCACCGATGCTTTCCGGCAAGGTGCTCAAGCCCCATGGCAATCCGGGGCGTTTTGAGCAGATGGTCGAGCGCACGTTCAACGGCCTGTCACGCGGCTACAAGTCCGCGCTGTCCTCACTGATGCAGACCAAATCCGTTGTGGTGTTCTTCGCCGTGGTGGTGTTGGGCTCGATCTATTTCATGGTGATGATGAGCCAGAGCGAGCTGGCGCCAACCGAGGACCAGGGTATCCTGTTCTATCAGGGGCTTGGGCCGCAAACCTCGACACTGGAGTATCTTCAGGAGCATGGCGACGAAATCCAGAACCGGATGTCGACCGTGCCAGGCTATGAAGAGGACTTCATGATCATCGGCATCACCAGCCCGAATGCGGTCTTCGGCGGCTTCAAGATGGCCCCCTGGAGCCAGCGGGAGATTACCCAGTTCGAGGTCCAGCCCAAGCTGGCCGCCGAACTGAACAAGGTGACTGGCCTGCAGACCGCGGTATTCCCCCGACCGTCCCTGCCCGGTTCCGGTGGTGGCCTGCCGTTCCAGTTCGTGATCACGACCGGTAACAGTTACGAGCAGCTGAACCAGGTGGCGGACGAATTGCTGGGCAAGGCCATGGGCAGTGGTAACTTCATGTTCCTGCAGAAATCCATCAACTTCGACAAGCCCCTGACCCGGATCAAGGTCGACCGAGACCGCGTTGCCGATCTTGGCCTGTCCATGCAGGACATCGGCCAGACACTGGCCAGCATGCTGGGTGGTGGCTATATCAACCGGTTCAACATGGAAGGCCGGTCGTACCAGGTGATTCCCCAGGTCGACCAGCAGTTCCGGCTGGATGAGCAGAAGCTGAACGACTACCAGATACGCACCGATACCGGTGAACTGGTACCGCTGGGCAGTGTGGTGAGCTTCACCCACGATGTGGAGCCGTCCAACCGGACCCAGTTCAACCAGCAGAACTCCCTCACTCTGCAGGGGGTTGTCAAGCCGGGTGTGGCTGCGGGTACCGCCATGGATTACATGGAAAAGACAGCAGCCGAGGTATTCCCCCAGGGCTTCAGCTACAACTACACCGGCCAGACCCGGCAGTTGGCGACCCAGGGCAATGCACTGGTAGTCACCTTCTTCCTGTCACTGCTGGTGATCTATCTGGTGCTGGCAGCCCAGTTCGAGAGCTGGCGCGATCCGTTCATCATTCTGGTCTCGGTGCCCATGTCGGTGGCCGGTGCCATGGCGTTCATTGTGCTCGGCTTCGCCACCATGAACATCTACACCCAGGTGGGCCTGATCACACTGATTGGCGTGGTCTCCAAGAACGGCATTCTTATTGTCGAGTTTGCCAACCAGCTACAGAAGAGCCGGGGGCTGAATAAGGTTGAGGCTGTGATTGAAGCTGCCGCTATCCGGCTGCGCCCGATCATCATGACCTCCCTGGCCCTGATCTTTGCCATGGTGCCGCTGCTGATTGCCATTGGACCGGGAGCGGAAAGCCGCTTCGCCATTGGCCTGACTATCAGTGCGGGTCTCGGCATCGGTACGCTGTTCACCATCTTTGTACTGCCGGCGTTCTATATCCTGCTGGGCCGTGACCATCACGGCTCAGCCGCCGACGAGTATGCCGACGAGCCTGATGACAACGGGGACGGTCGACCGGCAACGGCGCACTGAAACCGCTAACTGAAAAAGCCCGGCCACTGTCCAGTGCGCCGGGCTTTTTCATGGCCATTCAGTACTCAGCCCAGCGCCAGGGTCGTCCCGGAAACCGCCTCCCTTTGTTGCAGGTTGTGCCGCCATTGCACGGTTTCACTGGGCAGCTCACCGAAGTGTTCGCGGTATAGAGCCGCAAACCGGCCAAGGTGGGAAAAGCCCTCGTCGGCAGCGTACCAGGAAATGTGCGGCACCTCGCACCGGCAGTCCACCAGCCGGTGCCGTACCCGCATCAGCCGGTTACGCTGATATAACCGGTAGGGCGTCATACCGGTTTCCCGCTTCATCAGGTAGTAAAGATTCCGCTCACTGACGCCAGCATGACGGGCCAACTCCTGCAGGTTGAAGTCCCAGTCCGGCTCCTGCCTGATCTTCTCGATCGCCCTGAGTAGCCGGCGATCGAGCTCGGGGCACTGGCAGGGCGGCCTCGCCTCGTTTCCAGCAGACGCTGCCAACTGACGGAAAAGCTGACGGGTCATGGCCCTGGCATGCGCATCGTCGCGAAAAAACGCCGAGCGGTGCAGATAGCAGGCGATCAGATCCTCCCAGACCGGGAGCTTGTCGCTCAGGTTGTTCCAGTCCGGGCATCCCGGCATGCCCGCCGCCGGTCTGAGAATGACGATCTGGCTGCCCTCGTGCAGGCGCAACCCAAAGCGATCGCTCGGGCGACCAACCACCAGATGTTCCAGTGGCTTCCAGGGACCATTGCGAACAGACATCTCGACGATTCCGGCTCTGGGCAGCAGAAGAACCGGCCCCGCCGACTGGCAGCCTGTGATGTCCATGCCCTGGCTGGCATGGACACAAACCACCGTTCCGCTGTCTGACTCAAGTGCCGACAAGGCCCCCACCGGACCGGCGCCGCTGCGCGGCCTGCAAAGCATGTCATCACAACCGGAAATCTCGCGAATAGCGGTAAGCCACTCACCGAGGGACGCCCGGTTGAGTCGCAGATAAGCATCAAGTTCCAGATCCGGCACAGTGTTTTGCATAAGGTTTCGGGGCAGTGATTATCGCCCCACTTTCAGGGCAATACCTCCCTTTCACCTAGCCAGATATTGCAAAACCGCGCCGGCGCCGTGTTTGTTTCAGCTATTCTTGATGTTGGTCAATCAGGGCGCCATTCAGTGAATGCCAGGATGCCGGCCGGGCCATCAGATAGCCCTGTCCCCGATGGCATTTCAGCTCACGCAGCTTCCGGTACTGCTCTTCATGCTCGATGCCCTCGGCCACCACCTCGAGCTCCAGGGCATCGGCAATGCCGAGAATCGCCGAGACAATCCGCGAATCCCGGGATTTTTCGCCCAGGCGCTGGATAAACTGCCGGTCAATCTTGAGCACGTGAACCGGCAAGGTATGCAGGTACGCCAGCGAAGAGTAACCCGTTCCGAAATCGTCAATCGCAACGATCACCCCCTGCCTACCAAATTCCCGTAGCCGATCCAGACATGGTACGGACAGATGCATCAGGTGAGTTTCGGTGATCTCGATTTCAGGGAGCCAGCCAATTCCGCCAATACGCTGGAAAAGCGGCTTGAGGAGGGCTTCGAGACGGGAGTCGGTGATCTGGCGGGCGGAGATATTGATGGCCAGGCGAAGACCTGGCAGTAAACGCCCGGGAGACTGCGGGAGGTCAGCGAGCAGACAGCGCACCAGATGCCCGGTCAGCTCGTGGATATGGCCACGATGCTCGGCAATCGGAACAAAATCTGACGGCGACACAGAGCCGAACTCAGGATGATCCCAGCGCAGTAACGCTTCCAGACCGGCTATCTGGCCGGAGGCAAGATGGTACTGGGGTTGATAAACCACACGGAACTCTTCCGGTGCGGTCTTCAGCGAGGCAATCAGGGCTTCCGACAAACGTTGTTGGTAGCGTCCCTGCTCGGTATCTGCGGCGCAATATATGCGATAGCAGGCCCGCCCCGCCAGTTTTGCGGTGTACATGGCCCTATCAGCATTCTGCAGCAGCTCCGTACCGCTTCGGCCATGATCCGGATACACCGCCGCGCCGACGGAAGCGGAGAGAAAATATTCACGCTGATCAACCACCACAGGGGCCCGGAAGATCTGTGTCATGCGCTGGCAGACACCGTCCAGGTCATCATCGCACTGCAACTCGATGATCGCCGAGAATTCGTCGCCCGAAAGCCTCGCAACCACATCGCCCCGTCTCAGCACGCTCTGGATACACAGAGCCGCCTGCTGTAACACCCGATCGCCACAGTCGTGGCCATGCAGGTCATTGACGGATTTGAAGAAATCAAGATCCACATAGAGTACCGCGAAACGGCGACCGTCCGCATCCCGCTGAGATACGCGGGCCTTGAGGAACTCCTGGAACAGTGAACGATTGGGTAGTTCGGTGAGCGGATCATAATACGCCAGTGACGCCAGTTGCTCATTGCTGGCGGCAACGTCACCCACGTCCATGAACACGCCGGCATAAAGCCGCCGGTTGTCGTGCTCCACGGGGTAGATCGTCAACCACTGCGGATAGGTCTCACCATTCTTGCGCCGATTCCATATCAGGCCTTCCCAGCGCCCGTGACGCTCCAGACTGTCCCACATGGCGTGGTAGAACTCGGGCGAATGCAGCCCTGAACTCAGAAGCGAGGGCGTCTGGCCAATAACCTCCTCGGCCTGGTAGCCAGTCACTGACTGAAACATTCGGTTGACATAGGCAATTCTGGGCTCTGTCGTAGACAGTATGATGGCCCTGGGATGAGTATCCACCAGGGCTCTGAAATCTTTTTGTTGTAATGCCTGCATGCTCTGCTCACTCCTTTTCAGCCGTCCCTGAACCTGGTCGGACCAGCCCCATAAACCAGCATAAGGAGTATCTCTCGCCAACCTAGCCATATATTGCAAAACCACAGCGGCTACGACGAAAGCACAAGAAATGGTGGGAAAATGTTCAATTATTGCAATAACCGGATATCGGATGGTCGGGATGCAGTCGATAGTGATCTGACAATCAGAAAAACAACTGTCCATGCGCTGGCTTCCGCCATTCTTGCATTCGGCCTGACCGAACTTACCCTGCCTCACCTGCTGGTTATTCAGGGGCTCGTGCTGTCAGTCTTCGCAATTCTTTTCTGGCTTACCCTGCCCATGATACGCAGCGTCCGGGCAGCCTGCTGCGAGGCCCAACCGCTGACCAGCCACTTCCTGCAAATGCTATGTTATCGATTGCTGCCGGTTCAGTCGGCAACGGTCAAAGGATGATTCCCCGGGCCAGTGCAATAAGGTAGTCTGGCGGTCTAACCCCTGAATGACTCTGGAAGATCGCCGTAACCGTGACTCTTGGAACCCTGTTCTGGCTGTTTGTGGCCGGATTCGCCATCTGGTACTGGTGGCGCGCCAAAGCCATCAAGGATTCTGTGCTTCAGGCCGCAAAGCGTTATTGCAAGAGCATGGATGTCATGCTGCTGGACGACGCGGTGTTTCTTCGCGGCCTCTGGTTCAAACGCGATGACCAGGGCCGGCTCCGGGTCTGGCGCCGGTTCCTGTTCGATTTCACCTCCACCGGCGAAGAGCGTTACACCGGCCGGATCATCATGCTGGGCCAGCGTATACAGCATATGGAGCTGGAACCTCACCGGCTTCCCTGAGTCCGCCGCCTGACTGGCCTCACCCATTTGGGCGATTCCTGCCTACGCGTTTTGAACGAATAATCGACCACGCATCGACGACCGTCGGCTGCCTTGTGCCGTCGTCAACAAAAACAACAGGAGTCAACCATGCGTAACCGATTCACCACAGCAATCATGCTGGGGCTGGTCTTGCTGTCCGCCTCATTTTCCAGCCACGCCGGCTACACCCAGACCCGCTATCCGATTGTGCTTGTTCATGGCGTTACCGGATTCAACACCATCGGCGGGCTGATCAACTACTTCCACACCATTCCCTGGAACCTCGAACGCAGTGGCGCCAAGGTCTATACCGCCAGCGTTTCCTTCGTAAACAGCAGTGAACAGCGCGGCCAGCAACTGGCCAACTACATCAACAGCCTGGGCTACGCCAAGGTAAACCTCATGGCCCACAGCCAGGGGGCTCCCACCTCCCGGGTGGCTGCCGCACTGGTTCCCCAGCGGATTGCGTCTATCACCTCCATCGACGGCGTGAACAAGGGCTCCAGGGTGGCCGATGTGGTCCGGGGCATCCTGCCGCCGGGCAGCTACGTGGAGGGCGGGGCAGACGCCATTGCCAACGCGCTTGGCGACCTGATCAATGCTCTGTCCGGCGCTGACAATCCGCAGGACGGCCTGGCTGCCCTGGAGACCCTGACCACACCCGGCACCATCGCCCTGAACGATGCCCTGGGCTGGAAAGGGGTCAACCGGAACGCCTGCGCCGGTACCAACGAGGACGTGTGGATCAACGGCAACCGCATCAAGTTCTTCTCCTGGACAGGCCGCGGCGTCTGGACCAATGTCTTTGACATTACCGATCCCTTCCTCGGCATTACTGCCCTGGCCTTCGGCAGTGAGCCTAACGACGGCCTGGTTGGTGTGTGTTCCACCATGATGGGCAACGTGATTGGCACCCATTACGACATGAACCATGTGGATGCCATCAACCACCTGCTGGGCGCACGCTCCCTGTGGACCAACCCGGTCACGCTCTATCGCGCCCAGGCCAACCGACTGCAGAACCGCGGCCTCTGAGGTGACCATGACACGGACACCCACCGCAACCCCTCGGTGGCTGTTCCCCGGTGCACTGTCGGCCGCGCTGGCCGGCGGTGCTCTGTGGTATGGCCTGGCCCAGACGACCCAACACACGACCAGTGCCCCGGCTCCGGTTGCTGAGCAGGCGGGCGCAACTCCGGAGTTCTCCGGGTACCCTTCAGAAGCCGGCACCTCTCTGGCCTCGGCTGAGACCAGGCAACCGCCGGACAACGCCACAACGCCCAAAACCCTCGGGCCACAACCGTTCGCGCCCTCACTGGCCGGTACCGACATCGACGGAGCCCTTCGAGCAGACGAAGACGGCCGCTTGGTGATCAACCTGCAGGTGCGCGACTTCTTCGACTATTTTCTCAGCACCGTGGGGGAAGTCTCGCCGGAGGTGGCCATCGGACAGATTCAACAGATGGCCCAAAAGTACTTGCCGGAGCCGGCTGCGTCCCGGGCGTTGGCCCTGCTCGACCAGTATCTGGCCTACAAACAGGCAGCCCTCTCTGTGATGCAGACCCGGCTGGATCCGGCCCGGCAATCAGACCCGGCCTATCAGCTCTCGGCTCTGGGCGATGCCCTGACTAAACTGAAAAAGCTCCGCCAGTCCACCTTCGACCCTGAGGTGCACAAAGCCTTTTTCGGGCAGGAAGAGGCCTATAGCGAATACACCCTGGCGACATTGGCCATCCGGCAGCGGCAGGACCTGAGCAACCAGGGCAAGCAGGCCCTGATCCAGTGGCACCGCAACCAGTTGCCAGAGGCCATGCAGGCAACCGAGGAACAGCTGCTCGCCAGCAGCCACCAGCAACAGGAGCGGGTAGCCGCCATCGGCTCGGCCAGTTCGCCCGAGGAGGCCGGCCAGCGGCTCTCGGAGCTGGGGCTGGATTCCGAAGACGCCACCGAGGTGGTGCGTTACCTGAAAGATCGTGAGCAATTCGCCCAACGCTTCCAGACATTCCAGGACGCATTGAGCCAGCAGTCAGCCTCTGGGCTGGCAGAACAGGAGCGTGAGGCGTATCAGGATGCCCTGCTGCAGCAATATTTCCCGGACCAGCAGGAGCGAACCTGGGCCCGCCTGAGAATGCTGGGTAACAGCTGACCGGAATGTGCCCGGGCTCGCGAAATCGCCGGCCCGGGCCCGGTACAATCCGGAGACTTGCCCGCTACCGGACACGGTCATGAACGCCGAGCAGATCAGACAACAACAGGCAGCCGGTTTTCTCAACCTGCGTTTTGCGCCCTCCCTCGAGGACACCTACAAGCAGAACCGGGCAGCGCTCATCCGCCTTCGCGCCCGGCCTGTCTCGGTGGCCGGCCTGGCCCTGTTCCTGGTCTATGCCGCCATGGACATGCTCACCTTACCCACCGAACTGGCCAGGATCACGGTAACCATCCGGCTGGCCATTACCTGCCCGCTGATTGCCCTGGTGGTCTGGCTGGCCTATCGCCCCACCCCCTCCGACAGACACTTTGAGTGCATCTACACCCTGGCCTATTTGCTCGGCGGGCTCACGGTAGTGGCGATTATCGGCGCCGCCCGGCACCTGGCGTTCCCGCTGCCCTACGAGGGTATGATCCTGATACTGATGTTCGGCTACTTTGCCATGGGCCTGCCCTTTTTCAGTGCCTCGGTGGTATCCATGGTTCTGGTCATCAGCTATCTGGTGACCGAGCTCTGGAGCGGCATGGCGCCCGCCCCGATTCTGAGCAACCTGTTCTTCCTGATGACCGCAAATGCCATCGGCATGATTGGTGCCTGGACCAGCGACTACCGCCACCGGGCGCACTTTCTGGACCGCCAGCTGCTGGACCTGATGCATCAGGCTACCCGGGATGAAAGCCGGCGGAAAACCGAACTGATCACCGCCGCCAGCCATGACCTGCGCCAGCCACTCAATGTCATCGACATAACGCTGGAGAGCTTCTCGCCGGCCGATGGCCCGCACCCCGCCACGGGGCAGTTGCAGGACATGATCCGGCATTTGCGGCGCCTGCTCGGCACGGTGTTTGACAGCGCCAGGCTGAACGAAGGCATGATCCGGCCGGACATTCAGGCGGTATCGCTGGCCGCGGTTTTCCGGGATCTGGGAGATATGATGAACGATGCCCTGGGGCATCGGGATATGGCCATCCGGATCAACCATGAATCCGGCCAGTTTCAGGTGTTGGCGGACCCCGGCCTGCTGCTTCGAGTGCTGCAGAACCTGGTATTCAATGCGGTGGAACACAGCAGCGGCACGCTCGTTCACCTGGCCGCCGAACGCGTCGGCCGTCAGGTACGGATAGGCGTCTCCGATAACGGCACCGGAGCTCCGGCGGTGCTCAAAGACACGCTGTTTTTGCCCTATGTGCGAGGGCGCGGGCCAAATGACCGCCCCGGCCTCGGGCTCGGTCTGACCATCGTGAAGGAATTCACCACGCTGATGCAGGGCAGTTACGGCATGGACACCGAAGCAGGCCGGGGCTCGACATTCTGGGTGCAGTTTCCTGTGCCCGTCACAGCCAGCCCTGGACCCGGGCCAGATTGACACACTCGGTCCGGTTGTGAACACCAAGCTGGCTGAAAATTGCCTTGAGGTGGGTTTTCACCGTGTGCTCGGTCAGGTCCAGGCTCTGGCAGATGCGTTTGTTCGGGAACCCCTGGGCGAGCAATACCAGCACGTCCATCTGCCTCGGGGTTAATGGCAGCTGCTGCGTCAGAGGCCGGACACCCCCGGGGAAATAGCCCTCGCCCCGAATGACCGCCCGAACCATGGTGACCAGAGCGGACCGGCCAGCGGATTTGGCGAGAAAGCCACTCGCCCCGGCAGCCCTGGCGGCCCGCACCGTGCTCTCATCCTCACTGCTGGAGATAATGACAACCGGAGGCGTTTCCCGGTGGCTGGCCAGCCTTGGCAACAACGCGAGGCCGGTTTCGCCATGCAGGGCGATGTCCAGCAAGACCAGCTCAAAACCGTCGTCATGGGCCAGAAGGTCGGCGGCAGACTCGACCGTTGCAACCGTGGTAACGGATTCGGCCAGGCCCTCCTGATGCATGAGACCGGCCAGCCCCTGGGCGAACAGTGCGTGGTCGTCGACCAGAAGGACCTTCGCCAGCGGCAGTGTTCGAACCGACCCCACTTGCGGCCGTTGTGGCTCCGATATGATGGCACCCATGTTATGCCTCTCCCCGCTGTGTTTATTTTTGTTACCGCGGAGGCACCACTATAAGGCAGCAGCCTCCGGCACTCCGCGGCCTGATTAACATTTTTTTACATGAACGCCGGTTTTCCGGACCACCTCCCGCCCGGCTGCAACACAAATGTCACATTCCTGAAGCATTCTCCTCTTTCCAACCATTTGTCTTGCATAGGTTTTTCGAAAATGGCCCGACACACACGGAAGATTACCCAACTAACCGGACTTTTCATCGCCAGCCTTCTGGCGCTCCCGGTGCCCGCCTATGAACTGGAGATTCACGGTTCCAACACCATTGGCGCAGCGCTCGCCCCCATGCTGGTTACGGGCTACCTCAAGGAAAAGACCACAGGCGCCGTTTCCGCGAAAGGCACCGGGCAGGAAAATGAACAGATCCTGGCAGCCCGGGTGAACAACCGGCTGACAGACGTTCTGGTTGCAGCGCACGGATCCAGTACCGGTTTCAAGGCCCTGGCCGCCGGCCAGGCGGATATCTGGGCCTCCTCCCGCCCGGTCAAACCGTCAGAGGTGGAGCAGTTCCGCGCCCGGGCCGACCTGACAACCCTGGAAAGCGAGCATGTCATTGCCATTGATGGCCTCGCAGTTCTGGTTCATCCGTCAAACCCGGTCAGCCAGATGAGTATCGGGACCCTGGGCAAGATCTTCTCGGGCCAGATCCGGAACTGGTCTGAGCTGGGCGGGCCGGATCGCCCGATTAATCTATACGCACGAGACGACCGTTCCGGCACCTGGGACACCTTCAAATCCCTGGTTCTGGGCAAGCAATACACCCTGGACGGGAATGCCAGGCGCTACGAATCCAACGACCAGCTGTCTGATGACGTCAGCCTGGATCCCGCGGGCATCGGTTTCTCCGGCCTTGCGTCGGTGCGCAACAGTAAAGTGCTGGCCATTTCCGAAGGTAATGCTCCCGCTCTCAAGCCCAATCAACTGACCGTCGCGAGCGAGGATTACCCGCTCTCCCGACGCCTGTTCATGTACACCCCCGGAGACCGGATGCCACCGCTGGCTGCGGGGCTGATCGACTTCGCCCTTGGCCAGAAAGGCCAGGCCCTGGTGGCAGAATCCGGGTTCATTTCCCAGAACCCCATTGCGGTAAAGCCGGAATTTGACAACTCGACGCCCGAGAGTTTTCGCCGCCTGACCGGCAATTACCAGCGGCTGACGGTCAACTTCCGGTTTTCCGAGGGCCGGACCAGGCTCGACAACAAGGCCCTCAGGGATCTGCAGCGGGTACAGCATTATCTGGAACAGCACGGCCGGACGGCCGACGACCTGCTGCTGATCGGGTTTGCCGACACCCAGAGCCATGAACTCCGGGCCCAGATGATCTCGGAACTGCGGGCACTGTCCGTTCGCATGGCCCTGGACAAAACCGGTGTCCGGGATGTGGCCTACACGGGCTACGGGCAGTACATGCCGGTCGGCGGTGCCGGCAGTCCGCGCAATGGCCGGGTGGAGGTCTGGATCCAGACCCCCAGGCACTGACCGCCACCGCAGGGGAGAGGGTAAGTGCGCGCAGGTTTTTTCCTGAACTGCGGTAATCACCTATCCACTCCCCCACCACAGATATGGCCGTGTTTTCTATACTGAGGAGGTCACGCTAACCAACAGCCACCTTCCACCAATAGACAGGGCCCATGGACATCCAGAACGACCACCGTTTCGCGATCAACCTCAACGTTAGGGGCATCCAGCCCTCGGCCACCCTCCGTATCAACGAGCTCAGCAACCAGCTCAAATCCGAAGGCAAGGACATTATCAAGCTCGGGCTGGGGCAATCGCCCTTCCCGGTTCCCGATCGCGTGGTGGAAGCGCTCAGGCAGCACGCCCATGAAAAGGATTACCTACCGGTCAAGGGCCTGAAGGGTCTCCGGGAGGCCATCGCCGGTTACATCAACCGCAGCGAGCGGATGCGCTGCACCTGGGAGGATGTGCTTATCGGCCCGGGCTCGAAGGAGCTGCTGTTCATGCTGCAGCTGGCCTATTACGGCGATCTGCTGATTCCCCGCCCAAGCTGGGTATCCTATGCGCCCCAGGCACGGATTATCGGCCGTTCCGTGCACTGGTTGCCGACCCACGCCGAGAACAACTGGCAGCTCACCGCCGAGGAGCTGGACATTGTCTGCCGCGACGACGCGTCGCGGCCCCGGATCCTGATCCTGAACTACCCCTCCAACCCGACCGGCTGCACCTACACCGATGACCAGTTGCTGGCCATCGCCAACGTGGCCCGCAAATACAGACTGATCCTGCTGTCCGACGAGATCTACGGTGAGGTGCACTTTGAGGGCAGGCACAAGTCCATTGCCCGGTACTACCCGGAAGGTACGATTATCAGCACCGGCCTGAGCAAGTGGGCCGGAGCCGGCGGCTGGCGCCTGGGTACGTTTATCTTTCCAAGGGAACTGCGCCCGCTGCAGGACGCCATGGCCATCATCGCCAGCGAAACCTACACCGCCACCAGCGCCCCCATTCAGCATGCCGCCATTACCGCCTTCAACGGCGGCGACGACATCGAGGAATACCTGAAACAGTCCCGCCGGGTTCTGAAGGTGGTGGGCGAATACATGCATCGCCGCCTGACCGAGATGGGCGCGGTGGTGCAGAAACCCGAAGGCGCATTCTACCTGTTCCCCGATTTCTCCAGCTTCCGTGACCAACTGGCCAGGAAAGACATCAAGACCAGCCAGGCCCTCTGCCAGACCCTGCTGGAGAACACCGGCGTGGCCATATTGCCGGCCAGCGACTTCGGTTTCGTACCGGATCATCTGGCAGCCCGGCTGGCCTTTGTGGATTTCGATGGCGCCGAATCCCTGCAGCTTGCCGGTGGCGACTATGCGGATCAGGAGCTGGGCGATGACTTCGTGCAACAGGCCTGCCCCCGACTGGTGAAAGCCATGGACAAGATGGCGCAGTGGCTCAGCAGCCTCTGATTGTGCCGTGTTAGACTGGCGCCCTCATTCTCTTACGGGATATCAACGGGGGCGCCATGTCTGATTCTGTCTCTCTACTCGAGATTACCGACTTTGCCGAAAACCTGGCTCATGAAGCCGGCAAACTGATCCGCCGCGAGCGCGACGGCAATGCCCTGCGCACCGACTACAAGCACCAGACCGAGCTGGTCACCCACGCCGACGTCATGGCCGATGAGTTCATCACCGGTGCCATCCGCAAGCGCTTTCCCGGCCATCGTATCCTGTCCGAGGAAACCATGCCGGACCTCCGCCAGGCCGAAGAGCTCGACACGCCCCTGTGGATTGTCGACCCGATCGACGGCACGGTGAACTACGCCTATGGCCACCCGCAGGTGGCTGTGTCGATTGCCTATGCGGAAAAAGGTCGGGTTCAGGCCGGTGTGGTGCACGCGCCCTTCGTCGGGGAAACCTTCCGGGCCACTCGCTCCGAGGGCGCTACCCTGAACAATCATCCGATCCGCCACAGCGGCGCTACCGTGCCTCGTGATGCCCTGTTCGCGACCGGCTTCCCCTACACCAAGGACGCCCTGGAACCTCTGATCAAACGCCTGGATGCCATGATTCACCAGTGCCGCGACCTGCGCCGGATTGGCTCAGCAGCCCTGGATATCTGTTGGGTCGCTTGCGGCCGCCTGGACATCTACTACGAGAACGTCAGCCCCTGGGACTTCGCCGCCGCCCGCCTGATCGCCCTGGAGGCGGGCGCCACTGCGGGGCATTTCAGCGAAGTACCGGACGGCTACCCCGCAGACCTCTGGGGCCGCGATATCCTGATCTCGGCGCCGGCGGTCTGGGAACCGGTTCGTTCCATTCTCCGGTCGGCTTCGGGGTATGAGTGAGGTTTCGGAATCCGCCTCTGTTACGCAGCCTGCCGGTTTCGGAGGCAGGCAGGGGATGGGAGCCTTCTTCCCGGAACCGCTACAAGCACATCCGTGTGCGCTTGACTCCGGCCATCCATGGCCTCCGACATTCCGGGAAGAAGGCTCCCATCCCCTGCCGACGTTACTGAAGTGATATTGGAAACCTGAACAAGGCAACATTGTAGGTCGGATTAGGCAAAGCCGTAATCCGACAATTGCGGGGTTTCCCAATGGGCATTGTTGGATTACGGCTTCGCCTAATCCAACCTACGGCTGACATATCTGCTGAGTCAGAAGGGAGCGGCGGGATGGCTCTGCACAGAATGTTGAAGGCCAGGGATGGCCGGAAACAAGCGCACATGGACGTGCTCGTAGCGGTTCTGTGCAGAGCCATCTCGCCGCTCCCTTGCACCAGAACCAGCCGGCTACCAACCGGAAGATAACTCCAGGCTCAGCCCCAAACACCCTCGGCAACCAATCCCCAACTCTCGTCAAAGTCGGTTGAGGGCAACCGCGAAAACGACGACCGGATGAACCGCTGGATCCGGCCTTCAACGAAGACCAGGACATAATCGGCGCCCCGGGCGGCACTGGTTCTGGGCCGCAGACCCTGGCGGATTTCGCCTTCTTTCAGGGTCTGGCGTACCTGGGTTTCCAGACGTTCGAAGAACTGGGAGGCCCGCTTTCGCAGGTTGTCGTTTTCGCCCATCAGGGCATCGCCGGTCAGCACGCAGCACAGGCCCGGGTTGCGTTCGGCGAACACCAGCACCAGGTGTACCAGTTGCTGAAGGCGAACACGCACGTCCTCCTGCTCCTGCAGGATCACCTGGCAGCGGGAGAACACCGCGTCTTCGGCGAACTCGATAAGCGCCTCGAACATTTTCCGTTTACTGGGAAAGTGGCGGTAAAGGGCCGCTTCAGTAACGCCCACGGACCGGGCGAGGCCGGCGGTGGTGATGCGGGCGCCCGGATCGGTCTCCAGGAGCTCCACAAGGGCATGGAGAATCGCCTCGCGGCGACTGGGTTTCTGGTCAGTCATGGCAGGACAGCAGCGCTCTGATTTATCGTTGTCGGGGCCGGTCGTTCGGTGCCGACCCTCGTTTATATTCAAACATAGGGTCAGATGAAAGCGTTCATCTGACCCCGTTCTCAGCTTTTTTCAGAAAAAGGTGCCATCAATCGGCGAGGATGCGCTCGCATAAAGTTTCTTGGGCATACGGCCCGCCAGGTAGGCTTCCCGGCCCGCCTCGATAGCCAGGCGCATGGCGTTGGCCATTTTTATGGGGTCTTTGGCCTGGGCAATGGCCGTGTTCATCAGGACACCATCGCAGCCCAACTCCATAGCAATCGTCGCGTCTGACGCAGTGCCCACCCCGGCGTCGACCAGAACCGGCACGTTGGCATTCTCGACGATCAGGCGGATATTATAGCGGTTCTGGATCCCCAGGCCTGAGCCGATGGGTGCGCCTAACGGCATGATCGCGATGCAACCCATTTCTTCAAGGCGTTTAGCGAGCAAAGGGTCGTCAGAGCAGTAAACCATCACCTTGAAGCCGTCCCTGATCAGCGCTTCTGCGGCCACCAGGGTTTCGGTCATATTCGGGTATAGCGTCTTCTCCTCACCCAGCACTTCCAGCTTGACCAGATCGTGGCCATCCAGCAGTTCCCGCGCCAGTTTGCAGGTGCGTACCGCATCCTTGGCGGTGTAGCAGCCAGCGGTGTTCGGAAGAATGGTATAGCGCTCCGGGGAAATCACGTCCAGCAGGTTCGGCTCATCCGGGTTCTGGCCCAGATTGGTCCGACGTACTGCAACAGTAACAATCTCCGCGCCGCTGGACTCAATGGCATGGCCCGTTTCCATCATGTCGCGATACTTGCCGGTGCCGACCAGCAACCGGGACTGGTACACACGCCCGGCGATTTCGAGGGGTTTGTCTTCCGGGAGCTGAAGTTCGGATGTCTCTGTCATAGTGGTCCTGAATATTTTGAATACTGGAGAATGGAAACTGCCGCCGTCGGTGGATGGGTGACGGGCCGGATGACTCAACCGCCGCCAATGGCGTGAACGACTTCAACGCGGTCGCCATCGCTCAGGGTAAAGTCCGGATGCTGGCTCCGGGGCACGATGTCCTCATTAACCTCGACGGCCAGGCGTTTGCCCGTAAGGGCCATTTTCTCGATCAGCATGGCAATGGTCGCACCTGCCGGCAACTCCATCGCATCACCGTTTACATCAACCTGCATGAGCTTCTTCAACCTCTGTCGTCATCACCTGTTCCGGTTTATGCCGGAGATTATTAATAGCACCCAGCCCACCATGAAACACGCGCCACCAACCGGCGTGACCGGACCAAACCAGCGAACGTCGGTCAGCACCAGCAGGTAAAGACTGCCACTGAAAAGCGCAATGCCGGCCAGATAGAACCCGGCAGCCCAGCCCAGCAGTTTTCTGGACAGCCCCATGCCCGACAGCAAGGCCACCATGACCAGGGCAATCGCGTGATACATCTGGTAGGTAACGGCCGTCTGGAAAACTTCAAGGTCGCGCTCACTCACCAGGCCGCGCAAACCGTGGGCACCGAAAGCGCCGGCCATAACCGCCAGCAACGCCAGACACCCACCGGCAATCAGCGGCCATCCCGGAACCCGGTTTGCGAACGATTGTACGGATTCAGCAGTCACAATGGATCCTTTCTCCGGAATCCAGGTTCATCATGGTCAGCGCACCGCCCCAGACACAGCCGGTGTCCAGACCAATAAAGCGCTCAATACCGGTTTTGCCTTCCAGCGCTGCCCAGTGCCCGAACACCACCCGCGTATCATCGCGGCGGGGAAAGCGGAACCAGGGCGCAAAGCCCTCCGGTGCGTCATCCTCGGATTCCTTGGTGGCCAGTTCCAGGGTGCCGTCCTCGGCGATGAACCGCATGCGGGTAAAATAATTGGTAATCACCCGCCACCGGTCCATGCCCGCCAGGTGGCCATCCCAGCACTCCGGCTGATTGCCGTACATGTGGGTAAAGTATTCTTCGGCGGCCGGGCCACGGATTACCTCTTCCACCTCACGGGCATAGCCCATGGCCTGGTCCACGGACCAGATATGCGGCAGACCGGCGTGCGCCATGACAAGATTGCGGGCCGGATCATGAATGCACAGGTTCTGTTGGCGGAGCCAGTTGACCAGCCTGTGGAGATCAGGCGCCTCCAGAATGTCACTCAAGGTGTCTTTCCGGCGGGTCTCGTGGCCACCCAGAGCAACCGCCATCAGGTGCAGGTCGTGATTGCCCAGTACCACCACCGCAGAGGTGGCCAGGCTTTCGATATACCGCAGGGTTTGCAGCGACGAAGGGCCCCGGTTGATCAGGTCCCCGGCTACCCACAACCGGTCGCGCGACGGGGAGAAGTCCACCTTGGCCAGAACATCCCGGAGGCGGTCGTAACAGCCCTGAATATCGCCAATGGCGTAGTCAGTCATCACTTACCTCTTTAACAGCGTCGGTCACATGGCCCTTTTCTTCCACCAGCAGGTCTGCGATGGCGACATAATCCGCCAGCCCCAGGTTTTCCGGGCGCAGGCCATCATTGATTCCCAGGCTCTGCAGCTGCGCGACAGAGACCATCCCGCCCAGGGCCTTGCGCAGGGTCTTCCGACGCGCGTTGAAGGCAGTCCGAACCACGGCCTGAAGGGTTGTCAGATCCCTGGCAGGGTGCGGCAAGGTCTCGTGGGGCACCAGCCGGACAATGGCCGAATCCACCTTGGGCGCCGGCCGGAAAGCGCCGGGGCCAACTTCAAACAGCGGCTGAACCCGGCAGAAATACTGGGTCATGATACCAAGGCGGCCGTAATTGTTGTCACCCGGTACCGCCGCCATCCTCTGCACCACCTCTTTCTGCAGCATGAAGTGCATGTCCTGCACCACGCCCGCCTGCGCCAGCAGGTGGAAGATCAGGGGCGTGGAGATGTTGTACGGCAGATTACCGATAATCCGCAGGGGCCGGTCCACCATCAGTTGGCTGAAGTCGAACTTGAGCGCGTCTGCCTCGTGAATCCGGAATTCCGGGTAGTTGAAGAACTTGGTCCGCAGCACCGGAATCAGATCCCGGTCCAGTTCCACCACCTGCAGCCGCGGGTTCACCGCCAGAATTTCCTCGGTTAGCGCGCCCAGGCCGGGGCCAATTTCCACGATGGCGTCATCGGGCCTGGGGTTGATGGCGCGAATAATCTGCTCAATCACGCCCGGGTCGTGGAGAAAATTCTGGCCAAATCTTTTTCGGGCCTGGTGGCCGGCTTTATTACTCACGAAAGCGTCTCTTGATTGGCGGATTTAAGACAGCGGGCCATGTGCCCAGCCACTCCGATCGCCGCGTGCAGACTGCCGGAATCGGCCCGACCGGTGCCGGCCAGATCCAGGGCCGTGCCATGGTCGACAGACGTCCGGACAATCGGCAGGCCAAGGGTAATGTTCACAGCGCGCCCGAAACCCTGGAACTTCAGTACCGGCAATCCCTGGTCATGATACATCGCCAGAACGGCGTCGGCCTGATCGAGCCAGTGCGGCGTGAACAGGGTATCCGCCGGCAGCGGCCCGGTCAGCACCAGGCCTTCGGCCCGCAGTTTATTCAGGGTTGGCTCGATGATGTCAATTTCCTCACGGCCAAGGTGACCGCCTTCGCCGGCGTGCGGGTTCAGCCCTGCCACCAGAAGCCGCGGCTGCTCGATGCCGAAGAATTTTTTCAGGTCGGCATCAAGAATCCGGGCCACCTGGACCAGGCGCTCTGGCGTAATCGCGGCAGAAACGTCCTTGAGCGGTAAGTGGGTGGTTACCAGCGCCACACGCAACTGCTCGGTGGCCAGCATCATCACGACCCGTTCAACCGCGCACAGCTCCTGCAGGAATTCGGTATGGCCACTGAATGGGATACCGGCCTCGTTGATTACCCCTTTGTGCACCGGCGCCGTGACCATGCCGTCAAAATCACCCTGCAGGCAGCCTCGACCGGCGATCTCCAGGGTTCTGAGCACGTAGGCACTGCTGGCAGGGTCGAGCGTCCCCGCCTCATGGCTGGCACAGCCTTCCACATGCAGTACGGACAAATGGCCAGCCTCCACCCGGGGCAGGTCGCCCGGGTGCCAGGGATGCAGGATGACCGCCAACCCCAGTTGCCGGGCCCGGGCTTCCAGCAGTGCCTGGCTTGCCACCACCACAAGTCCGACGGTTCTGGGCTCTTGGGCAAGTTGCAGACACAGCTCCGGGCCGATACCCGCCGGTTCGCCCGCGGTCAGTGCAAGAGCCAGGGGGCCGTCCATCACGACGCTGGCTGTTGTTCTGCGGGCTCGTCCTTGGCGTACTTACCCTTGAACTCAACAAAGGCCTCGTCGCGGATTTCCCGGAGCCAGTTCTGCAGTTCGGTATCGAACTTGCGGCGGTAGATGGCCTGGCGCGCCTCGGATTCCCGGACCTGATCACTGATGTCCTTCTTGCGGCGCTCCTGAACCTGCAGGATGTGCCAGCCAAACTGCGAGCGGAAGGGCCCCTTGAATTCACCAACATCGGCCTCGATCATCGCCTGTTCAAACGCCGGCACCATCTGGCCCGGGCTGACCCACCCCAGGTTACCGCCGTCGGAGCCAGACACCGGGTCGTCGGAATACTTCTTGGCCAGGGCACTGAAACTGGCACCATTCTGAAGCTGCTGGTAGATATCCCGTATCCTGGCTTCCGCCTCGCTGTCGGTCATCGCGTCAGACGGTCGAACCAGGATGTGGCGCACGCGGTGCTGTTGAATCACCTGCTGCTGTTCTCCGCCGCGTTTATCCATCACCATCACCATATGGAAGCCGCTGTTGTTCTCAAGCACGGGGGAAGGCTCTCCCACCGCCAGCTCCGGCACCACCGGGGCAACCAGCGACGGCAACTGACCCTCGGCGCGCCAGCCCATGTCGCCACCCTCAAGGGCATTGCTGGCATCAGACTCCGCGACTGCCACCTCGCGGAAATCGCGGCCTTCGACGATTTCCCGGCGCAGGCTCTGAGCCTTTTCCCGGGCGGCGGCCACTTCCGCCTCATTGGTGGGGTCGTCAACACTGATATAGATATACGCCAGCCGGTATTCGGCAACGTTGCTCCCGCGCGCCTGCTGGGCCTCCAGGTAGTTCTCAACCTCCCGGTCCGTCACCCGGACCCGGTTACCCACCTGCCGCTGCTGCACCCGGCTGGTCAGCATTTCCTTGCGGATCTGCTCACGTGCCTGGTTGTAGGTCACCCCTTCAGACGCCAGTTGCGCTTCAAACTGGGCCAGGGTCATACCATTGCGTTCGGCAATATTCGCCATGGTCTCGTTCAGCTCGTTATCGCTGATGCGCATGCCGGCACGATCCGCCAGCTGCATCTGGATGGACTCGGTAATCAGTTGCTCCAGCACCCGCTCCTGAAGCACCTGCCTTGGTGGCAACCCGGTACCCTGGGCTTCGAGGCGACTGGTAATGGTGTCCACTCTGGCTTCCAGCTCACTCTGCAGAATGACGTCGTCCTGCACGATGGCAACTACCTGGTCCAGCAGCTTCCGCTCTGCCTGCACCGTCAGCGGTGCCACAATCGCAAGAAAAACCAGTAACATCTTTAAACCATGGCGAAGAGTCGCCTTCATAATCACCTCTGCAAATAGAAGATAAGCCTGCGCACCGGTAAGGGCCTTAGTCCCGCTCCCGGTCAGGGAGTTCCGTACCGGCGACGCTCCCTTTCGTCAAACCCGTAAATCGCCTCGGAAATCTGCGCTGAGGCGCCGCCACTGCCACCCAGGCCCTTGAGCTGAACCTGGAACAGGATGCGGTTCTCAAGCTGCTGGTCGTCGGTCAGGTAACCCTGGTGCACCATCTGGACACTCCAGCAACAGTTGTTGTATTCCAGGCCCGCCAGGCTGCCCACCGTGCGATCCAGCTCCGAGTCGTAGACCCAGCGGCCAATGACACTAACACGATCCGTCACCGGGAAAACCGCCCCGACGTCCGTTTGTTCCAGCTGGTCCTGGCTGTAGGTATGGCCCAGCGTCGCCAGGTAACGGTAGTCAGTTGAATGGAAGGTCAGCAGGCTGCGGCCCTCTTCGGTATCACCGGTATCAGGATCCCACAGGCCGGACGACCGGATTTCCAGGGTGTCCAGCGGGTTCAGCACCACCTCGCCCGCCAGTGGCGAGCGACTCCGGGTCCCGGCTCCCGCACCGAACAGCGTGACCTCACGGTCCTCAAAATACTGCACCTGGCCAATGCTGAACCGGGCGCGCTCGGCGCCTGTTACCAGGTCATTGAAACGGCTGGTCAGGGCCACGGTCAACTGGTTGGTATCCGCCACCCGGTCGCCGCCGGTAAACCGGCCGGGTTGGAACAGTTGGTCAAAGCGAAAGGTCTGGAGCGCGGTGTCGAAATCCGGAATGTCGTTCTGGTCGGCATCGGCATCGGCCCAGGCGTAATACAGCCTGGGCTCGAGGGTCTGGTTGTAGGGTACATCAAACAGGCTGCCCTGGCGGTCGAAATACAGGCCGTTGTCCCACTCGGCAATCGGTACGGTGCGATCAAACGAACCATCACCCAGCACGTAGTCTTCCAGCTCATAACGAGTGTAATCAACGCTGAACGAAGGCCGGCTGAAGCCCCAGAGGGCTCTCATCGGCAGCGCCAGTTCCGGTCTGGCACGGAACCGCTGGCCATTCGCCCGCTCCAGGCCGGTCAGGCCCTCGTTATCCCGGTAGAAGTACGTGTACTGGCTCTCCACACTGGTCTCGAACACGCCAGCCTCCGCCTGACCCGCGTAGATCACTTCGGGTAGCTGGGCGTAGGGTTTGTTGGCGTTACTGATGCGCTCACTGATGGTCTGATAGTCATTCAGGTAGGCATCGAAATACTGCTGGGCACTGCGGTAGCTGAAGCCGCCTTTACGCTGCAGGTGCGTTGCCTGGTTGATGGCCAGGCTGCGATTCAGGTCACTGAGATAGTCGTTATCACTCACGGCGGAGAAATCTCCGTAGCCCCGCCAGCCACTGCGGAAATCCGCCTCGGTGGTAAAGTCCAGGCCCCAGCGTTCGCCCGACTCGCCGGGGTTCGTATCGGCGAATTCCGAATCATTGGCAATGTAGCCCACTTGCAGGACTGTCTCGCCAACCGAGCTCAGATACCGGCCCTCGGCCTCGTTGAACAGGCCGCGGCCATGGATGTACTGGGGCGTGAGCGTGGCATCATAGTTCGGTGCCAGGTTCAGGTAATAGGGCACCGAGAGGAAGCCACCACTTCCGGCACTTGAGGAGCCGAACTGGGGATACAGAAAACCGGATTTCCGGCGGTCATCTATGGGGAAGCTGGCCCAGGGCCAGTAGAAAACCGGCACATCAAGAACCTCCAGGCGGACGTGCCTTGCGGTGCCAAAGCCTTCGGCACGATCCAGCCGGATTTCCGAGGCCACGATGGCCCAGTCGTTCTGCCCCGGGCCACAGGTGGTCAGCAACCCGTCCTGAATGACCACCTGTTGCTCGCTGATCCGTGCCAGACGGCTGGCATGGCCACGCATCTCCGGGCCATGGAGCAGGAAGGTGGCGGTATTGACGTCAAGGCGCCCGGTCTGGACGTTATAGTCCGCGTCATCACCGGTCAGCAGGAAGCCGGAGCCCCGGCTGACCAGCGGCCCCTGAACCGACACCGCGCCTTCGGTCTGATTGTACAGTGCTTGCGAGCCGCTCACCTGGAACTGGCCCTGGCGAATGCGCACGTCGCCCTGAAGAAGCAGCTCCTGGTCTATCTCGTAGCGGGCATTCAGGCCACTGGCCTCCAGCGGCAGGTCGGCGGCAGCTCCGCCGGCCAAGGCGCTGGCGACACCCTCTGCCGGGCCGGAGGGCAGGTAACCACCCTCACAGAACGGGGGCAGCGCCTGGCGGGCATCCTCCGGCAACTCAGCCCTCGGCCGCCAGTCAATCTCGGCCGCCGAAGGCGGAGTCTGGGCGTGGCCATTGGCACCTCCCAGCCCCAGCATGCCCGCCAGCAGCAACCGTCCATACCGGCGCTGCCACCGGGGGTTCGGCGACTGCAATGGGCGTTCGGGACATGACACGGTCGCTGGATCCTGTTCCGGGTGAATATGAGGTCGGGCATCGTTAACAGCCGCCTAGTTTACACGTGCCCCCAGGGGTTGTTAACGGAAACTCCCCTGCAAAACCGATTTACCCTCTTTATACTCGTCTGTTAACTTTCTCTGTCAGCAACAATTTAACCTTAAAGGATCGCGCCCCGAACTATGGACACCCGCCTGCAGTTGCTGACCCACTGGATCAGACAGTTTCCCGGCTTTGAGCTATGTAAGGCCGAACCGGTTTCCGGCGATGCCAGTTTTCGCCGTTATTTTCGGGTCTGGCAACAGGCGGGCGCCCACGGGCACAGGCCTTTCATCGTGATGGATGCGCCGCCGGAGCACGAGGATTGCGGACCCTTCGTCGCCATCGCCCGACACTGGCACAGGCAAGGCGTGGCGGTACCGGACGTTGTCCAGGCAGACCTCGACCAGGGCTTTCTGTTGCTGGAAGATTTCGGTGACAGCCTGATGCTCGGACAACTGAACGATGACTCCGCCGACCGGCTTTACCGGAATGCCCTCGAGGAACTGACCCGGATCGCCCGGCAGACCTCACCCGCCGACTACCCATTACCGCCCTACGACACCACCCTGCTTGAGCGGGAGATGGCACTGTTCCCGGACTGGTTGCTGGAGCAGCAGTTGGGGATGAGTCTGGAGAACAGTGAAAGAGCCCTGCTGGACACGACATTTGCCATGCTCCGGGAAAGCGCCCTCGCCCAGCCGGAAGTCACCGTCCACCGGGACTATCACTCCCGCAACCTGCTGGTGCGTCCGGGCGAGGCCCGCCCCGGGGTGATCGATTTTCAGGACGCGGTCACCGGGCCGGTGACCTACGACGTGGTTTCACTGCTCAAGGATTGCTATATCCAGTGGCCGGAAGGCCGCATCTGCGGCTGGCTGGAGGCATTTCGCCAGAGCAGCCTGGAGGCCGGACTGCACCGGGCAGACCCGGAAACCTTCCGGCAGTGGTTTGAGCTGATGGGCATGCAGCGCCATCTCAAGGCCGCCGGGATTTTCGCCCGGCTGTCCATCCGGGATGGCAAACACGGGTACCTGAAGGATATCCCGCGCACGGTCCACTACCTGATCCTGGCCAGCAGCCGGCAGCCGGCCTTGCGGCATTTTCACGAGTGGCTCAGCGACCGGGTCATGCCGCTTATCGAGGCAACTATCGGCCCGGCGCCGAGGCAGCCCCGGGAGCGCTCACTTCCGTGAAAGCCATGATTCTCGCGGCGGGCAAAGGTGAACGCATGCGGCCGCTGACCCTGACCACGCCCAAGCCGCTGCTTTGCGCTGGCGGCAAGCCGCTGATCGTGCATCATCTTGAGCACCTGCGCCGGGCCGGCTTCGGCGAGGTCGTCATCAATCTCGCCTGGCTGGGCGACCAGATCGAGGAAACCCTGGGCAATGGTGAGCACTTTGGCCTGTCCCTGCGCTATTCCCGGGAAGGTGAGCCGCTCGAGACCGCCGGGGGGATTGTCCGCGCTCTTCCCCTGCTCACCGAGGGCGAATCCGACTGGTTCCTGGTGATCAACGGCGACATCTGGAGCGACTTCGATCTGGCGAAGCTGGTACCACCGGCACAGTCAGATGCCTTGCTGGTGGTCACCGATAACCCAAGCCACCACCCCGGGGGTGATTTTTGCCTGGGCCCGGAAAGCCGACTGGCGGAATCCGGCCCCGAACTGCTGACCTTCACCGGCATCAGCCTGTTGCACCGCCGGCTGTTTGACGGCCTGACCGATCAGGCAGGCAAACTCGGGCCTGTGCTGCGCAAGGCCATGGGCAGGGGCCGCGTGGCAGGCCTCTATCACTCGGGCCAGTGGGTAGACGTGGGGGCCCCTCAACGGCTCACGGCGCTGGACCGGCAACTGTGCGACAGGGAGCACTGATACCATGGCAGGCACGAACAAACACCCCGAACTGCCGGCCCGGCTAGAGGCCGAGTTTGCCAGCCTGATGCGGGAACTCTCGGCCTGTGGCCACCAGGCACCGGCGCTGATCGAGCGGGCCCGGCTTCCCCGCTGGTGCCGGCGCCCCCTGTTCTTTTTCCTGGGTTACATTGCCAGAGCCGACGGGCGGGTCACCGAAGCCGATATTGGCCACGCCGAATCCCTGATCAAGGCCATGAAGCTCTCGGGACGCCAGCGTCGGCGCGCTATCGGCTGGTTTCAGCAAGGCAAGGCGGCCGGGCAACTGCCGTTTATCCGCGGCCTTGCCCTGAGGCTGTCCCGCAGGCCCTGGCCGGCGCCGGCTCTGAAAACCGCCATCTGCCTGTGCCACGCCACCCAGCTCAATGGCCGCCCCGGCAAGCCCCGGCGCTACCGCTGCGAGGATGCCATCGATCAGATTGGCCTGCCGGTCAGTATCAGCGACGATATTTTTGACAGCTACGCCAGCAAGGTGTGGGCAAGGCATACCACAAGCGTCGCCAGGCCAACCAGCTACCAGCAGGCCTGTGAGGTGTTGGGCGTTACCCGGCGGGACTCCCTGGAAATCATCAAACGGGCCTACCGGAAAAGAGTGTCCGAATGCCATCCCGACAAGCTGGCACAGTTGCAGGTCAGTGCCAGTGAGAAAGAGCTGGCCAAGGAGCGCCTGCTGACGTATCAACAGGCCTGGGAACTGATAAAACGCCACCACACGGCCAGTTGAGCCCTATTTCAGAGGGATTCCAGCCAGGCCGCAGCGCGGCTGGCGATAACATCACCCAGGGTTGCCGATGGCGGACTGAGCCAGGGGATCGGCTGTTGCTGGTAGCTCTCAACGCCTGCCCGAAGGAGCCTTTCACCGGGGCTCCAACCGGGCGCGCCGCGCCCTGAATCTACCGGATGAAGATCCAGCAGGGGGGTGCCGAGCGACGCCAATCGCTCCGGCAAATCCGCGCGATCAACCGGATAGAACCGGGGGGCGACCCAGATCAGGGCCGACGCGTTCGCGCCGTCCAGGACTCGGCCGGCCACATAGATACTCGCCTGACCAATCCCCAGCAGTGCCGGGCGCTCGTAGCCCCGCTTGACCAGCTCCGCCAGCCCTGCCTCCAGGCCCTGGCTGATCCGGTTGCGGTAGCGGGCTTCCAGATCATCGGCCTTTTCCGGCTCAACCACATCGATCATCACGGATTCGGCAGGCGCCCCCTTCGCATCCGGCCCGGACTCCGGCGCGCCTGCCACGGGCCTGGCCAGTATCCGCTGCAGGGCGGGAGACGGCGCCTCCAGACCAAGCGCCAGAACCGCCCACCCCCGCGAAGCCAATGCCCTGGCCAGCGAACCGGCCAACCCGGAGGCCGCGGTGTCGCCCTCGTCGGCCAGAACCACCACCGCACCCCGGGCCGGCAAGCGGGCCTCAGGGTAATACAGACCCAGGGCGCGACCGCCGTCTTCAAGCTCCAGCCAGACCGAAGCCTCAGGAAAGGTCTGGCTCAGCCCTCGCTCACCGGTGCCTGTCGAGGCCAGGGGGCGATTGCCGGTTTCCGCGCCCGTAGCTGACGGCTCCGGCGCCTGCTCCGTCGGCTTTTGTTCCTGGGAAAGCGCTGGCAGCGCCACGGCAAGTAACACAGCGGCCGCAAAGAGCCGCCTCCGGGGATATCCACAAACCTCGATTCCAAGCACAGTTCCTGACCCTTTGACTGCGAAAAACACGGCCGAGCTGTTAGACTAGCACTCGCTTTGACTTTGCGGCAGGGACCGCTGACCACGCCATTATCCATTGTTGTGAGAGAGCCGTCATGAACCCTTACCTGATTGCCCCATCCATCCTGTCCGCCGATTTTGCCCGCCTGGGCGAAGAAGTCGATAACGTCCTGGCCGCCGGTGCCGATGTGGTGCACTTCGATGTGATGGACAATCACTACGTTCCCAACCTGACCATCGGCCCCATGGTATGTGAGGCCCTGCGCAAACACGGCGTGACAGCGCCTATCGATGTCCACCTGATGGTCTCGCCGGTGGACGACCTGATCCGCATGTTCATTGATACCGGCGCCAGCTACATCACCTTCCACCCGGAAGCATCCAACCATATCGATCGTTCTCTGCAGTTGATCCGTGAGGGTGGCTGCCAGGCCGGCCTGGTGTTCAACCCCGCGACACCGCTGCATTACATGGATCATGTGATGGACAAGCTGGACATGGTGCTGCTGATGTCGGTCAACCCGGGCTTCGGCGGCCAGAAGTTCATTCCCGGCACCCTGGACAAGCTGCGGGAAGCCCGCCGCCGCATCGATGCCAGCAACTACAACATCCGGCTGGAAATCGACGGCGGCGTCAAAACCGACAACATCCGGGAAATCGCCGAAGCGGGTGCCGACACCTTTGTGGCCGGTTCCGCCATCTTCAACACCGACGACTACAAGGCGACCATCGACGCCATGCGCGACGAGCTGGAGCAGGCCCGGAAGGTCATTGGCGGATGAGTCTCAAAGGTCTGTTCAATACCCGATGGCCCGGTGTTGCCCTGTTCGACCTGGACGGCACTCTGGTGGACAGCGCGCCGGATCTGGCAGCCGCGGTCGATCAGATGCTGGAACACCTGGGCCGGTCCCCGGCCGGCATTGACCGGGTAAGGCAATGGGTCGGCAATGGTGCGGGCATTCTGGTGCGCCGTGCCCTGGCCGGACAGGTGGATTGGGAGCCGGCACGACCCAAAGACGACGCCCTGTTCCAGGATGCCCTGGCGATCTTCTACCACGCCTATGGCCAGATCAACGGCCGGCACTCGGTAGTCTACGCCGGTGTTGAAGCCTGCCTGACCCACCTGAAGAACCAGGGTTGCCGGCTCGGTGTGGTGACCAACAAACCGGAACAGTTTGTTGCGCCCCTGCTCAAGCAGATGGGCCTCGAGCACTGGTTCGACCTGAGCCTTGGCGGCGACACCCTGCCGGTGAAAAAACCCGATCCGGCGCCGTTGCTCCATGCCATGGAGGCGCTGGGCGGAACCCGCGGCACCACGGTAATGGTGGGCGATTCGGCAACGGACATTAACGCCGCCCTGGCCGCCGGCATTCCCTGCGTGGCGGTCCGCTACGGTTACAACTATGGCCCTTCGGTCGATACGCTCGGCGCCGACGCAGTTGTTGATTCGCTGGCCGAGCTTTTGTAATCTCACAAGGAACTTACATTGAGCACTTCTTTACGGGAGATTCCTGCCGTGCAGGGACTGAATCTGATCGCAGCGCGCGGCATCCTGACCACCCGCGCAACACGATGGTGGCGATGGCGCACCGGCTGAGCTAGCCCGGCGGCTGACTGGCACCTGCCTGTCGAGACCGCAGCACCTGATGAAAGTACAGGCTTTCGTCCACAATGCAGATCAGATTTCAGGAAACCGTACCATGACACCCGAGCAATTCTCCGAGCTCGCCAGCGCCGGCTTCAACCGTATCCCCGTGTACCGCGAGGTGCTGGCCGACCTCGACACACCCCTGAGCACTTACCTCAAACTGGCCAGCGGGCCATACTCCTACCTGTTTGAATCCGTTCAGGGCGGGGAGAAATGGGGCCGTTACTCCATTATCGGTCTGCCCAGCCACGAAGTGCTGAAGGTCTTTGACCACCGCGTGGAAATCAGCCGCGGCGGCGAGCTTGTCGAGGCGGAAGAGGTGGACGATCCCCTGGCTTTTGTTGAGGCCTACCAGAAACGCTTCCATGCGCCGGACCTGGACACACTGCCCCGGTTCAACGGTGGCCTGGTGGGTTACTTCGGCTACGACACCGTGCGCTATATCGAGAAACGTCTGCGCAAGAGCTGCCCGCCGGACAAAATCGGCACCCCGGACATCCTGCTGATGGTGTCCAACGAGATCGTGGTGTTCGACAACCTGCGGGGCAAACTGCATCTGATTGTGCATGCCGATCCGTCGGTCGAAGGCGCGTTCGAACAGGCCCAGGCCCGCATTGATGAGCTGGAAAACCGGTTGCACCGGCAAACCGTCGATGCCCCCCGCACCCCCGAACACCTGCGCGGCAAAACCGTGGACGAAAGCGACTTCATCTCCGGCTTCACCCAGGACAGGTTCGAAGCCGCGGTGGACAAGATCAAGGGCTACGTGCTGGACGGCGATGTCATGCAGACGGTGATTTCCCAGCGTATGTCGATTCCGTTCGAGGCGCCGCCGCTCAACTTGTACCGGTCCCTGCGGGTGCTGAACCCGTCGCCCTACATGTACTTCCTGGACCTGGAGGACTTCCACATTGTCGGCTCGTCCCCGGAAATCCTGGCCCGGGTGGAGGATGAGGAAGTGACCGTGCGGCCCATCGCCGGTACCCGCAAGCGCGGCGCCACCGATGCCGAAGATAACGCCCTGGAAGCCGAATTGCTGGCCGACCCGAAAGAAATTGCCGAGCACCTTATGCTGATCGACCTGGGCCGCAACGACGCCGGCCGGGTGTCGGAAACCGGCACGGTCCGGCTGACCGACAAGATGATCGTGGAGCGCTACTCGCACGTGATGCACATTGTCTCCAACGTCACCGGTCGGCTCAAAGACAACACCAGTTGCCTGGACGTGCTGCGCGCCACCCTGCCCGCCGGCACCCTCAGCGGTGCACCCAAGATCCGGGCCATGGAAATCATCGACGAGCTGGAACCGGTCAAGCGCGGGGTTTACGGCGGCGCCGTGGGCTATCTGTCGTTCAACGGCAACATGGATACCGCCATCGCCATCCGCACTGCGGTGATCAAGGACAACACCCTGCACATCCAGGCCGGCGCCGGCGTGGTGGCCGATTCGGTACCCCGCCTCGAGTGGAAGGAAACCATGAACAAGGGCCGCGCCATCTTCCGCGCGGTGGCCATGACCTACAACGATTTCGACCACTGAGGCGGAGGAAAAGATTATGTTGCTGATGATCGATAACTACGATTCCTTCACCTACAACGTGGTGCAGTATCTGGCCGAACTGGGCGCGGACGTGCAGGTTTACCGGAACGATGAAATCACCATCGAACAGATTGAAGCCCTGAACCCGGAGCGCCTGGTAATTTCTCCCGGCCCCTGCACGCCCAATGAGGCAGGCATCTCCATGGACGCCATCCGGCATTTCGCCGGCAAGCTGCCGATCCTGGGCATCTGCCTGGGCCACCAGGCCATCGGCCAGGTCTACGGCGGCGACATCATCCGCGCCGGCCGCGTGATGCATGGCAAGGTGTCCCCGGTGTTCCACAAGGACACGGGCGTGTTCCGGGGCCTGAGCAATCCACTGCAGGCCACCCGCTACCATAGCCTGGTGATCGACAAGACCACCCTGCCCGACTGTCTGGAAGTGACCGCCTGGACCCGCAACGACGATGGCTCCATCGAGGAGATCATGGGAGTCCGCCACAAGACGTTGCCGATCGAGGGCGTGCAGTTCCATCCAGAGTCGATTATGACCGAACAGGGCCACGAGCTGCTGCGCAACTTTCTGAGAACCCAATAAGAGGCCGACACATGGACATGAAAGAAGCACTCAACCGCATTGCCTCCAACCTGGACCTGTCCCGGGAGGAAATGAAGGACGTGATGCGCATCGTCATGAACGGCGAGGCCACGGACGCGCAGATCGGCGCGTTTCTCATGGGGTTGCGCCTGAAGAGCGAAACCATCGACGAAATCACCGGCGCCACCGAAGTGATGCGGGAGCTGGCCACCGGCGTCACCGTTAACGCCGAGCCACTGGTGGATATCGTCGGCACGGGCGGCGACGGCGCCAACCTGTTCAACGTGTCCTCGGCTGCCTCTTTTGTGGTGGCGGCCGCCGGCGGCTTTGTCGCCAAGCATGGCAACCGGGGTGTGTCCTCCAAGAGCGGAAGCGCGGATCTTATCGAGAAAGCCGGTATCAATCTGAACATGAAACCGGAGGAGGTGGCGCGCTGCGTGGAGCAGATCGGGGTCGGGTTCATGTTCGCCCCGGCGCACCACGGCGCCATGAAGCATGCCATTGGCCCCCGCAAGGAGCTGGGCTGCCGCACCATTTTTAACATTCTCGGCCCGATGACCAATCCGGCGGGCGTGAAACGCCAACTGATCGGCGTGTTCACCCGGGAATTGTGCCGCCCGATGGCGGAGGTGCTGCAACGATTGGGCGCGGAGCATATTATGGTGGTGCATTCCAAAGACGGGCTAGATGAAATCAGTCTGGCCAGCGCCACCCACGTGGCCGAACTGAAAGACGGCAAGATCAGCGAATACGACATCACACCCGAGGATCTCGGCATCAAAAGTCAGACGCTGGTCGGTCTGGCAGTGGACTCCTCGGAGGAATCCCTGAAGCTGATCCGGGCCGCCTTCGGCCGTGGTCACGACGAGATGGCGGAGAAAGCCCGGGATCTGATTGCCCTGAACGCTGGCGCGGCGATTTACGTGGCGGGCCTAACGAAGACGCCGAAAGAAGGCGTGGATATGGCACTGGATGCTATGGGTTCTGGTCTGGCGGCGGGCAAGATGTCCGAGTTGGCTGACTTTTCTCAGTGTTTTTGATCCCGGCCTGCTGAGATTGCAGCCGGACGAGCTGGTGGGGCGTCCCTTCCGAAACACGCCCGTGAATACATCCCTGTAGGGCTTGGCTGCAGCCATCCATGGCTGCAGACAGTTTCGGAAGGGACGCCCCACCAGCTCTCGCATACTTTTTACGGGCCTGATATGACTGACAGACATTTGGATAAGACACCCACGATTCTTCGGAAAATTGTTGATCGGAAGTGGGAAGAAATCGACGAGCGCAAGACCAAGGTCAGCATCGACGACTTAAAGGCCAAGGCGGGAGACCAGCCGACGGCGCGAGGCTTCGCGAATGCCTTGCGTACGCGGATTGAAATCGGAACGCCCGCCGTCATCGCCGAAATCAAGAAGGCCTCGCCCAGCAAGGGCATCCTGCGGGATCCGTTCGAGCCGGCCGCTATTGCCGAGAGTTACGAGAACGGCGGCGCCGCCTGTTTGTCCGTGCTCACCGACAAAGACTTCTTCCAGGGCCACGAGGACTATCTGGTCGCCGCCCGCAACGCCTGTAGCCTGCCGGTGATCCGAAAGGACTTCATGGTCGCGCCCTACCAGGTTTACGAAAGCCGGGCCATCGGCGCCGACTGCATCCTGCTGATCGCCGCCTGCCTGACCAGGGACCAGATGCAGGAACTGGAAGGCATTGCCCATGAAATCGGGCTGGATGTGTTGGTCGAAGTGCACGATGGTGAAGAACTGGACGATGCATTGACGCTGACGACCCCTCTGGTCGGCATCAACAACCGGAACCTGCACACCTTCGAGGTGTCGCTGGACACCACCTTTGATCTGCACGAGCGGATTTCCGCAGACCGCCTGACCATCACCGAAAGCGGCATCATGACCAGGAATGATGTGGGCGCCATGACCGGCCGTGGGATTTACGGTTTCCTGGTGGGGGAATCTTTCATGCGGGCTGAAGAACCAGGTCAGAAATTACGGGAGCTGTTTTTCCCCGCAGGCTGACTCCTTCAGATGGGGTGAGTCGGCGGGCAAGGCTTGCCAAAATCGTGCGGAGCCAGGGATGGCGGAGCCGAGCGTACAAGGATGTATTCACAGCGTATTTTGGCAAGCCTTGCCCGCCGACTTACATGCACCCATCATACATCAGGGTCGGCCAAAGCCTCCTGCAACAACTCCAGTAAATGCGCCGGCATCCCCTCCGCCAGCTTGAGCGCCGCCTCATGCCCGCGGGGCGACATCTTGCCCCATGTGCGGCGCACGATACGCAACCACTTGTCCCGGTCGTAGTCCGCCTTTTCCTCGTAGAAATCCGCGAAATAGCGCTCAAGGAACACCATGCAGGCAACGTCCTCGAGAAGTTGAGTGTCCTCATCCTGCCTCAGCTCCCGCTTGGTCAGAATGGTTTCCACCCGCTGGCACTCCTCCGCGGGATAACCACAGCCCGCCATGATCTCGGCGGCTCGCCGGCCGTGCATCCGTCCGCAGGCCTGGCGCCATTGATAATAAGCCTTGCGCCCTTCGGGATAATCCTTCCGGGGCATGGTCCAGCGCTCGATGTGCTGGGCCCGGCAGGCAATCTGCAGGCGTTCGGAAGGCTCCGGCTCCAGCGCAAAGAGCCAGCGGGTCATATGCTGGCTGTAGGCAAATTCCTTGGGCAGCCATTGCTCGCCCACCTGTTCCTGGTTCGGGTCCGCCCGATTGGCTATGTCAATTGCTTCCAGAGCGCATTCCAGGCGCGGGGATAGTTGCATGAGGGGTCACCTGTTACGAGAGTGGGCTACCGTCTGGCCCTGAACGGGCGGCCGTTCATTCTAGCGTTTCAGCTACAGCACCTCTACCACTGGGGACAGACGCGTCTAACTCCGGAGGGGGCAGCACTTTACGGCATTGCTCAACAACGCTATGCAGTTCAGATTTATAGATACCCAAAACCACAACAGAGTTTCCCGGGATATTGTATTCACCGCCAACTGTACCCGAGAAGTTGCAATCCGCTTATGAAGCCCATATTCAGTCGGTGGAGCGAAAAGTGGCTGTGATTGCCCCCTGGCTTTTTCTGGCAACCAACATGGTCTACCAGTTTTCCCATGGAATCCGCCAGGGCCAAAGCTCCGGACTGGCGGCTGCATTGCGACACTCCAGCCCCGGTGAGCCAGTGCCTCAGGCCTGGGCGGAAGGCCGCGCCTTGATGCGGTCGTACCAGGCCTGGAGGTTGGTCTGCTCCGGCTTGATGCGGATGTTCACCACCCGGGCAAACGCCACCGTGGTGAAGGCATTGATGTCCGCCGCGGTGAATCGCTCGCAGCAGATGTACTCCTTACCTGTCAGATGCTTGTCGAGAAAATGCATGAACTTCTCGACATTCTTGCCGCACTCCTCACCCCATTCCTTGATCGGGGTCATCCGGTCCTTGAAATAACCGGTGGTGTGCTGGAAACACATGCCGGTGGGCATGAAGAAGAACAGTTCAACCCAGCGCAGCCACTGTTCGAGCTGTGCTTTTTCCAGCGGTGTGTCACCCAGCAGGCTGGGCGTGTCCGGGTGGCTCTCCTCAAAGTAGCGGCAAATGGCCATGGTTTCGGCAATGCTGGTGCCGTCGTCCAGTTCCAGCACCGGTACTTTTTTCATCGGATTTCTGGCAACAAACTCTGCAGTCAGGTTTTCGCCCTTCTGCAGGTCGATTTCGACAAATTCCACTTCATCAAGCAGGCCCTTTTCGGCCAGGAACATCCGCACACGGCGGGGGTTGGGGGCGGTTCTGGTTTCGAAGATCTTCATTGTTGTCAGCTCCATTGCTAATCAGCGAAGGCTTTGGCGTTTGAAAACCAGAAGACTGACCGGAAAGAACGGTTGCGTCAAGCAACCAGGCTAACGGGGCAGCCAGTTGCGGATCTGCTGGATAATCCAGTCAGGCTCGTCCAGCGGCAGGTCATGTCCGGCATCGGGGTGGAGTTTCAGGGTCCATTGCCAGCGTGCCTCCAGGGCCGCACTGCAGCGCCAGTGCACGATGCGGTCACCGCGACTGGCCAGCACAAGGGCGTCGGCCAACGGGCGCTTCTGCGCCGGCGTATAGCGCGCAGCGGCGGTTAGCTGCCTGATGGCATTACGGGAACTGACCGGGCGCTGGCGCTGGATGCTGTACCACTGTTTGGCCAGCGTTAACGGAACCTCTCGGTTCGAGGTCAGCCTGAGAAGATCCCGCTCCCGGTCAAACAGTTCCCGGCGACCCAGAAGCCTCAGAATCCAGGGCCAGGCGCCCGGGCGCATGCGCTGCCAGGGCGGGCTGAAGCCTGAGCTGGTGTTGATCAGAATCAGGTTCTGGATTTCACCTTCCATGGCATTCTGGGCCCAATCCAGCGCAACCATCCCCCCCATGGAAAGCGCCAGGATATTGAGTGGGCCGGGAACGTGGCGAACCTGTTCGCGAACTTTTTTACAAATCCCGGCGACCCGTGCGGGGCTGTCTTCCCGGTAACGCACTCCTGTGCCGGGCAGATCGACCGTGTGAAAGCGGTCGTCCGGAAAAGCATCGCGCAACCGGGTGGCAAAGCTGCCCCAGTGTGCCTGTTCCCGTGTCAGACCCCGCAACAGAATCCAGTGCATGTTATTGAGAATCCCGATACCAATGCATGATGGCGGCTTCTCTCAGCATGGACTCCTCTTCCCGGGCCGGCAACCAGTTCTCATGGCTGGCGGCGGCGTTGACCAGGAAGTCGATCCAGCTCAGGTGGCTGCGCAACACCCGCTTGTGCCTGTGGGGCACCAGCGGGTTGAAGAAACCCTGCAGCCTGAGCAACTGGCGAGGGCGCTTGCGAATCCAGCGCCAGGAACCCATTTCCAGGGTCAGTGGCAGGAAGACCCCGGCGTTCTCGCGGTTCACCAGCTTGTAGAAGTAGTCCCACAAATCGCCGTGAGTCAGATAATGCCGGGACTGGGGCTCGAACCGGTAATCGTGGTTCGGGTAGGCCTGTTCCCAGATCAGTTTCAGGGCCATCACCGAGGCGATGCGGCGCATCGGCCGCCGCCGGTAGGCATAGGGAAACCAGATCTGATCCTTCATGCCAAACCCGGAATGGCAGTCCAGTGCCACACTGAACGGTCGCCCGGGCAGCAGCTCCTGGATCACCGATTCCAGCGCACGGTTTTCCGGCTCCATACCCTGCTCCGGGTCTCCGGTGTACCAGGGCAGGCACGGTGAAAAACGCTGCCCTCCCAGCAGGAACGCACTGCGGTCCTGGGCGGTGATCGGCGCATTGCGCATCAGGTCCACCCCGTTGGGGTTGCTGCGCTGGTTCAGGTACATGCCTCCGGGATTGAGGATGGGCAGCAGCGTTATCCGTACTTTCTGAAGCAGGCCAGCCAGATTCTCATCCCAGGTGACCCTGGCCAGCAGGGTCTGCAGCCAGGCCAACACCACCTGACTGCCAATCCGCTCCAGCCCGTGCACGCCACCCACCAGTAACACCACCGGGACATCCGGCCGGGATGAGCCGATGTCCGCCCGGTAGATGGGAAGCGACAGGTCCTTCATGTTCACCCGGTCAACCACCCGGGTGGTGATCGGCTCCGGCGCCTCGGCCAGCATTCGCTCGAGGCTCACCAGCTCCGGCAGGAAGGTGCGCAACAGCCGGCGCTGCCGCCCGTCCCGGGCAGCCTGCTCGCTGGCAATGGCAGTATGGGGCGTCAGGTCGCGCAATTCGGTCATGACAATCTCCGGCGTTGGGGTGAGCGGAGTCTAGCCATGAATTGCTACAGCTTGTTGACCATCGAGCAGGAAAATATGCCTCCATTAAAGACGTATTTTGAATTCATCCTTGTAACTGAGCACAGGTTCGTTATCCTAAAGATACGCATTAACCGAGACCCGCTGGTTTGTCGTATCACACTTGTGAACCGAACATCGCGATTTTCCCGATCCGCATGGATTGCGGCCTCTTAGTACCCGAAAGACCTTCCAAACCTCACAAACCCTGAATAAGGAGAAGTGACTATGCGAAAGCTTACGTCTGCTGCAATGCTTTGCGCGCTATCAATACCCGCCACGGCCCTGGCCGATTGCGGAGAAGTGTCCATCACCGAGATGAACTGGGCGTCCAACACTGTGGTAACCAATGTGGCCACGTTCCTGATGGAACAAGGTTACGGCTGTGACGTCACCATTGTTCCCTCCGACACCGTGCCGGCGGTGACCTCGGTAGCTGAAAACGGCGAACCGGATATTGTCACCGAACTCTGGCTGAACTCCGCGGGCGAGGCCTACCTGAATCTTGAAGAACAAGGCAAGGTAGAGCGGCTGGGCAAGGTGCTCGACCCCGGCGGCGTTGAAGGCTGGTGGATTCCCACTTACCTGGCGGAAAAGCACCCCGAACTGAAAACCATTGAGGGCGTGATGGCCAATCCGGAACTCGTCGGTGGCATGTTCAACAACTGCCCGAGCGGATGGGGCTGCCGGGTTGTCAATGACAACCTGATTCGCGCCCTCGACCTGGAAGAGTCCGGCATCGAAGTCTTCAACCATGGTTCCGGTGAGACCCTGGCATCGTCCATGGCGTCCGCGGTCCAGAACAAAGAACCCTGGTTCGGTTACTACTGGGGGCCCACAGTTCCCCTCGGCAAATATGACATGACCCGGGTCGATCTCGGCGAGGTCAAGCCGGAAGTGCACCAGAGAAACCAGACTCAGAATGTCGACAACCCGGGTGTCTCCGACTTCCCGCCGGCAACGATTCTGACGTCGGTGACCACCGACTTCAAAGAGCGCGAGCCGGAAGTCGCCAAGATGCTGAGCAAGCTGACGTTCAAAACCGACACCATGAGCTCGATTCTGGCCTGGAAGGACGAGAACAACGCTTCCGGCAAGGAAGCCGCTGTCTATTTCCTGAACAACTATAGCGACGAGTGGTCCACCTGGCTGAACGATTCCGCCAGAGAAAAACTGACCGCCATTCTCGGAAACTGATTCGCCTGCCCCCGCCCGGGACGCTCTTCCTTTCATGTCCCGGGCAGTTTCCTGAACCACGAACCAATTCCAGATGCGCAGGAGAGACTGACCGCCCATGGCAACCTACGATTCCCTGTTTTCAACACTGGGCCTCAAGGAATGGTGCTCACAAGGCGCAAGCGACGGCCCGATGTCGATGGCCGATTTGCTGAACAAGACCAAGGGAGAAAGCGCCGAACCTGCCTCAATCTGGGAACTGCCGTTCCCGTCCATGGACGCCCTGAACGAATCCTGCGCCGCTTTTCCCCAGTCCCGGGAGCTCACCAAGGGCCTGGAGCAAGGCTTCCTGGCCATCAAGGACAGTCTAAGCCTGGTGCTCGATCCATTGACCCAGCCGCTCAGCTGGTTCCTCGACGGTGCGCTTTACGCCATGCTCAACACGCCCTGGTGGATTGTGATTCCATTGTTGCTGGCGGTGGTTTACCTGGTCACCAAATCCTGGAAGCTGGTGCTTTTTGTCGGCGGCAGCATCGTTCTGCTGGCATTCATTGATTACTATGCCTACGCCATGCAGACACTGGCGATCATTCTTGTCTGCGCCTTCCTCTGCGTTCTGCTCGGGGTCCCCATCGGCATTGGCATGGCCCGCAGCGACAAGCTTCAGCGGATGACCATACCCATCCTGGACATGTTGCAGACGCTACCTCCGTTCGTGTACCTGATCCCGCTGATCTTCCTGTTCAGCGTTACCGAATCGAAACTCTACGGCATCGCGATCATCCTGTACGCCATTGTTCCGGTGATCCGCTTGACCAATCTGGGCATCCGGCTGGTCGACAAGGACGTCATTGAAGCCGCCGATGCCTTCGGCATGACACCCCGGCAAAAGCTCTACAAGGTCCAGATCCCACTGGCACTGCCGAACATTATGGCCGGGGTGAACCAGACCATCATGATGAGTCTTGCCATGGTTGTCATTGCATCCCTGGTATCCGCCCCCGGGCTTGGCGTACTGGTGCTCAGGGGCATACGCAACCTGGAACTCGGCGTTGGTCTGGTTTCCGGCCTGGGCATCGTGATCCTGGCGGTTATCCTTGACCGGGTAACCAAGGCGTCACTGGCACGCATCAATGTCTCGCAGAAGCAGTGAGGAACGCCCCATGGCAGAAAACATAAAGATTTCGATAAAGAACCTGTACAAGATTTTCGGCCCGACCCCCGATGTGGCGCTCGAACATGTCCGCAAGGGCATGAACAAGGCCGACCTGCTGGAGCAGCAGAGGCATGTTCTTGGCCTGCGGGATATCAATGTCGACATGCGGGAGGGCGAAATCACGGTGATCATGGGGCTCTCCGGCTCCGGGAAATCGACCCTGATCCGTCATCTGAACCGGCTGATTGAGCCCACGGCGGGGGAAATCCGGATCGATGGCGAGGACGTGCTCAGTTTCAACGAGGACCAGCTGCGCAAGCTGCGCCGGGAAAACATGTCGATGGTGTTCCAGAAATTCGCACTCCTGCCCCACAAGACGGTGCTTGAAAACGCCGGCATGGCGAAGAATATCCGGGGTTACACCATTTCCGATTTCGAAGCCGATGCCCGGAAATGGCTGGCGCGGGTCGGCCTGGAGGGCAACGAGCATCAGTACCCGCACCAGTTGTCCGGTGGAATGCAGCAGCGCGTTGGGATAGCCCGTGCGCTGGTGTCCGATGCCCCCATCATGCTGATGGATGAAGCATTTTCAGCCCTGGACCCGCTGATTCGCTCCGACATGCAGGACCTGCTGCTGGAACTGCAGGACGAGCTGAAGAAAACCGTCGTATTTATCACCCATGACCTGGATGAAGCCCTCAAGCTGGCCGATCATCTGGTCATCCTCAAGGACGGCGAAATCGTGCAGCAAGGGGACCCCCAGGAAATCCTGCTCAATCCGGGCGACCCCTACATTGTCGATTTCATCAGTGATATCAACCGGGCACGGGTGCTCAGGGTGCGCTCGGTGATGAGCGCCCCGGATTCTGGCGAGTCCACTTACGCCGGTGACATCTCTGAGAAGGAAAACCTTGAATCGGTGCTCCTCAAGTCCGGTGGCGACATGTCCCTGAATTTCCGGGTAATGAGGCGAGAGGAGCATGTGGGCACCCTCCATATGAAGGATCTCGCCCTTGCACTGGTACCCACACAGGCTTCACAGGATCGCAGTAAAAGCGCGGCATAGCGGCCTTAAGGGGGGGGATTACAAAACACCAGACAGGGTTTATCATTCAGCTAAAGCCGACTCCTTCGGCAACCCGGTTTCCCGACCATGCCAAGAATACTGGTTTTGTGCTTTGCCTGGCTGCTGGTTGCCTGCTCGCAACCGGAAGACCCACCGTTGCAGGGTCCCGGAACGGCCGCCATGACAACCGAATCGGATCTTGTGGCGCCACAAGCTGCCCGGAAGGTCATTATTGCCGCAGATCCCTGGTGTCCCCATAACTGCGTGGCAGGTTCCGACCGTGAGGGTTACATCGTCGATATTGCCCGGGAAGCCTTTGCCATGGCTGGCATTGAGGTCGAGTATATCAATATGAGCTGGGCCCGGGCGCTCCAGCAGGCGCGGGATGGCTATATCGATGGTGTTGTCGGAGCCCTGCCCGGCGATGCGCCGGACTTCATATTCCCGGAAGAAGCCGCCGGCCATACAGAAATTGCCCTCTACACTCACCCTGACAGCACCTGGCATTACAGCGGCATCGACTCGCTGGAGGGGCTCAATCTCCTGGCCATCAATGGTTATGCCTACTCACCGGAGCTTGATGCCTATATCGACAGGCATCGCGATGACCCCAAAAAGGTATGGATACTGTCCGGGCCCGCACCCCTGGGCCGGGCCATCGGGCTTCTGGGCAGGCACCGGTCAGATGTCTTCCCGGAAGACCGTTTCGTCATGGAATGGCAGTTGGCGCAGCACAGCAATGCCGTGGCACTCAGGAGAGCAGTCATAATACACAAATCACCGGTTTATATTGCATTTTCGCCCGCCCGAAGCCAGTCCATGGAGCTTGCAGAGCGCCTGTCACAAGGAACGAAAGTCCTGAGGGACTCCGGGCGGATCAAGCAGATTCTGGCCAGTTACGGGCTTTCATGGCCGGACTGAAACGCCCGGATCAGGTCACCGCCCGGCGTTGAAAGGCGCAGCTCCCCCTGTCGCCCGATGGCCACTGAAGAAACCTTTCCAAGCAGCTCCAGGAAACGCACCTCCTGATCCATCAGCGCCGGCGCACAGGCCATGCGGGTTGTCGCCAACTGCCCAAAGGCGATCCCTTCACTGCCTAACCGATAGTGACCGGTGTAACGATTGCAGGAGGCACGTCCGGCGACCCGGTTGTCCTCAAGAAATTCGATGGTAATCCGGGAGCGATCAATGATTCCGCTGCCGGCCAGGTCCTCAACAACCCATTCCGCGCCCCGGAAGAGGCGCAGCCGGTCGCCACCACAACCGGCAAAAGACTCACCACCCACCGTCAGCCGAACCTGCGCCGGGTACTGGGCACCCGACATGCTGTTCTCGCACAACTGCCGGGCAACGGCAAGGGTTACGGGCAGATCCTCGAGCGTCGCGACGAATTCCCGGCCGTGCCGGTTGGCGGTGGACAGTTCAACCGGAATACGTCGGGTCTGATCCTGTTCGTAGGGCCTGGTGAGGAAAAGCTCCTCACCGTCAATCGTCACATGCCAGAAGGGCTCGTTGCCACTGGCCTCAAAGGGCATCTCCACTCCCCCCGGTGGCAAACACTCGGGATAGGTCTGCCCCTGGATGGTCAGGGTAGCCCGCTCACCCTTGCTCCAGAATCGGGTTTTCTCATCGCCGGGCGCAACATACAGGGCGCCCGAGGCACTCTCCGCCGGCTTCAGCAAAATGCCCCGATCAAGATAATCGACGCTGATCAATTCACTGTCGTCGGCGCCGGATACGGCAATCTCGAGCTGCCCGCACGAATAGGCCCCGAAAACCGGCTGGGGAGTTTGCGGCAAGGAGGAGCAGGCAGAGGCAAGGAGCCCGGCGAAGGTGACGACGGACAGCGTAAAAACTCGTCGTGAGTACATGGTCAGTTCCCTTGAAGATGTGTATCAATGAGCACAGTTTAAAACCCAACAGCCGCTATGGCCAACTTCCGTGAATCCCTCGGCAAGGCTTCTTAAACCGTGCCGCCGCCAGTATGCTGGAGAATCTGATTCAGGAGACAGGCCATGGCGCTGAAACTATACCAATTTGCCATTTCCCATTACTGCGAGAAAATCCGCTGGGCCCTGGAATTTAAAGGGCTCAATTATGAATCCGTAAACCTGCTGCCTGGCCAGCATGTAAAAACCATACGAAAACTGACGGGCCAGGCCTCGTCCGTTCCGGTGCTCGACCACGATGGCCGGATCGTCCAGGGTTCGGCCGGGATTCTGGATTATCTTGACGAGATTTTTCCCGAGCGCCCCCTGACGCCGACCGATCCGGACCTGCGAGCGCAGGCGCTGGCCTGGGAACGGCGGCTGGACGACGAAGCCGGCCCCGCCATTCGCTGCTATTCCTACCACCACTTTCTGCAGCGGCCCAAAATCGTGGTGCCCATGCTGGCCGCCGGCACGCCCTTCTACAACCGGATACTGCTCAGCCTGGCCTTCAGCCGCGTTAACGAAGTCATGCGCAAATGGATGCAGATCAATGACAAAACCGCGGACAGATCCCGGCAGGTAATGGAGACGCTGCTGACTGAACTGGCGGGCATATACCGGGAACAACCGTTCCTGGTTGGCGACCGGTTTTCCCGCGCCGACCTGACGGCCGCGGCACTGTTTGCTCCCTTGTTCCTGCCTCCGGAGTACCCGGTGCCCTGGCCCAAGCCGGCGCGTATTCCAAAAGAGATCGGTGCCTGGCTGGAACAATGGCAACCTCAACTACAGACCCTGGAAACCATTTACGCAAACAATCGCCGGGCAAACTGATACCGGGGGCTTGTCGGAAATCGCCAGCCAGACTGGCGCAAACCGACACTCACTTCCACCGGCTCCATGCCACACTGTTGCCTGCAGCACAGAAGAACCGGCAGGAACCCTATGGCTTTGACCGACATGATGCGGGCCGTAATTGAAAACAGCGGCCTGATTGTGCTCTGGACTCACGAATCCGTGGACCTGTTCCGCGACATGGCACAGCCAGGCGGATTATTGTCTCGCCTCAGACATTTATGGAAACGGCCGGAGTGGCAACGCCCGGCAACGGACAAGAATAACAAGGACCCGGGCAGGCACCATGAACGAACATCCCCTGACGCTGAACGCACCTGATGGCCACACCATAACCGGCACTGTGTTTATTCCGGCGGAGCCTGCCGGCATTCTGGTTATCAGCCATGGCATGGCCGAACACGGCGACCGTTACCGGGCACTGGCCGAATGGCTCAGCCAGCGCGACATGGTGGTTGTTACCTTCCACCATCGGGGCCACGGCCCCGGCTGGCCTTCCGAAAGCCTCGGGCACTATGCCGACCAGAACGGCTGGGCCCGCGTGGTCGCCGATCTGCACCGGGTAGTCCAACACAGCCGTTCGCAGTTTCCGGGCCTGCCACTGCACCTGCTGGGCCACAGCATGGGCTCGTTCATCGCCCAGAGCTATGCCCAGAAACATGGCGACAGCCTGGCCACCCTGATCCTGAGCGCCACCAACCGCATTGATCGTGGCCAGCTGTTCGCCTCCAGGGCCCTGGTCGGCCTGATCCGCCTGGTTCGCGGCAAGCGACACCGGAGCCGGCTGGTGACCCGTATGACCTTTGAGCAGTTCAACCGCCAGTTCCGCCCGAACCGGACAGGCTCCGACTGGTTGAGCCGGGATCAGGAACAGGTCGACCGGTATATCTCCGATCCCCTCTGCGGGTTCGCCTGCACCGTGGGTTTGTGGTGGGACTTCATCGGCGGGATGCTGGGCATTTCGCCCTCTGCCTGGCGCAAGGACCTGCCGGTGCACCTGTTCTCCGGCACCGCGGACCCGGTGGGTGAAATGGGCCGGGGCGTAAGACAACACTTCCAGACCATTCGCGAAGCCGGCGTTCAAAGCGTTACCCTGCGATTGTTCGAAGGCGGCCGACATGAGATGCTCAACGAGACCAACCGGTATGAGGTGTGGGAATACCTCCATTCTCTGTGCTTCGCACCGGATTCATCCGTAACGGCAGCACACCCGGAAATGTCACCCCGGACCCAAGCCATTATTGATTGAACCTGTAAGGACGTTGTATGGGTTACTGTAGAACCCGCTGTCTGTTCCGGACCATCATGCTGTTTCTGTCTGGCGTCGCCATGACCCAGGCTGTCGCGGGCGAAGTCAGCCTTGGCGTCGCTGCCAACTTCACCGAGACCGCCGATGACCTGGCTGAACGCTTTGAAGCCGACACCGGCCACCGGGCCATCGTCAGCACCGGCTCAACCGGCAAGCTGTACGCCCAGATCAGGAACGGCGCGCCCTACGATGTATTCATGGCTGCGGACGCCCGCAGGCCGGCGCTGATCGAGCAAGCGCAAGCCGGAGTCACCGGCACCCGCTTCACCTACGCGCGGGGCAAACTGGTGCTCTGGAGCCCGGCCCCGAACGCCTTCGAAAATGCCGAGGACTACCTGAGCCGACAGCCTTTCGCCAGGCTGGCCATGGCCAATCCGAAAACCGCCCCCTATGGTCTTGCAGCGCAACAGGTTCTGGAAAACCTGGGCCACTGGCAGGCCCTGCAGGGCAAGCTGGTCCGGGGTGACTCCATCGCCCAGGCCTTTCAGTTTGTTGTCAGTGGCAACGCCCAGGCCGGATTTGTCGCCCTGTCTCAGGTAAAATCCTGGGACGACGACGAAGGCACATTGTGGAAGGTGCCCCAGGCCTATTACCAGCCCATCGACCAGCAGGCCATCCTGTTGAACCGCGGTGCCGGCAATGAAGCGGCCAGGACCTGGATGGACTTCCTGAAATCCGACACCGCCATCGCCATTATCCGGGACTATGGGTACGACACTGCCGACTAATGTTTGAAACATACTGGGATCCGGTCTGGCTGACGCTCAGGCTGGCGACGATGACCACACTGCTGCTGTTGCTGATCGGCACTCCCATCGCCTGGTGGCTGGCCCGCACCCGGCACTGGCTGCGGCAGCCAGTCGCTGCGGTGGTTGCCCTGCCTCTGGTACTGCCGCCAACAGTCCTCGGCTTCTACCTGCTGCTGGTCATGGGGCCGGAGGGCTGGGTTGGCCAGGCCACCCAATCACTGGGGATCGGCCTGCTGCCCTTCACCTTCGAAGGTCTGGTGGTGGCGTCCGTCGTCTACTCCCTGCCGTTTACCGTTCAGCCCCTGCAGAACGCCTTCGAAACCGTCGGTGACGGTTTCATGGAAGTCGCCTCCACCCTGCGTGCCGCGCCCTGGGACCGCTTCCTGTTCGTTGCCGTGCCGCTGGCCCGCAACGGCTTCCTGACCGCCGCGGTGCTGACCTTCGCCCATACCATCGGTGAGTTTGGCGTGATCCTGATGATCGGCGGCAACATTCCCGGGGAAACCCGGGTGTTATCCGTGGCCATCTACGATCACGTGGAATCCCTGGAATACACCCAGGCACACTGGCTGTCCGCCGGCATGGTGGTGTTCTCCTTTGTGGTGCTGGTGAGCCTTTACGCGCTAAACGGCAAGGCCCGTTCGAGGGCTCTCGGATGACTGCGACCGATACCATCCGGGCGCGCTTCCAGTGTGCCTTTCCGGGATTCGACCTGGATGTTGACCTGACCCTGCCGGCCACCGGCATCACCGCCCTGTTCGGGCATTCGGGCTGCGGCAAGACCACCCTGCTCCGGTGCATGGCGGGCCTGCAGAGTGCCTCCGGCACCATGACCGTGTTCGGTGAATCCTGGCAGACTGACGATATCGTCCGCCCCGTGCACCAGCGGCCGCTGGCCCTCGTGTTCCAGGAAACCCACCTGTTCCCCCACCTGAACGTTCGCAAGAACCTGGAGTTCGGCTACCGGCGCATCCCCGCCCGCGAGCGGAAGATCGGGTTCGACCATGCCGTGCGCTGGCTTGGCCTGGAGTCTCATCTGGCCCGAATGCCCGCGGGCCTTTCCGGCGGTGAACGACAACGCGTCGCGATTGCCCGGGCCCTGCTGACCAGCCCGAAGCTGTTGCTGATGGACGAGCCCCTGTCGGCCCTGGACCTTGCCAGCAAACAGGACATCCTTCCGTACCTCGAGCGGCTGCGCGACACCCTGGCGATTCCGATCGTCTACGTCTCGCATTCCACCGCGGAGGTTGCCCGGCTGGCGGATCACATCGTGATGATGGAAGCGGGCCGGGTGGTGGCACAGGGGCCGCTGCGGGAAACCCTGGCGGGCACCGACAACCCCTTCCGGCTGGAGGGTGATGCCGGAGTTCTGCTGGAAGGCCACATCACGGATCTGGACGAGCCGTGGCATCTGGCCCTGTTCAGCTTCGACGGTGGCCAACTCTGGCTGCGCCGGGACGACAGGATAAACCCGGGTGACAGTGTGCGGGTACAGGTGCTGGCCCGGGATATCAGCCTGGCGCTGGTGGAACATTCCGACCAGAGCATCCAGAATCTGGTGCCGGCAACCATTGACCGAATCGATCCGGATGTCGACCCGGGGATCAGCCTGGTTCGGCTTTTGGCCGGCCCGACGCCGTTCCTGTCTCGGCTCACCACCCGGGCGGTAGACCGGCTTGGCCTTGAGCCGGGCAGGAAGGTGTGGATGCAGATTAAGTCCGTTGCCCTGGTCAACTGACCCAACGCAAAAAGGCCGCTGGTATCAGCGGCCTTTGCGGTATCGGGTGCACTCGGCCAGGCTCAGCGAGTGCCGTAAACCACCATGGTCTTGCCCTTGACCCGCACCAGCCCCTGATCCTCCAGTGTCTTGAGAACCCGGCCGACCATCTCTCGGGAACAGCCGACGATGCGGCCGATTTCCTGGCGGGTGATCTTGATCTGCATGCCATCCGGGTGCGTCATGGCATCCGGCTCCTTGCACAGGTCCAGCAGAGTCCTTGCCACCCTGCCTGTAACATCCAGGAACGCCAGATCACCCACCTTGCGGGTAGTCTGCCTCAGTCTCGAGGCCATCTGCTCACCGATGAAATACAGAACACGGGGGTCCTGCTGGGCGATCTCCCGGAACTTGGTGTAACTGATCTCGGCCACTTCGCATTCGGTCTTTGCCTTGACCCAGGCACTGCGCGAATCCATGTTGTCGAACAGCCCCATTTCGCCGAAGAAATCCCCGGCATTGAGATAGGCCATGATCATCTCGCGACCGTCGTCATCCTCAATGATGACGGTTACCGAGCCTTTGACGATATAAAACAGGGAGTCGCTCTTGTCCCCGGCGTAAATGATCGTACTCTTGGCGGGATAGCGCCGACGATGGCACTGCGACAGGAAATAATCCAGATGCTTGGTTTTCTGCTCAACCGGCTTGACGATAGTGGCCATAATGCGAGTCGTGCCTCCTCAAATACTGGCGGGTTCCATTGTTTGTTATTCACCCGGCTTTCCGTGCGGGTTCGTTCTTTTTTCTTGCAAATCTGCGCAACTTATAACAAGAAGGTCGGTTTCGGGCAACCGGAAAGAGTATACAACATGTATCCGGAGCGAGCCTCGCCGCTGCTCCGCCTTGCCAGTTGTGCTAGCATCCGGCCTCATAGCATCGCGATCAGCGCCAGGGGCTACAGCGGCCCTGAGCCACCACCAGGGAGAAGCACCTCATGAAAGCAACCGTCGACTGGACCGGCAACGCCAGTTTCAAAGTCACCAGTGGCAGCGGCCACAGCGTTCAGCTCGACGGCCCACCCGACCACGGCGGCCAGAACCTGGGCCCTCGCCCGATGGAAATGCTGCTGATGGGCCTGGGCGGCTGCTCGTCTTTCGATGTGATGAGTATTCTGGGCAAGAGCCGGCAGGACGTGACGGCCTGTCATGCCGAGCTGGAAGCAGAGCGGGCCGATGCCGTTCCCGCGGTCTTTACCCGCATTCACCTGCACTTCGTGGTCACCGGTAACCAGTTGAAGGAAAATCTGGTCAAACGGGCGGTCAGCCTTTCCGCCGAAAAGTATTGCTCGGCGTCGATCATGCTTGAAAAGGCCGGCGTTGAAATCACCCACAGCTACGAAATTCGCGAGGCCGAATAGTCCGGCGCACAGAGGTCTCACGGATTCGCCCCATGGCCCGCCCGGGGCCAGGGTCGGCAGGCCGGATGCAGCGGATGTCACGGATGCTAAAATGTCATTGCAAATACTATTCAACGTCACTTGCGGTGTGCATAATACGCACCCTCTCCGCCGGTCTGCGCAAAAGGTGAACAACCCGGTCAGTAGTCGGTGGCGGCCTCGGCAGAGCGCCCAAAAGCAGCTCTGCAGTCATTCATCTCCATGATCCGGAGGGGCTGAGCATGGAATCAAAACTCCAGCTGCACGGTTTTAACAACCTGACCAAATCCCTGAGCTTCAACATTTACGACATTTGTTACGCGCAGACCGAAGAGCAACGCGAGGCGTACATCGACTACATCGATGAGATGTATAACGCCGAGCGTCTTACCCAGATCCTGTCCGACGTGGTCAAGATCATCGGCGCCAACATCCTCAATATTGCACGCCAGGATTACGAGCCCCATGGTGCGTCGGTCACCATGCTGATCGCGGAGCATGAGCTCAACAATGGCCAGGAGCCGGATAACGAAGAATCGCCGGGGCCGCTGCCGGACACCATCGTGGCGCACCTGGACAAAAGCCACGTAACCGTCCACACCTACCCGGAAAGCCATCCGCACGATGGCGTAAGCACATTCAGGGCCGACATCGACGTGTCCACCTGCGGGCTGATTTCACCCCTGAAGGTGCTGAACTACCTGATCCACAGTTTTGACTCGGATGTGGTCACCGTGGACTACCGGGTTCGGGGCTTCACCCGTGACGTGGACGGCACCAAGCACTACATCGATCACGACATCAACTCGATCCAGAACTATCTGACCGAGGACACCCAGAACTCGTACCAGATGATCGACGTGAACGTGTACCAGGAAAATATGTTCCACACCAAGATGATGTTGAAGAACTTCAACCTTGATAACTACGTGTTCGGCGTCAATGCCAGCGATCTCGGTGCGCAGGAAGCCCAGTCCATCGAGGACCGGCTGCGCCGGGAAATGCTGGAGATTTTCTACTCCCGCAACGTGGAGTAAGGGGTCACCGGTGGCGTCCTGAGCGGGCCGCCACCAGTCCTTCAGTTTTTTTGATGTCTCCCGCCAGATTTCTGCGTTTTATACTTGTCCCTCCTCCCGCTTTAATAGAAACGTGAGCAACCGAGAGGAGAACACCATGACCCTGCGCTCCCTGAAACAGATTATTCCCGCATTGGAAACATCCGATGGCGCCGGTGTGCGTATAAAACGCTCCATCGGCCAGCAGCCGAGTGTTCGCCTGGATCCGTTCCTGATGCTCGACGAGTTCGGTTCGGCCGACGCCGCTGACTACATTGCCGGCTTCCCGTCCCATCCCCACCGCGGTTTCGAAACGGTGACCTACATGATCGAGGGGCACATGCTCCACGAGGATCACCTGGGTAACCGGGGTAACCTTCGCAATGGCGGCGTGCAGTGGATGACCGCCGGCCGGGGCATTATCCACTCGGAGATGCCCCAGCAGGAGGAAGGCGTCATGCGTGGGTTCCAGCTATGGCTGAACCTGCCGGCTGCCGACAAGATGACCAAAGCCGGTTATCAGGACTTTCAGCCGGAGCAGATTCCCGAAATCGGCTTCGAGGGCGGCACCCTCAAGCTGATTGCCGGTTTGGTGGTGGTGGTGGACGGAAAGCCACATCAGGGCGCGGTATCGGAGCGCAGCACCCGGCCGCTCTATGCCGACATTCACCTGGACGCCGGGGGCCAGCTTTCACTGCCGGTTCCAGCGGGCCATAACGGCATGCTGTACCTGTATGAAGGTGGCGCCAGCCTGGGCGATGTCGCCCTCAAGAAAAGCGCCGCCAACATCCTGGGCGATGGCGACAGTATCACCATCACGGCTGGCAGCTCCGGTGCCCGCATACTGCTGATTGCCGGCAAACCGATCGGAGAACCGGTGGTTCAGTACGGGCCTTTCGTCATGAACACCAAGGAAGAGATCGAACAGACGCTTCGTGACTACCGGGATGGCCGCCTGACCGCCTGAAGCCGGTCTCACTCAGGCGAAGGGCTTCCGGGCCATCAGCCGCTGAACCATGGGCCTGACAATCAGGTCCATGGCCAGCGGCATTTTTGTGCCCGGAATCACCAGGGTGTCATGGCGGGACAGACTGCTGCCGGAAATCACCTGCAGCAGGTAGGAAAACTCCACGTCCGAGGGATCCCGGAACCGGATCACCAGCATGCTCTCGTCCTCCGTGGGCACGTCCCGGACAACAAAGGGGTTCGAGGTGTCCACCAGGGGAATGCGCTGGAAGTTGATATGGGTGTGGGAGAACTGCGGCACGATGTCATGCACATAGTCGTCCATGCGGTTGATGATGGTTTCCACCACCGCGTCCTGGCTGTAGCCGCGCTTGTGGGTATCCCGGTGGATCTTCTGGATCCATTCCAGGTTCACGATCGGCACGACCCCGATCAGCAGGTCCACATACTGGGCAATGTTGCAGGTTTCGCTGACCACACCGCCATGCAGCCCTTCATAGAACAGCAGGTCCGTATCGGCGGGCAAGGGCCCCCAGGGCGTGAAGGTGCCGGGCTTGTGGCCAGCCGCCGCCAGATCCCGGTCCTCATCATGGACATACTGCCGGTATCGGCCGTTGCCGGTGTGGCCGTAGTCGTAGAACAGCGCTTCGAGCTTGTCGATGTGATTGGCCGCCAGGGCAAAATGGTTGCGCTCGCCGAACTGTCCCTTGGCCGCCAGCCGCGCCATCTGCTCCCGGTTATAGCGGTGAAAGCTGTCGCCACTGACCATGGCGGCCCGGAGGCCTTCACTGGCAAACATCCGGCTGAAAATCTGGCCGGTGGTGGTGGTGCCTGCGCCGGATGACCCGGTAACCGCGATAATGGGATGACGTTTCGACATAGGAGCAGCGTGCCGGAATCAGGTGAGGCTGTCGAGCAAACGGGGCTTTTCAACCACGAAGCCCTGGGCATAATCCACACCCAACTGGCGGAGCATATCCAGGACATCCCGCGACTCAACCCGGGAAGCAATCACTTCCCGGTTCATGTAATGTGCCATATCCACCATCGAGCGCACCATCGCACGGTCTGTTTCGCTGGTTAACAGCTGGCCGGTAAAGGCACTGTCGATCTTGATCAGATCCACGGGCAGTGAGCGCATCAGCTCGAACGAACTCGGGCCACTGCCAAAATTGCCCAGGCAAAACCGGCAACCCAGCTCCTTCATCTCCAGAATGAAATCGGCCACCGACTGGACATCGTTGATGGCCGAGGCCTCGGTGAGCTCGAACCACAGGCGTTCGATGGGCGCGTCCTTTTCGCTCAGCTTTTCATAGATGAATTCCAGCAGCGACTGGTCATTCATCGAGTAGCCGGACAGGTTGATGCACACTCCGCCGAACTGGCGGGGGTCCGGCGCCTGCTCCCTGAGCCAGTCCAGCATATGCCCGACCACCCAGCGGTCAACCGCCTGCATGCGGTCGTAGCGCTCGGCCATGCGAACAAAATCCCGGCCGGTTATCAGGTTGCCGTCATCATCGTACATGCTGATCAGCACTTCGTACTGGGCCGCCATGGACGCTTTGGCGTGCAGCGGGATGATTTTCTGGCACCGCAGGAGCATGCGCTCTTCATTCAGGTTGCTGAGGCTTGCCACCTTGGCGGCGATCTGCTCTTGGCGGGCCTCATCCTCGGCGCCCAGGGCATATTCCGACATCCTGCCATGGCCCTGCTGCCGGGACGTGGCCAGCGCCTGTTCCGAGGCCCTCAGCCAGCGCTCGGCACTGACCAGTGCCGGCAGTGTCGGCACCACACCGACATTGGCAGAAAGCCGGTAAGACCGGCCGCCGAAGGCAAACTCGGCTGCCTCGACCGCCCGAATGATGGTTTTCGCCGTCTCAGTGGCACTCTCCGAGGCCACCAGCATGGCAAACTCGTTGCCGGCAAGCCGGGCAATCGGCATTCCGTCAGCCACATGGCTGCGCAGAATATCCGCGATCCGCTTCAGGGTTTCATCACCGGCCTGGTAACCAGCGGTGTCGTTCAGCAGGCGGAACCGGCGAAGATCCAGCCTCACCAGGGAGCGCTCGTCTTCCCGCCGGGCCAGTTGCTGGTCCAGCATGCGCTCGAATTCACGGCGGCCCAGAAGCCCGGTCAGCTCGTCATGGGTGGAAGCCCAGGACAGCTGGTCATAGACCTTGCGAACCATCCGGTCGATACTCTCATCCACCAGCGGCCGCTCGTACTGGCTGTCCGGCACAATAATGCCTTTGCGCATATGCCGGGCCAAGGCTTCAAGCTCCAGCTCCACCACCCGCATCCCCTGATGGTTCACAAACACAAAACGGCTGAACCCCCGGGCGACCCACACCAGCCGGATATACTGCGGCTCTTCCGGTTTTTCCTGATCCCGGAGCCAGTCCCCGGTGCGCAGTTGCTGGGCCCGGTTGATCCAGCGCTGGAGGCTGCGCTGTTCGCGCTCAGACATCGTTTTGCTGCCGGCCGGCTCCGGCGTTGCCGGCGGCATTTCCACCAGCTCGGACGGTTTGTCCGGGCTGCGAACCAGAAACTGCTTGAGCTCGTCGCGGATCTGCGAGGACGGCATATGATTGCTGGAAATGGAGGCAAGGCCCTCCTGGATTACCCGCAACAGCTCCGGCAGGTTGATGGCACCGTCCGGATCGGCGGCAAAGGCAAGCAGGGAGTCGATCACCGCCAGGTAGTCCTGCCAGAGCTGGCTGTCCGGGCCCTGCCGAATCCAGGTCAGCGACAGCAAATCCCGCCAGCCACCGTCCAGCAGGCTCAGTACCGCCTTTGGCACCTTGCGGCCCGCCAGTTTCTGATCCAGCACATCGGCCACGGCCTTCTTCGATTCCGCCACTTTCTGGGCACCCTCGGCCGCCGCGGTCACCCGTTCGACGTTCCTGCGATACACCAGGTTCTGGCGGTCAATCAGGGTGTCGAGCTCATGAACCGTCTGCTCGAACACACCGGTGTCCTGCTCGAAATCGGTGGTAATACGCTGAACCAGCTCGTCCACCCGGCGCTGGACCACAGGATTGATCCGGCCGCCCTTGACCCCCAACTGGGCCAGGCGGTTCATCACGCCACGAACCGGGCTGTCCTGGTCGTCGAAAAACGCCGGATCCCGCATGACCACCTTGAGCACCGGGACTTCAAGTTGCCGCATACGTTGCTGGGCGTAGTCACTGAGCTTCGGGCTTTCCACCACTGACCGGAAAAACCGGTCCACCACATCCAGGGTGCCCTGCTGTTCCTCGTTCAGTCGACTGTCACCGCTTTCCTTCACCTTCTCGACAACCCTTTCCCTGAGCGGCACCGGTTCTTCGCCGGCAGCCACCGGCTGCACCTGCAACTGCTGCAGTTCACGCTGCAGTTCGCCAGCAGAAAGCGGGCGGGCGTTGGGCGGAAAGGCCAGGGGCTCGGGATCGCCCCGCGCCACACGGCTTGCGGTCAGGGTATTAAGCAGGTTCCGTACCGTTGCAAACGCCGTCTGGGCTGCCTGGGCATAACCCCGGAACTCGCCACCGAGCAGGCCGGGTTTGCTGCGGCTGGAGCCTGCCATGGCGCCAGCCGTGTCAGGCTTCGTTGCCGCCGGTGCCGGCGCCGCTTCGGCCTGCGGTTCCGGCTTGGCGGCCGGTTCTGCTTCCGGCTTTGCGCTGGCCTGTTCAGTCAGGTACTTGCTCAGATCCAGATCCGGCAGCACGCCATGGCGAATGAGGATGTTGTTCAGTTCCTTGTAAAGCGCGCCAAGCTGTTGCAAGACCGCTTGCTCAAAGACCTTCAGGCAGACCTTCTCCACCTCCCGGGATGCCTTGAGCTGATTCAGACCACTGTGGAACGCCTCACACACCAGTGCCGGCCCGAGGGGGTTGTGATGCCCGGTGGCATTGGCAACGCCCAGATTGTCGAGACGCAGCTTGAGCTGAAGCAGATCGCCCCGGTACTGGGTATCAGCCTTGGTGACCATCACCCGGATGGTCAGCCAGTCTTCAAACTCCCCCTTGTCGACCACCGACAGCTCGGAGCCGGGGAAACCTTTGGGAGCCGGCTTCAGCGGCGATTCCAGGCTGCGCGCCATCTGGTGCCAGATAACCCGCTGGCGGGCCAGGAGTTGACCTGAGGCATCCATGTATTCGTTCGCCTGCTGATCACTGGAGGCCTTCTGGGCGGCGAGCTTGAGGCCCGCCACCATCTGTACGAAACAGGCATCCATGAGCGGCTCAATGTACTGGGTCACCGCTTTGGCAGACTGATGCAGGACAAACTGGACCCGGTCACTGGGCGCGCGCAGGGACGACCGGTCCTGGTTTCGGGAACTGCTGCACTGCTGCAGCATGGCATCCACCGCGGCCGGACTCGGCCGGGTGAAGTTTACTCCCATCGCTCCGTCGATACGCCGGACGACAGCAACATGCAGTTCATGGCGGCGGGCACCGTCCAGGCCCCGGAAGCGCACGATCAGCTCCGGCGGGGTGCCGGCGGCAAAGGCCCGGTCAAGTTTTCGGGAGGTTTCACCGGAATAGCGCACGAACAGGCCTTCCGGGCAAAAGTCGGCAATCTGGCACGGCCAGGTCTCGCCGGTTCCCAGGTCAATCTGGGCGGCAAGCTTGATGGGTTGGCGGGGGCTGCTACGACGTTCTCTCGGATCCATGAACTACCTGATATCTCGCAAAGCCGGCGTAGTCGCCGGACACACTGCCCGCCACCGACTCACGTCCCTGAAACGGTGGCAAATGCCACCTGCTGCTATGGGAATCATGACTCTATCCATGATTGTACTATAGTGGCCAGACCCCCACGGGCAAACCAACACACTATAACACCCTGACCCATGAAACAGCTTAGTCAGATCTATCTACTTTTGCTACTGGTAACAATGCTTAACGGGTGTACGACCATTGGCTACTATTCACAGGCAATAAGCGGTCACCTGTCCCTTATGACCTCAGGCCGGCCGGTGAGTTCGGCCATCGCTGATGAAAGCACACCAAAGCAACTCCGGGACAGCCTTGTGGTATCCCGCCAGGCCCGTAAATTTGCCGCCCGGCGGCTTGCGCTGCCGGTGGGCGAGGCCTTTCGCGAGTACGTGGATCTTGACCGCCCCTGGGTTGTGGTCAACCTGGTGGCCGCACCGGAATTCTCACTGCAGCCCCACCGCTGGTGCTACCCGGTCCTCGGCTGCCAGGCCTACCGGGGCTACTTCAGCCTTGAGGATGCCAAGAGGGAACAGGCCCTGTTTCGCGCCCGGGGCTTCGACACCTTTATCGGAGGGGTAACCGCCTACTCAACCCTGGGCTGGTTCGATGACCCCCTTCACACGGGATTTACCACGTTACCGGAAGACCGGATGGTTGCCCTGATGTTCCATGAACTCGCCCACCGGGTGGTCTATATTTCCGACGACACGGCCTTCAACGAGAGCTTCGCAACCGCCGTCGAACTGGAAGGCTTGAGGCTCTGGTTATCCGCACAGGGCAAACCAGGGCAGTTTCAACGAGCACTGGAGCGCCTTGCCCGCCGGAACCAGACCCAGGCCCTGGTGGCGGATTTCACCGACCGGCTGGAAGCCCTCTACCAACAACAAGGCACCGTGCCGGACGACCGGCTTCGCGCCCGCAAGGCCAACCTGCTCAACCATCTGGCGCAGGCCTACCGGCAACTCTCCGTCAACTGGTCCGGACCGGGCCCCTTCGGACCGCCACCGGTCACCCTGAACAATGCCAACCTGGCACTGTTCAGGCAGTACAACCAGCACGTACCGGCTTTCCGACAGCTACTCCGTGACAATGACAACGACTTTTCCGCCTTCTACCACGCGGTCCGCGAGCTGGCAGAGCAACCGGAGTCCCAAAGATCTGAGCGCCTGACTGCCCTGTCAGAGCGGTTTGACGAACACCTTTGAGTTGCGCTGGGTGTTGTATGAGGCCAGCTTGGGCCCGGGGAGCGCCTGCACGCTCGAGGGCTGAAAGCCCCGCTCGCGGAACCAGTGTTCGGTCTGGGTAGTGAGTACAAACAGTTTCTGGAGGCCCTGGCCCCGGGCCAGTTTCTCGACCATGGCCAGGATCTCATCGCCCCGGCCCGCACGCCTATAGGACGGGTCCACCGCGAAACAGGAAAGCTCTCCCGCGCTCTCATCCGGGTAGCTGTAGAGTGCGGCGCAACCCACAATCGTGCCATCACGCTCCGCTACCACGAAACGGTCGATTTCAGTCTCCAGCATCTCCCGCGACCGGCGCACCAGGATACCCTGCTCCTCCAGCGGCTGAATCAGCTCCAGCACACCGCCAATATCCTCAACCCGGGCCTGGCGGATCTGCTCGTAGTGATCGCCACTGACCAGGGTGCCGGAGCCATCCCGGGTGAAGAGCTCCTCGAGCATCGCACCGTCGTCGACATAGCTGATGATGTGCGCCCGGCGCACCCCTTTTACACAGGCATCACAGGCTGCTTTCAGCAGGTCTGCGTCATGACCGGTGACCACACCGGCCGCGAGCCGCTCGGACGCCTGGCGCGCTGAAAGCTCCCGGATCAGGCTGCCATCCTCATCCAGCAGGCCGGGGTCATCGATGAACACAATCAGTTTTTCCGCCTGCAGCGCCGCTGCCACCTGGCTGCCCACATCCTCGTACGACAGGTTGAAGGCATCCCCGGTTGGCGAATACCCCATGGGCGGCAGAAGCACAATGTGACCGGTCTCCAGCAGCTTCTCGATGCCAGCCACGTCGACCCGGCGAACCTTGCCGGTGTAGCCGAAATCAACACCGTCCAGCACCCCAACCGGCCTGGCCGCCACATAGTTGCCACTGCTGACCCGAATACGGGCGTTGTGCATGGGCGAGTTCACCAGCCCCATGGACAACTGGCTCTCGAGGTACGCCCTCAGACCGCCAATGGCCTCCATCACCATGGCAAGCTGGTCTTCCGGGGTTATCCGCAGGCTTCGGGAAAACGACGATTGCACGCCCGCACTGTCCAGGCGCGCCTGGATCTGCGGGCGGGCACCAAAGGCAACCACCAGTCGCACACCAAGACTGCTCAGCAGTGCAATGTCATGGATGATGTTGATGAAATTGCCGTGTTCTATGGCATCCCCCGGAATGGTCAGCACCACCGTGCGCCCGCGGTGGGCGTTGATGTAGGGGGATGAGTGGCGAAATCCATGCAGCCAGTCGTTTGATTTCAATTCGAATACTCCAAGCTTTTTTCTTTACGCGGCCTGCAATTAAGTCGGACGAACACTGTCGGGAGCCCTCTCCAAAACCGTGGAGCGCCAGGGATGGCGCGACCGAGCCCTACAGGGATGTATTTACGGGCGTGTTTTGGAGAGGGCTCCCGACAGTGTTCAGCCCCCTATTTGACCCGGACTCCGGCCTAAAGGCAAAACTGCCGGATAAGCCCGCGCAATATTTTAACCGTTGGCTCCAACTGGCACAGCTCGATAAATTCATCCGGCTGGTGCGCCTGATCGATGGATCCGGGGCCCATAACCAGGGTTTCGAGACCAAGTTTTTGCAGCCAGGGAGCTTCCGTGGCGAACGCAACGGCGTGGGCGGTATGCCCGGTCAACTTTTCGCAGGCTTTGACCAGCGCCGCATCGGCTGGAGTTTCGAACGGAGGAACGCCGTCAAAGAGCGGTTCGAATTCCAGGGACAGTTCCCGGCGTTCTGCGATCGGCTGGACCTTGCTCAGGATGGCCTGGCGCAGGGTTTCCATGTTCATGCCGGGCAACGGGCGCAAGTCGAAGTGCAGCTCGCACTGGGCACAGATGCGATTGGGATTGTCACCGCCGTGGATACAGCCCAGATTCAGGGTCGGTACCTGCACCTCAAAATTCGGGTTCCGGTACTGTGCCTGCCAGGCTGACCGGAGCGCCAGCAACTCGGTGAGCGCTTCGTGCATGCCTTCCATGGCATTGCGGCCCAGGGCCGGATTGGAGGAATGGCCAGACTGGCCCTCAAACTTGAGGCGCTCCATCATGATGCCCTTGTGCATGCGCACCGGCTTCAGGCTGGTGGGTTCACCGATCACCGCGTAGCGGGCCTTGGGCTTGCCAGCCTCGGCCAGCGCCCGGGCACCATCCATGGAACTCTCTTCGTCGGCGGTGGCCAGGATGATCAGGGGCTGCTTCAGGTCCTCGCCGACAAAGGCCCTGGCCGCTTCTATAGCGAGCGGGAAGAAGCCCTTCATGTCGCAGGTGCCCAGCCCGTACCAGCGGTTATCCCGCTCGGTCAGGGTGAAGGGGTCACTCTGCCAGCGCTGGTCGTCGAAAGGCACGGTGTCCGTGTGGCCAGACAGCACCAGACCGCCGGGGCCACTGCCCAGGGTGGCAATCAGGTTGAACTTGCCGGGCATGCCCGGTAATTCCAGGATTTCCACCGAGAACCCCAGGGCTTCCAGCCACTCCGCCAGGGTTCGCACCACCGGCTCGTTGCTGTGATCCCATTCGGCCGAAGCGCTGCTGATGGACGGCATGGAGACGAGCCGCGCCAGCATGTCACGGATGCCCGGCACCACGGTGGTCTTGCTATCGGACTGCGACATAGTTTCCTCTCAGATTCCGGATGGAATCATTGTGCGCGGCCGCGCCGCCACACTTCAAAGTTGGTAATGGCCCGGGTCATCATCGGGTAGGCCACTTCGCCGCCGGCAACTACCCGCGCCACCTCCAGTTCGTTATCGCTGACACTCACCAGGCGACCTTCCACGACATTTTCGTTGGAGAGTGTCACCCTGACCCTGTGATCAATCCACTGGCCGGCAGCCGCCAGATCGGCCGGATGCCAGCCTTCAACATTCGGGACCTCCCTGGGCACGACCGGTTCCACGGCAATATCCGGCGTCTCCGGAATCACCGGTTTGGCTTTGCTGAGGTAGACATCGGGGACACGGGCGCCGTTATAGGTCACCGACCAACCGGGATCGGCCCGCCCCGTCCCGTCGGCTGTGACCGGAATGCCAAACAGCGGTTGTTCGGGCTGAAGACTGACGGTGAGCTCACCGCCTTCGAGCAACCACTGCCGGTACAGGGCCTTGAGTTGATCACTCGGCTCGAGCCCCCGGGCCCTGAGACCAGCCACCAGCGCATCCAGCGAGCGCCTGGCCCATTCACCGGGCTCAACGCCCGCCTCACGGGCGCAGTAGGCGGTGATACGGCGCATCAGGCCAGCATCCCTGAGGGTCAACTGCAATGGCTCTGAGCCGACTGGCACCTGGATTTCCGAGTCCTGGAAACGGACTCTGGCCGCTGGCCAGTCCAGCTCCAGACTGCCCGTACTGATGGTGTTCAGCTCGGCATGGAGGCCTTCCGGCGTCTGACGGAGAAACGCCTCCCCCGCCAGGGCCGTGATTCCCATCCGGATCAGATCGCCGCTACCAAGCTGCTGACGCGGGTCCGGCGCGCAGGAAAGCAGAAACAGGGCCTGCTCGCCTTCGATGTTGGCACCCTCGGCGGTCACCCAGTTACGCAACATTGTCGGGTCGAGGGTCAGGCTGAGCCCCTCCAGTCGCAGCGTCCACCGGGCCGGCAGGCTGGAGGGGTTCGCCAGACTTGCCAGCAAGCTGATTGGCGACCCGGCGTCAAACTCGGCCCGGGCGATGTTCACGGGCTGGGTCAGCTCAAAATCCTGCCAGCTGGCCCCGTTAAGAACCAGGCGACCTTCAACCCCGGAACTGATGTTACCCCGGTGCAGCACGCCATACTCTTCCAGGGCCTGGCGGGCGTCCGCCAATCGCTGGTCTGCCAGCCACCAGAGGCCTGCCTTGAACGTGGCCAGGGCGACCAGAACCAGTACTACCAGCGTCGTTAACAGGCGCTTCATCCGGGAACTCCCAGTCAGGGGCCGTCAGTTACGGGAAATCAGGGTGCCGACACCCTCATCGGTGAATATCTCCAGCAGGCAGGCATGGGCAACCCGGCCATCGATAATATGGGCGGTGCGCACGCCATTCTCCACGGCACTGAGGGCACAGCGGATTTTCGGCAGCATGCCACCGTGGATGGTGCCATCCTCAATCAGATCGTTGACCTGCTTGGCCGTCAGGCCGGTCAGCACCTTATCCTCCTTGCTCTTCAACCCGGCCACATTGGTAAGCAGAATCAGTTTTTCGGCCTTCATGGCTTCGGCCACCTTGCCCGCCACCAGGTCCGCATTGATGTTGTAGGAGGCGCCGTCCGGGCCCACGCCGATGGGCGCAATCACGGGAATCAGATTGCTGCGGGTCAGCATGTCAATAACGTCCACATTGACACTGGCGACCTCGCCCACATGGCCGATGTCGATGATTTCCGGCCGCTCCAGCTCCGGAGAACGGTTGACCACCTCAAGTTTGCGGGCCCGGATCAGATTGGCGTCCTTTCCGGTAAGCCCTACTGCCATGCCACCGTGGGAGTTGATGAGCGAGACGATCTCTTTGTTGACCTGGCCCCCGAGTACCATTTCCACCACGTCCATCGTCTCGGCATCGGTGACCCGCATGCCGTTGACGAAGCGCGACTGGATGTTCAGCCGTTCCAGCAGCTCGCCGATCTGGGGACCGCCACCGTGCACCACAATCGGGTTGATACCCACCAGCTTCATCAGGACCACGTCGCGGGCAAAACTGCTCTTCAGATCCTCGTTCTCCATGGCATTGCCGCCGTATTTGATCACCACGGTCTTGCCGGTAAACCTTTGAATATAAGGCAAGCCCCGGCTGAGCACCGAAGCCACCTGCATTGCTGTTTCACGATCCAGCGCCATGTTTATGCCTTACTAATCCTGAGTTAAAACCACCAGCGGAATCCGCTGCCAATCCTGTTCAGAAGTCCGCCACCAGATCCGGCGCCGCCTTCTTCAACTGATCCCGGAACACCGCCTTGATACGCTCCAGGGCCTCTTGCGTTTCTGCCTCAAACCGAAGCACCAGCACCGGCGTGGTGTTGGACGCCCTGCACAGGCCCCAGCCATCGGCGTAATCCACCCGAACACCATCAATAGTGCTGATGTTTCCGTCGCCAAAGTCTCCGGCCTCGGCCAGTCGCGCAATGATGTCGAACTTGGTGCCTTCCGTCACCTCGACGTTCAGCTCGGGAGTACTGATGTCTTCCGGGAAATCCTCGAAGACCTCGTCACTGTGACGGTCTTCGATACCCAGAATTTCCAGCAGGCGGGCGGCGGCGTAGAGGCCGTCATCAAAGCCGTACCAGCGCTCCCGGAAAAAGATATGCCCGCTCATTTCGCCGGCCAGCAGGGCACCGGTTTCCTTCATTTTTGCCTTCATCAGGGAGTGGCCGGTTTTCCACATGATTGGCCGGCCGCCGGCTTCGGAAATCACACCCGCCAACTTTCGGCTGCACTTCACATCGTAGAGAACGTCGGCACCGGGGTTCCGGGACACGACGTCCCGGGCAAACAGCATCATCAGGCGATCAGGCCAGATAATCTTGCCGGAGTTGGTCACTACACCGAGGCGGTCGCCATCGCCATCGAAGGCCAGCCCGATATCGGCTCCCTCCGATTTCACCCGCGCGATCAGATCTGCAAGGTTCTCCGGCTTGCCGGGATCGGGATGGTGGTTCGGGAAGTCCCCGTCTACCTCGCAGTACAGAGGAATGACTTCGCAGCCCAGCTCTTCAATCAGCATGGGCCCGAGCTCACCGGCGATACCGTTGCCGGCATCCACCACGACCTTCAGCGGCGCGGCTACCGCGATATCACCAACGATCCGGTCCAGATAGGCACGGCGCACATCCTCGGACGACTGGCTGCCCTGCCCCATGGCGAAATCACCGGTCTGAACCCGCTGGTACAGCTTCTGTATGGCCTCGCCTGACAGGGTTTCACCGCCCAGCATGATCTTCAGACCGTTGTAGTTGGCCGGATTATGGCTTCCGGTCACCATCACGCCAGAGCCGGTCTGCAGCTCGTGGGTGGCAAAATAAAGCACCGGCGTGGGCACGGCGCCCACCTGGATCACGTTGCAGCCGGTGGCCATCACGCCCCGGGCAAGCGAGCCAGCCAGCTCCGGGCTGGAATGGCGGCCATCGTAACCGATGCACAGGCTGCCGACCCCGCGCGCGAGGGCCTCCGAACCGATGGCCCGACCAATCACCTGAACAATGTCCGGGGTCAGGGTTTCACCCACAACCCCCCGGATGTCATAGGCCCGGAAGATATCCCGGGACAGTTCCACCTGGGGCATAGCCACTTCGTCAACCTCCGGGGCGCCACCGGAGCCAAAGACCGTATCGTCGCCGCTACCAAAGCCCAGAACATCTTCATCGCCATCCAGCATGTCGATGTCGGGCATATCCTTGCTCTGAAAAAGCGGCTCCTCGGCGTCGTGGGAGGCGCCAGCGACGGGTTTGCCGGTACTGGCCGGCTTCGGCTTGGCGCTCTCACCGGCTTTTGCAACTCGCTTCTCGACCACCTGGGACAACCGGTACAGCACCTCGCCGGTCGAAGCGACCATGTCCCAGCGAAAGGCCGGCAATTTGGCCCGTTCGCCGCCAAACACCTTGTGGGCCCACTGAATCAGCGCCGTCACATCCTGGCGCAGCCCTTTCTGGGCACCGCCAAGCAGAACCCAGACAGCAATCGCAGCAATCAGAACCGGGATACCGACAAGCAGCGCGATCATCACAATATCAACCGGGGCGACCGCTACTCTGGCCGGCGTATAGGTGACTGTCCAGGCCGGGTTAAGGAGCGTTCGGGATTCGGCATTACCGGATCCGCTGCCCTTGCTGGCCACAGTCCGGGAGGCTCCCTGGACGGTCTGGACCAGCGCGAGCTGGCCACCAAGGCTGGAATTGACCACCTGCAACAGCGGCTGAAGCTGCGCAGTGTCAAAAATCATCAGCAGGCTACCGACCACGGCATTGCTTGCCGGGTTACGAACCGGGGCCGCCATCTGCACAAGCCACTTGTTATCCAGAGGAAAGGCATCGGGATACAGCTGTTGCCCGGTCTCCGCGCGCCGGGCCAGTTCCAGGCCGGAGAAGCCCAGGGCCGCCTCTCCGCTCGCCGTGCGGGGAACCTCGCCATAGGGGAACAGGTGCACGGCCACGACACCGGGCAGGGAACGCGCCAGTTGGGCTTCCACAGCCGGTATCTCGCTGGTATTGCCAAACGCCTGGGTCACATAGGGTTGCGTGGCGAGGCCATCGACACTGTTCTGGACCTGCTCGAAGTACTGATTCAGGCGCAGGGCAGCGGCATCTGCTTCCAGGGCTTTCAGTGAGGCCAGGCGCTCGGTGGCCGCCGGCTGCACAACCAGAAACTGAAGCAGCACAACCGCCACAGCACCGGCCAGAAGAACCACCAGCGACTGGCCCACAGCTATGGAGTTCAGTCGCTTGAGCTTTGGGCCAGCCGCTTTACCCTTGTCCTTACTGGTTGCTTTCTTTGCCGGCTTTTCATCAACGGACGCGTCGGCAGTCTTCTTTTTACCCAGCTTCATAGTCCATCCTGCAGTTGTATTTTTTTTGGTCTTGGACAAGCGGTTATCCGCGAAGTATAGACACCGGCACAGGGTTTTGCGTGGCCGGCAGCGCAATCATTGGCTTCCTGTGGAGCCGAAACCGCCCTCACCCCGGGCGCTGGTGTCAAACTCGGTAACCACTTCGAAATGGGCCTGGACTACCGGCACCAGCACCAGTTGGGCCAGCCGCTCACCGATATCCACGGTAAAGCTGGTGCGCCCCCGGTTCCAGCAGGACACCATCAGCTCGCCCTGGTAATCCGAATCAATCAGCCCTACCAGGTTACCCAACACAATGCCGTGCTTGTGACCGAGCCCGCTGCGGGGCAGGATCATGGCTGCCAGAGACGGGTCGGCAATGTGAATCGACAGGCCGGTTCCTATCAGCCGCGTATCGCCCGGCTCCAGGGTCAGCGGCTCATCGAGGCAGGCCCGGAGGTCAAGGCCGGCAGAGCCTTCGGTGGCATATTCGGGAAAGGGAATCTGGTTGCCGATACGGTCATCCAGAATGCGTACCTGAAGATTTTTCCTGGTCATGAAAGATCCTGTTGGTTAAGAGGGCTTGCCCGACACGGCTTCAGTCAGCCATTTTGCCAAGCTGGTCGCCAATCATCGCCACAAGCCGCCGGGCGATGCTGGCTTTGCTGTCTGGTCCGATCGACTCCTGACCGCCGGGCCAGAACACGGTGACCGCGTTATTTTCACTGTTGAAACCCAGCCCGGGGGCCGACACATCGTTGGCCACGATCATGTTGAGCTTCTTGCGCTGCATTTTATCGGTGGCATAACGGGCCACCTCGGTTGTTTCGGCGGCAAAGCCGACGGTGAAGGGCGCATCGGCTCGCCCGGCAATGGTCGCCAGAGTGTCCGGGTTGCGCACCAGCGACAGTGACATGGCTTCACTGGATTTCTTGATTTTGTCGCCGGCGCAGGTGTCCGGCCGGTAGTCGGCCACCGCTGCGGTAGCGATAAACAGATCACAGCCCTCATCCACCGCGGCGCTGGCGGCCTTTAACATGTCCTCCGCGGTTAACACCGGGCGTACCTCAACCCCGGAAGGGGCCGGAAGGCTGACCGGGCCACTGACCAGAACTACATGGGCGCCCGCCGCCCGGGCTGCACCGGCCAGGGCGTAACCCATTTTCCCGGAACTGTGGTTACTGATGTACCGAACCGGATCAATCGGTTCCCGGGTCGGTCCTGCGGTAATCACCACCCGCTTGCCCGTCAGCGATGTGGGAGTCGATCCCTGGTCCAGCAACCTGAGGATCGACTCCGGCTCCAGCATCCGGCCCGGGCCGGTATCGCCGCAGGCCTGGGCACCCTGATCCGGCCCCCACAATTCGACCTGCGGGTCCTCCTCGAGCAACCGGATGTTTCTCTGGGTGCGGGCATTGCCCCACATGGCCTGATTCATCGCCGGCACCACAGCAATCGGTGCCACTGTTGCACAACACACGGTGGTGAGCAGGTCATCGGCCATACCCTGGGCCAGCCGGGCAATGAAGTCTGCGGATGCGGGAGCAATAATCACCTGATCGGCCCACTTCGCCAGCTCGATATGGCCCATGCCCGCTTCCGCTTCGGGGTCCAGCAGGGAAGTCCGTACCGGCTCGCCGCTAAGGGCCTGGAAGGTCAGCGGTGTTACAAAGGCTTCCGCCCCCCGGGTCATCACCACTCTGACCTCGTGGCCGGCCTTTTTCAGCAGGCGCACCAGTTCGGCACTCTTGTAGGCGGCAATACCACCGGTTACTCCCAGAAGAATTCGTCTGGCGGCCATAAAGGCTCCGTTTCCACATAAAAAGAAAGGCTTATAAGATAGCATGCTCTCGCGGTACCGACAGCCCACCGGCACCGACATCCGTTTACCGTTTGTTACTTTTTAAAGTAACCTTTGTAACCCTGAGATCGCTGTCCCGGTGCAGGATGCACCCGATCACACTTACCAACGCAAGGAAGCCAACATGACTGATCCCGCCTGGCCCACGGACGAACGCCCGAGGGAACGCCTGCTCGCCCACGGGGCGCAATCCCTGTCCGACGCCGAACTGCTCGCCATTTTTCTGCGCACCGGCACCACGGGCATGCCGGTTATGGCACTGGCCCGTTATCTGGTCACCGAATTCTCGGGGCTGCGAGGCCTGTTAACCGCCTCCCGGCGCCAGTTCTGCGAGGTGAAAGGCCTTGGCACCGCCAAATACGCCCAGGTCCAGGCCGCCATGGAAATGGCCCGCCGGGTCATGGACGAGCCTCTGCGCCAGGGTGACCCGCTGCGCTCCCCGGAAGACACCCGGCGATTCCTCACCAGCCGCCTGGGAACCTACCCCCACGAAGTCTTTGCCGGTCTGTTCCTGGATAACCGCCACCGGGTCATCCAGTACCGGGAACTGTTCCGCGGCACCATCGACGGTGCCGCCGTATATCCCAGGGAGGTAGTGCGGCAGGCGCTGGAGGACAATGCAGCCGCGGTTATTTTCGCACACAACCACCCCTCGGGCGTAGCTGAGCCGAGCCAGGCGGACATTTCCCTGACCCGTCGCCTGAAGGAGGCCCTCGGCCTGGTGGATATCAGGGTTCTTGACCATATGGTTGTCGGCCATGGTGAGGTAATATCGCTGGCTGAACGGGGGTTGATGTGAAGCCTGGTTTCAGACCGTGAACGTCAATGCCGGAAAACTGGCCAAATTCCCAACAATTTTTTGCGTTGGGGGGCCAGTTCTGGTATAAAAGCGTCCCTTTCTGGCGGCGTCTGGCGAGCAGCGTTCAGTTTAGAGGCGCGAACGGGGGTTTAACGGCCCCTTGGCAACCAGAGACGCATTAAAAACGAATTCGTATTATTGAGACCATTGCTCAGGTCGGAGGCAAGTATGTCCAGAGTTTGTCAGGTTACCGGTAAGCGCCCGCTGGCCGGTAACAACGTTTCCCACGCGATGAACCACACTCGTCGTCGTTTTCTGCCGAATCTGCAGAACCATCGTTTCTGGGTTGAGTCCGAGAAGCGTTTCGTGAAGCTGCGCGTATCCACCAAGGGCATGCGCATCATCGATAAAAAAGGCATTGACGCTGTGCTGGCCGATCTTCGTGCCCGCGGCGAGAAATTTTAAGGAGCCGCATCATGCGCGAGAAAATCAAGCTGGTTTCATCAGCAGGTACTGGTCACTTCTACACGACCAAGAAGAACAAGCGTAACACCCCGGAAAAGATCGAGATCAAAAAGTATGATCCGGTTGTCCGCAAGCATGTTGCGTACAAGGAAGCCAAGATCAAGTAATTCCTGATCCGGCATCCACGAAAAAGCCCGGCCAATGCGCCGGGCTTTTTTTGTGTGGGGGAAACGTCCAGTTTCAGAATTTCTCCAGATAGCCCTCCGGCAAGGCGACATCCATCGCAATGGGCAAATGGTCCGACATCGGATAGCTCACCACCTCCGAGCGGCGGATTTCCAGTGACGGGCTCACCAGAATGTGATCCAGAGCCTTTTCCGGTCGCCAGCTGGGAAAGCTGTGGGCGGTGTCCGGCAGCGGCACCAGATTGGTCTCTTTCAGCGGTGTCTGGGTCAGTAGCTGCTCGGCATGGGCATTCATATCCCCCATCAGAACCACATGCTGGTAGTCCGCAATCAGCTCCCGGATGTAACCCAGCTGTCGTTGCTGGGCCGCCTTACTCAGGGACAGGTGCATCAACACCAGCACCAGCGGGTCGTGCTCGGTGCCGTAACGGGCAATAATGGCGCCCCGGCCCGGTATCAGCCCCGGCAACTTATGTTCGGTAACGTCCAGCGGCCGGTACCGGCTGAGCAGGCCATTGCTGTGCTGGGCAAATTGCCCCAGGTTGCGATTCAGCTGCTGATACCAGTAGGGAATACCGGCGGCCTCGGCCAGATACTGCACCTGGTTGATATAACCACTGCGCAGGCTGCCACCATCACACTCCTGCAAGGCCACTACATCGTAGTTGCGCAATAGCAACGCGATACGATCAAGGTTTTCATTGCGGTTGCGATGAGGCAGGAAGTGCTGCCAGCTTCGGGTGAAATAGTGGTGGTAGGAGGAGGTATTGATTCCCACCTGGATATTGAACGTCAGCAGGCGGATGTGCCGGTTGGCTTCGAACTCCGGCACATGCTCGGTGCCGGAGCAGGCACCCCTGGGCCCGCCGGCTGGCCGCAGGATACCATTCAACTGCTTTCGGATGTGCTTGTACATAAAAGCGGTCTCAACCGGCCAGCGACTCCGGGCATTCGGGAACCGGCCCCCGATAAAGGAACCTTATTCCGCGTTCGCGTGCTCTTTGGCAACCAGGTAGTCCAGTACCTCAAGAACGGCCTCATGGCTGCCGGCCATGGAGGCACTGGTTCTGTACTTGCCATTTACCAGCATAGTCGGTGTTCCGGTGACCCGCGCACCACGGATCTTCGCCTGGGCCTTCTGCACCAGCGCATTTACGCCAAAGCTTTTATAATTGGCCAGGAATTCTTCCCGATCCACACCGTAGCCTGCGACAAAATCGGCCAGCGCTTCCGGGGTATTCAGCGGGCGGTGCTCGCCAGCCAGGGCATCAAACAGGGCATCGTGTACCTTGTCCAGCTCACCCATGGTCTGCAGAGCATAGAAGGCATAGGCATGGGGCTCCCAGCTCCGCCCGAGCGCTGCGGGGATCTTGACAAAATTGACGTAGTCCGGGGCATTGGCTTCCCAGTTCTCGATCAGGGGCTTGAAGTTGTAGCAATGCGGGCAGCCATACCAGAACACCTCTGCCACCTCGACTCCGGGCTCGTTGCTTGTGGGTACTGGCGTTTCCAGGCGTTCGTAGTGCGTCCCCTCTATCCACTCTGCGGCACTGGCGAAGCCAGAAACAGACAGAGCCAGTAGGAGCACGACGGCCGTTCTGAAGGATCGAAACATGGAAAATCTCCGGTTATATGACTATCGGTTTAGCGAAATTATGACCCAGCGTAGCCGAAAAGTTCCACACGCTGGTGGTTACATAATTGAAAGGGACAAAAAACCCCGCACCGGGCGGGGTTTTCGGGGCACTGAACCGCTGAATCAGTTCAGGCCGGAAATATAGCTTGATACCGCCTTGATCTCGGCATCGGTCAGCTTGGCCGCCACATCGATCATGATGGCTGAGTTGGGACCAATATTCCGGGTGCCTTCGCGGTAGGCCTTCAGTTGCTTGGCCAGATACTCGGCATTCTGGCCACCCAGGGCCGGGAAGCCGCCCGGCTCATTGCCGTTGCCCCGGGGGTTATGACAACCCGCACAGGCCGGCACATTGGTGGCCAGGTTGCCGCCGCGGTAAAGAGCGGCGCCCTCATCAACCAGATCCGGATTAGCCTGGCTGACAATCATTTCCTGGCTGTCAAAATACGCAGCCAGATCCCGCAACTCCTGTTCGGACCGGTTATCCAGAATGCCGGTCATTTCAGGAACCACACGATTGCCCGACTTGATGGCCACCAACTGGTTAAAAAGGTACTTCTCGCCCAGACCGGACAGCTTCGGGTAAACCCCCATCACCGGCTTCTGGCCACCCTGGCCATGACAACCGGCACATACTGCTGCGTTCTGTTCGCCTGCCTTAGGATCTCCCGCCCCGTGAGCCACCGCTGTTAGGGCAACACCGAGAACCACTCCTGCGATCAGTTTTTTCATGCTCGCTCCGCTTCTCTCATCTTTTTAAGGGTATTCTTCGTTGTGCAGCCGGCAGGCACTGACCAGTCAGGCTCAAGACCGGGGCTGACAGCGGCCGCGCTCAGCGCGCCGCCCGGAATTGGTGTAGCATTATACATTAATCCCTGATAACTGAAATCCAAAGGAAAGCCAACCGCCGTGGACCCTGATCTGACTCAAAAAACCGTCTCTTTTAACAGTGCCCGTTTCCTGGTCAGCGCCTCCCGACTGGACGAATGCCCGCCGGATATCGGCGCGGAAGTGGCCTTCGCCGGCCGCTCAAACGCCGGCAAGTCCAGCGCACTCAACGCCATTACCGTCAACGGCAAACTGGCAAGAACCAGTAAAACCCCCGGCCGTACGCGCCTGATCAACTTCTTCTCCCTCAACCGGGAGCAGTGCCGACTGGTGGACCTGCCCGGTTATGGCTATGCCAAGGTGTCCCGGGACATGAAGGATGACTGGCAACAGCATCTGGGGCACTACCTGAACGACCGGCGCTGCCTGCGCGGCCTGGTGCTGGTAATGGATATCCGCCACCCGCTTACCGATTTTGACCAAATGATGGTGGAGTGGTGCGAGCATAACAACCTGCCGCTGATGATTCTGGCCACCAAGGCGGACAAACTTAAATTCGGCCAGGCCAAGACTGCCATGCTGGGGATAGCCAGAAAACTCTCGGAGTTCCAGTGCGTCGAACACCTGATCATGTTCTCGGCAACCTCAAAGCGTGGGGTGGACGAATGCCGGGAGGCACTGACCGACTGGCTTGAGGCCGAATAGCCGATCAAAGAGTACCGCCAGGCTCGATCCGATAGCCCAGGTCAATCACCCGCTCCTCTACCGCTGCGCCGGACAGTCGTGCAAGCAGGGTCTCGGCCGCTCGCCGGCCCACCTGTTCCCGGGGGGTAACGACACTGGCCAGTGTAGGTACCATCACCTGTCCGACGTCATGGCCATGAAAGCCGGCGATGGCCATCTGCCCGGGTACTGCGATACCCCGGCGCTGGCATTCGAAAAAGGCACCGATGGCGACGTCGTCGTTGGTGCAGAAGATGGCGTCGGTGTCCGGCGCTTCGGCAAGGATGCGCTCCAGCAAGGTGGCCCCGACACTGAATGATGAACGCTGCTCGCTGCGCAGGGTCACCGGGGTAAGGCCCTGCTCTTCCATGGCCCGGGTATACCCCTCCTGGCGCTGCAGGGTACGGGCATCCAGCCGAACCGCCAGGTACACTACATGGCGGCGACCGCGCCGAATCATTTCCCGCACCATGTCGTAGGCCGCAAGCACGTTGTCAAAGCCCACCGCCTGCTCAAAGGGCGGCGTGTGGGTATCCATGATTTCCACCGTGGGCACGCCCGCAGTCCCCAACATTCTCAGGGTACGGTCGGTGTGCTGGCTCTCGGAGAGAATAACGCCGTCAACGTTGTAGGAAAGCAGCGATGCCAGGCTACGCTCTTCCACCTCCCGGCTGTAGCCATAGTGGGCCAGCATCAGGTGATAGCCTGCCGGCTCGGTCACCGACTCGATGCCCTTGATGACGTCAGCGAAGACCTGGTTGGTCAGGGACGGCAGCAATACCCCGATGGCATGGCTGGTGGATTTGGACAGCAGGTCGGGCGCCCGGTTCGGGATATAGCCCAGGGCTTCAGCCTCCGCGAAAATCCGCTCGCGCATGCGCTCAGACACATTATTACCGCCCCGAAGGCACCGACTCACGGTCATTTTCGTGGCACCGACCCGATCGGCGATATCCTGCAATGTGGGGCGTTTCTTCTTCACCATTCGATTTCCCGGCCTCAGTCAGTGCCCCATCATACGCGAGCTGGTGCCATTCAGCTTTCCCTCGTCCGGCCCGGAGCGCCCAGGGCCGACAGGCAGCGCGCGACAATCCGGTGCGGCTGCTCGGCGACATCCACGGTAATGGCTCCCTCCTCCGGGTCCGGCTCCTGCAAGGTGAGGAACTGGCTTTCCAGCATGGCCCGACCGTTGAAATAGTGATCCTCACGACTGCAATGCCGGGACCAGATGGTCTCCATATCGCCCTTGAGATAGACAAACTGCAACGACGGGTTGCCCGCCCGCAGGCGCTCACGGTAGGCCCGTTTCAACGCCGAACATGCCAGCACCAGACCGCCCTGCTCCACTCGGACCCGCTCCGCGAGCTCGGCCAGCCAGCCGCTGCGATCGGCATCCGTCAGCGGAACTCCGCTGGCCATCTTGGCCACATTGGCGGGGCTGTGGAAGTCATCGGCGTCGAAAAACGGCACCCCAAGGCGCTCCGCCAACCGGGTACCAATCAGGCTCTTGCCACACCCGGACACCCCCATGACGATGACTTTACAGGTGCTCATATCACTGCCACCACAAGGCCAGTTGCGGGAACGCAATCAGCAGGGCAAGCGCAACAATCTGCAGGGCAATAAACGGCAATAACGAGCGGAAAATCTCGCCGAGGGAGATATCCTTGGGCGTCACGGTCTTCAGGTAAAATGCGGCGGGGCCAAACGGCGGTGACAGGAAGGACACCTGCATGTTCATGCAGAACACCACGCCGAACCAGATCGGGCTGTAGCCCAGCTCTGTCACGATAGGCACGAAAATCGGCATGGTCAGCAGCGCCACCCCGACCCAGTCCAGGAACATCCCCAAAATCAGCAGGATCAGCATCATGAACAGAATGGTGGTCAGCCCGTCGCCGCCGCTGACGGCAAAGACCATTTCACGAACAAACTCGATACCGCCCATCAGGTTGTACACGCCCACCAGGGCCGTGGCACCGATACCGATCCAGATGATCATGCCACACACCCGCAGGGTGCTGATGGTGGCCTTGCGCACCATGGCCAGGGACAGTTCGCCGCGGATCCAGGTGCTGATGGCAATACCCAGCACGCCCAGGGCGGATGCTTCGGTCACCGAGGCTATCCCGCCGTAGATGCTGCCCAGCACAACCACTACCGAAAGGATCGGGAACAGCAGGGCCTTGAAGAAGTTCGGCGCGGGCGTGTCCGGCTGATCCTGATCAGAGGGGATGGGGGCCATCTCCGGCTTCAGCCAGACCCGGACCAGCACGTAGCCCATGTACAGCAAGGCCAGGATCAGCGCCGGCAGGAACGCGCCCTTGAACAACTCACCGATCGACACGTTCGCGGTCAGGCCATAGATGATCAATACAATGCTCGGCGGCAGCATGGTGCCCAAAGCGCCACCGGCGCAGGTAGTGCCGATGGCCAGCCTGCGGTCGTAACCGAGGCGCAGCATCTGCGGCAGGGCCAGAATGCCAAGAAGCACCGTTTCGCCGCCGATCACCCCGGACATGGAAGCCAGGATCACCGCCACCACCAGGGTCTGGAGGGCGACACCACCACGCAGCTTCCGGCCAAAGCGGGCCATGGCATCGAACAGGTCCCGGGCGATGCCGGAATGATCCAGCAGCGACGCCATCAACACGAACATCGGCACCGCCAGGAAAACGTAGTTGCCGATAAAACTGTACAGGCGACTGCTGACAATCGGCAGCGCCTCCGGGCCAAACCAGCCCAGGGCGAAGACCAGGGCCACCAGTCCGGTGGCGAAGGCCAGCTGCATACCGGTCAGCAACAGCACGATCAGCATCAGCAGCATCAGCAGGCTGCCGTAGCCAATGCCGAGGGAGGCCAGCTCAAACATTGTCTTTCTCCCCTGCCGACGCCGGACGACGCAGATCACGAATCAGGTGCAGGACAAACTGGGCGGTCATGATCACGATTGCCAGCAGGATGATCACTTTCAGAAAGGCGGGAAACGGCGGGTTCCAGGCCGACCCGGAGGTCTCCAGCCGCCAGCCGCCCCAGGGCGCCCGGACAGCGCCCTTGGCCATGAACCAGCTGGCATAAAGCATCATCCCGCAGAACGCCAGACCAAGCAGATGGTGAACCACCCGCAGCCAGCGCTGAACTCTGGGTGACACCGCATCGTAAAGCAGCACAATACGTACGTGGCGATCCGTCGCCAGGGCATAGAGCCCACCCAGCACAAACAGGCTGGCACCGGCGAAGGTCACCGATTCATGAACCCAGAGCGTGGGTGAATCGAACACATAGCGCCGGACGATCTCATAGAACGACACCAGCACGATCACGGCGAACACCAGACTCAGTTTCTTGCCCAGCCAGACGATGGCCCGGTCAAGTCGGGTAAAGCCGATATCCTCGTCGGATTCAGGCATCAGGTCACCGTGGTCCGGAGCAGGCTCCGGCCCGGAGGAAAGGTTTGCAGCAGACATAATGAACTCCGCGCACCGGGCAGGCCGCGCCTGCCCGGTTACTGGTTACGGGGCATCGTTCTCAGAGCTGGCCCTGGGATTCCAGGTAGCTGGTTATGGACCGGTAGACCTTCTCGGCATTGGGAGACTGCTCAGCGTATTTCTTCCACTGATCCCGGGCGATGGTCCGGAATTTCCGGCGCTCCTCGGCTGACCAGTCATGCACGGTGATATCGGGGTTGGCCCGTGCTTCCTTGACAGCCTTCTTGTCCGCCATGGCCAGCTGGGTGCTGATGTCCTGGGCAAAGTCCCGGGCCGAGACGGTCATGATCGCCTGGATGTCCTCCGGGAGTTTTTCCCACTCTTCGAGGTTCATGGCAATTTCAATCAGCGGCAGGGAATGGAAGCCCGGATAGACCGGGTGCGGGGCAATCTCGTGCAGGCCGGCTTCGTGGTTGGTGGAAAACACTGTGTAATCGGCAGCGTCGATCACGCCCTTGCTCAGCGCGGTGTAGACTTCGGAACCGGGCAGGTTAACCGGCGCCGCGCCCGCGGCGGCAAACACCGACTGCACCAGGCCTTCCGGCGCGCGCATCTTGAGCCCCTTCAGATCTTCCACACCGTCGAGCGGCACCTTCGAGACGAACGACTCCAGGCCGGTACCGCCACCACCGACAAACTTCACACCATAGGGAGCGTAGAGTTCGTTCATCAGCTCATAGCCACCACCGTAGTAGATATAGTCGAAAAGCTGGTCCGGGCTGGACCAGGCACCCACGGTGTTGCCAATAAGCCCGAATGCGGGATCCTTGCCGGAAAAGTAACCGGTCACGGACACATGGCCGTCGAGCACCCCCATTTTGATGGCGCCCAGGGTTTCGGTGTGGCTGACCGCGCTGCCCACCGGCAACAGATCAATGGCCACGCGGCCACCGGTCATTTCCTCCACGCGGTCGGCCCACTCCTGCTGGATCTCGAAATTCTTTACCCCCGAAGGGTCGGAAGACTGAAACTTGAAGTTGTAGTCCGCCGCGAAGGCGTTGGCGGCAAATGTGGCTGCCAGAAGGCCGGCAGCGAGTCGGGTCGGGAACATAATCGGGTCTCCTGATTGTTTTTGTGCCGGCGGATGTTACCGGTAACATCTGAAGCCTATCGAATTCGGAAACCACTTACAAGGGTGTTTTCGGGGTAGGGAACAGCAGGGGAATGAAAAAACCGGCCTGCCAGTTAGCAGACCGGTGAAACGTCAGGGTTTGCGACGTGCTAAAACCTGAGATCGCACTCAGGAGACGCAAGGAATGTCCGGATTCCCAACGTCATTTACTTTGAGTGGCCGGCGCCCCAAAAGTTCCGGAGCCGTTTATTTTTTGATCAGATTTTCGGGTTTCACTTACACGGCTCGGTATTCGAACCCGCAATACCCGCCTCAGAAAGCGTAGGGCGGTACTTTTCTCTCAGCGCCATCACCCGGTCCCGGTAGCCGGGCGTCAGATAGGGAAGCTCCAGGGTCAGCACCTGGTAAATGCCCTGCTTTAGTTCGGTCAGGGTCAGGCTGCCCGACTCCTCGGCGGCATGGGCTGTTTTCAGGAACGCCATCCAGTTGGTAATCACCAGCCAGACATTCAGCGACATGGCCGCGCGCAGGCTTTCTTCCTGGGGCTGGATAATCCCGGCTTCCGCCAGCTTCTCGAAAATGCGACTGATCGATGTCAGGCAGCGATTGGTGAAATCGCGGTAGTCCCTCCGCAAGCGCTGGTCGCTGTCCAGCAGGTACTCCAGGTCCCGATGGAAGAAGCGGTAACTCCAGAGGCCATCAAACACCGACTCCAGATAGAAGGTCATGTCGTCGAGTGTCATGGCCCGGTCTTCGGGAATATCCAGGTAGAAATCCACCAGCTTTTCGTATTCCAGGAAGATCTCGTAAATGATGTCTGACTTGTTGCGAAAGTGGTAATAGAGGTTGCCCGGCGAAATCGCCAGGTGGGCCGCGATATGATTGGTGGTGACGTTACGCTCACCCCGCTCGTTGAACAGCTCGAGGCTGGAGAGCAGTATTTTGTCTCTTGTCTTCATAAACTCTTCGGCGTTTGTTGGGTAACGCACAGATGGCCCGATTCGCCAGCCACCGTCGCTTGACTACCTAGAGTATATACTCTAATAATACCCCGAGACGCAAATTGAACATTTTTTCGCCAACGTTGAAACCCGAACAGACAGGCTGCCGGCCGGCCAGGAGCGGCGCCTCACAGGAGAAAGCACCATGGGAGCTACCGTCGTCCAGCTCACCGAGAGCAAGAAACAGATCCAGCACACCCACCGGGTGTTTGAGGATCAGAAGAAGGCGTTCCGCAACAATCCCATGCCTTCGCTGACCGAGCGGCAGGAAAACCTGAAGCGCCTCAAGCGGGTGCTGCTGAGTAACCAGGACCGCCTGCTTGATGCCATTGACCGCGACTTCAGCTGCCGTTCGAAGGACGAGTCGCTGATTGCCGAGGTGATGCCGTCCATCCAGGGCATCAATTACACCCTCAAGAACCTCAGTGGCTGGATGAAGCCATCTAAACGCCATGTGTCGGTGCTCTTCCAGCCCGCCAGCAACAAGGTTCACTACCAGCCCAAGGGCGTGGTCGGCGTGATCGTACCCTGGAACTATCCGCTGTACCTGGCTGTCGGTCCGCTGGTGGCTGCCCTGGCAGCGGGCAACCGCACCATGATCAAGATGTCGGAATACACCCCGCACACCTCCGCGCTGTTCAAGGAGCTGATCGAAGCCAGCTTCCCGGACGATCTGGTGTCGGTGATCAATGGCGAGGCCGATGTGGCGGCGGACTTTTCTTCTCGTCCCTTCGACCACCTGCTGTTTACCGGCTCCACCTCGGTGGGCAAGCTGGTCATGAGAGCTGCAGCTGAAAACCTGACTCCGGTGACCCTGGAGTTGGGTGGCAAATCGCCGGCCATCGTCTCGCCGGACGTGCCCATGGAAGACGCGGCCCAGCGGATTGCCTTCGGCAAGGCCTTCAATGCCGGGCAGACCTGTGTGGCGCCGGATTACGTGCTCTGTCCCGCCGACCGGGTTCAGGCCTTTGTCGATGAATTCCGCACCCGTTTCTCGGATATGTACCCGAGCCTGAGGGATAACGATGATTACACCGCAATCATCAATGAGCGCCAGTACGATCGCCTGCAGGGCTATCTGGAGGATGCCAGGGACAAAGGCGCCGAGCTGATCGAGATCAACCCGGCCCGGGAAACCATGAAGGACGGCACCCGCAAGATTCCGGTCACGCTGGTTCTGAAAACCACGCCAGACATGAAGCTGATGCAGGATGAGATTTTCGGTCCGATTCTTCCGGTGGTCAGTTACGGCAGCCTGGATGAAGCTATCCACTATATTAATGACCGTCCGAGCCCGCTGGCGCTTTACTTCTTCGGATATGACAAGGCGCAACAGCAGCAGGTTGTGGATAACACCCAGTCTGGTGGCATGTGCATCAACGATTCGCTGATGCATGTGGCTCAGGATGACCTGCCGTTTGGCGGTATCGGGGATTCCGGCATGGGGCATTACCATGGTCGGGAGGGTTTCCTGACGTTCTCCCACCACCGGGGGATTTTCACCAAGCAGAAGTTCAACAGCGGCAAGTTTGTCTATGCGCCTCATGGCTCGGCAGCGCACAAGATGGTTTATAAGTTGTTTATCCGCTAGGGGCCTTGCCCATCGGCTTTGGGGCCGGCAAGGGCGGTGAGTAACGTCCGGGACACGCCGTGAATACGTCCCTGTAGGCTTGAGCAAAACATCCCTGTTTTGCACAGTCCCGGACGTTACTCACCGCCCTTGCCGATCAAAGCTCACTCGGGCACATAGGAAAATGAACAACCAAAATAACAAGAGATGAATGCATGAACGATCACCCAGCCTCTCCAAACCCTCACGAATTCACCAACCTGGACCGCCGAAGCTTTCTGAAAACCGGGCTGGGCGGCGCCCTGTTTCTGGGCACTGTCAGTGTCACCGCCGGCCTGAGCGGTTGCGCCACGCAGCCGGCCGGCCGGTTGAGTGCCGTCGGCACCCGGATGGACGCCAGCTATCAGTTCCGTTTCCTGACCCGGGATGACATCACCCTGTTCGAGGCGCTGTTGCCGGCGATCATTGGCCCTGGCCTGCCGGAACAGCCGCAGGCCCGGAATATCGCCATCGCCGGGACCATTGAACGGATTGATGCCGGCATCCACAAGTTTGGCCCGGCCAACCAGAAGGAGTTGCGCCGGTTGTTTGATCTGCTGAACTTCGGGCTGACCCGGATAACCGTTGCCCGGGTCTGGCCCAGCTGGCCGAATGTGACTACCGCGGAAGCGGACGCGTTTCTGGAGCGCTGGCGCACCAGCGGTATCGGGCTGTTCAACAATGGCTACATTGCCCTGACCAAGATCAGCAACGTGGCGTTTTATGGCTACCGGGATTTCTGGCATCTGTCCGGCTATCCGGGGCCGCCACAGCATGCAGTCGATGCCCTGCCTCAATTCAAAAACGCCTGATTGCCAGCGTGACGGAGCCAACCATGTCATTAACTGATCGTATTGCCCAGGGCCTGGAATCGGGCTGGAAAGTTACCGATGGCGCCAGCCTGACCGACAACCTGACTGCCGAAGCAGATGTCGTGGTCATCGGCACCGGCGCCGGGGGTGGTACCACCGCGGAAATTCTTGCTAAAAGCGGGCTGTCGGTCATTCTCGTGGAAGAAGGCCGGCTGTATTACCAGAAAGATTTCAAAATGGACGAGCTGACCTCCTACGCCAACCTGTACCAGGAAGGCATGAGCCGGGTGACCCGGGACGGTGCCATCGCCATTCTTCAGGGCCGCTGCGTGGGCGGCTCGACGACTGTGAACTGGACCAGCAGCTTTCGCACCCCCGAGCCCACACTGAATTACTGGGCCGAACACTTCGGCCTGGAGGCACTCCGGCCGGATGCCATGGCCCCCTGGTTCGAAGGCCGGGAAGAGCGCCACTCCATGGCACCCTGGCAGATGGACCCGAACGTTAACAACGACATTCTGCGCCAGGGCTGCGAGAAGTTGGGTTACAGCTGGCACATCATTCCCCGCAACGTCAAAGGCTGCTGGAACCTGGGTTACTGCGGTGTCGGTTGTCCCACCAACGCCAAGCAGGGCGCGCTGCTGACCACCATCCCCGGTGCCCTGGACAACAACGCCCACCTGTTCCACAGTCTGAGAGCTGACCGACTGGTGATGAACCAGGACCGGATCGACCACCTCCAGGCCACCGCCTTCGCCAGCGACGGCATTACCCCAACGGGGATCCAGGTGACCCTGAAAGCCAGACACTTCGTGGTCGCCGCCAGCGCCATCGGCTCACCGGGCCTGCTGTTGCGATCCGACATTCCGGATCCTTACGGGCGCCTCGGCAAACGCTCGTTCATTCATCCGGTCAACGCCTCCGTGGCCCAGATGCCCCAACGGGTCGACCCCTTCTACGGTGCCCCCCAGTCGATCTATTCCGACGAGTTCAACTTCCGCAATGGCGTCGACGGCCCGGTCGGCTACAAACTGGAAGTGCCACCCCTGCACCCGGCCATGTCCAGCGGCGTCATCCCCGGGCACGGCGAAGCCCAGCTCAACAACATGGCCGGCCTGCCCCACATGCAGTCCGTTATCGCCCTGCTCCGGGACGGCTTCCACCCTGAAAGCCCCGGCGGTACCGTCTCATTACGCGACGATGGCAGCCCGGTACTGGACTATCCGGTGACGGACTATCTCTGGAGCGGCTTGCGCAACGCCTTCCACACCATGGCCGAAATCCAGTTCGCCGCCGGCGCGGAAAAAGTCCGCCTGATGCACCTGGATTCCGACTGGTACAGCTCACTGGCCGAGGCCAAAGCCGCCATCAACAAGCTCCCCATGGAGCCCCACCGGGTCCGCCTGTTCACCGCCCACCAGATGGGTGGCTGCGGTATGGGCAGCAACCCGCAGAACTCCGTGGTCAATGGCTTCGGCGAACACCACCAGGTCGGCAACCTCAGCATCCACGACGCCTCGGTGTTCCCCACCAGCATCGGTGCCAACCCCCAGTTGTCGGTCTATGCTCTCGCGGCAAGAAACAGTGCCAGACTGGCGCAAAGACTAGGATAACAACCGTTCCAAATTGTTGGTTAACGGGCCTGGTGGACGCTCTCATTCGGGGAGACTGGCGCGGAGATCGACTGGCCGGCTGGAAGGGTTGATCCGGGAATGTGCGAAGCCATGGATGGCTTCGCTCAAGCGCACATGGATGTGCTCGTAGCGTTTCCCGGATCAACCCTTTCAGCCGGCCACGCCCGCATCGTCACCAGGCGGTTCAGCGCGCCCCGGCCGCCACCTACAGAAAGCCCGGAAATGCTGCTATCCTAGCCGCTTGCGAAGAAAGGAGCTGTGCATGTCCAAAGTCATCTATCCGGGCACTTTCGATCCGATCACCAACGGCCATACCGACCTGATCGAACGGGCCGGCCGCATGTTTGACGAAATCGTCGTCGCCGTCGCGTACAACCCGAAAAAACAGCCACTGCTCAATCTGGAAGAACGCTGCGAACTGGTGCGCCAGGCCACCAGCCACCTGTCGAACGTCAGCGTCACCGGCTTCAGCAACCTGCTGGCCGATTTTGTCCGCGAACAGGGCGCCACCGTGATTCTGCGCGGGTTACGTGCGGTTTCCGACTTCGAATACGAATTCCAACTGGCCGACATGAACCGTCGCCTGGCCCCGGAAGTGGAAAGCGTGTTCCTCACGCCCTCGAACCACCTGTCCTACATCTCCTCCACCCTGATCCGGGAAATTGCGTCCCTGGGCGGCGACGTTTCCGAATTCGTCGATCCCGCCGTCGAGGCGGCCCTGAAACAGAAGTTCAGCCAGGCCTGAGAGCGCAAAAGCCCCGATATCGGGGCTTTTCAATGACGGCTAATGGCTCAGAGCACCGGCGGTAGCGGAATCTCCACCCCGTTGACATCCACCACCAGATCTTTCATCTGCGCATCCAGTACCAGCCTGTCGCCTTCCTGCACCAGCAAGCCCTGCTTGATCAGCGGCGCCAGTTGCAGCCGTAGCTCGGGGTACTCCTCCGCCAGCGCCAGCGGGAGACTCAGGTTCATCTCGCCGGTCAGGCGCTGCATCACCAGCAGCATCTGGGCTTTCTGATCTTCAGACAGCTCCGGATGAGAGATCCGGGCACTCCCGGTTACCGCACCCTCCGGCGTTGTCAGGTACAGCTCGGGGAAGCCGATGGAAAAACCCGCCGCAGCCAGCTCCCGGACAGCGGTATTCATCCTTTGCATCGCAGCCATCTGCCGGTCAAACCCCTCCCGGGCTACGGATGCCCGGGCAGCCGCCCCCGCTTGCATCGCCGACAGGCTCTCGGCCAGGTCATTCCAGGCCGCCACATCCAGGCCGTTGAGAGCGAATGTCAGCCGCTGGGGACCATAGGTTTCGTCGGACAGCGTAAGACCATCTACCGCCAGAGCGACCCGGGAGTCCAGGCGCTCGCCTTGGCTGACCGCCTCGCTGTGACTCTGAACGGAAATGCCCTTGAGAGTAACCGGCGGCTTCTGATCGGGGGTGACCGACAGCAATTCCGCCAGAACCTTGCCAGAGCCGGTCCAGACCTCTCCGACCAGGTGGCTCATGGTCTGCTCGACCCGCAAGTCACTGACCCGGACAGCCCGGTCCGGGCCAGATAACGCCAGCGCCGGCCAGACCACCAGAAGCTCGGCACTCGAACCCGCGTCACTGATCTCGACCCTCGCCAGGCCGCCACTGGTGGTGAGTGACTCGCCAGACCCGGCGTCTGCCATCGACATCGCGGGCATGGCCAGCTCCAGGACAGCCGTGCCCCAGAGCCGGGTTTCCAGGGTCAGCGCCGGCTCCTGCTCGGGAAACCAGTCCGCTCCTTCTGGCGACCAGCCGTCTGTGGGCTGAAAATCCATCAGGCTGCCCGTCACCCCGTGGGTCACGTCCGCCTGGAAGGCAACCTGGCGGGATTCGCCGGTATCCGGATTCAACAGGCGCACCGTACCACTCAGCTCAGAGCCCAGAATGCCGCGCTGATACGCCTGCGTTGTTACCTGCAGGAAAGGCTGGGCACTGTTAACCTCTGCCGTTGCCTGCTGCCACTGCTGTTCGGTGACATAGCCCACCCCCCATGGCAGGCCACCGGCGACAAGCAACATGCCGGCACCGGCCATCATCCATCTGGCTTTCAAAATGCGTTCTCCCTCCGGGAAATCAGGTTTTTCCAGTCAACCGGTCCAGCAGCACCAGCTGGGACGCCAGGCGCTCCTCACCCTCGGCCGGCTGGTTCTGGATATAGCTGCCGTCCGGCTGCAACACCCAGGACTGGCAGTTGTCCGCCAGGTAGGTATCCAGATCTTCCCGCACCCGGGCTGCAAGCTCCGGATCATCGAGCGGAAACGCGGTTTCCACGCGGCTGAGCAGGTTGCGCTCCATGCCGTCGGCACTCGAGCAGTAGACATCGGGCCGGCCGTTGTTGCCGAAGTAATACACCCGGGTATGCTCCAGGAAGCGACCGATAATCGACCTTACCCGGATGTTGTCGGAGAGCCCCGGCACTTCCGGGCGCAGGCAGCAGATGCCGCGGATGATCAGGTCAATTTTCACGCCGGCCTGGGAGGCCCGGTACAGGGCCTTGATCATCTGGATCTCGGTCAGGGCATTGAACTTGATGATGATCCGACCTTTCTCGCCAAACTCGGCTTCGCGTTCGATCAGGCTGAGCATACGCGAGTGCAGGGTGAACGGGGAATGAAACAGCTTCTTGATCTTCAGGGCCTTGCCCATGCCGGTCAGCTGCTGGAACAGCTTGTTGACATCGTCACTGATGGATTCATCACAGGTCATGAAGCTGTAATCTGTGTAGAGGCGGGCGTTGCCGGCGTGATAGTTGCCGGTACCCAGGTGCACATAGCGCCGCAATCGACCTTCCTCCCGACGCACGATCAGGATCATCTTGGCATGGGTTTTATAGCCCACTACGCCATACACCACGATCACCCCGGCTTCCTGCAGCCGGCTCGCCAGCTCAAGGTTCTCGGCCTCACTGAACCGGGCGCGCAATTCAATCACGGCCGTCACTTCCTTGCCGCGCCGGGCCGCGTCCGCCAGTGCTTCCACCATCTCGGAGTCCGCCCCCGTGCGGTACAGCGTCTGGCGAATTGCCAGCACATGGGGGTCTTTGGCGGCCTGGCGAAGCAGGTCCACCACCGGGCTGAAGTTCTCGAAGGGGTGGTGCAACAGAATGGGTTGCTTGCGAATGGAGTCAAACATCGATTCCTTGCTCCGGATCTGCTTGGGAATCGATGGTGAGAAGCCGGAATAGGTCAGGTCCGGGCGGTCCACCAGACCACCCACGGCCATCAGCCGGGTCAGGTTCACCGGGCCATGAACCTGATACAGATCGCGTTCGGTGAGACCAAACTCGGCCAGCAGGAACTGCACCAGCTCCTGAGGACAGTTATCCGCCACTTCCAGCCGCACGCCGTCGCCAAAACGGCGGCTCAGCAGCTCGCCGCGCAAGGCCGACGCCAGGTCTTCCAGGTCGTCCTCCAGCTCAAGGTCGGCGTTACGGGTCAGCCGGAACTGGTAGCAGCCCTTCACTTCCATGCCCGGGAACAGCTCGTCGGTATGGGCGTGGATCATGGAGGACAGAAACACCAGGTTCTCGCCACCGTCACAGACATCATCGGGCAACCGTACCAGGCGCGGCAGCGACCGGGGCGCCGGCACAATGGCCATCCCGGTTTCGCGGCCGAAGGCATCCTTGCCGTCCAGCTCGACAATAAAGTTCAGGCTCTTGTTCACCAGCCGGGGAAACGGGTGCGAAGGGTCCAGCCCGATGGGGCTTACCACCGGCAGGATTTCATCCTCGAAGTAGTTGCGAACCCATTCAGCCTGCTTTGGCGTCCACTCCCGGCGGCGCACGAAATGGATATTTTGCTGTTCCATTTCAGGAATCAGCACATTGTTGAGGATGTCGTACTGTTCGTGAATATAGTCGTGGGCAACACGGCTGATTTCCGCCAGCGCCTGATCCGGCATCATCCCGTCAGCGCCGATGGTTTCACGGCCATACTTCATCTGCTGGCGCAGACCGGCAACCCGGATCTCGAAGAACTCATCCATGTTGCTGCTGAAAATACAGCAGAAAATCAGGCGGTTGATCAGCGGGTGGGTGGTATCCAGAGCCTGCTTGAGCACCCGGTAATTGAACTGCAGCTGGCTCAGTTCCCGGTTGAAGTAGTTTTCATTGGCGTCCAGGTTCATCTCTTCCCCAACCGGGGGAACTTCCACGGGCGCCGGAACACTCAGCTCTCCGCCCGCGGTCTGATTCTTGGCCGTTTCCGTTGTCATGCTTCCTCGGTTCCAGTCTTGTTCGCCGGCGTGCCCCTGCCCGCCGGCGATGGGTGTGTGTCGGTTGATCAGCCCTGCCGGTCCCGCATCAGGCGGGCAGCACGCACCGCAAAATAGGTCAGGATGCCGTCTGCACCGGCCCGGCGCATGGCCATCAGGCTTTCCATCATCACCGCCTCACCATCCAGCCAGCCGTTCTGCGCGGCGGCCATGTGCATGGCGTACTCGCCGCTGACCTGGTAAACAAAGGTGGGCACCTGCAGCTCGGTCTTCACCCGGTACACGATATCCAGGTACGGCATGCCAGGCTTGATCATCACCATGTCCGCGCCTTCTGACAGATCCATGGCGACCTCGTGCAAGGCTTCGTCGCTGTTGGCCGGGTCCATCTGGTAGGTGGCCTTATCGCTCTTACCAAGATTGGCTGCCGACCCCACCGCATCCCGGAACGGCCCGTAATAACTGGAGGCATACTTGGCAGAATAGGCCAGGATTCGGGTATTCACATAGCCGGCATTTTCCAGCGCGTCCCGAATGGCACTGACCCGGCCATCCATCATGTCCGAGGGGGCCACCACATCGGCCCCGGCATCGGCGTGGGACAGCGCCTGGTTGACCAGCGCCTCGACGGTCACATCGTTGAGCACATAGCCCTCGCTATCGATGATCCCGTCCTGACCGTGGGTGGTGAACGGGTCCAGTGCCACGTCCGTAATCACCCCCAGGTCCGGATGCGCCTTCTTCAGGGCGCGGACCGCTCTCTGGGCCAGGCCGTCGGAATCCCATGCCCCGGAACCGGACAGGTTCTTTTTCTCGGCAGCCACCACCGGGAACAGGGCGATCGCCGGAATTCCCAGTTCCACCAGTTCGGCGGCCTGCTCCACCAGAAGATCGATACTCAGCCGTTCAACCCCCGGCATGGAAGGCACCGGCTCCCGCTGATCCTCGCCTTCCAGTACGAATACCGGATAGATGAGGTTGTCCGGCGTCAGCTGGTTTTCCCGAACCAGGCGACGGGAAAAATCGCTGGCCCGGTTGCGGCGCAGGCGGGTAGCTGGGAAAGCACGGGGAGTCGGAATCGGCACGGACAACCTCCTGAGTGGCTCGACAAAATGTCTGATGGATAACCCCGGCGCCGGTCGGGCGCCTGTTACGCCATCATACACCGCCAGGGCCACCGGTTGCAGAACCCCTCAGCAGGTTAATTCGAATTGATGACAGCCTGATTACCGGATGGAGTCCAGCGCTTCGGCGCGGATCCGTTCGGTTTCGTTGAAATGGCGGGCCCTGAGGCGGTCCAGCGCGGCCTCCCGCTCCGGTGCCGCCAGTCCGGAGGACAGCAGGCGATCCCGCTCCCGGGCGTATGCCTGCCAACGCTCGTCCCACGCCTGCTGATCCCTCTCAAGCTGTGCCAGTCGGCCGGCTGCGTCCGCCCCGAACGTTTCCCGCCGCCAGGCCTCAAGGGCCCGGGGATCATCGGCCAATTGCTGGCGAATCTGCTCATACTCGGCAAACTGGCGGGTCTGCTCCCGGGCCTTGCGCAGCGGTTCCGGCAATGCGGACTCCGCCTGGCGCAGGGCCTCGGCCTGCTCCTCCGCCGTCAGGCTGTCGTTCGCGGCAATCCGGCGTTTTTCCAGTTGCAAACGGTCGATCGCTTCATCGGCGGCAAAAAATACTTCCGCGGTCTCGGCATCCAGCCAGCTCCGGCGCAGGGCATGGATTTCCGCCATCCGCCGCTGCATCTCCTCAGGCCCCATCGGGGCCGCATCGCCATAGCTCTGTTCCAGCTCCGACACCGCCAGTTTGTAATCCAGGTAAGCCCCCAGGGTGACCACCGCCTGGGATCGCGCCGGCTCCTCAAGCACCGACAGCGTTGCCTTAATACGACCCACCAGTTGCTCCAACGACTCTTCCCCCAGCGCCGACAGGAAGTACTCGAACATCTGGCGCAAATGCGGGGTGGGTATCAGATTGCCCAGGCGATCCGTTCTCGCCCACCCCCCAGGAACAGAGGTACCAGTCAGTGACGGTGGCAACGATTCCGGGGCGGCGTTGCTGGAGACCTTGCTGACAAGATCGGAGGGAGCCGGCATGGGCCCCGACCTCGCAGTCGCAGGAGCCACCGCCAGTTGCTCAGTCGCCACCGGGTTATCGGCAGTGGCGCCGGTTTGCTGCGGGCCGGCGTTCAGCAGCCAGAATGCAATACCAGCTGCTATGATCAACGGCAGGGTCAGGCAAAATCGGATCAGGTATTTCATGGCCAAGGACGGTCCGGAATATCATCGGGTGACTGGCACCTTGCCCGGGCTAACAGGACAGGATGAGTTTGAACGAGGATAGACCAGGCTGGCAGGCCATACCGAGACAGGCATCAAAAACAGAGCCGGGGCAAATTGCCCCGGTCTGCCGGGCCAGCGTTCAGAGGGAGCGGTTGTTGAACCCGACTTCCACTTTGCGCGGGGAATCAGATCGGAGAGTGGTATCAACTTCCTGGATCTTGCCCCCATGGTTCAGAAAAGCATCAATGTCTGCCTGCAACTGGGCGCGGATGCGCGCACGGCCGGCAATGGAATGGTTGTCGTCACTGTCGCCAGCCCAGCTTCCGGACTGCTCCAGATTGCTTTCGTCGAATTCACTCATGATGTTTTCTCCATCAACGAAAACAGATAGGCGAGTGCTGCACCCTCAGGGAGCCGCACCCCGTGTCGACGAACGACCGCTGGGGGCTTCGTCTTGGCGTCTTTATAATCTCCTTTTTGTGGCCACGCCATTTACTGGCAATGCCTTTTTTGTAACGTTTTGTAATCGTGTATAACTTTATGAATTTAAAGATTTAATTTATTATCTGCAGAAACCAAACCAGATTGACACAAAGATTGAATAATGATTCACTACTTATAGGGAGCAGTAATGGCCTATCGGGAAACGGAAAAGATGCGCCAACGGAAGGCCGAGGCGCGACAACGGATCGTTCAACGCACCTACCAGTGCGTTGAAGAGGGTGGCTTCCGCAGTGCACGAGTGACCCGTATTGCCGGTCTGGCCGGCGTCGCCACCGGAACCATTTACCGGCACTTCGAATCCAGGGAAGATCTGTTTGCGGAAATTTTCCGACTGGCAACCCAGCGGGAAGTGGACAAGGTGGCCGAAGCTCTGGCCACACCCGGAAACGCCGCGGAAAGACTGGAGCGTGCCCTGAGACAGTTCGCCGAACGGGCGCTGAAAGGACCCATGATGGCCTGGTCCCTGATCGCCGAACCGGTAGACCCGAAAGTGGAAGAAGAACGGCTTGCCTACCGGAAGGCCTACGCCAACCTGTTCGAGAAAGCCATCCGGGAGGGCATCGAGGAAGGCTGCATCCCGGATCAGGACGCCCGCCAGAGCAGCACCTGCCTGGTCGGCGCTATCGCAGAAAGCCTGGTTGGCCCGTTATCGCCGACCCAGACCAGCCAGCCGGCCTGCGCAACAACGGATAACCATGACTCGCTGGTCAACTCCATCATTCGCTTTTGCATGCAGGGGTTGACCGGCGCCAGGAGGTAGCAATGAGCGCGCGGCAATCCCGGCCCGACCGGCCATTAACCGACCAGAACGACCGTTACCTGGCCGCCACCCACCAGGTCTTCAACCAGCCCCCGGCCCTGGAGAACTACAACCTGTTCGAGCAGGACACCGCTCTGCAGGAAGCCGTCCTTCGGGAAGGCGCCGGCAAAGCTGCGGAGGATCTCAAGGCTCTCGGCGCCCTGGCCGGGGCCGCTGAAACCATCGACCTGGGTTTCCGCGCCAACGCCAACAAACCGGTATTCAACAGCCACGACCGGTTCGGCCATCGCATCGACGAAGTAGACTTTCACCCGGCCTACCACGAACTGATGCGCATCGCCTTCGAAAACGGCCTGCACAGCAGCCCCTGGAGCCAGCCTGACCAGGGCGCTCATGTGGCCCGCGCGGCCAAATATTACATGCACTCCCAGGTCGAAGCCGCCCACTGCTGCCCGGTGACCATGACCTTTGCCGCCATCCCCTCAATCCGCAAACAGCCGGAGCTGGCCGCCCAGTGGGAGCAGAAAATACTGGCCAACCGTTACGACCCTCGTAATATGCCACACACCGAGAAAACCTCGGTCACCATCGGCATGGCCATGACCGAGAAACAGGGCGGCAGCGATGTCCGGGCCAACAGCACCAATGCTTATCCGGTGGCCGCCAAAGGCCCCGGCCAGGCCTATGAGCTGGTGGGCCATAAGTGGTTTGTCTCCGCCCCCATGTGCGACGCCTTCCTGGTACTCGCCCAGACACCGGGCGGTCTGTCCTGCTTCCTGATGCCCCGCTGGCGTCCCGACGGCAGCAAGAACCCCTGGCAGATCCAGCGCCTGAAAAACAAGATGGGCAACGTCGCCAACGCCTCCAGCGAGGTGGAACTGCGCGGCGCCCTGGCCTGGATGGTCGGTGAAGAAGGCCGCGGCGTTCCCACCATCATCGAAATGGTGGCCATGACCCGGTTCGACTGCATGATCGGCAGCTCCGCCGGCATGCGCCAGGCCATCGCCCAGGCCAGTCACCACTGCCGACACCGCAGCGCTTTCGGTGCCCGCCTGATCGATCAGCCCCTGATGCAGAATGTCCTCGCCGACCTGGCCCTGGAAAGCGAAGCAGCACTGGCCTACACCATTCGCATCGCCCGCGCCCTGGACAACCAGGACCAAGAGCACGAACGCCTGCTGGCCCGCCTGGCCACCCCCGTGGGCAAATACTGGATCTGCAAACGCACGCCGAACCATGCCTACGAAGCCATGGAATGCATCGGCGGCAGTGGCGTGATGGAAGACTGCATCATGCCCCGCCTGTTCCGGGAATCGCCGGTCAACGCCATCTGGGAGGGCAGTGGCAACGTCCAGTGCCTCGATACCCTGCGCGCCCTGCAAAAAGAGCCTGAAACCCTTGATGCCTTCTTCCGGGAAGCCGCCGAAGCCAAAGGCGCCGACCGCCGCTTCGACCAGTTCCTGGCGCAACTGCAACACGACTTCGCCGACATCAGCGATTTCCAGTACCGCGCCCGCAACCTGGTCGATCGGATGGCCCTGGTCCTGCAGGCCTCCCTGCTGCTCCGCCACTCCGACAAAGCCGTGGCCGACGCCTTCTGCGCCTCCCGCCTGCAATCCGGCGGCGGTATGAACTACGGCAACCTGCCTTCGGGCACCGATCCGGTAGCCATTATCAAACGGGCGACGCCTGTAGTAGGCTGAGTGGTTGCTGTTAGCCAGACCTGTCGGATTACGCCTTCGGCTAATCCGACCTACGGTTAACTTATTACTCGGACAAGTAGGTCGGATTAGCCGAAGGCGTAATCCGACATCTTTTCGGCCCATTTAAACCCTGGCGAACCAGACATGTCAGAAGCCCTGAGAAAACTCCTGAGGGAAGGCAATACGCCTCAACAAACGGTGATCACGCCCCACGTAGGCGTACTGACCCTGCACTTCCAGCTCTATGGCTGCGAAGACCTCAAAGCCAAGCGCAAAGTGTTCACCGCGCTCAAAGCCGTCTGGGGCAAGGAACCCGACCTGGCCGTGGCCGAAACCGCCGACCAGGACGCCCTGGACTGCGCCACCTGGACCATCGCTGCCCTCGGCACCTCCTCCCAGCAGATCACCCAGCGCCTCGACCAGGTCGAAAAAGCCATCGCAGAACGGGTGGATGCTGCCATACTGGACATACACCGGGAAATACTCTGACAGGGGCCCGGCAACCGGAGCCGTTGCCGTGTGGCGTAACCTGTCGCCACGCCGTATACTACGGCCCCTCAGGGATGCCAGTGCACCCGCCAGAAGCGGGTGAGACGTAACCAATGCCGGACACCATTGCCGGCCGTATCCGCAGGGCATCCGGAACCGGCCCTTCGGATGACCACTGAATGTGAGTGGCGCCTATGACCGGAAAGAAAAAATCCGCCCAGGCCTCCGTTGAGGCCATGTATCGCGTGTTCACGGTGCCCGAGGCACCGGAATCGACGCTGAGCCGGATTGACCAGAATATCTCCCGCAACCTTGCAGGCTTCCTGCAGGAGCATATCGTTGCGGTCGAGCGGGACCTCTCGGATGTGGAGAAAGACTTCTCCGACTACAGCATCCCGGAAAAGCCCGTCTTCGTCTCTGAACAGGCCCAGTTCCTGCTGGACAAACTGGTGGCCAACTCCGTTCACACCGCCTCACCGGCGTTCATCGGGCACATGACCTCAGCGCTGCCATACTTCATGCTGCCGCTGTCGAAAATCATGATTGCCCTGAACCAGAACCTGGTCAAAACCGAAACTTCCAAGGCGTTTACCCCCATGGAGCGCCAGGTACTGGGCATGATTCACCGCCTGGTGTACCAGGAAGACGGGGCCTTCTACCGGAAATGGATGCACGATCCCCGCTACGCCCTCGGCGCCATGTGCTCCGGCGGCACCGTCGCCAACCTGACGGCCCTGTGGGTCGCCCGAAACCGGGCCTTCCCCGCCGAAGGCAGCTTCCGGGGCCTGCACCAGGAAGGCCTGTTCCGGGCCCTGAAATACTACGGCTACGAAGGCGCCGCTATCGTCGTCTCCCGCCGCGGCCACTACTCCCTGCGCAAGGCCGCCGACGTCCTCGGCCTGGGTCGCGAATCCCTGATACCGGTGGATACCGACGACGAAAACCGCATCAATACCGATGCCCTGCGGGACAAGTGCCTGGAACTGCAGCGCCAGAAAATCAAGGTCATGGCCATCTGCGGCGTCGCCGGCACCACCGAAACCGGCAACGTCGACCCGCTGGACGCCATGGCCGACATCGCCCGGGAATTCGGCGCCCACTTCCATGTCGACGCCGCCTGGGGCGGGCCAACCCTGTTCTCACGCACCTACAAACACCTGCTGCGTGGCATCGAGAAAGCCGACTCGGTCACCTTCGACGCCCACAAGCAGCTCTACGTGCCCATGGGTGTCGGCCTGGTGGTATTCCGCGACCCAAGCCTGGCCAGCGCCGTGGAACACCACGCCCAGTACATTATCCGCAAAGGCTCCCGCGATCTGGGCAGTACTACCCTGGAAGGCTCCCGGCCCGGCATGTCCATGCTGATCCACTCCGGCCTGAAAATCCTGGCCCGGGAAGGCTATGAGATCCTGATTGACCAGGGCATCGAAAAGGCAAAAACCTTCGCGGACATGATTGAGGCGGAGCCGGATTTCGAACTGATCACCCGGCCGGAACTGAATATCCTGACCTACCGCTACTGCCCGGAAAAGGTGCGGGAAGCACTGGCCATTGCCGACCCCCTGCAGGCGGAAAAACTCAACACCTGCCTGAACCGGATCACCAAGTTCATCCAGAAAACCCAGCGGGAACGGGGCAAGGCGTTCGTCTCCCGGACCCGGCTGGAACCGGCCCGTTACTTCAATTTTCCGTGCATCGTGTTCCGGGTGGTATTGGCAAATCCGTTGACCACCAAGGAAATTCTGACGGACATCCTGGTTGAACAAAGGGAATTGTCACGGGATGAGGGAATCGAGGATGAGATCAGCATCCTGCACCAGATGGCAGATGCAGTGTTGAGACAGACCACTCCAAGCGCGAGACAGGCCTGAAGGCGATTCAACAAGTCTGGCGAGCCAGCAGGGTGGACGTTTCGAAAACTGTGCGGAGCCATGGATGGCGGAGCCCAAGCGTCACAAGGACGTGCCGCAAGGAGCGTGTTTTCGAAACGTCCACCCTGCTGGCTCTTTCCCGAGGCTTGAGGCCCCGAGTTCAGGGCTACCTTAGTAAAGCGCCTCTTCATCATCCAGAACGTCATGGATGATATCCAGGAACATCTTGTCCGCCTCACTCCAGTTCTCCGGAATCCGGATGTTTGTGTTGGCACTGATTTCCCGGGCGATAACCTCATCGGCATTCGGATCGCTGCGGTGCTTTCGGGCAATTTCCATGGATTTCACCGCAATGGTGGGATCACTCAGAACCTTCTTGATAAACACCCGCAACTCATCAATCATCCTCGCCTGCCGGCTTTCACTCGACGTACTCATACTTCACTCCCCGGACCCATGAACGCTCGGGGGCAACCACCCCCGGTGCAATCTGCATAGTATGGTCAAACTGACCCGTTACAGCCAGCCCCGGCGCTCAGACCAGAAGGCCGCGCAGGGTAAAGAACAGGATCGCCGCCATGATTGCGGATGCCGGCACGGTGATGATCCACGCCGCCGCAATCCTCACCAGGTGGGAGCGCTTGACCATTTCCTCCCGGTAGATCTTCTTCAACCGCTTACGTTCGGACTTGGACAACGGCACCTGCTTTTTCTTCTTCGCCTGTTTCAGCAGTTTTTCCATTTCCTCCACCGAGGCATTACGGAAGTCATCCAGGAACGGCTTCAGGCGCGCCTGCTCTTCCGGATCATGGTGTTCCATGATCTTGTGCAGCTGTGTCGCATAATTCGACTTCAGGTATTCCCGGAGGAACCCGACGCCAAACACCCCGCCAATCGCAATATGCGTGGAGCTCACCGGCAGGCCCAACTGGGAAGCGACAATGACAGTCAGTGCGGCGGACAGAGCAATACAGAAGGCGCGGGTCTTGTCCAGTTCGGTAATTTCACTGCCAACGGTCTTGATCAGACGCGGGCCGAACAGCACCAGACCAACGGCAATGCCCAGGGCACCGACCATCATGACCCACAGAGGAATGCTGGCTGAGGTAATCACCGTGCCGGCTGACAACGCATCGTTAATCGCCGCCAGCGGTCCGATGGCATTGGCGACATCGTTGGCACCATGGGCGAAGCTCAGCAGGGCGGCGGCAAAAATCAGCGGCCAGGTAAACAGGGTGTTCACCCCGGCGGAGCTGTTCTCCATGGTGGCGGCCATACGGCCCACCAGCGAACGCATTGCAAAAAACACCAGTACCGCTGCCGCGAACCCGATCAGGGTGGCGTCCAGGAAATCCACCTTGATGATCTTCTTGACCCCCTTGATCATCAGGTAGGTGCCAAAGGCCCAGGCCATTATGGCGACCAGCCACGGCACAAACGTGCGCGCCGCCGGTATGAGGTCCTTGCGATACAGCACCGTTTTCTTGATAGCGAACAGAAACACGGCCGCCAGGGCTCCGCCCAGCACCGGCGAGATCACCCAGCTGGCGGCAATCTTGCCCATCACAGCCCAGTCGGCAATACCCCAGCCACCAGCCGCGATACCGGCGCCAAGAACGCCACCGACGATCGAGTGAGTGGTCGAGACCGGCGCACCCATCCAGGTGGCCAGATTCAGCCAGAGCGCGCCAGCCAGCAGAGCGGCTGTCATCAGCCAGACGAAAGCCCGGCCATCATCCAGGCTGGAGGGATCAATAATTCCCCCCTTGATGGTTGAGACCACGTCACCGCCGGCGATCAGCGCGCCACCCGCCTCGAAAACAGCAGCAATGACAACAGCCGCCCCGAGTGAAAGGGCGCCGGAGCCAACCGCCGGCCCCACATTGTTGGCCACGTCGTTGGCGCCGATATTGATCGCCATGTAACCACCGATGACGGCCGCGGCCATCAGCAACATGCTGTTCGGTATTCCCTGGCTGAATGATCCGACCGTCAACCAGATTCCCAGCAGGAAAAGCAGGCTGATGCCGACCCTGTATCGTTCCGTGGCAGGGCTTGTGAGGAGGGTGTCAAGGAATCCGCTCGAACGGGCCATATCAGATCTCGTCTGGTCTGTCAGAAATGGGAGCAATGGTTACTGCGCCGCAACTATAAAATCTCTGACATGAAAATGAAATAAAACGGTCCTGTTTCATGCAGGCCAACCCCATCACAGACCAAAGCGCAAAACTCCACTAAGTTAGGTCCTAATCCGGACTAACAGCGTCAAAACTACAAAAACATCCAGGCAAGACTTCCATGTCCCAACCAGCTTCCTCCGGCCAACGTGCGGCCGGCGAACGGGAAGACGCCCAGGTTGCGCGCCTGCTCACCTGGCTGTCGGCAACCGCCATCGGCTTTCTCATCGGAATCGGCGCCAAGGCCTGGTTCGCGGGTCATACCACCCATGCCTGGGTATTATGGTGCTTTATCGGGCTGATCGGCCTGAACATGCTCAATTTTGCGCGCACCGGAAACCGGGTACGGCAAAAAGGCGGGCTGATTGTCATTGTCGGCCTGCTGTTCACCTATCTGATTGCCTCCGGTGGTGAGAGCAATACCGGCCCACTCTGGTTCTATGTGTTTCCTCCACTGCTGTTCTACCTCACCGATCTGAAGACCGGCACGGCGGTTTTGCTGTTTTGCTACCTGGTCGCGGTGGTGGTGTTCCAGTTTCCCGATCTGCCGCTGGTGGCCGCGGAATACACCACGGATTTCAAGATCCGCTTTTTCGCCACCCTCACCTTCGAATCGATTTTCTGTTTTGTGCTGGAAGCCGGCCGCCTGAAGGCCCGCAACGAACTGGTCGCCCTTGCCGAAGCCCACGAGCATGCAGCCCGGACTGACGAGCTTACCGGGCTGTCTAACCGCCGGGATATGCACAACCGCCTCGCCACGGAGTTTTCCCGCTACCAGCGCTCCGGGCACCACTTCTCGATCGCCCTGATTGATCTGGATCTGTTCAAGAACATCAACGACCGGTTCGGGCACGATGCCGGCGACGAGGTACTCCGGGAGTTTGCCGCACTGGTGAAGACCCTGATCCGGCAGACCGATGTGGCGGCCCGATGGGGTGGCGAGGAATTCCTGGTACTTCTCCCCGACACCTCGGTGCTCCAGGCCCTGGCCTTTGCCGAAAGGCTTCGCTTCGAGGTGGCCGGAAAGACCTTCGGATTCCGGAGCGAGGCGCTGCCCGTGACCATCAGTGCTGGCGTCTGCTCCATTGCCAAGGCCGGATCCCTCGACGACCTGCTCAAGCAGGCCGATGTCAACCTGTACAGTGCCAAGGAATCCGGACGCAACCGGGTCGCCCCCCGGGTTCGCAGGCAGGAGACTGGCCCGACGGTAGCGTCCGGCCGGTAAACCCGCCAGTTGAGCCAGGTAAACGCTCCCGTTATGATCGTGCGCCACTGAATGACCGTATGGTCTGAACCCATTGCACTGAACAGGTAAACCAATGACAGCCATCCGTATTCTGGTGGGCAGCGTGTACGGCGGTGCGCTACTGACCGCCCGGGCCATCAAGAAGGAACTGGAAACCGAAGGACATCAGGCCACGGTGCTGGAAAACCCGGTTCTGGAGGACATCACCTCAAACGAAGAGCCTCTGCTTGTGTGCACATCCACCACCGGGCAGGGGGAACTACCCGCCAACCTGTTGCCGTTTTACCTGGCGCTGCGGGAGCAGTTGCCGCAACAACCGGGCCGGCCGTTCGGTGTGATCGTGCTGGGTGACAGCTCCTACGGCGACACATTTTGCGGCGCCGGAGAACTGATGACCGAGGCCCTGTACGAAACATCCGCCCGCAAGGTTGGTGACACTCTGCAAATCGACGCCCTGGAAACCATGGAACCTGAGGCCGAGGCATTGCCCTGGGTCCGGCAGTGGCTCGGCCAGGTCTGACCCGGGTTGCACAAATTTTCCAAACAGGCCCTGGCCCGACTTGAGCCGTTAATGGCGACACGCCATACTCAAAAAGACAACGATATAAGCGGTACACCGTGGCACCCACACAATGGCTCCGTTTGCTGGTCGCACTGACCCTGCTGTCAGGCCTTGTAGCCCCTTCCCACGGGGCTGGGACTTCCTATATCCCGCGCGTTGAATACCTCCGGGCGGCCCCCGACAGCGACCTCACCGCGCTGGAGGCTCTGGCCGCCGACAATTGGCAGCTTCTGGAAGAGCAGAGCCCGAATTTCGGTTATATCCGGGACACGGTCTGGCTTCGGTTCCCGGTCACCAGCCCGGCGACCATCAATCTTCTGGCCATCAGCTATGCCCAGCTCGACAGCGTGACTTTCTACCTGCTGGAGAACGGCCACATTGCCAACCGGGTAGAAACTGGCGACCGGGTTCCTTTTACCGACCGCCCCATCCTGCACCGGTATTTCCTGTTTCCGTTTGACCAGAGCATTGCCAGCGAATACCGGATTCTGCTGAGGGTCAGCACCCAGGGCGCCATGCAGATCCCGCTCAGGCTCTGGAACGCCCAAGCGTTTTTCGAACACACCTCCGCCGAGGACCAGCTCCACGCCATCTACTACGGCATTCTGATCACCGTTATCTTCTTCAACCTGTTTATTTTTTCCGCCCTGCGGGAGCCGGTTTACCTGCTCTATGTGCTCTCCACCCTGAGCTACCTGCTGCTGATCAGCAGCCTCAACGGCACCAGCTTCCAGCTTGTCTGGCCAGACAGCCCGGCCATGCACAATCAGATGATGCTGCTCTCGGTGCCCCTTGCCATGCTGTTCACCCTGTTGTTTTCCCGTTCGTTCCTCAGGCTGAAGAGCACCGGGCCCACGCTTGACCGGCTGGTGGTTATGACCATCACTCTGAATGCCGTGGTTGCCACTACCACCTTCTTCGTGGATTACAGCACCGGCAGCCGCCTGACCGTTGCGCTGGCCATACCCAGCTGCCTGCTGCTCACCAGCCTTGGCCCGCTGCAATGGGCCAAGGGCAACCCGCAGGCCAGTTACTACACCCTCGCCTGGGGCGCACTCACACTCGGCAGCGCCATTACCGCGGCCAACAAATACGGGCTGCTGCCCAACAACTTTGTCACCATCTACGGCATGCAGATTGGTTCCGCCCTGGAAGCCATTCTGCTGACCCTGGCACTGGCGGCCAGGCTGTACCAGGAGCGGCAGGACAAGGTAGAGGCCCGGGAGGCCGAGCTCAGGGCAATGGCGGCGCGGCGCTCGGCCGAGCTCAAGCTGATGGACCACGCCCTGCACAGCCCGCTGACCGGGCTGCCCAATCGCAGCAGTTTCGAAATGGTGCTGAACGATCTGATGATGCGCCACCCCGATCAGCGATACGGGGTTGCCATCATTCATCTGAACAACCTGCAATCCGTGACCAAGACACTGGGCCACCGCAACTGCGACCTGATTCTGGAACTGGCGTCCAAACACTACAACGCCGTTATCCGGGAGCTGTCGGGCGCCATGCCCGTGGAACAAAGCGATCAGCGCAACTTTTTCCTGGCCTCGCTGGAACCTCAGACGTTTGCGTTTATCGTTGATGCCGATGCGACCGGCTCTGCGCCCCGGGCGGTTCTCAGTGGCCTGGATGGCATCCGTAATCCGATTGATTACCTGGGCATGCAGGTCCCGCTGGAGCCACGGCTGGGCGTGGCCATCTTCCCGGAGCACGGCATGGACGCCAACACCCTGATCCGTCGGGCGGTGATCGCCGAGGGGTCGGCCGGCGAACGGGGCATCGCCTATTACCAACCGGCACGGGATTCCTATAGCGCTGACCGGCTTACCCTGGTTTCGGAACTGCGCCAGGCCCTGGCGAATGACGGGCTGGCGCTTTTCATGCAGCCCAAGCAGTGCCTGAAAACCAACCGGATTGTGGGCCTGGAGGCGCTGATCCGCTGGCCGGGGCGGGCCCAGCCGATTGCGGCAGACGAGACGATCAACCTGGCAGAGCAGACCGGGCTGATCAGACCGCTGACCCGTTGGGTGCTGGAGCAGGTCCTGGAAATGCGTTCCCAGCTACTGGACCGGGGCTGGCCCCTGAGCATTTCCGTCAACGTCTCCCCGAATAACCTGCGGGAGCCGGATTTCCCGATTTTCGTGCAGCGATTGATGGACCGCTACCCCAACCATCAGGGCGCGATCATTTTTGAAGTCACCGAAACCTCGATGATGCAGGACCCGGCCAATTCCCTGAAAGCCCTGAATTCCCTGAATGCCAGCGGCATTCCGGTTTCCATCGATGATTTCGGCTCCGGTTATTCGTCGCTCTCCTACATCAAGCAGTTACCAGCCAGCGAGATCAAGATCGACCGGTCACTGGTGACGGAGTTGGCCACCGAAGCGGAAGACCGGGTCATTGTCCAGACCACCATCGAGATGTGCCACAGCCTTGGCTATCGAGTCGTCGCCGAGGGTGTGGAGGATCATGGCACGGCAGATCTGCTGCGGGAAATGGGCTGTGACATGATCCAGGGTTATCTGCTCACGCCACCCCTGCCCTTCGGTGAACTGCTGGAATGGCTGAACCAGTCCAACCAGCCACAGGATCATCGCAGACTCGGCTGAGAATGACTCGCAGACCTGGCGGGACACTAGCGCTGACGAATCAGCGCTTCCTGGGTGGTGGATGCCACCAGTGTGCCGTCCTGTTTGAAGAAATTGCCACGATTGAATCCCCGCCCGGCCGAGGCGCTGGGGCTGTCCTTGTCGTACAGCAGCCAGTCATCCATCCGGAACTCCCGGTGGAACCAGATGGCATGATCCAGGCTGGCCACCTGCAGGTTCTTGCTCATGAACGTGAGGCCATGGGGATTCATGGCGGTGCCAAGGAACTGGAAGTCGGAGGCATAGGTCAGCAGGCAGCGGTGCAGTACCGGATCATCCGGCAGCGGCCCCTGGGCGCGAAACCAGCTTTGCTTATGGGGCGGGCGTTTTTCGGGCTTGAGCGGATTGACCGGGTCCACGGGCCGGATCTCGATCGGGCGGTCACGGGTGAGGGTTTCGCGCATTCGCTCCGGCATCTGGGGTGCCAGGATTCGGCCCCACTCCTGCTCGGAACGGAGTGCGTCCGGCCCCGGCGCGTCGGGCATCGTCAACTGATGCTCGAACCCCTGCTCCGCCACCTGGAACGACATCGAGCCGGTCAGGATTTCCTTGCCATCCTGGCGGGCGATGACGCGGCGAACCGAAAAGCTGCCACCGTCCCGAACCCGCTGGACCTCGTAATCAATCGGCATGCTGTGATTGCCAGGGCGCAAGAAATAGGCATGCAGGGAATGGCAAAGCCGGTCCTCAACGGTACGACTGGCCGCCATCAGTGCCTGCCCGAGCACCTGCCCGCCAAACACATTGGGAAAGCCCAGATCCTCGCTGTCGCCCTGGAAATGATCGGCGCCGATGGGTGAAAGATCCAGTAATTCCACCAGCTTCCTGGTTACCTCAAGCATGCCTGCTCCTGTAATTTCGTTAGCACACGACGGAGTTTTCTACCGTAAGCGGGCGGAATTGGCAATGAAAAGCCGCGAACGACAGAAAAAAGGCCCTGAGACATCGGGGCCTTTCAGTCAATGCGCAGGGTTACCCGTGTATTGCCGGCACTTCCCGGGATAACGCCTGTTTTTCCATCGCAAAGCGGCCGGTGACCGCAAACCCGAGCAGATCGCCGGCCGGGCTCTTGAACAGCGCCTTCACGTCAGTGCCGTCCTGCTCGATGGCCCAGCTTCCTTCAGCCTCCGGGGGCGGCGGGCAGACCGCGGTCGGGCAGCAGGGCGTCTTGATCATTACCGGCATGGTGCCGTAGCTCACCTCGGCCCGCTCACCGGTCAGGGTTCTGGCGAGAGCCCGGGCGCAAGCCATCAGGGGAAGGACATAGAGCAGAACATGGCCGTCCACCTCGGCGCAGTCACCAAGGGCGTAGACGTCCGGCGCCGAGGTTTCCAGGGCGCGATTGACGACGATGCCACGGCCGGTCTCGAGGCCAGCCGACCGGGCCAGCTCGATGCGGGGCCGCAGTCCGACGGCCGACAACACCAGGTCGGCGGCCAGCGTCTCGCCATTGGCAAGGCTGACGTTAACGCCATCGCCGGCCCGATCAACCCGGTCCACCACGGTGCCGAGGTGAAAACGCACCCCGAGGTTTTCCAGTTCCTGCTGGACCGCGTTGGCGGCAACTTCCGGCAGCAAGCCTGGCATCACTACATCCGAGGGCGCAATCACATCCACCTCGTAGTCACCATTGCGCAGGTCATTGGCGAACTCGCAACCGATCAGGCCGGCGCCCATGATCGCAACCCGCTTGCCTTCGCCAAGGGCCTTGCGGAACTCGCGGTAGTCCATCAGGTCGTTGACCGAGAACACGCGCTCCTGGCCATCCCCCGCGAGGCTCAGCCGGATAACATCGGCGCCCCAGGCCAGAACCAGCTTGCTGTAGACCAGCCGCTCGTCGCCCAGAACCAGCTCGTGGGACCGGGTATCAATGCCGGTCACGGTGCTGAACGCCCGGATCTGCAGATTCAGCTGTTCGGCCATGGTGTCGGTTGTGCCCTGGGCCAGACCGTCGGCATCCTTGCCCTTGGAAAAGCCGGTGGAGAGCATGGGCTTGGAATAGCTCACCCCATCATCGGCGGTCACCATAATGACCGGGATGTCTTTGTCCTGCTTGCGGATCTCCCGGGCCAGCGAATAGCCGGACAGCCCGGTTCCGACGATAACGATGGGGGCCTGCTCAGTCATAACCACATTCCTTGATTTAACGGCCGTGCCGCTTGCTATCAGCTAATCTCGATCATCTCAAAGTCTTCCTTGCCGACCCCGCAATCGGGGCAGACCCAGTCTTCCGGTACGTCTTCCCATTTGGTGCCCGGCTCAATACCGTCCTCGGGCCAGCCTTCCGCCTCATCGTAAATCAGTCCACAGACCACGCACTGCCACTTCTTCATCAAATCTCTCCCGGGTTGATCAAGCGCCATGATAATTGTCAGACAATAAGGCGCCAATAGGTTTCATTCAGTTAACAGATACGAACCATCCTTGAATCAGGCCATCATACCCATCGCCCCTGCATTCACCAATGCCAGTGTCGACGCACGACACCGGGGTTTTCTGCCAATCGCCATAGACAAACACACCGGATGAACCGGGACCGCCCCTCCCTTCCGGCGACCCTCTCCGGTATAATCGCCCGTTTTACGACAGGACCGACCGATATGACCGATACCGTCGCCGAAATGAACCAGGTTATGGCCGAAGCCGATTGCCTGGTGGACGAACAACAGGTGCAGACTGCAATTGACAACCTGGCTGACGATATTACCGAGCGCCTGAAGGACAGCAACCCCCTGCTGTTCTGTGTGATGAATGGCGGCCTGATCCTGACCGGGCAGTTGCTGCCCCGGCTCCGGTTCCCGGTCCAGGCCGAGTATCTGCATGCCACCCGCTATCGTCAGGAAACCACCGGCGGCATCCTGGAATGGAAGCTTCAGCCAGAGGTCGAGATGAGCGGCCGCACCGTCCTCATTGTGGATGACATTCTGGATGAGGGCACCACCCTGTGCGCGATTGCCGATTACTGCCTTGCCCACGGCGCCAGCGAAGTGCTTACCGCTGTGCTGGTCGACAAACAGCACGACCGCAAGGCCCGCCCGGACCTGAAAGCGGACTTCACCGGCCTGGAAGTGGAAGACCGCTTCCTGTTTGGCTACGGCATGGATTACAAGGGCTACTGGCGCAACGCGCCCGGCATCTATGCGGTCAAGGGCCTCTGATATCAAACGCCAACCGAGCGACATCAACAGTCACCTGAGCATTCCGCCAACCGCCTGGTATCGCTCGCTGACCGCGGCCGGACTGCGCAATCCGCAAGTGCACGGCTGCGCCCGCTACTGGCTGCGGGTGGAGGGCTCGTTTACCCGGGCCCTCCAGAAACAGTGCACCCGTTCCTTTGATGTTGAGGTTCGCCAGGAAGGTTTCGCGCCGCCGAGCCTGGAAGAATCCCGGCGCCTGGACATTCCGCCGCGGCAGCACGCCTGGATACGGGAAGTCCGGCTGTGTGGGGACGGAGAGCCCTGGGTGCTGGCCCGCACCGTGATCCCGCTGAGCTGCCTGGAGGGCGAGGGCCGACGCCTGCTCCACCTGGGCAACAGGCCCCTGGGAGCCTACCTGTTCAGCAGCCCACTCTGGCAGCGTGGCCCCCTGGAAACCGGGGTCTGCAATCCCGCTGTCGCAGGCCAGCCGCAACTGGCCCGACGCTCCCTGTTCAGCGGCCACAACAGCTCCCTGCTGGTGGGCGAATACTTCCTGCCGGCGCTGTTCGGCCGGAACGCGCTTTAACCGGTGTCCCGCCACTGGCTATAATCTCTTGCAATTGCTGAATTCGCAGACCACCAGACGGACGCCGCCATGCTGCTTGATGCCATGCCAGACCATATCCGGAGCCGGCTGGCCGACTACGCCAGACTGCTCAGAATCGACCGCCCGATTGGCACCCTGCTGTTGCTGTGGCCGACCTACTGGGCCCTGTGGCTGGCCGGAGAGGGCAGTCCCGGGCTGGGCAATATTGTCATTTTCACCCTTGGCGTATTCTTCATGCGCGCCGCCGGTTGCGCGATCAACGATTTCGCCGACCGGGACTGGGACAAACACGTCAAGCGCACCCAGGACCGCCCGCTGACCGCAGGCCGGGTCAAACCGGGGGAGGCCCTGGCACTGTTTGCCGGGCTGTGCCTGATCTCCTTGCTGATGGTGGTGCTGTTCACCAACACCCTCACCCTGTACCTGTCGTTCGGCGGCGCTGTGCTGGCGTTCATATACCCGTTCATGAAGCGCTATACCCACCTGCCACAGCTGTTTCTCGGGGCCGCGTTTTCCTGGGCGATTCCCATGGCGTGGGCGGCGGAAGCCGGTGAACTGAGCCAGCTCACCTGGCTGCTGTTCACCGCCAATGTGCTCTGGACGGTCGCCTACGACACCTTCTACGCCATGGTCGACCGGGACGACGACCTGAAGGTGGGTATCAAGTCCACCGCGATCCTGTTCGGCGATGCCGACCGGGCTATCATCGGTATATTACAGACCATGGTGGTGCTGATTCTGCTGTTGGTGGGCCACCGGGCAGACCTGGGCACCTTCTACAACCTGGGCGTACTGGCCATGGCCTGTCTCTTTATCTACCACCAGTTTCTGACCCGGAACCGGGAGCGTGAAGGGTGTTTCAAGGCCTTTCTCAATAACAACTGGGCCGGGTTCGCGGTTTTTGCCGGCCTGGTGACAGACCTCCTTATCGGCTGAGCCTGTCATATACTTGTAACAGCAAGGCGTTGTAATGAGGCGGCAACAAACCAAGGTCTGACACAGGTTAACGCTCATGAACGGAAAAACTGTCCTGATCGTCGATGACGAGGCACCCATTCGCGAGATGATCGCCGTGGCCCTCGAAATGGCGGACTACGACTACTTGGAGGCAGCGGACGCCCGGGAAGCCCATGCCCTGATTGTCGACAAACACCCGGATCTCGTGCTCCTCGACTGGATGCTCCCCGGCACCAGTGGTGTGGAACTGGCCCGCCGCCTGAAAAAAGAGGAGGCAACGTCCGACATTCCCATTATCATGCTCACTGCCAAGGTTGAGGAAGATAACAAGATTCAGGGTCTGGAAGTTGGTGCCGACGATTACATCACCAAGCCGTTCAGCCCCCGGGAGCTGGTTGCTCGCCTGAAGGCAGTTCTGCGGCGCGCCACACCGCCCGGCGTGGACAGCCCCATCGAGGTGGAAGGCCTGACCCTGGACCCTGTGGGCCACCGGGTGACCACCAATACCGGCGCGCTGACCATGGGCCCGACTGAATACCGGCTGCTTCAGTTCTTCATGACCCACCAGGAGCGGGTATATACTCGCTCACAGCTTCTGGACCAGGTCTGGGGCGGTAATGTCTATGTAGAAGAGCGGACGGTGGATGTTCACATCCGCCGGTTGCGTAAGGCTTTGGGCGACCAGTACGATCATCTGATCCAGACGGTTCGGGGAACCGGTTACCGTTTCTCGACCAAAGCTGCGTAAGTAACTCCGGCCAGCTGCGCGTCAGGCCCGGATTGGACATAAGGCAGTTCTTGATGCAACACAACTGGTCGCGGTACCTGCGCTACATCCTCGGCGGCCTGCTCGGCTGTACGCTGGTGGGCCTCTACTTTGGCGAGCCGGTTTACGGGCTCACGTTCGGGCTGGTGATCTACCTCTGGTGGACACTGGTTCAGGCCAGGCGCATGTACCAGTGGCTGGCCAACCCGAGCGCTACCGACGAGGCGCCCCAGAGTGTCGGGCTCTGGGGCGATATCTTCGACAACCTCCACAAGCTGCACCAGAACCATCTGAGAACGCAGGATCGCCTGCGGGCGCGGATCAACCGGGTGCAGGAATCCACCAATGCCATGCGCGATGGCGTCATCATGACCGACTCCCGGGGTGCCATGGAGTGGTGGAACGGCTCCGCCGAGTACCTGCTCGGGTTCAGGCGCACCACTGATCAGGGCCAGTACATACACAACCTGATTCGCACACCGGCCTTCAAGACCTATTTTGATTCCCGGGATTACCGCGAACCGCTGGAAATCCATTCGCCGGCCAAGCCCCACATCCACCTGCAGATCCAGATCAGCCTGTTCGGCGACGACGACCGGCTGCTCGTCGCCAAGGACGTAACCCGCCTGTATCAACTCGAGCAGATGCGCCGAGACTTCGTGGGCAATGTGTCGCACGAAATGCGGACACCGCTGACCGTGATCAGCGGCTACCTGGAAACCCTGGTAGACAACGCGGATGATTTGCCGCCGAAATGGCGCCGGGCGATTAATACCATGGCCGCCCAGTCATCGCGCATGGAGGCCCTGATTACCGACCTGATCCTGCTGTCCAGAATTGAAACCGGCGAACAGACAGTGAATGACACTCCCACCGACGTGGACCAGCTTATCAGCCAGATCAGCCATGATGCGCGGGCACTCAGTGGTGAGAAACAGCATGAGATCACCGTTCAGATCAGCGACCACCGGCTGCTTAAAGGCGATGAAAGCCAGTTGCGCAGCGCCTTCTCCAACCTGATATTCAATGCGGTCAAGTACACACCCGCCGGCGGCAAAATTACGGTGTCCTGGTCCACCAACCGGGAAGGCGCCCACCTGTCGGTAAAAGACACCGGAATCGGCATTGATCCGGTCCATATTCCCCGCCTGACGGAGCGCTTCTACCGGGCTGACCCGAGCCGGCACAAAGACACAGGCGGCACCGGTCTTGGCCTTGCCATCGTCAAACACGTTCTGCTGAACCACGATGGCAGCCTGGAGATACGCAGCCGGATTGGCGAAGGCAGCGAATTCATCTGTCACTTCCCGAGGGAGCGACTGGTGGAGCGGGTACCCGAGAAGGCGGAAGGTTAAGGGGTACCGGCCCGGAACCGGGCAATAAACCGGGACAGGTCCTCCAGTTTTTTCGGGTCCTCATCGACAAAGCGGATGGTCACGCTGACGAAGTCGGTATCCTGGCGCTTGTCCACCGCCTGCAACTGATGCACATAGCCGTTCAGCCGGGCCATCTGCCCCTCGCCGGTTTCGATATCTACCACCGCCTGGTCAAGAATGCCGGGAAACACCTGGTCCCGTTTGGCAATCACCCGCACCTCCGTGAGGTTGATGTCCTTGACCACCGATTTCAGGGTGCTCTCGGCGAAGCGCACCGAGGCAAGGCTCATCGTTCCCCGGCCCGCTGCCGGTCTGGGGGTGGCCGCGTTGCCCGCGGCCGGCGGTGATGACGGCTCAGACACTGGCGGGGTGGCGGCAGGCTCCGGCTTGCGGGTCAGCAGGGTGGCAGATTCCTTGAACGCGTCCGCCGGGCTGGCCATGGACTTGCCGCTGTGATCCATGGCGTCTTTCAGCTTTCGCCCCATCACCTTGATAATTTTCTTGCTCAGACCTTCAGGGCTGAACGGCTTGCCCAGGTATTCCGACACGCCGCCCCTGACCGCTTCGATCACATGGTCCTTGTCACCCCGGCTGGTAATCATGATGAACGGTACTTTCTCGTACTGCGGCTGCGCGCGCATCCACTGAAGCAACTCCAGCCCGGACATTTCCGGCATTTCCCAGTCGCACAGCACCAGGTCAAACGCCGTCCGGGACATCAGGGATTGTGCCCTTCGGCCATTCTGGGCATCCATGGTTTCGATCACCGGAAACCGCTGGCGTACCGTGCGCTTGACCAGATCCCGTACAAAGCTGGCATCGTCTACCACCAGCGCTTTCAGCATTGCCATAGTTACGACCTTCCGCTCTCAACATCCGCACTTTATCGTGCAACTATAGAACAAAGGCCGGTGCCGGAAACCGGTCGGCAACAAAAAGACGACAAATGCCATTTCAACGGAACCTGCAGGTTAAAGAATTGTCACTCCAGTTGGGTTCCGGCGGTGTTTCTCTGGCGGGAAAACGCGCTACTATGGGGCCCAAAACATCTCACCATCGTTACCCTGATAGAGGTTCTGTGTGCTGACCACACCTGCAAGGATTCTGCGCCCTCGCCGGCTTACCTGCGGCTTACTGGTTTCCGGTTTTCTAACATGCCTGTCACTGCCCGCCACCGCCCAGGAGAGCGCGGCGGTGGCCCCCGCCGGTTTTGCCGAGTGCAAGGCCCGGCTCGAGGAGCAGGCCATTGAGGCCGGAGTCAGCCGCAATACCGCAAACGAGGTGATGGCCGGGGCGGAATACCTGGGCCGGGTAATCGAACTGGACCGCCGCCAGCCGGAATTCACCACCACCTTTGCCGATTACCTGAACCGGCGGGTGAACGACGACCGGGTCAGTAAGGGCCGTGAATTGCTGGCAGAGCATGAGCAACTGTTGGCCAGGGTGACCCGGGAAACCGGTGTTCCGGCGCCCTACCTGGTGGCTTTCTGGGGTCTGGAGACCAACTTTGGCAGCTATTTTGGCAAGATGCCGGTGCCCAGTTCACTGACGACCCTGGCCTGTGACCCCCGCCGCAGCAGTTTCTTCACCACCCAGCTGATTGCCGCTCTGAGAATCATTGACGAAGGCGCCATTCCGGCCGACCAGATGGAAGGCTCCTGGGCCGGCGCCATGGGTCATGTGCAGTTCATGCCCACGGTGTTTCTCAAGCACGCCGTGGATGCGGACGGTGACGGGCGCCGGGACCTCTGGCACAGCCTGCCGGATGCCATGATGTCGGCCGGCAAGTTCCTGCAATCCATGGACTGGAATGGCGACTATCGCTGGGGCCGTGAGGTGCTGCTGCCGGACAACTTCGACTACTCGCTGGCAGACGGGCGACAGTTGCCCCTGGCTCGGTGGCGAGACATGGGCATTACCGACGCCTTTGGCAAGCCCCTCGCCAGGGAGCCCATTGAAGCCTCCCTGGTGGTGCCCGCCGGGCATGAAGGCCCGGCCTTTCTGGCCTATCACAACTTCCGGGTGATCATGGGCTGGAACCGTTCCGAATTCTACGCCATCGCCGTTGGCCATCTGGCCGACCGGATTGCCGGTGCCGGAAAGCTACAGAACCCGCCACCGGTAGACGCGCCGACCCTGTCCCGGGAAAATATCATTAACCTCCAGCAGGCCCTGAAGCAAAAAGGTTATCAGCCGGGTGAAGCCGATGGCATCCTCGGCCCGGCAACCCGGTCAGCCATCCGGCAGTTCCAGGCCTCCGCCGGACTGATTGCCGATGGTTACCCTGGTGAAACCGTGCTGGCAAAACTGGGCATCCAGGCCGCGCAGTAATCCGACACCCGGCAGGATCTGCTGATTACCATGCGACTGGACCAGTTTGTTGCTACCAGCTCCGGGCTCTCCCGCAAAGAGGCCAAACGGGCGATTACCCGAGGCCGGGTCACGGTTGATGGGCAGGCCTGCACAGCCGCCAACAGGCACCTCTCCCCGGAGGCCCGTGTCGTATTGGCAGGAGAGCCCCTGGCCTTGCCGGGCGAGCGCTATCTGATGATGAACAAGCCGGCGGGTGTGGTAAGCGCGACCAGCGACAGCGATCATCCGACAGCACTCGACCTGCTGCCCGCGGAACTGACCCGCAATCTCCACATTGCCGGCCGACTGGATGCGGATACCACGGGGTTACTCTTGCTGACCACCGACGGCCAGTGGTCGCACCGGGTGACCTCGCCGCGAACCGATTGTCCCAAGACCTACCGGGTGACAGTAAGCGAACCACTGACCGCCGCCTCGGTGAAGGCACTGGAACAGGGCCTGCAACTGCACAATGATCCACGACCGACACGGCCGGCCCGGGTGCAGGTGCTGGAGGGGAGGATCATCGATCTGACGATTTCAGAGGGCCGATACCATCAGGTCAAGCGCATGCTGGCAGCGGTCGGCAACCACGTTGAGGACCTGCATCGGCTGCAGATCGGCGCGGTTGTGCTCGATCCGGATCTCGAGCCGGGGGGCTACCGCGAACTGACCGATGCCGAGAGAGACAGTCTGGGCTGAGCTCAGGTGCGCTCAAAGCGCTGGGCATGCAGATTCTTCCGGACCGCGCCGGCTTCGAACACTTCCCCATTCATGACAATGTAGACACCGGGCGGCAACAGTTGCACCGCGGCCCAGGCAAAACCGACATTGAACACCGCATCGGTCCGGCGCATGCGGGCCGGCTGCATGGCGCCGGTCAGCACAATGGTCTTGTCACTGAGGCCAGCCAGTACCGCGGCGGTATCGGCCATGGTGTCGGTGCCATGGGTAATGACAATGCGGGCACAGTCGCACTCCCTGGCTGCTTGCAACACCAGCTGGCGATCCGAATCCGTCATTTCCAGGCTGTCCTTGCGCAGCAGTTCCCGCAGCCGGTAACCCTCATGAATGTTGGATTCCGACAGCAGCTCCGGCAGCAGGCTGTGGCCCACCTCGAATTCGCTGTTGGCATCGAAGTACACCTTGTCGATGGTGCCGCCGGTGGTGAAGATCTGGATCATGCGGTGATTCCTCGAAGATCAGTTCACACTGACCGTGTTGTTGCCAGCGGTCGCATAGGCCGCGTTTTTCTGCTGCTCGTACCGACGGGCGGCAGCAGCCACCGAGCCGCGGGCACCGGTGTCCAGCCAGCGTTTGATCCGGCCGGCATCGCCCAGGGGTGACAGAGTTCCGAGGGAATCCAGCAGCACCGTGATTACCCGCTTGCCGTTCATCTGCGAAATCATCACCAGACACCGCCCGGCTTCCGAAAGATAGCCGGTTTTGCTGAGGGACACGCCCCAGCTGTCCCGGTGCACCAGGGCGTTGGTGTTGCCGAATGACAGGCTGTAACGGGGATTCCGGAATCTGGCCCGGAAATAGTCAGTCGTGGTGTACTCATGGATCTCAGGGTAAGCCGCTGCCGCATTCACCAGCCTGACCAGGTCGGACGCAGTGGACACGTTGTTGGCTGACAGCCCGGTCGGATCCACGAAATGGGTACCAACCATGCCCAGTTCCCGGGCCTTGGCATTCATCGCGTCAATAAACGCATCAAATCCGCCCGGGTGACTGCGCGCCAGGGTGTACGCAGCAAAGTTTTCCGACGACATCAATGCGATCCGCATGACATCGGCGCGGCGCATCTCTGAATCAATGCGGATCCGGCTGTAGGCGTTGGCCGCCGCCGGCGTGTGGCGCTTCCGGAAGGTCAGCCATTCATCCAGGGACTGGCCGGACTCCAGTACCACCAGGGCGGTCATCAGTTTAGTGATCGAGGCAATGGGCACCGAGCGATTGGCATTCTTGCCGAAAATCAGCTCGTCTTCCCCGGCAACCGCCACCGCGGCATTCACCGAGGCGAGGTTGGGCCCGGCCTTGCCGGATGAGTTTGCTTCCTTTGAGGAATCCGTCTGCTGATGGGCCTGCAGGTTCCAGGACGCCAACGCCAGCAAAACCACCCAGAAAACCGCCATGCTCCGGTTACGCATGCGTCAAAACCTCTTCTCTTGTTATCTTTCCCGGCAGAAACTGCCGCACCAGCGCGAAATTGTACCAGCGATCCGGCCCGGCCAGCGGATCATGGCAGATCGGTAATGGCGCCTCTGGACGCCGAACTCACCGTGCGCGCGTACTTGGCCAGGACACCCCGGGTGAATCGTGGTGGCGGCGCCTGCCATCTCTGGCGCCGTTGCTCCAGTTGGTCATCCGGAACATCCAGTTCGATCCGGTTGCTGACGGCATCAATGGTAATGGTGTCGCCGTCCTCCACCAGCGCGATGGGACCGCCTTCGGCCGCTTCCGGGGTGATATGGCCAACCACAAAGCCGTGGCTGCCACCAGAAAAACGGCCATCGGTGATCAGCGCCACGTCATTGCCCAGCCCCTTGCCCATGATCGCCGACGTCGGGCTGAGCATTTCCCGCATGCCGGGACCGCCCCTGGGGCCTTCATAGCGAATAACCAGCACATCACCGGCCACCACGGTGCCATCCAGAATCCGCTCCTGGGCCTCCTCCTCGGAATGGAACACCCGGGCCCGGCCGGTAAAGTGGGTGCCTTCCTTGCCGGTGATCTTGGCCACCGCCCCGGTGGGCGCCAGGTTGCCGAACAGGATGCGCAGATGGCTGTCCGCCTTGATGGGGTTATCGAAGGCATGAATGATGTCCTGCCCCGCCGGGTAAGGTGCCACATCGGCCAGATTCTCCGCCAGGGTCTGGCCAGTCACCGTCAGGCAGTCGCCATGCAGCAGGCCGCGATCCAGCAGCATTTTCATCAGCGGCTGGATACCGCCAATGGCCACCAGCTCCGACATCATGTAATGCCCGCTGGGGCGGAGATCCGCCAGTACCGGCACCCGCTTGCCAATCTCGACGAAGTCCTCAAGCTCCAGATCCACGCCCACCGTACTGGCCATGGCCAGCAGATGCAGAACCGCATTGGTGGAGCCGCCCAGGGCGATGATCACGGTGATGGCATTCTCGAAGGCCTCCCGGGTCATGATGTCACTGGGCTTGATGTCCTTCTCCAGAAGGTTCAGCACCGCCGCCCCGGCACCACGGCAATCCGCCGCCTTGGTATCGGACACCGCATTCTGTGCCGAACTGCCCGGCAGGCTCATGCCCATGGCCTCGATGGCCGACGCCATGGTATTGGCCGTGTACATGCCGCCACAGGATCCCGGCCCGGGAATCGCGGTTTCCTCGATCTGTTTCACCTCGATCAGATCCAGGTCACCCCGGGCGTGGGCGCCAACGGCCTCGAATACCGAGATGATATCGGTATGGTTCTCGCCCGGCATGATGGTGCCGCCATAGACGAACACCGACGGCCGGTTCAGGCGCGCCAGACCCATCATGCAGCCGGGCATGTTCTTGTCACAGCCCCCGATGGCCACCAGGCCATCGAAACCCTCGCAACCGGCCACGGTTTCAATGGAGTCGGCGATGACCTCCCGGGACACCAGGGAATACTTCATGCCCTCGGTACCGTTGGCGATACCATCCGATACCGTGATGGTATTGAAGATCAGCGACTTGCCTCCTGCCTCATCGGCGCCGGCGGCGGACTCCTCGGCCAGCTGGTTGATGTGCATATTGCAGGGCGTGAGGTTACTCCAGGTAGACGCAATACCGATCTGGGGCTTCTGGAAATCCGCATCGGTAAACCCCACCGCCCGCAGCATGGCTCGACTGGCGGATTTACCAATGCCGTCCACCACCGGCGAAGAATATTTCCGGCGTTTGTCCTGATTCGTGTCTTGCGTCATGGGAGTCTCCTTTTCAAATGCTCTATCCGATCAGACTCTCAGAAACCATGGCATTCGGCAACGGGCAGTCCACTTCCCAAGACAGATGCTGTTCCGACTGACCTGCATCAATGGCCGCTCTCAGAGGCAGTTTTACAATCCTCTGACACTCTGGCGCCATGGAGGCCCCCATGCCATCACCCATTCCATCAGTAACGGCAGATAACACCGCTTCGGACTGCCCGGATTACCGGCGCTGGTGCGAGGGTTATGGCGTTGTCCACCATGGTGAAGCGACCAGACAGCGGGCACAGGTTCTGGCAGAGCAACTGGTAGCCTGCGGGCTCCAGCCGGATACGGCTGCGGTCTATCGCCAGCTCGCCGACCTTGACCGGCTGGCCAGTGCCGGGCTGTGGCTGGTGGTCCACATGACCTATGCGCGGCGGGTGGATGTCGCCGGGCAGCCACTGGCGTCCCAGGATTTCAAAACCAGCCCGGAAGGCCATACCGGCGGTGCCCTGAACATGGTGCCGGCCTATGCGGCCTACCTGGCACTGAATAATCTCACCAAGCGCACCCGAAGCTGGTTGATGGGCCAGGGGCACTGCGTGGCGGCGGTGGATGCCCTGAACGTACTTACCGGCAACCTGCATCCGGAACAGAAGCAGCGCTATCAAGGCCCGGACGGGCTCTCCGCACTGGTGGCCGATTTTTACAGTTACCGGCAGAACCCGGACGGAACCATGGCCGCGCCCCTGGGCAGCCATGTCAATTCGCACACCGCCGGCGGCATCCTGAAAGGCGGCTACCTGGGTTTCGCCGAGCTCCAGTACGCCCATATGCCACTGCCCGGCGAGTCGCTGGTGGCGTTTCTGTCTGACGGTGCTGCCGAGGAACAGCGCGGCAGCGACTGGATACCCCGCTGGTGGCGGGCCGAGGACTGTGGTGCGGTGATGCCGGTGATGATTGCCAACGGCCGCCGCATCGAACAGCGCACCGAACTGGGCACCCGGGCCGGCCTTGAACGCTTTGAGGCGCACCTGGAGCACCGGGGGTTCGTGCCCTTCCGGTTTGATGGCCGGGACCCGGCGGCGTTTGTCTGCGCCATCCATGAGATGGAGCGGGCACTGGCCGCCAATGGCGAGGCAGCCCTCAGAGGCGATGGTGGCTACCCGATACGGGTGCCCTATGGCATTGCCGAGACGGTCAAGGGCTACGGATTTTACGGCGCCGGTAGCAACGCCGCCCACAACCTGCCACTTCCGGGCAACCCCCGCATGGATGCCCGCGCCCGGGAGCTGTTCAATGAGCATGTGGCCCGTTTATGGGTCGCCCCGGATGAACTTCAGCACTGCATGGCCCGGCTGAATCAGCACCTGCAGCAGGCCCGCCCGCTGGAGCGGGATCACCCTCTGGCAACCCGGAATCCGCCGGACCCGGTGATTCCCAAACTGCCCGCCAACGCGGACCGGACCTCGCCGATGAAGGCGGTGGACGACTTTTTTCGGGCGCTGGTGGCCGAGAACCCCGGCCTCAGGGCAAGGGTGGGCAATCCGGACGAGCTGGCGAGCAACCGGCTTGGCGGGGTGCTGGAGGTCCTGAAACACCGGGTCACCGATCCGGAAAATGATCAGGAATCTGTCAATGGCAGGATCATCACCGCGCTCAACGAGGAAGCGGTGGTGTCCGCCTGCCTGGCTAACAAGGCCGGTCTGAATCTGGTGGCCAGTTACGAGGCCTTCTGCGTGAAGATGCTCGGCGCCGTCCGCCAGGAGCTGATCTTTGCCCGACACCAGAAAGAGGTTGGCCGGCCCCCGCGCTGGCTTGGCCTGCCCGTGGTTGCCACCTCTCACACCTGGGAAAACGGCAAGAACGAACAGTCCCATCAGGACACCACCTTCTGCGAGAGCCTGCTGGCGGAGATGAACGATGTCTCCCGGGTGCTGTTTCCCGCCGACTACAACAGTACCCTCGCCTCGCTGCCGTCGGTGTTCAGCGAGCGGGGAAAGATAACCTGCATGGTGATCCCCAAGCGCGACAGGCCCTGTGTGTTTGATACCCGGGAAGCCGAGCAGCTGGCCCGGCATGGCGCCCTGGTGGTGGACGAAGACACCTCGGCCGGCGAACCACTGCTGCTGATGGCCAATGGCGCCTACCAGCTGTCTGAGGCTATCCGTGCCTGCGAGCGCCTCCGGGAAACCGGCACACCCTTCCGGCTGGTCTACATCCAGGAACCCGGACGATTCCGCCAGCCGAGAGACGCCATGGAGGCCGACACCTGCCTGTCTGAATTTGAACGCGAGCGGCTGCTCCCCCATCGCATTCACCACCGGGTCGCCCTCACCCACATGCGCCCGGAAGTGTTCCGCGGGCACCTGTATCCACTGTTCCCCGTGCCGTCGCGGGCCCGGGTTCTCGGCTACATCAACCGGGGCGGTACGCTCAATGAGGCGGGCATGCTGTTCGCCAACGGCTGCTCCTGGGCCCATGCCCTGGCCGCCTGCGCCAGCGTCATGGACAAGCCGCCCGGCGAGTGGCTGTCCAGTGCCGAACTGGCAGCGGTGGAAGGCCGGGGCGACCCGGCTGTGGTTACCCGGGGTCTGCCCTGAGCAGGCGCTTTCTCAGTGCGGTCTCGATTTCCAGAATGACCAGAAGCACTATGCCGGCGCCGACCGCAAAGGCAAGCATGCCGGGGCTCAGCGCCGCGCTGCCAAAGGTCGTGTTGAACCAGGGCAGGTAGGTAAACAAAAGCTGCAGCAGGACAACGGCGGCCACCGCCAGCAACACAACCGGAGTACCCAGCACACCGCGCAGCGTGATTGATGCACTGTCGAGGAACCGGACCGCAAACAGATAAAACATCTCCATCGCCACCAGGGTGTTGACCGCCAGGGTCCGGGCCGTGGATTCACTGTCGTCGTGATGCATGGCCCAGTACCAGGCGGCGAAAATGCCGGCCAGAAACAACAGCGAGACAAAGGCAACCCGCCAGATCACAAAGCCCCGAAGCAGGGATTCATTGCGGACCCGCGGGGGATGCTTCATGACATCCGGCTCTGCCGGCTCGAACGCCAGGGTCATGGCCAGGACCACCGAGCTCACCATGTTGACCCAGAGAATCTGCAGGGCGGAAATCGGCAGGGTCAGGCCCAGCAGCAAGGCCGTGATCAGGCTGATGGATTCACCGCCATTGATCGGCAGCATGAAGGCAATGGCTTTTTTCAGGTTGGTGTAAACGGTGCGGCCCTCGCGCACGGCGGCAGCGATGCTGGCAAAGTTGTCATCCAGCAAGACCACGGAAGACGCCTCCCGGGCTGCTTCCGAGCCCTTGCCCCCCATGGCGATGCCCACATCCGCCCGCTTCAGCGCCGGCGCATCGTTCACGCCATCACCGGTCATGGCCACCACACCATGCTGGGCCTGGAGCGCTTTTACCAGCCGGAGCTTGTGCTCCGGACTGGTTCGGGCGAAGACATCCACCTCGCCGACCAGTTCACGGAGCTGGTCATCGTCGAGCCGGTCCAGTTCCTTGCCGGTCAGCACCCGTGCGGTATTTTTCAGGCCCAGCTTGCTGGCGATCGCACCGGCCGTTATGCCGTGGTCGCCGGTAATCATCTTGACCCGGATCCCGGCATCGTGGCAGTCGGCAATGGCCCGGATCGCCTCCTGCCGGGGTGGGTCCAGCAACCCGACCAGGCCCAGCAGCTCCGCGCCCTCCGCCAGATCTTCAATGGCCAGTTCCGTTACTCCCCGTGCTGCCGGTTTCCGGGCCAGGGCCAGTACCCGCAGCCCCTCGGAGGCCATTTCGGTGATGACCTGATCCCAGAAGGCCCGGTTCAGGGCCACGACCTCGCCGGCGCCGGTTACCTCGCCGGCACACATGGCAAAAATCCGTTCCGGGGCCCCTTTGAGGTAAATAGCGCTGTGGCCATGGTGATCGTGATTCAGTGTGGCCATGAAGCGACTCTGGGTATCGAAGGGAATTTCATCCTTCCGGGGCCAGGCAGCAGCGCTGCCATCCACATCAAACCCTGCCTTGCGGGCAAATACCGACAGCGCCGCTTCCATGGGATCGCCATTGATACGAACCCGGCCGGACTCGTGGTGCACCTGTGCGTCGTTACAAAGCGCGGCGGCGCGGGCCAGTTCGTCGAGCAGTACAGACTCGGCTGGCTGGCCGTTGTCGCCGTTCACCGCGCCATCAACGTCATAACCTTCGCCGGTTACCGCCAGCCGGGCGCCCGACAGCACCGCCCGGGTGACCATCATTTCATTACGGGTCAGGGTGCCGGTTTTGTCCGAACAGATGACCGACACCGCACCAAGGGTTTCGATTACCGGCATGCGCCGGACCACTGCCTTGCGACGGGCCATCTGGCGCACGCCAATGGCCAGGGTGATGGTAAGGATCGCGGGCAACCCTTCGGGAATAGCCGAGACAGTCAGCCCGACGACCGCCATAAACAATTCCCGGAACGGCAGGCCACTGAACGCCAGCCCGCCAAAAAAAATCGCAACGCCGGTGAGAATAACGACGATGGACAGCCCCCGGGTGAACCTGTCCATCTGCTCCAGCAGCGGCGTTTTCAGGGTTGTGGTCTGGGCAAGCAGGCCGGATATGCGGCCAATTTCGGTATCGGCCCCGGTACGAACCACGATGCCCCGACCGGTGCCGGTGGCAACCATGGTGCCGGAGAAGGCCATTCCGTCCTGGTCCCCCAGGGCCGCATCCTCCGCAACGGTCTCGATCGATTTTTCGACGGTCTCGGATTCGCCGGTGAGGATGGATTCGTCAATTTTCAGGTTGTGGGATTTTTCCAGACGCAGATCGGCGGGCACCCGGTCGCCGGGTTCCAGGAGAACGGTATCGCCGGGAACCAGGTTCGCGGCATCGATCTGATGCTGACCGTCGGCCCTCACCACCCGGGCCTTGGGCGCGAGCATATGGCGAATCGCCGACAGGGCCTCTTCGGCCTTGCCCTCCTGGATGAACCCCACCACGGTCTGTACCACAACAACCGCCGTAATCACCCCGGCGTCCATCCAGTGGCCGAGGCTGGCGGTAATCACCGCCGCTGTTGCCAGTACGTAGATCAGGAAATTCCGCAGTTGCCGACCCAGCCTGGCCCAAGGGGTCCGGGCGTGCGCTTCGGCCAGCGCATTGCGGCCATGCCGGGCCAGCCGGCGTTCGGCTTCCTCTGCAGGCAGCGGGCCCGCTGCCTCAAGCCGTTCCCTGACAGCCATCGGCTCAAGCCGGTGCCAGGTAATGTCCTGGCGATCCGACTCGCCGTTTTTCCGTTCTTCGGGCTCCGCCATACCGTCATTCCTCCCTGTCCCTGCGGTAGCACCATTAGACCCCGGAATGCCTCCGGCATGGCTTGCCTTGCATCAAGGACTCAACCGCTAATCCCTCGGCAAGCGTTCCCCGCAAATCGGGATAGGGGTAACCAATAGGTTCCGCACCGGGCGGTTCGAGAAGTTGAGGTATCACGAGAGTCGAGGCACACCCAACCGATTGAAGTAGGCAATGGTTAGCACATTATGGAGCGCAGAGCGACTGTTGTGCAGGCGGGCAATATTGCTGCCGAAACAGGCCACGATGACCCGGCCCGATAGCACGGCGGTCAGCGAACCGGAAGCCGGTCAGGGGGTTTCGGTCGCCGGCAACGGCTTACCGGCGATGGGTTCCCGGCCGCTGCGGACCAGCGGCGGCTGTCCGACAATGCCGGTGCCCCGAAGGATCGTCCAGGCCACCGTCAGCACCGAGGTGTCCTTTACCGCCATGTACCAGGTCGCTTCGTCACCGCGGTAACGGGATTTGTGATAACTCAGTGTCTTGAAGGCATAAAACCGGTTGCCACGGGCATACAGCAACTGACAGATGCGGCGGATCAACGGCTGGTCACCCGCCCGGGGACGGACGTTATACAGGGGTGAAATACCCAGCGACATGCGCTCCACACCCTCTCGACGAAATCGCGCCATGGCTTCAATCACAATGTAATCAAGCAGGCCACTGGGGCTGTTGTCCATGTCCTGGCGCAAGACGTTGGCGGTGTAGCCGACGATGCGGCCGTGTTTGAAGTAGGGGTCGAAAAACACATAGCCCAGTAGTCGCTCTCCCTGATAGCAGTAGAACTTCCGCACGCCCCATTCGTCGCTGAATACGGGGGGCCGAGTCAGCAATCGCAGCTCATGCTGCTTGACCGCCTTGTGCTGCCGCCAGTCTTCGGAGAGTCGTCGGGCATCGGCCTGGTTGACCTCAGCGGCCGTCTGCTCCACGACCCGCAGATTGTGCCGGCTGCCGAGATTGGCCGCATGTCGTAGCTGCTTCTTGCGCTTGCCCGCCAGACTGAACTCCGGCACCGACACCGAAAATTCGGCGCCCATCTCATTGACCGTGTAGCCCAGCGCGGCCAGTTCCCGCGCCACCCTGTCATCGATACCGGTGAACACAACCCGCCCCGGGACCCGCTGGAAAAGCGCTTTCAGCAGCCAGCTGAGAGCCTGGTCCGCACACACCGGATTGACAAACACCAGGTTAACGCGGCCAAGCAACGTTTTTACCGGGGCATAGGCCACAAAGCCGACACCGTCCACGCCGAAGCGCCGGACATCATCCTGCAGAGCGAAATAGGCGCTGGATTGCCGACCAAATTTGGCCATCAATTCGCGGCTGTGACTTTCGCCCAGATGATCGCGGTAGCGGATGGCAGCGCCTGAAGGCAGTGCGCTGGTCATGGTGGATACTCCTGTCAGGGTTCAGTGCCGGATTGTTGTTATGCCCTGGATTCGCGGGTACAACGGACCGCCGTTACACTCGTATGCGTTAAGGTTACGCACTGTTACAGAAAGCAGTAGTGGCAAACGTACAAAATGTGAACAGGCGCTAACACGCTCGCCGGGTTCCATGAAACCCATCACAATTTCCGCCCAAGCACCTGATTAAACTAGGAAACTCGAATGTCGAACAATCCTATGTAAAGGTTGAGGCGCGTCCAGCTTTAGGTCAGGATAAGGACATGACCTATTCCCCCTCTCCCAGCCACGACCTCTGCACCCTCGTCCTCGAAGACGGCAGGCGGCTGGCATACAGCGATTACGGTGCACCCTCGGGCTATCCGGTTATCTTCGCCCACGGCATGCCCGGGTCACGTCTGGAAGGGCGGTTTTTCGATGAGCAGGCCCGGGCCGCCGGCTTCCGTATCCTGGCACTGGATCGCCCCGGAATTGGCGCGTCGAACTATCAACCAGACCGGCGCCTACTGGATTACAGCGACGACGTCGGGCAATTCGCCGACCAGCTGGAACTTGCCTCCTTCGTGCACATGGGCTGGTCCAGCGGCGGTTCCCGCACCCTCGCCTGCGCGTACAGCCTGGGAGACCGGATCAGCCAGGCCGTCGTCCTGTCCGGCTATACCCATTTTGCCGAACTTCCCGACAGCCATACCCTGCTGTTGAAAACACGCTGGCCGGGGCCGGTACTGGCTGAGCTGAGCACGCCACTGTTTCGGGCCGTAGTTGATGTGGTGGTCTGGATTTCCCGCCGGCGACCCGGCATTTATTTGCGCAAGGCGCGCTCAATGGTCAGCGAACAGGACCGGCAACTGCTGGAGGATGAGACACTGCGGCACTATTTTCGGGAGGACCAGATTGCCTGCCTGGACAGTGGCGGTCGGGCAATTGCCACGGACCTGCTGACCGAAATGACGGACTGGGGATTCCGACTTGCGCAGGTACCGGTACCGACGCTGATTTATCAGGGCCAGCAGGACCCGTTTGTGCCGGAACGCTTCGCCCACCACATGGCCGAACACATCACCGGGGCCGACCTCAACCTGCTGCCGGAGTCCGGCCATCTGTACCCGCTGGATCCGGGGTTTCAGGCAGGTCTGTTCCATCGACTTCAGGACATACTCGGCCTTGAGGCCCCGAACGGCACCCGGACCCGGGCCAACGAAGCGAACCCGGTTTAATCCGGACGGGTAAATGTTCGGGATAGGGGGGCAACCAATAGGATCCGCACCGGGCGGTTCGAATGGTGCGAACATTATGGATGGCAGAGCGACCGTTGTGCCATCAGCGACGGCTCAGCGCCGCCACCGATTGAGCCAGACGGGACATCATGTCTAGCCGCTGATAAACACCGGCCCTACACCGAAGTTCCAGAGGATGACGGAGCCAACCCGGGTGGAGACCAGGATCACCAGGGCAACGGTGAGCAACGCACCGACGTACATCACCGCCCGCTCCTTCTCGATCCCCATGACGATCGGCAACCCGTCGTACATCAGCCAGGCGCCGTAACAGACGGCAACAAGGAAGACGATGGCGTTGAACCAGGGTACCGGGTATAGCAGGGCAAATCCGGCCAGGAACAGGGGAGTACAGGAATAGGCTGCCAGGGCAATGCCGTTGGCCGGCACATGCTCTTCTTTGGCACCGTAGGTTCTCGCCATCCAGTTGATGGCGTAGCCGAGGGCAAAGACACCGACCAGCATCGCAAGGTAGGTCAGCACACTGAGTTGCAGTGCACTGATTTCGGTCAGCTTGATCAACCGCTCGTTGCCGACTGTCCAGCCAAAGTAGGCGGTGGAGATATACGCACAGACTGGTGCGATGGCTGCCAGGACAAGGACATAGGCGACATACAGTCGGCGCGGTGTTTCATGTTCTTTTCGAATGGAAGCCCATTCTTCATCAGGATGAGTGAAGAGACCGAAAGCATGTGACAGGAGCATGGACAACCCCCTTTCTTTGCTGTTGTTGGTATTTTGAAGTACGGAATCCGGGCACCGTCAGATCAGCAACCGCTTCCTGTTCTTAACTATAGTCAAGAACCACCACTGCGAAAGAAAAATTGACCAGAATCTGGCCAGACCTGATGTCGACTGGATCACAGTGCTTGCAGATCAGCCATATCGGGTAACGCATCAAACGCGCCGAACCGGGTTGCGGCAACGGCGCCACACCGGCTTGCGAACGTCAGCGTCGACTCCAGATTCCCGGTCTGATCAAGCCACGCACCAAACTGATCCTTGCTCACTCTCTCCGCCGCCAACCGGTAGAGCAAACCGGCTACGCAGGCATCGCCAGCGGCGGTCGTATCCACGGCCTGCACCGCCGGAGGCGTAATCTGGCGCAGTCGCTCGCCTGCCCAGGCCTGGAGGGTATTGGGGCCATCGGAAACCAGCACCAGTGAAACACCCCTGGCCCGGAGTTCGCGGGCCAACTCATCGCCCCGGTTGCCGAAGAGCGCGGTCAGTTCCTCCCGGCTGAATTTCACCAGATCGGCCTCCACGGCCATGGCGCGGATCAGCTCCGGCGCCACCCTCCGGTCCGGCCACAATGATTCCCGGTAATTGACATCAAAACTGACCAGGCAGCCGGCCTTTCGGGCCCTTCTGACCAGCTCACGGGTTACCTCCAGGATTGCCGGCTCGGTGAGCGTGTTGGAGCAGAAGTGAAAAATCGGTTGCCCGGACAGCGCCGCGTCTGGCAACTGGGCTGACTGATACAGCAAGTCTGCCGTGGCCGTGCGATAGAAGGAGAAGCTGCGCTCTCCCGAGTCATCCAGGCCAACCAAGGCCATGGCTGTATTGGCATTCGGTGTCTGAACAAGCAGGGAAGTATCGACACCGAACCCGGACAGCGCAGCGACAATCTGGTTGCCGAACAGATCAGCACCGATCTGGCCGGCAAACCGGGATTGTCCGCCGAGCCGGGCGACACCGACCGCCACATTGGCCGGCGCGCCCCCGGGTTGGGGAACAAACCGGGTGTATCCGTCGACCCGCTCACCGCGCATGTCGATCAGTGCTTCACCGAAGCAGAGTACGTCAAAGTTCATGTTGTCGGGCTCTTTCAGGGTTTGGCCGTGGCTCAGGGGCAGCTTTCGCGCACCAGCAGGCAGGTTGGTAACAGCACGTTGGCGTCTTCCTGTTCACCCAGGAAAATCCGGGCCGCAATACGTCCTTTTTCCGCGCTCTGCTGGTAGACCGTGGTCAGCGACGGGTGAAGATTGGCGCCCTCGGGGATGCCGTCAAAACCGACAATCCGCACGTCCTCGGGCACTCTCAGCCCCATCTGCAATGCCGCCTGAATGGCGGCGAGGGCAATCCGGTCACTCATGCACAGCAGCAGATCCGGGCGGGGATTGCTGGTCAGCGCTTCCCGGGCTGCCTGGTAGGCGTCCTGATGGGTGTTGGTGGGCGTTGACCAGATACGTTCGGCGGGCACGCGGTAACCGGCCGCCTCCAGGGCATCGGTGTAACCGTGCAGGCGGCGCACGGAAATGGCCCGGGCTTCGTTGAACAGTTCCCGGTCGCGAATCCGGCAGACCCGGTCCGTGTCCACCAGGCGCAGGCCAAGTATGGCGACGTTTTCCGGCGGTTGGCGAAGCGCATGTTCGGCACTTCGGCTCGCACCCTCGTAGTTGTCGATGTTGACCCAGGTGCAGCCCTCCAGATCAAAATCCACCGCCACCATGGGCTTGCCATGTTGCAGCAGCCGCTCGTAGGTCCGGCCCTTCTTCAGCCAGCCATACACGATAAAGCCGTCCACCATGGACTCCTGCAGCCGGCTGCGATGTTCGTCATCATCCCGGCTTGAGAGCAGTAGCATGTTCATGTGCCGTCGATCCAGCACCTCCGCCAGGCCATGCAGGAACTCACTGGCAACCGGGTCGGTCAGGCTGTAGGCCAGATTGTCCGCCAGCATTACCCCGACGTTGCCTGTTCGGCCGGTGCGCAGGCTGCGGGCGGCGGCGTTGGGGCCCATGTAGCCCAGGCGTTTGCACTCCTCGAGAATCCAGCGGCGCCGGGCGTCAGACAGCTGGTCCGGCCGGTTGAAGGCGTTGGAGATGGTGGCGGTAGAGACATTCAGCTTCTCCGCCATCAACTTGACTGTCAGACGTCTGGACCTGTCGGTCATGGGTGTTTCTCCCGCCCGTTTTCCCGGGGTTTCATTGCGTCGCGGCACTCACCGGCCCGGCCGCTTCCGCCGCTGCCTTGAGCGGCCCCAGCGCCTGCCCGCTGCGATCGAACACATGGACCAGTTCGGGGCTCGTGGCCAGTGCCACCCGCTGCCCGGTCTGAATCTCGCAGGGCACCGGCTGGCGCACAACCATCAACTCGTCCATCCCGGGCAGTTCCACATAAACGTAGGCTTCATTGCCAAGATACTCCACGTTGACCACTTCCAGGCCATGCTCCGGCCCCGACAGCGCCAGGCTGAAATGCTCCGGGCGGACACCAACGGTCACCGGGTCGCCGGCGTTCAGGGCCGAGGTGTCCCGGTTAACGATAATGTCGCCGAGGCCCGGAACGTCAATTGCGGTGGTGGCACCGCCGGTCTGGCCCGCCACCCTGCCCGGCATCAGGTTCATCTTGGGGGAACCGATAAATCCGGCCACGAACAGGCTGGCCGGTGTCTCGTAGAGCTCGAACGGGGAGCCGACCTGTTCGATGTTGCCACCATTGAGTACCACAATCTTGTCCGCCAGGGTCATGGCCTCCACCTGATCGTGAGTCACATAGATCATGGTGGACTGCAGACGGTCGTGGAGCTTGGCGATTTCGGTACGCATCTGCACCCGCAGGCTGGCATCCAGATTGGATAGCGGCTCGTCGAACAGCATGATCTTCGGTTCCCGGGCCATGGCCCGGCCAATGGCGACCCGCTGGCGCTGGCCACCGGAGAGCTCGCGGGGCTTGCGGTCCAGCAGTTTTTCCAGTTGCAGGACTTCGGCGGTCTTCTCCACCCACTCCCGGATTCTGCTCTTGTTGGCCTTGCCCAGCTTGAGACCGAAGGCGATGTTCTCATAGACCGACATATGCGGATACAGGGCATAGGACTGGAACACCATACCGACACCCCGCTCCTTGGGAGACAGGTCGGTGACCACCTCACCATCAATCTCGATGTCCCCGCCCGTGGGGTCTTCCAGCCCGGCAATCAGCCGGAGCATGGTTGATTTACCGCAGCCCGACGGGCCGACAAAGACCACGAATTCGCCGTCTTCGATGCGCAGGTTCACGCACGGCAGTATTTCAATCTGCCCAAAGGTCTTGTTGATATTTTTCAGTTCCACACGTGCCATGGTGGAGACTCCTCTGTTGATCGCCCGGTCGGTTCCGGGCGCTCCGCTTTTATGAGAGCTCTGCAGAGTTTTACAACTCGGCAAAGAGGGCCTGGTAGGGCGGCAGCACCAGATCACCGCCATCGATGTAACCGGAGAAACCCGGCTCGGTAGTAACCCGGCTGATCTCGCAGGGTACCTGCGTACGGACTTCCCGGCCGGTCACATTCAGTGCCACCAGCAGGGACTGACCCTCTGACCGACGAATCCAGCAGAGCGCATCGGCGGTGTTTTCGATCAGCTCGAGCTCTCCGCTGACCAGTGCCGGTTGCTTCTGACGCCAGCGGATCAGGCGCCGGACGCTGTTCAGGGTGGAGGCCGGGTCATCGTCCTGGGTCTGCACCGACAGCTCCAGGTGGTGCCGGTCCACCGGCAACCAGGGGGTGCCATTGGTGAACCCGCCATGGGTGCCCGGAGTCCAGGGCATGGGGGTACGACACCCGTCACGGCCCTTGAACTCGGGCCAGAACTCGATGCCGTAGGGGTCCTGCAGTGCCTCGAACGGCACCCATGCCTCCGGCAGCCCCAGTTCCTCACCCTGGTACATCGAGACACTGCCACGGAGGCTGAGCAGCAACGCCATCAAGACCCGGGCGTAGGCATCGGGATCCTGCACGCCAGCACCCCAGCGGCTCACCACCCGCACCACATCGTGATTGCTCAGGGCCCAGCACGGCCAGCCATCGCCCAGCCCCTGCTGGAACTTCCGTACCACATCCCGGACCCACTCGGGGCCATGCTGGTCGGAAAGCAGGTCAAAGGAATAGGCCATGTGCAGGCGGTTGCGGCCCCGGGTGTACTCGGCCATTCGCTCCAGTGGCCTGTCGTCTCCGATCTCGCCCACCAGGGTGGTTTCCGGGAACTCGTCCATCAGCCCGCGCAGGTCCTCCAGGAACGCCAGGTTTTCCGGCTGGCTGAGATCGTACACGTGGCGCTGATAGGTGTAGGGGTTGACGCCGTTGGCCACGAAGGTCTTGTTCTCGCCCGCCGGTACCGCCGGGTTATTCTCCAGCCCCTGGCTGTGGTAGTAGAAATTCACCGTGTCGAGGCGGAAGCCATCGGCACCCAGCTCCAGCCAGAACCGCATGTTATCGAGCTGGGCCCGGCGCACCTCCGGGTTGTGGAAGTTCAGGTCCGGCTGGCTGGCCAGGAAGTTGTGCAGGTAATACTGGCCCCGGCGACTGTCCCAGGCCCAGGCGCTGCCGCCGAAAATCGACAGCCAGTTGTTGGGGGGCGTGCCGTCGGGCTTCGGGTCGGCCCAGACGAACCAGTCGGCCCTGGGATTGTCCCGGCTCGAACGGCTTTCCTCGAACCAGGGATGATTTTCTGCGGTGTGACTGAGCACCTGATCAATGATCACTTTCAGGCCCAGGCGATGGGCTTCGGCCACCAGGGCCCGGTAGTCGTCCATGGTGCCGAAGATCGGATCCACGCCCCTGTAGTCCGACACGTCGTAGCCGAAATCCTTCATGGGCGAGGTGAAAAACGGCGACAGCCAGATGGCATCCACACCCAGAGAGGCAACATAGGGCAGCTTTTGGGTAACGCCCTTCAGGTCACCGATACCATCCCCGTTGCTGTCGAGAAAGCTTCGGGGATAGATCTGGTAGATAATGCCACCTTTCCACCAGGGCTGTGACTGGGTCATACAAACACTCCTCAATTAACCTTTCACCGCACCCGCCGTGAGGCCGGATACGATACGACGTTGGAAAATCAGCACCAGCACCACCAGGGGCACGGTCACGATGACCGAAGCGGCCATCAGGTTGCCCCAGGGCAACTCGTGCTGGGAGCCGCCGGTGATCAGCGCAATGGCCACGGGCACCGTCCGCTCGCTGTTGGTGAGCGTGAAGGTGAGCGCAAACAGGAACTCGTTCCAGGCGGCAATAAACGCCAGCAGTCCGGTGGTGGCCATGGCTGGCCACATCAGGGGAATGAACACCCGGAACAGGGTGGTCAGTGGCGAGGCGCCATCCACAATGGCGGCTTCCTCGAGTTCCTTGGGCAACTGCCGCATGAAGGTGGTCAGAATCCAGACCGTGAAGGGCAGCGTGAAAATGGTGTAGGAGAAGATCAGCGCCAGCGGATCGTTATACAGGTTCATGGCGCGGATCACCTCGAACAGGCCAGAAAGCACCGCCACCTGCGGGAACATGGACACGCTCAACACGATCATCAGCACCGCACCCCGGCCGCGAAACTGCACCCGGCCCAAGGCATAGGCCGCGGTCAGCCCGAACGCCATGGCAATGACCACCGTGGAGAAGGAGACGAACACCGAGTTCCAGATGCTTTGGAGAAAGGACTCCTGGCTCAGGACCGAGCGGTAGTTCGCCAGGTCGAAGGAGGAGAACCAGTACTCGACCGTGAACAGCTCCGAGCCACTCTCGAACGAGGTCAGGATGGCGTAGTAAAACGGGAACACCGTGAAAATCAGGATGACCGCCAGCAGGATCATGAAGGCGATCTTGCTGATCAGTGTTTTCGCCAGTTTCCGGTTCATGGCTCGGCGTCTCATGACTCACCTCCGATCTGCTTGCGACCCAGGTACAGGTAGGTAATGGTCAGCAGGGCGATGATCAGGAACAGCACGGTGGACGCTGCCGAGCCGTAGCCCACGTCCTGGAACTGCACCAGCTGCTGCCGGGCATAGACCGACATGGACATGGTGTCCTCACTGTTGGAGGTGAGCACATAAATGACATCGAACACCCGCAGCGCATCCAGTACCCGGAAGATAATCGCCACCATCAGCGCCGGCAGGATCAGCGGCAGGGTGACTTTGAAAAACACCCGCACCGGATGAATGCCATCCACTTTCGCGGCTTCATAGCAGTCCGAGGGCAACATCTGCAGGGCGGCCAGTGTCAGCAGGGCCATGAACGGCGTGGTTTTCCAGACATCCACCATGATCACCGCCCACATCGACAGATCCGCGTTGGCGGTCCAGTTCAGGGGCTCGGCAATGATGCCCAGGGTCAGCAGCATGTCGTTGATGATCCCGAACTGGTCGTGCAGCATCCAGCCCCACATCTTGGCCGAGACAATGGTGGGCACCGCCCAGGGAATCAGCGTGGCTGCCCGGATCAGGCCCCGGCCCCGGAACTGGGCGTTCAGGGTCAGGGCAATGATCAGCCCGAGCACCGTTTCAAGGCCCACGGAGACCACGGTGAAAAACAGGGTGTTCCATACCGACTGCCACCAGGCGGGGTCGGCCAGCACGCCGAACCACATGCCATCGTCGTAGACCAGGTAGTTGTCCAGCCCGACCCAGTTGTATTCACTGATGCTCGCGAAGCTGGCATCGGTAAAGCTGAACCAGATGGTGCGCAACAGGGGCCAGCCCGCCACGGCAGCCAGCACCAGCAGCATGGGAATCAGGAACAACCATGCCGCACGCAGGCGCTGGCGGTGCACTCGGCTGGGCCGCCGCCGTGCGGGAGACGAAGCGGTCGGCGATGTGCCGAGCGCTTCGGTTTCTGCGGGTGCCGGAGTTGAGTGGGTCATGACGGATTACCAGCCCCGACGGCCCAGACGGCGGAGCTCCCGCTCCAGGCCACTCAGCGCCTGCTCCGGTTCCGCCTCACCGGACAGCACATCGTGCACGCTGTTGAAGAAGGCGTTGGAGACCCGGCCATAGCTTTCACCAGTCACCGAGGACGGGCGCGGAACGCCGTTCTTGAAAGTTTCGAACAGCTCGCCGAAGAACGGCACTGCCGCCAGCACTTCCTCGTCCTTGTACAGGGCGGGAATGGTCGGGTTATAGCTGCCTTCGATGGCCCGTCGCTTCTGTTCCTCGTAACTGGTGAGATAAAGCACCAGATCGGCAGCCAGGGCCGGGTTCTCGGAATACTTCGACACCGCCAGTTGCCAGCCACCCAGGGTGCCGGCATGGCGACCGTCCTCACCACCCTTGGGCAGGGCCACTACGCCGACCTTGCCTTTCACCGGGCTGTCCGGGCTCTGGGCCAGGGCCCAGGCGTAGGGCCAGTTGCGCATGAACAGGGCATTGCCGGACTGGAAAACCCCGCGGGCCTCCTCTTCGGTGTAGTTCAGCACGCTGCGCGGGGAGATGGTGTCAATCCAGCTACTGGCGAGCGCCAGCGCTTCCCTCGCCTGCGGGTTGTTGATGGTCACCTCGCCCTCGGCATTCACGATGGTGCCGCCGTTGTGGCTGGCCACCCACTCCAGGGCATCGCACGTCAGGCCTTCATAGGCCCGGCCCTGCCAGACAAAGCCCCAGAACTTGTCATTACCGGCTTCACGCTCCGCCTTCATGACGGTCTCGGCGGTTTCGGTAAGCTGTTCCCAGGTTTTCGGCACCTTTTGGTCGTATTTCTCGAGAAGATCCTTGCGGTAATACAGCACGCCGGCATCGGTAAACCAGGGCATGGCCACCAGCCGGCCATCCACGGTGTTGTTGCGGATCAGCGACTGGAAATGTTTGTCCTCCGCACCCTCAGTGTACTGTGAGAGGTCAATCATGTGATTGGCGAGCATGCCCGGCCAGACCACGTCGATCTGGAACACATCGACATCGCCGGACTGGGCGGCAAGCAACTGCTGGTAAAGGGAAAGACGCTCTGTAGCCGAGTTGGGCGTGGACACCACCTGCACCTCGTGGCCGGTTTTATCTGACCAGGCCCGGGTGCCTTCTTCGCAGAGCTGTCGCTCAGCGCCCACGGCTCCGCAGGAGATGGTGATGGTCTTGGCCTGCAGACCGCCAGCCAGCAGGCAGGCAGCCGCACCACCGAGGACCAGATGTCGGATTGTAAAACGGGACATAATGTTCACCTCGTGTTGTTGTTATTGGTTCAGAACCAGATTTCCATTTGCGTGCCAAAGGTCCACTGGCCACTGGCAAAATCGCTGTCTACGCCCAGGGCATCGCCACTGGCATAGGTGTCCAGCTCGTCATCCCAGGTAGAATAGCTGGCAAACACCCGGATCTCCGGCCGGTTCCAGAAACCGCCTACCTGGGGCTTGAACGTGGGCGCGACGGTAAACCGGCTGTAGTCGCCATCCACCGCGCTGCGGCCTGAATAGCCCAGCGGCGTAATGTCCATGGTCTGCCAGGACGCCTCATACTGCATCTCGAAATTGGAGGTGATCTCGTTGGCCAGCCTGGCATTGAAGGTCAGCCACTGGTACTCATCACCCTTGATATAACGGTCTTCACTGGTTTCTGCCAGAATCGCCGGCGCCAGCCGCCAGTTCTCGCTCAGGTAGGTGGTGCCGTATACACCCACGCGGGTACTGACGGCATCCTCGTTCAGATCGCCATCGGCACCAATGCTCTTGGCTTCGGCACCCAGGCCCTGGCCATGCATCACGGCCACCTTGAAGTTGCCCTCGGAGACACCGAAGAAGCTGTCGCCGTGGTACGCCAGCATGGTGTGGATACCGGTCTCGGCCGCTTGCTGGACACCGCCGACCACCCGCTGGTCGTTGTTCTGGGCCTTCATGGCATTGATCATCCACTGAAAGTTGCCAAAGTAGTTGTTGGCGGTAAGGATCAGGTTGTCGGTGTCGGAGGTGATGTTCTGGTCCTGGGGATCGGACGGGAACTCCAGAAAGCTCCGGCCATACAGGGAGAAGTTGGACTTGACGTTCTCGGTGAATCTGACGTCGTAGATACCGGCGCCCAGGCCTGCCAGGAAGACGAAATCACTGTCCAACCAGTGGATATCGAAGTTGTCCCGGTCAAAGCGCTTGCCGGCCCAGATTGATGAGTCTTCAAAGATGCCGGAGAAGCTGGCGAGGTTGCTGAACTCCACATAGGCCTGACGTACATTCAACGCGCCGTCACCCGCGGTCCAGTCGTTGGAGGAGGTGGTGGAATCGGCGATCATCAGGCGGTAGTGGGATTTGGTGCCGTTCTCGGCTACCTGCTTGTAATTGAGAATGGCCTCAAGATAGGTGTCGGGCTCATTGCCCAGGCGGCCCACTGCGCCGCCCACGGAACCCGCGGGGGTCAGGTAGGGGCCACCCGGTGCACTTTGCAGATCGCCGTTGAGCAGCAGGCCGGAGCGGGCATAGGTATTGAAGGAAAAGCCTTCCAGCCCGGTCGCCTTCGGCTCCACCTCGGCCAGCTTCGCCTCGAGCGCCGCCAGACGCTCTTCAACACTCTGGCCGGCCTGGGCCATCAGGGGCGTGCTGGCCAGCGTCAGGGTAATGACGGTGGCCAGGGGATTGCGAATGGATGCTTTAGCAAAAATCATCTGTCGGAACCTCATGTTGTTTTTGTAAGGTCTGTTTTTGGTGCATTTGACGGATAACTTAATGCATTAAGTTCAATTACGGAAAAAACCGGGACTGAGCCCGGGGAAAGAACTTAACTGATTAAGTTATGACCAAAGATAAAAGCACAGGGTAGCTTCCGCAACCTTTCAGGGGGCTTAATTTCAACTTAATTTACGCAGACAGGCGACCGGCGCAAACCGGCCGCCCGGCATCAGGAATTGCGGGGATCTGTCTGGGCAACCCAGGGCTTGTCCTTGTGGCTGTCACGGAACGCCAGCAGGCTTTCGACACCGGCGAAGTCCTCCAGATTGCGGAAATCCAGCCAGTCAATCAGGCAATAGAGGCAGATTGCCGGGTAGTTCCATTCCTCGAACTTGCCTTCCTGGACCATCTCCGCCAGTACCTTGAGCGTGGTGGCAATCCGCTCCCGCTGCAGTTTGTGGAACATCACGTCCTGGTGAGTGTCGATACCCGACTTTTCCGACAGTAACAGGGTGACGGCCGAGTCGTTGGCGCCGTCGATCATGGTGAGCTGGTTCTGCTGATCCCAGGTCAGCGGATCACGGCCCTGCTTGGCACTGACGTAGCGGGCGATAATCCGCGAATCGTAGATTTCCTGGCCTTCGTCTTCGAGAACCGGGATTTTCAGGGTCGGGTTATTACGCCTGAGTTCGTCCCGGCCTTCACCATAGATGTCGAGATTGATGAATTCATAGCGCTCTTCATCAAGCAGAATCCGGATGCGCCGGACATAAGGTGAAGTGGTGGATCCGATCAGTTTCATGGTGTCTCCGAGTGTTTCCCGCTCAGGATCCCAACAGGGATTCAGGGTTGGTGTATGGGTGCCCGGTAGCTTCCGCCACTTCCCTGTAGGTCACCTTGCCGGCCGCGACATTGAGCCCGGCCCGCAGGTGCGGATCTTCCTTCATTGCCCGGTCCGGGCCCTTGCTGGCCAGCGCCGCCACAAATGGCAGGGTCACATTGTTCAGCGCCAGTGTCGACGTACGCGCCACAGCACCGGGCATGTTAGCCACGCAGTAATGTACCACACCGTCAACAATATACGTCGGATCATCATGGGTGGTTGCCCGGGAAGTCTCGGCGCAGCCACCCTGATCAATCGCCACGTCCACGAGCACGCTGCCCTCGGGCATGCGCCGGATCATGTCGCGGGTGATCAGCTTGGGTGCCGAGGCACCGGGAATCAGCACGCTGCCAATCACCAGATCCGATTCCGTGACTGCCTGTTCGAGGGTCTGGGCGGTGGAAAACAGCGTCGTGATCCGGTTGCCATAAAGCTGATCAAGGTGCCGGAGAACTGCCATATTCCGGTCCAGGACGGTTACCCGGGCACCCAACCCAACCGCCATGGCCACGGCATTCTGGCCAACCACGCCACCGCCGACCACAGCAACCCTGGCCGGGCTGACCCCGGGAACACCGCCCAGCAGCACACCCCGGCCCCCCAGCGCCTTTTCAAGACAGTGGGCGCCGGCCTGAATCGACATGCGGCCGGCCACTTCAGACATCGGCGCCAGCAGGGGTAAATGGCCGGCGTCGTCGGTCACGGTTTCATAGGCGATACAGGTGGCGCCGGACTTCACCAGATCATCGGTCTGGGCCTTGTCCGGTGCCAGGTGCAGGTAGGTAAACAGGGTGTGATCCGGGCGCAGCATGGCCCGCTCCCGGGCCTGGGGCTCCTTCACCTTGACAATCAGCTCCGCGGTGGCAAACACCTCGTCTGCCCGGTCCAGAATCTGCGCTCCCGCCTGGCGGTAATCCGCGTCGGAAAATCCGATCGCCAGGCCGGCCCCGGTTTCCACATACACCTCGTGGTTATGGCCGCACAGTTCGTGAACCGCCGCCGGAGTCATGCCCACCCGGTATTCACGATTCTTGATTTCCTTGGGTACTCCGATTTTCATTCACAGCCTCCAGAGCGTCTGCGGATTCGTGCGCGTCTTCATCCAGTGTAGTCAAAAGGCTCTATACTGGAGTGGCAACTGATTGCATCGGTTTACCGGTTCCGGACGTAAGGCTCCGGACCGTAAACATCCGAACCAGAAGGAGCAGGAACTCTCATGATCACCCGGAAAGCCGGGGCCGCCGCGGGCTACACCGCGTTCGCCCTGGATATGTATGGCTCGGGCAAGCAGGCGGATCACCCGGACACCGCCCAGAAATTCATGCAGGAAGCCACCAGGGACATGGACCAGGTCAAGGCCCGGTTCATGAAAGCCATGGACATCCTGCAGAACCATGAAAGCGTCGATGCCTCGCGCATTGCGGCCCAGGGCTATTGCTTCGGCGGTGCCGGGGTTCTGAACATGGCCCGGATGGGCGTGAATCTGGCTGGCGTGGTCAGTTTCCATGGTGCGCTGGGCAGCCCGATTACCGCCCAGCCGGGGGCAGTGAAGGCCAGGGTGCAGGTATACACCGGTGGTGCCGACAAGGTCGCCGCAGAATTCGGTATGCCCATAGGCTACGATGAAGCGGCAGCCACCCGTTCCTGGGAGGGCGCCATGCGGTTCTACGGGGAGATTTTTGCCCTGTAACCCGGTTCAGCCCCATTCCAAACCCGGCATACGTGCCGGGTTTTATTTTGTCTCAGAGCGAAGACGCTATGCTGTTCCGGACGTCCGTCAAGAGGGCATCCAACGGCAGATCCCCGCTGGCCATCGGAGGATGGATGACGATTTCAATCTCGCCCCGGGTAAAGGCCGCGTGTCCCTTGGGCAGCCGGGCGTGGGAGCCGCGAACAGTCACCGGCAGGATCGGCAACTGACCATCCCGGGCGATGACAAAACCACCCTTCTTGAACGGCAGCAGCTTTCCGTCCCATGACCGGGTACCCTCGGGGAAAATGAGTATGCTGGTGCGGTCCGGCAACTGGGCCACGCCCCGCTTGATGCTTTCCAGGGCATCACTGCCCCGGGACCGGTCAATAAACAGATTGCGGGAGGTCTCCAGTGCCAGTCCGAACAAGGGCACCCTGCGCAGCTCCTTCTTGATCACCCAGCGGTACTGAAAGCCGAGGGCCAGCACCAGGGCCGGCGGGTCAAAGTAAGAGGCGTGATTGCTGAGAATCACATAACGCTGATCAGGTTGGACGTTTTCCCGGCCACGAACCCGCAGCCGAACACCGCAGACTTTCAGAATTCCCCAGGCAAAGATCTGAGTGCCGTGAAACGCCGCGTCACCGCGCTTTCCGCAAAGCGCGGCAATCACGATCGGCAAGAACAGAATCAGGGTAAGCAATGCAGCCCAGAACAAGATCCAGGCAGCTTTAAACGTTCGGAACATGAAAGGATTCCTGCAGGCCTCGACGTCCGCTTTAACGAGCAACAGGGGAACAATGATTATACATCGCGGGAAAAATCACAAAGCACAGAGCCGGATGCCGATAGTTTCATTCCATGAAAAAAGGCAGCCGAAGCTGCCTTTTTGGCGGTTATTCCTGCATCCATCAAGGATTACAGCGGAACAACGTTCTCCGCCTGGGGACCTTTCTGGCCCTGGGTAACGGTGAACTCAACCTGCTGGCCTTCTGCCAGAGTCTTGAAACCGCTGCCCTGAATAGCGCTGTAGTGAACAAAAACGTCCGGGCCGCCTTCACGAGTGATAAAGCCAAAGCCTTTTGCTTCGTTGAAGAACTTAACAGTACCGGTAGTAGTAGACATACTTAAACTTCCTGAAATCAATCATAATATCTGCCGCCATACACCGTCGTGGTGCAAGGTCGACGTTTTACGGAAATACAGAACTCGCGGAATCAAAAACAGGACGGTCACTACTAACTGCGGAGTACGTCTTATTCATGAAATGCTTTGCTGAATCTTTCCTACGCCTTTCACTCTACTCTCGAATCAAAAGCTTGCCAAGAGTAATTTCAAGAAATTATGTAGGTAGTGCTACCCATCATCCCCTCACCAGCCCGAAAGAATAAATACCCAATGCAGTCATAAGGATGGAACCGACAACGTGGGCCAGTATGCCGGTGATGGCCATGGCCCATTTGCCTTCCTGAAGGGCGGCAAACATCTCCAGGGAAAAGGTGGAAAATGTCGTTAGCGCGCCACACAGTCCGGTAATGGCAAACAGTCGCCACTCCGGAGCCAGGCCGCTGCCCTGGCTGAAATAGCCGATCAGCAGGCCGATCAGCCAACCACCACTGAGGTTGGCTACCAGCGTGCCGTACGGGATGGCATGGTAGGTAGTGTTCAACCACAACCCGAGGGCCCAGCGCAGATTGGCGCCGATGACGGCGCCAAGACTGACGGCCAGAAAAGACAACCACATCTCAGCGTACCTCTGGATCAGGCCGGGTTGTGATCAATGACCGACTCCTTGTTTTGCGCAAAGGCGTTGAACGCGAAGTCGTCAACGGTCAGCATGTCCAGCACTCCGGTTTCGTACTGGCGCATGAAGTCCGCCTCTTCCTTGGTATAGACGCCGGCCTCCAGGGCCGCTTCGAAGCGCTCTTCCGGATGCAGTGCCGTCATCGGCAACTCACCCTTGGCGTAGGCCTTGGTGACTTTACGGTAAAGCTGTTCGGCCTTGTCGTAATCCTTCAACAAACCGTTGTAGCGAGCTACCGGGTTTTCCACCGTGCCCTCGCCATCGGTGGTCCACACACTGGCAATCAGCTTGTTGCGGATCGGCGTATCGGTGGAGATTGAGCGCGCCAGCTTGCGGGCCAGATCGTCCCCGGGGCTGCCCCAGTGCCGGCCCAGGGGCAGGGTAAAGGCACGCAACACCAACGCCACAGCGCGGTTGGGCAGGTTTTGCAGGAACTCCTCCAGAGCATTTTCAGTGCGATGCAACAGCAGGCCAAGACTGTATTCCATGACCTCTTTCTCGCCCTCCACCGGCTGGGTCTCATGCCAGTGCTTGAGCACCATGGATGCCAGATACAGATTGGACAGCATATCGCCCAGGCGCGCCGAAATCAGCTCGCGCATTTTCAGCTCGCTGCCCAGAGTGGTCATGGCCGCATCGGCGCACAGGCCGAACGCGGCACTAAACCGGGCCACAGCCTGCGCATAGCGGCGGCTGGCACCATCAAAAGGCACGTCGGCACGGCCAAGACCCAATGCCTGGGTAAAGGCGCGCGCCGTGTTGCCGAAGATCAGGCCGGCATGGCCGAAGAAGGCATCGTCAAAGGCCTGGATGTCGTCGTTATCCTTGGCCGCCAGCTCCCTGAGCACATAGGGATGACAGCGAATCGCGCCCTGGCCGAAGATCATCAGGCTGCGGGTCATGATGTTGGCGCCCTCAACGGTGATGGACACCGCCGCGCCACTGTAGCCGATGCCGAGATAGTTGCGGGGGCCAAGCGTCACGGTCTTGCCGCCGTGAACATCCATGGCATCGGTAAGGATGCCACGCTGAAACTCGGTCAGGTGGTATTTGAGGATGGCCGACGGCACCGCCGGCTTCTCGCCCTTGTCGATCATGTTGGCGGTGTGATTGACCGCCGCCTGCGCGATATAGGTCTTTGCGGCAATCCTGGCCAGGGGCTCCTGAACACCTTCCATATCCGCCACCGGCGTGTTGAACTGCCGCCGGATCCGGGTAAACCCGCCGGCGGTACCTACCGAGTGGGCCGCCGCACCGGCTGCGCCAGAAGGCAGGGTAATACAGCGGCCCACCGACAGGCACTCAACCAGCATGCGCCAGCCCTGGCCGGCCATATCCACGCCACCGATGATGTAATCCAGCGGGATAAACACATCCTTGCCCTTGATGGGTCCGTTCAGGAACGGGCTGCCAATCGGGCAATGGCGACGGCCGATTTCCATGCCCTTGGTATCCCGCGGGATCAGGGCACAGGTAATGCCGTAATCCTTGGTCTCGCCCAGCACGCCGTCCGGATCGAACATGCGGAATGCCAGGCCAACCACCGTGGCGATCGGCGCAAGGGTAATCCAGCGTTTCTCGAAATTGAGCCGGATTCCCACCACTTCCTTGCCGTTCACTTTCTGCTTGCAGACGATACCAGTGTCCGGCAGGGATGTTGCGTCCGACCCGGCTCTCGGGCCGGTAAGCCCGAAACAGGGTATCTCGCGGCCATCGGCCAGCCGTGGCAGGTAGTGATTCTTCTGTTCTTCCGTGCCGTACTTGACCAGCAGCTCACCCGGGCCGAGGGAGTTCGGCACGCCCACGGACACCATCAGCGATTCGTTGGACGCCAGTTTCTGAAGTACCGCAGTCTGGGCCTTGGCGGAAAAGGCAAGGCCGCCGTACTCCTTGGGAATGATCATGCCGAAGAACTTCTCTTTCTTGAGGAAGTCCCAAAGCTCCTGGGGCAGATCAGCCCGCTCAACTGCCACATCCCAGGCGTTGCACATGGAGATGGCCTGGGTGCACTGGTTGTCCACGAAAGCCTGCTCCTGCTCGCTCAAGCCGGTATAGCGGTTGGCCAGCAGGTTGTGCCAGTCCGGACGACCGGTAAACAGCTCGCCATCCCAGCCCACGGTGCCGGCTTCCAGGGCCACTTTTTCAGTATCGGACACCTTGGGCGCAACTTTCTTGAACATGGCAAAGATGCGCGGCGTCAGCCAGCCCTGACGAAAGCCGGGCAGACCGGCGGCCGCGGTGGCCACCGCACCGAGAAACAGCACCAGCGCCAGCCAGCCGGAGGCGAAAATCAGTGCCAGCACCCCGGTGACCACCATCACGCCGATGGCGGACATCGCACCGGACTCACGCCGCATCACAATCAAAAGGCCGGCCAGTGCCACTAAAAACAGAAGGAAAGTCATCATAGGTTTTCTCTGTCGTCCATGGTTCGAAAATGTCGAAGACTAATGAGCTCTGAATTGGTTACGCTCACCGTACCCCATCAGATGAGGGCTGACCAGCAAATGCCGCACAGTCAGCCAGTTACAGCCGTCACATCATGGCTTACGCAGTGACAATCACCCGGATACCTTCCAGGGCGAGACTGGCATGGCCGATGGCCTGCCGCGCCGCCTCAAACTGGTTCCGCAGATAGTCGATTTCCTCGTTACGGATCGACGGGTTCACCTTCTTCAGCGCTTCCAGCCGGCGGATCTCCGGTTCGAAGGTGGCGGCCAACTGGTCAAGTGCCTGCGCCTTCAGGGGAGCCAGGTGCGGGCCGGACAGCCGTTCCACATGATCCACCATGGTTTCAACCTGCGGCCGGATCTGCGGCACGATCGCCTGGGCGGTGCGCCGCCGGATGTTGGAGCAAAGATCGTTCAACCGGTCGTGGGGCAGCGCGCCTGATAACTCCTTGCCGTTCACATCCACCAGCAGCCGCAGGGGCGAGACCGGCAGATAGCGGGTCAGCTCCAGGGCATCCGGTGCGGGACAGTGCACCGTGAACAGCGCCTCCATGAGCAAAGTGCCTGCCGGCAGCGCCTTCACCGACAGACTGGCCAGGGCCGCCTTGCCAAGGCCCGAGCTGGTGACCGAATCCATCACACCGGTCACCATCGGGTGCTCCCAGCTCATGAACTGCAGATCTTCCCGCTCCAGGGCATTCTGCCGGTCCCAGGTCACCGTTATGCCGTCCTCGGGCAACCCGGCCACATGGCCGGCCTGGTATTGCTCCCCCGGGCGCAGGATATCCGAGTGGTCGGCGTGATCTTCCACTTCCACCCCGAGAATATCAAAGGCTTCCATCATGTAATCCCGCACCTGGGCCTCACCCTCCTCTTCCTCGATGGCCGCGATCAGCTCATTGGCCACCTCCGGGCGGCAGGAATTGAGCTCAATCAGCGCATCACGGCCATTCTGGAGCAGTGTTTTCAAGCGCTGCGACTCCTGCGCGGAGGCCACAACCAGCTCGTCAGTAACGCCGGCATCGCCTTCAAGGGCCTTTTGCCATTGCGAATGCACGGCCTCCTGCACCGCCACACCCACGGCACAGCTTTCGGTAAAGGCATTCAGCCCCTCGTGGAACCAGCGGAACTGAATTTCCTGGCTGGTACCCTGCAGATACGGAATGTGGATATCGATGGTGTCAGTCTGGCCGATCCGGTCCAGACGCCCGATGCGCTGCTCCAGCAGATCCGGGTTGGCAGGCAGATCAAACAGCACCAGGTGGTGGGCAAACTGGAAATTCCGGCCCTCGCTGCCAATCTCGGAACAGATCAGCGCCTGGGCGCCCTGTTCGGTGTCCGCGAAATAGGCCGCCGCCCGATCCCGCTCCAGCAGGCTCAGGTGTTCATGAAAGGCAGCACTGCGGATACCGGCACGAAGCTGGAGATAGTGCTCAAGAGCCATAGCCGTTTCAGCACGAGCGCAGATGACAACCACCTTGGCGGGGCGCAGGCTCGCCAGCTCTTTCTCCAACCAGTCGACCCGGGGATCCTCTGCCAGCCACTGTTCCTCCAGCACCCGCCGTTCCGGCGTCAGTCCCGGCATCCCGTAAGCCTGCCCCTGGTACATTTCGGGGCACGGCAAGGGTACGGGGGTCGGCCGGCGTTCCGGGAATCCCTGAATCGCAGCCCGGGTATTGCGGAACAGTACCCGGCCGGTTCCATGGCGATCCAGCAGGGCATCGATCACGGACTGACGCGGGTCATAGCCGGCCAGTAGCTGGTCCAGCTCATTGCCGAGCCAGGCCTGCAGCAGCTTCCGATCGTCGGCGCTGATCTCCGAATCGTCATCCTGCAGCCGGCGCACCACGCTGTTGATCGATTCGTACTGCTGCTCTTCCTCCCGGAAGGTCTCCAGGTCGTGAAAGCGCGCCGGATCGAGCAATCGCAAGCGGGCAAAGTGGCTGGCCACCCCGACCTGCTCCGGGGTCGCTGTCAGCAGCAACAGGCCACGGCTGATCCCTGAAAGCTCCTCGACAATCTGGTACTCGGCACTGGCATGCTCCGGGCTCCAGGCCAGGTGGTGGGCTTCGTCGACAATCATCAGGTCCCAGTCAGACCGGAGCGCATCCTTACGGGCCTGATCGCTGTTCACCAGGAAATCGAGACTGCAAAGCACCAATTGATCGCTCTCGAAGGGATTGACTGAGTCATCGCCACCAAAAATGTGGCTCACCAGTGCGTCGACATCGCTCTGTTCGTCTTGCAGGGCGTCGTATCGGCTCTGGTCCACGATCGAAAAGCGCAGATTGAAGCGCCGGAGCATTTCCACCAGCCACTGATGGGTCAGGGAATCCGGCACCACAATGAGTGCGCGTTTTGCCCGCCCGGTGTGAAGCTGGTAGTGCAGGATCAAACCGGCCTCGATGGTTTTGCCAAGGCCCACTTCGTCCGCCAGCATCACCCTCGGCGCATGGCGCCTTGCCACCTCGTGGGCAATGTAGATCTGGTGCGGCAGGTGCTGGGTACGGGCACCAATCAGGCCTTGGGCCGCAGATGCGCGCAGGCGATTCATGTGCTGGAGCGTGGCGAACCTGAGGCGAAACGCGCCATTACGGTCGAACTGGCCGGCAAACAGCCGTTGGTGGGGCGCGGAGAAATTCACCGAGCCGGCCAGTTTCACTTCGGAAATCTCGTGCAGATCCGTGCCATCATCGGCGTGATACATCAGCACGCCGCCGAGATTATCCACGGCACGGACGATGTACCGCTGGCCGTCATAGGTCTCGATTTCCTCGCCGATCTGGTAAACGATGCGGGAAAGGGGCGCGTTATCAATGGCGTAGGTACGCTCTTCGTCGGCCGCAGGAAATCCCAGGGTAACCCGCCGGCCCGAAATGTCGGTGACGATCCCGAGTCCCAGGCCTGTGTCACTGTGGCTGACCCAACGCTGACCAATAACAAATTCTGATGTATCCAAGAAACCTCCAGACCGATTAATTTCTGGTCGCGCCCTTCTCGCGCACCCAGTAAGCCGTGGCACCACAGACCGCTGCCGGCACCACGAACAGGTTCAGGACCGGCACCATGGCGGCCAGCGCCACCGGCAGGCCAAAGCCGAATGCCGACAACCGGGTATCACCCAGCAGGCGACGCAACGCCGGAAAGCTGACCTTGTGGTTGTCTGCGGGATAGTCGACATACTGCAGCGCCATCATCCAGCTGTTGAACAGAAACCACAGGACAGCGGCAACCAGGTTAACCACCGGAATCAGGCCGATAATGAGCAGCCCGATGGCCCTGGGCAGGTAATAGAGAATTTTCTGGACCTCACGCCAGAGCGCCCTCGGGATGTCCTTGATGATCGAGGCCCAGCTGTCGTCGGTGTTGACCTCCTGGCCGGTCAGGTGTTTTTCGGTCAGTTCGGCCAGGTAGCCATAGAATGGGGAACCGATCAGATTGGCCACGATCACAAAGCCGTAGGCCAGCATCAGCAGAATGACTGCGCCATAGAGAATCCAGAACAGCCAGTCCAGGGACTGGAGCCAGGTCCAGTCCGGCAGCCAGGCCATGGCGGCCGCAACCAGGCCGGCAAAGAGTTCTCCAAGAAAGAAGAACAACACGCCGAAAAGCAGGATATTGATAACAAGGGGGATAACGACAAACAGCCGCAGGCCAGGCTGACGAATCAGGCGGAAACCTTCCCCCAGATAGCCCAGTCCACGAAAAAAATTACCCTTGAGCATCGCTGGCAGGACCTCCGCTTCCATGACAATGACGGGCCGCAAAGCATATCATGTTGGCAACATTCACACAGCCCGAGAGCTTTAGCGGACTTTCCCCATGGCATCATTGCAAACTCAACTGGCCACCCTGCTGAATTACCGCGCCCTGTGGCGCGTGGCGTTTGTGATCTCGGTGCTCGCCATCGGATTTCTGGCAACCACGGATAACCCCTACCCCATTCCGTCGTCGTCCAGTGACAAGGTGAATCATCTGGTTGCCTTTCTTGAACTTACCGTCCTGACCCGCCTCGGCTGGCCTGGACTTCGCGCCGTCTGGTATGCGCCGGCCCTGCTGGCCTTCGGCCTGGGCATTGAGATCACTCAGGCAAACCTGCCCTACCGGGATTTTTCCCTGGCCGATCTGGCGGCAGATGGGGCCGGCATCGCCATCGGGCTACTGCCCTGGCCGGGTATCCGACGCACCGAAAAACCGGATTTGCGAGATTCGCCCAAATCCTTGTGAGATATTTCGCACAAGCACGTGCGATCCTGCAGTGATATCGCGTACGTAGCGGCATCGCCGGTATCCAGAAAAACTCTATCCATTTGATATAAAAGCACTAATATTTAAGCGCCCGAATTTATCTGCGGCGGCACGCGCAGACTTCACACTCATGTCAAAATCCAGTTGCTATAGTGGCTCCATCAAGGATGACAGGGAAAAGGACGACGCACCGGACGCACCCCGGCAGGGACTGCAGGGAGAGGCAAGGACACAGGGACGCCTCGCTTAAGGGACAACTATTCGGAATGCCGGCTCGGACGCCGGCACCATGGAGCGGCTCAAGGATCTGGCAACACGGCTGTTGCCCAATGCGCAAGGATGCGCCGACCTGTTCCGACAAAGGGTAACCTGAGGGTTGCCCTTTATTTTTATGGGTCGAATCAATTCCCGCCGGCTTTTCCGGGGCAGGCCTCTGCCAGATAAATCCGCACCCGGTTGAACTCCTCGAATTCGTTCAGATCCGGCCAGGTTCGCGCCTCACAAACCGTCCGCTTCCGATAGGCATCATCTCCCAGAACCTTCACCCGGGAATCGGCCAGCAGAACCGTCGGTGCCGCCGTACGGAAAGCTTCCAGCAGTGGTCGGCTCGGCAACCACGGCCGCTTCCGTTATACTGCCGCCTTCATCTGGCAACCGGTTAAACGCTGAAATGGCAAGCAGACCCGACACCGACGACTACCTTTCCCTGTTCCTGAACGACGTGCCCCTGATGGACGTCCGGGCGCCGGTTGAGTTCGACCGGGGCAGCTTTCCGAATACCGAAAATGCTCCTCTGATGAACGACGAGGAGCGCCATCGCGTTGGCATCTGCTACAAGGAAAAAGGCCAGGACAGGGCCATAGAACTGGGCCATCAACTGGTATCCGGCGACATCAAGGCCCAGCGCATCGAGGCCTGGAAACGCTTTGTGGCCCGCCACCCGGAAGGCTACCTGTTCTGTTTCCGGGGCGGTTTGCGCTCCCGGCTCACCCAGCAGTGGATTCGCGACGCCGGCATTGACTACCCGTTGGTCAAAGGCGGCTACAAGGCCCTGCGCCGGTTCCTGATCGACAGCCTGGAAGCCCGGATCGAATCCGGCGACTTCCGCATCCTCAGCGGTCGCACCGGAACCGGCAAGACCCGGGTTCTGAAACAGCTCCCTAATCCGGTGGACCTTGAGGGCCTGGCCAACCATCGCGGTTCCAGCTTTGGTCGCCAGGTTACACCGCAACCATCGCAGATCGATTTCGAGAACCGGCTCGCCGTGGCCATGCTCAAGGCCCATCATCGCATTGGGGGGGCGGTCTACCTGGAAGATGAAAGCCGCCTTGTCGGGCGCTGCGCCCTGCCCGAATCTCTCAGGGCACGGATGGCCGAATCCCCCCTGATGATCCTTGAACAGCCGATGGATGAGCGCATTGCCATCATCCGGGAGGATTATGTTGAGGGCATGGTTGCGGACTATATCGATCGGGATGGGCAGGACGCGGGCTGGCTTAACTTCCGCGACTATCTTCTGAGTGCGCTCGACCGGATCCGCAAACGCCTGGGCGGCGAGCGGCACAAACAGCTTCGCAGCCTGATGGAACAGGCGCTGGATGAACAGGCAACCAGTGGCCGGACCGGCGCCCATAGTGCCTGGATCGGGGCCCTGCTGCAGGACTATTACGACCCGATGTACGACTACCAGTTGAGCCGGAAAGAAGGCCGGATTCTTGTCCGCGGGGGCCCGCAGGCCATTGTCGACTGGGCCAGATCCGCCCCGGCTACGTAGTCAATCTCTCTGATACCCCGGGTGTGATATACGCCGGTCAGGTTTGTCTGCTATATAAATGTGTAGTTAAACCGGGCCATGCCGGGATTTTTCCAGTTAATCCGATAGTTATGAAAAACACCAATGAACAAGGAGTCCACTATGGAAGACCTGCTTGGCGCTAACGGACGCGCTTCAGAGCTGATGGATCAGGCAATAGGCCTGGTCATGACCTACGCGCCGAAAGTGTTGCTGGCCATTGTCACACTGATTATTGGCCTGTGGCTGATCAACCGGTTTGTCGGCGTACTCGACAGCAAATTGGGCAAAAAGGATCCGACCCTCAATAAATTCCTCTGTGGCCTGATTGGCGCGATTCTCAAGATCCTGCTGTTCATCTCCGTTGCCTCCATGGTGGGCATCGCCACAACCTCGTTCATTGCCATTATCGGTGCTGCCGGCCTGGCAGTGGGGCTGGCCCTGCAGGGCAGTCTCGGAAACTTCGCCGGCGGTGTTCTGATTCTGATTTTCAAACCCTTCAAGGTCGGAGACACCATCGAGGCCCAGGGGTACCTTGGGGCCGTCCGGGAAATTTCCATTCTCTACACCATTGTCGACACCTTCGATAACCGCCGCATCGTTATTCCCAACGGCAGCCTGTCCAACGCGACGCTGGTGAACGTCAGCTTTTACGACACTCGCCGTTGCGACATGACCTTCGGCATTGCCTACGGCGATGACATCGACAAGGCGCGGGCCGTGATCAAACAGTTGCTGGACGAGGACGACCGGGTTCTTGCTGAGCCGGAGCCCAGAATTTCCGTCGGCTCCCTGGGTGACAACTCGGTCAATATTATTGTCCGGCCCTGGACCAAAACTGATGACCTCTGGCCGGTCTACTGGGACATGCACGAGCGCGTGAAAAAAGCGTTCGACAAGGAAGGTATCACCATCCCTTTCCCGCAACGCGACGTGCATGTTTATAACCATGCGGAGTGACCAGCGTCTCATTGATACATCTGGTTACTCGCAAACTGCGCAACCTCAACTAAGCTGACCTTTAATGGCGGGGTTTAATTACCCCGCCAGGCCATCGGGGCCCTGGCAGGTCGAGTTTCACAGGCTCCGGAACGCTGTCATTGCTGGTAGGAGGTTGTCACTATGCCGGTACAGCAGTTGAAGGAATTCCTCGATGAGGCAGGTGTCGAGTACATGTGCCTCTCCCACCCCCCTGCGTACACCGCCCAGGAATTGGCTCACCACGTCCGGATTGCCGGTGACCGGGTGGTCAAGACCGTGATCGTTGAGCTTGACGGCAAAATGGCGATGCTGGTCATGCCGGCTACCTGGCGCATTCGCTGGGACAGGCTGTCCCGGATTCTCGAGACCGACTTTCTTGACCTTGCCGATGAACAGGAATTCCAGGACCGCTTCCCGGATTGTGAGGTCGGCGCCATGCCACCCTTCGGCAACCTGTTCGGAATGACCGTGTATTGTGCTGAGGCGCTCACCAGCCAACCCGAACTGGCGTTTGCCGCCGGCAGCCATACCGAATCGGTGCACATGAAAACCGCGGATTTCCTGACCCTGGTGCAGCCCATGGTGCTGAACCAGGGCTTCACCAGACCGGGCGCCCAGAAACCCGCCTGGCTGATCAAGAGTCGGCGCCAGCCGGACAGCGCCTCCAAGCAGCGGGTATCAGGCCTGGCAGGGTACTGACACTTTTCCGGTGGGCTTGACCCCAATCTCTTGTCTGACCGCCGTCATCGCGTAAACTGAGGGCCTCAGACAGGAAACCGATATGACTCAAGCCTTTGATATTGTAGTGGTGGGCGCCGGCATGGTCGGTGCCGCCCTGGCCACTGGCCTTGGCCAGGCCGGCTTCAGTGTTGCCCTGGTTGATCGTGCCCCCCCGCCCGTCTTCGATCCGCAAGCCAGCCCGGATATTCGGGTGTCCGCATTGAGCGCCGGCAGTGAGCGCTATCTCGCAAGCCTGGGGGCGTGGAACAGCATTCTTGGCATGCGGGCAACACCTTACCGGCGACTGGCGGTGTGGGATGACACCCGGCATCCACTGCAGAATATTGTGCCCCGCAAACTGACCGAGGTTGAGTTCGATGCCACACAACTCGGCGCGCCGCATCTCGGCCATATCGTCGAGAATTCGGTCACCCAGCAGGCACTGTGGCAGGCCGCAGAGGCTGAACCACAGGTTAGCCTGATCCACGGCCTTGGCGTTTCGTCGCTGACCCAGTCCGGTAACGAAGTAACCGTGAGGCTGGATGACGGGCGTGAACTCACCGCGGCCCTGGTGGTTGGCGCCGACGGTGCAAGGTCGCGGGTGCGGGAACTGGCCGGCATCGGCACCAGCCGGAACCAGTACAGCCAGCAGGCCATGGTGATTTCCTTGCGCTACCAGGGCCCGGTGGAGGACATTACCTGGCAAGGTTTCCACCCTTCCGGCCCCCGGGCTTTCCTGCCCCTGCACAGTGCTGGCCCTGACCATCCGGGCGAAAGCTGGGCATCGCTGGTCTGGTATGACTCGCCGGACGAACTGGCCCGCCTGAAAGCGCTGGGCGAAGACGCCCTGATGGCGGAGATCCAGTCGGCCTTTCCAGCCTGCCTGCCACCGCTGAGCCATATCGATGCCCGGGCCTCCTTCCCCATTGCACGCCAGCATGCCCGGCACTATTTCGCCGGCAGGGTGGTTCTGGCCGGCGATTCAGCCCACACCATCAATCCCCTGGCCGGTCAGGGTGTTAACCTGGGCTTCCAGGATGCCCAGGCATTACAGGCCATGCTGAGGGAAGCCAGGCGCGCCGGTGATGACCTGGCCAGCAGCCATTGGCTGGATCAGTATGAGCATCAGCGCCGCCCGGCGAACCGCCGGATGATGCTCACCATGGACCTGTTCTACCATTTGTTCAGCAACCAGGTGCCGCCCGTACACCTGCTCCGGAACCTGGGCCTCGGCGCCGCCCGCGCCCTGCCCTTCGCCCGCAACCGGGTGGCCCGCTATGCCATGGGCATTGATGAGGAACTGCCGGCCATGGTGAAGCAGATCACCGCCCGAATTCCCGGACTGAATCAGCTTTAGAACGCAACCATCACCTTCCGGAAAACGCTAAAAGGAGCCACCATGTCAGACACGATTTTTACCAAGATCATCAACCGGGACATTCCCGCCGACATCATCTATGAGGACGATATCAGCCTGGCGTTCAGTGATATCAACCCCCAGGCACCGGTGCATTTCCTGGTGATCCCGAAAAAGGCCATCGCCACGATCAACGACATCACCGAAGAAGATCGCGAACTGGTGGGGCATCTGTACCTGGTTGCAGCGAAGATTGCCCAAGAGAAGGGGTTTGCGGATGACGGCTATCGAGTGGTCATGAACTGCGGCGATAACTCCGGGCAAACGGTGTTTCACATCCACCTGCACGTATTGGCCGGCAAGCCGCTGGGGTGGCCGCCTTATACCGACAGGATGAAACAGGCCTGAGTGACAAATGGTGAACGCGTAAACATGGGGTCAGATGAACGTGTTCATCTGACCCCGACTTCATGACCCGGGGCTCAAGTCAGGGGCCGACGACTCTCTCGGCCTCTTCCAGCGGCGTATGACGAACGTCCTCGCCTTTGACCATGAAGATCACGTTCTCGGCAATGTTACAGGCGTGGTCACCAACCCGCTCCAGAGCGCGAAGTACCCACATCACCGACATGCACCGTGAGATGTTTCGGGTATCCTCCATCATGAAGGTCAGCAGGGTGCGTGCAGCCGCCTGATACTCCTCGTCGACCCGTTTGTCTTCCTTCATGATCCGCAATGCCTGTTCGGAATCCAGCCGGGCGAAGGCATCCAGGGCGTCATGAAGCATGGTAAGCACGTGGGTGCCGATGTGGCGTACCTCCACGTAACCGCGGGGGGCCTGACCTTCCTCGGTGAGTTTGATGGCAAGCTTGGCGATTTTCTTCGCTTCGTCACCAACCCGCTCCAGATCAGCCACCATCTTGATGACCGAGATCACCAGGCGCAGATCCCGTGCGGTGGGCTGACGTCGGGCGATAATCAACGTCGCTTCTTCGTCGATTTCCACTTCCATCCGGTCAACTTTCTTGTCATTGGCGCGAATTTCGTCGGCCATATGGCCGTCGCCGTCCACCAGGGCCTGAATGGCATTCTCGACCTGTGCTTCAACCATACCGCCCATTTTCAGGAACTTGGTTTTGAGCTCCATCAGTTCGTCATTGAACTTGTGGGAAATGTGATCCCCGTAAACGTCGTCCTTCTTGGTAGGCATACTGTTCTTCTCCAAAATTCCTCAGATCCGGCATCAGCCGAAACGACCGGTGATGTAGGATTCTGTCAGCTTATGTTCCGGCGAGGTGAATACCTTGTTGGTTTCATTCACTTCCACCAGGTGCCCCAGGTGGAAATAAGCCGTGCGGTGCGATACCCGGGCTGCCTGCTGCATTGAGTGAGTCACTATCACGATAGTATAGCTCTCGGACAGCTCGGCAATGAGCTCTTCCACTTTCGCAGTGGCAATCGGGTCCAGTGCCGAGCAGGGCTCGTCCATCAGCACCACTTCGGGGCTGACGGCAATAGCGCGGGCGATACATAAACGCTGCTGCTGGCCACCGGACATGCCGGTCGCGGTCGCGTCCAGGCGATCCTTGGCCTCTTCCCACAGGCCCGCCTTGCGCAGGCTGTTCTCGACAATCTCGTCCAGGTCCGACTTGCGGTTTGCCAGCCCGTGGATCCGGGGGCCATAGGCCACGTTATCGTAGATCGACTTCGGGAACGGGTTCGGCTTCTGGAAAACCATGCCGACCCGGGCACGAAGTTCAACAACATCCCGCTTCGGATCATAGATATCGTGATCATCCAGTTGCAGAGACCCTCTGACCGAACAGATATCGATGCTGTCATTCATCCGGTTCAGGCAACGCAGAAAGGTCGACTTGCCACAGCCAGAGGGACCAATGAACGAAATGACTTCATTGCGGGCAATATCCAGGCTGATCTTCTTGATGGCACGGGTATCACCATAAAACACGTCGACATCGCGGAGCTTGAATTTTGCATCCTCGACGTAGGGCTTTCCGACGGTCTTACCTTCCTCGATAACGGTTTCGGCCGGCTTCTCTTCCTGAACCGGAACCACAGGCCCGTCCGGCTGGGACGCTTCACTGGTGATGGTGGGATTTATGCTATTCATTAACTATCTCCTTACCACCGGCGTTCCAGACGCTTGCGCATCCAGATCGCCAATGCATTCATACTGATCAGGAAGGTCAACAGCACCATAATGGCCGCTGATGCACGTTCAATAAAGGCCAGCTCAGGACTGCCTGCCCAAAGGAATACCTGCACAGGCAAAACGGTTGCGGAGTCGAAGAAGCCATTCGGTACATCGACGATGAACGCAACCATACCAATCAGCAGCAGTGGCGCGGTCTCTCCGAGTGCCTGGGCCATGCCGATAATTGAGCCGGTAAGCATACCGGGCATGGCCAGCGGCAACACATGATGCAGAACCACCTGCATCTTTGACGCGCCTATGCCTTCGGCCGCTTCACGAATGGAAGGCGGCACGCTCTTGATAGCGGCGCGACTGGAGATGATGATGGTGGGCAGTGTCATCAGGGTCAGTACCAACCCACCCACTGCCGGGACCGACCGCGGCATGCCAAACAGGTTAATAAACACCGCCAGGCCCAGCAGACCAAAGATGATCGACGGAACCGCGGCCAGGTTGTTGATGTTCACTTCGATAAAATCGGTCAACCTGTTCTGGGGCGCAAACTCCTCCAGATAGATGGCCGCCGCCACTCCGATCGGAAACGACAGTACCAGGGTAACGAACATGGTCAGCAACGAGCCCACGATCGCCCCCAGAACGCCCGCTTTGGAGGGATCCCTGGAGTCGCCGTTGCTGAAGAACACATCATTGAAGGCGGTATCAATCACGCCCCGCTCCAACAACTGATCCACCCAGGCCTGTTGCTGCTCGGAGAGCTTGATCGAATAGGCATCATCATCGCCGTGTTTGACATACACGTCGACATCCGTGTGCGCCAGGAAGGTCATGGTCCGGGTCGTGCCCAGCCAGTCCGGGTTGGCTTTCAGGGCATCGCGCAGGGTAATCGAGGCGTAAGGGTTGATGAGATCCCGCACCGCATCCCGGTCCGACTCGGTGGCCTCGGGAATTTCCTTGAGCAGCGCCTGGATCAGCGGTTCCACGAAATCCGCCATCTTGAGCTGACGCTCATCGGTGGCATCGTCGAGGTACATCATCTCACCATCCAGCTCCACATCCAGTGTAACGGTGGTCTTGATGAAGCCGGTATAGCCCTTGCCAATGATATCGGCGAACAATACCAGCAGCGCCGACAGTGCAATGGCGATGGCAATGATGCCGTAGGCACGGAACCGGCGTTCCTTGCGGTAACGGTGCTTGAGTGACTGGCGGACAATCTCCGCCTGTGAACGTTGATCAGTCATACTGTTCCCGATATTTGCGTACGATTTTCAGGGCAATAACGTTGAGCAGCAGGGTTGCCAGGAAAAGCATGGCACCGAGGGCAAACGCCGCCAGCGTTTTGGCGCTGTCGAATTCCTGGTCACCGGTGAGCAGGGTTACGATCTGAACCGTTACCGTCGTCACGGTTTCCAGCGGATTGGCCGTGAGATTCGCGGCCAGTCCTGCGGCCATGACCACAATCATGGTTTCGCCGATAGCGCGGGAAACCGCCAGCAATACGCCCCCCATAATACCCGGCAGTGCTGCGGGGAAAATGACCTTTTTCATGGTTTCCGACTGGGTGGCACCCAGCGCCAGGGAGCCGTCCCTCAGGGTTTGCGGCACCGCATTGATCACATCATCCGACAGGGAAGACACAAACGGGATGATCATGATCCCCATTACCCCACCGGCCGCCAGGGCGCTCTGGGAAGAAGCATCGATTCCAAGTGAGGCGGCAAAATCGCTGATAAACGGCGCCACTGTCAGCGCCGCGAAAAAGCCGTAGACCACAGTTGGAATTCCGGCCAGCAACTCCAGAAGGGGCTTCACCACACTGCGAACGTGCTTGTTGGCGTATTCCGAGAGGTAAATCGCCGACAGCAGTCCCACCGGTACGGCAACCACCATGGCGATGGCCGAAATCAGCAGGGTGCCGGTGAACAGCGGAATCATGCCAAAGGCACCTTCAGCGGCAACCTGATCCGCTCTCAGCGCCGTCTGCGGACTCCAGTTGGTGCCAAAGAAGAATTCAATGAAGGAGATTTTCTGGAAAAAACGGAAGGTCTCAAAGGCCACCGAAAAAATAATGCCGATGGTGGTCAGAATCGCCAGGGCGGCACTGGCAAAAAACAGCCACTTCAGAATGGACTCCACCTGAACCCGGGCATTGAGCCGCGGCTGTATCCGCAACCAGCCCAGGAAGCCGGCCAGCACCGACACCGAAATAACCAGCACCGACATCAGCAACTGACTCTGCTCCCGCAGGGCCTTGAGCCGTTCCGCCGCCTCAACGATGGGTGGCTCAACGAATCCCGGTGGCAGGGCACCACTGGCCACGTTACTGATCTGGCTTAGCAACAGGCTTGCCCGGCCCTCGGTGTCAGGAATCAGCTCCGGCGGCAGGGAACCGATTATCAGGGCCTGGATGACCTTGTCCTGAAACGCCGCCCACAGGGCCAGCACCAGTATTGCCGGAATCACGCACCAGAGTGCAGCCCGGGCGCCATAGTAAAACGGCAGGGACTTGAGATGACGTATTCCCCCCAGCGGCATCGCCAGTGCCCGAGACCGGGCATAGCCCAGTCCGTAAGCCACCAGGGCCAGGACGAGGGTCAGTAGAAGGAGAGTGGATGCTTGCATGAATTTTCCCGTCTGACACTTCAAGTAGGCAACAAGTGTAAAGATTTAACGCGGGTTTCGCACTTGGCGCTTTTTACGGACAAAAGGGTGCGGGCCTTTTCAGGCCCGCACCCTTGTCGGTTATACCCTGGCGGGATAACAGTTTTACATCAGTTCTTCTTTTGTCAGGTTCGGCATGTTGGCCGCTTTGTCCTGCAGATCCATCAGCGCATCGCGCGTCGGAACAATCAGGCCAACATTCTTGAGGTAGCCGTTCGGACCCATGGCGGCCGGGCTGACAAACTCATCAACATACTCGGTGATACCCGGGATAACGCCAACGTGCGCTTTCTTGACGTAGAAGAACAGGGAGCGGGCAACCGGATACTCGTCCTTGGCGATGGCTTCGATCGTTGGCTTGACACCATTCAGAGTGGCAGCCTGGAGACGGTCGGCGTTCTCTTCCAGGAAGCTGTAACCGAACACACCGTAAAGGCCAGTGTCATCAATCAACTTCTGGACGATCAGGTTGTCGTTCTCGCCCGCTTCGATGAAGGCGCCGTCTTCACGGATGCTCTGACAGACCGCTTCCATGTCGTCCTCGCTCATGTCAGCAACGGCCGGCAGGTCTTCACAACCACCCTGCAGAGCCAGCTCATTGAAAGAGTCGCGGGTACCGGAAGTCGGGGGAGGTCCCATCACACGGATAGCCACATTCGGCAGGTCAGAATCGATCTCGCTCCATTTCTTGTAAGGGTTCGGGATCAGTTCTTTCTCGTTTTCAGGGTTCGGCACTTCCTTGCCCAGAGCCAGGAACAGCTGCTCAAGCGTCAGATCCATATTCTGGGCTTTGCTGGAGCTGGCGATTACGATGCCATCAGAGCCGATTCGGAACTCGGTGATGTCCTTGACGCCGTTACTGGCGCACAGATCGAACTCGGAGGTCTTCATGCGACGTGAAGCGTTGGTGATGTCAGGGTGCTGGGTACCAACACCCTGGCAGAACAGCTTCATGCCGCCGCCGGAACCGGTGGATTCCAGTTTCGGGGTGGGGAAGTCAGTCTTGGTACCAAAACGCTCGGCCACAACGGTAGCGAACGGATAAACAGTGGAGGAACCCACAATGCTGATGGTGTCACGAGCCATGGCCGGTGCGGACATGGCGGCTACCGAGCCAGCCAGCGCAACAGCTGCGAGTGCTTTGTTCAGTTTCATCACGTCAAGTCTCCATTATTAGGTTTGGACGTTCTGTCGGATGTGTTTTACCGATGAATGCAGACTAATGGCACTCTGTGACAACTTTGTTACAACTCCTGAAATATAGTCAGGAATGTTCTATTTTGCTTGCAGCGGCGCTACAGCCCGTTAACATGCGGGTTAAAACAATTACCAGTCTCGCTAAAGGCAGTACTATGACCGCGTATGATGACGACAAACCCACGCCCCGTGGTGAACTGACACTTCAGGTAGTCCCGCTCCCCGTTGACACCAACGCCAATGGCGATGTGTTCGCCGGCTGGCTGGTCAAACAGATGGACATTGCGGCTGCCACCATGGCCGGTCGCATTTCCCAGGGCCGCAATGCGACCGTCGCCATGGACCGGATGGAGTTTCTGTCGCCGTTACGGGTGGGCTCCCAGGTGGGCTGCTATTGCGAGCTGGTCGATATCGGGCGCAGTTCGATGAAAATCAACGTGGAAGTGTGGACTCTGGACCGCACCGCGAAGAACCCGCGCAAGGTGACGGAAGGCCTGTTTGTTTACGTTGCCATTGATGAACACGGCCGGATCCGGGAAGTGCCCGAACAAAGTCTCTGAATTCATTTCCAGCCGTGTAAAAGGCGGGCGTAATTCAAGCGTTCCCAGGCCCGGACATTCGGAGCGCTCGCCATGGACAGGACACCCCGGGCTTCGGCCAGCGAGCTGTACCCCATCCTGGAGAGCCGGTCATTCATCTCCCGGGTAATTCTCGCCAGGGCAGCAGGGCCTTCGGCCAGCAGCGCAGAAACCACCTGCACAGCCGAAGCGCCGGACAGGATCGCCTTGGCCGCATCATCCCCAGTGTGAACGCCACCCGAAACGACCATCTCCAGTGAGGTCTGGCCATAAAGCACGGCCACTGCGTGCAAACGCAGCGGCAGCTCGGCACTGGACGAAAGCACCACCTCGCGGCTCAGCTCCAGCTCGTCCAGATCCATATCCGGCTGGTAAAACCGGTTGAATAGCACCACCCCATGGGCGCCAGTCCTTTCAATCCCTGCCACAAACGCCGGTAAGGCGGAATAGAAAGGTGATAGCTTGACGCTGACCGGGATGCTCACCTGCTCCACCACAGACCGGACTACGGCCAACTGGCGCTGCTCCAGCGAGTCCGCCGTGTCGGTTGGATCCGAGGCCAGGTCGTAGAGATTCAACTCAATGGCCTGGGCGCCTGCCGCCTCCAGATCCCGTGCATACTGGGTCCAGCCGCCAGGGGATATGCCGTTGAGTGAGCCAATCACGGGGACATCCAGGGCACGACGAAGCTGCTCCAGGCGCCGGCAGTAACTACCAGAGCCAATCTCGAAGACCTCGGACTCCGGAAAAAACGAGCGTGCCTCGGCGTCTATGTTGGTTCGGGAATCAATAAACCGGTGGGCGGCCATCTGCTCCTCCACCAGCTGCTCCTCAAACAGCGAATGCATGACCACGGCACCGGCCCCTGCCTCAACGCAGGCTTTCAGGGCGTCCAGGTCATCGGTCAGCGGGCTGGCGCCAACCACGAGGGGCGAACGGAGTTCCAGCCCCAGCCAACGGGTTGCCAGCTCAGTCATGACGTTCACCCTTGTCGTTGTCAGTGTCGGAAGATTCGTGGGGCTCAAAGTGGATCCCCGCCAGCTGCTTGTAGAGTTCACGCTGTTCGGTCGCCGCCTCCGAAGCTGCGGCCACCAGCTGTTCGTAGCGCTGGGGGTCTCTCAGCTCCAGCATCCGGAACCGGGCTTCTTCCTGCATGTAGGCTTTCATGGTGACTTTCTGTCGCAGGGAGTCCAGCTGCAGGGGCGGCAGCCCTTCGTGGATACGGCGGGGGTCAAACCGGTACAGCGGCCAGGCCCAGCTGTCCACTGCCCGCTTCTGCTGTGCCGGTGAATGCACCAGGTCGTAACCATGGGCAATACAGGGGCTGTGGGCGATGATCAGTGCCGGACCATCGAAACTCTCCGCTTCCTGCAGAGCCTTGGTGGTGTGGTTGCTGTGGGACTGCATGGCGATCTGGGCCACGTAGACGTGGCCATAACTCATGGCGAGCAGGCCCAGGTCCTTCTTGCGGGTTGCCTTGCCGGCGGCGGCGAACTTGGCAATCGCACCCATGGGAGTGGCCTTGGATTGCTGGCCGCCGGTGTTGGAATAGACTTCGGTGTCGAGTACCAGCAGTTTCAGGTTCTGGCCCGAGGCCAGGGCGTGGTCCAGACCGCCATAGCCGATGTCGTAGGCCCAGCCATCGCCGCCAATCACCCAGACACTCTTCGGGCACAATTCGTCGGCCAGGCCGTCGAGCTCCCGGGCCTCCGCTCCCGGCTGGTCCGCCAGCCAGCTGCGAAGCTGTTCTATGGCTGCGCGCCTTGATGCCATAGCCGTCTCATCGGTGGTGGTGCAGGCACAGGTCAGATCGGCATAAAGCCCCTCAGGCAGTTGGCCCTGCAATTTATCCAGCAACTGCCGGGCCCGACCCACGAGCTTGTCCAGACCCAGACGCATGCCCATTCCCAGTTCCGCCGCGTCTTCGAACAGCGAATTGTTCCAGGTGGGTCCCCGTCCGTCGGCATTGACCGTGTAGGGCGTGGTCGGCAGATTGCCACCGTAGATCGAGGAACAGCCGGTGGCATTGGCAATCAGCAGCCGATCCCCCACCAACTGGGTCAGCAGCCGGATATAGGGTGTTTCGCCGCAGCCGGAACAGGCGCCAGAATATTCGAACAGCGGAATCAGCAGCGGCAGGGATTTGAAATCCCGGGGAATACGATCCCTCGGGACATCCGGCAATTGCCGGAAAAACGCCAGGTTGTCCGCCTCCACCTCACGGTGCTGCTCGATTGGCTGCATATTGATGGCTTTGCGTTTGGGCTGGGTCCGGTCCTTTGCCGGGCAGACCTCGACACACAAGCCACAGCCGGTGCAGTCGTCGGGGGCCACCTGTATACGGTAATCGAGACCCTCCAGCTCCGACGTGTGGGTTTCCGGCACCACCTCGAACGCCTCCGGCGCACCCTTGACCGCCTCCGGCTCAAACACCTTGCTGGTGATCGCGGTGTGCGGACAGATCATTGCGCAGAAGTTGCACTGCACGCACAGGTCGGATTCCCAGATGGGTATTTCCAGGGCGATGGTTCGCTTCTCGTACTGGCTGGTTCCCGTTGGCCAGGTACCGTCCGGTGGAAAAGCACTGACAGGCAGCTTGTCCCCCTGCCCTTCCAGTAACAGGCGAGTGACTTTCTGCACAAAGTCCGGCGCATTCTCCGGCACTCTCGGCGGTCGGGTGCGGGTTGCCGTCACCTTGGCCGGTACCGGCACCTCGTGCAGACTGTCCAGCGCCGAATCCACCGCTTCCACGTTGCGGCGCACCACTTCCGGCCCGCGGCGGCCCCAGGTTTTGCGAATGGACTCCTTGATGTAGGCAATGGCCTCATCCCGGGGCAGGATATCCGCCAAGGCGAAGAAGCAGACCTGCATTACCGTGTTGATCCGCCGTTCCAGCCCCGCTTGTTCCGCGACCTCGGCGGCATCGATAACAAAAAGCCGGGCCTTACGCTCAACCAGCGCCCGCTGGACCTCCACCGACAGCCGGTCCCAGACCTCCCCTTCTGGCCAGGGCACATTGAGCAGCACCGTCGCGCCCCCGGCGGCATGTTCCAGCACATCGAACCGCTCCAGGAACTGGGGCGCATGAATGGCCACGAACTGGGCCTTGTTGATCTGGTAACTGGAGCGGATGGGCAGTGGGCCGAACCGAAGGTGGGATACCGTGGTGGCGCCGGATTTCTTGGAGTCATAGACGAAATGCCCCTGGGCATACAGGTCCGTGCCCTCGCCCAGAATCTTGATACTGGCCTTGTTGCTACTGACGGTGCCATCTGCGCCCAGACCGAAGAACAGCGCCCGGCGGGTTTTCGGGGACTCAATATCCAGTTCGCTATCCACGTCCAGCGAGAGATGGGTAACATCGTCCCTCACGCCGACAGTAAAACGGGTTTTCGGCGCTTCGGCTTTCAGTTCGTCGAAAATGGCGCGCACCATGGCCGGGGTAAATTCCCGGGAAGACAGACCATAGCGGCCGCCGATCACCCGGGGCAGCACCTTGCGCTCGCCCCCACTCCAGGCTTCCATCAGGGCGCCACTGACCTCCAGCAGCAAGGGCTCACCCTGGGCTCCGGGCTCCTTAGTGCGGTCCAGCACCGCCAGATGCTCGACGGTATCCGGTAAAGCGTTCAGGAAACGGTTCGTGGCAAAGGGCCGGAACAGGCGCACCTTGAGGACCCCGACCTTATCGCCCTGCTCCAGCAGCCACGCCACTGTCTCATGGGCGCATTCGGCCCCGGAACCCATCAGGATGACCACCCTATCGGCCTCGGGGTGGCCGACATAGTCAAACAGCCGGTATTGGCGGCCGGTAATCCCGGCGAACCGCTCCATCACCGTTTCCAGCATGCCCGGAAACGCCTGATAGAACGGATTGGTGGCCTCCCGGGCCTGGAAGAAGGCGTCGGGATTCTGGGAGGTGCCCCGAACCACTGGCCGGTCCGGCGTCATCCGGCGGCTCCGGTGAGCCTCCAGTCCTGCGTGCGGCACCAGAGCTCTAAGATCGTCATCGCTCAGGGCGGCGATTTTGGAGATCTCATGGGAGGTGCGGAAGCCGTCGAAGAAGTGCATCACCGGCACCCGGCTTTCCAGGGTGACGGCATGGCCGATCGCAGCCATATCCTGGGCTTCCTGCACCGATCCCGAAGCCAGCAGGGCAAAACCGGTACCGCGGGCACTCATGACATCGGAATGGTCGCAGAATATGGATAAGGCGTGAGTGGCAAGGCTGCGGGCGGCAATGTGCATGCACAAGGGCGACAGTTCACCGGCAATCTTGTACAGATTGGGCAGCATCAACAGTAGCCCCTGGGACGCAGTAAAGGTGGTTACCAGAGAACCGGCCTGCAGCGCCCCGTGCATGGCCCCGGCCGCACCGGCCTCGGACTGCATCTCCACCACACTGGGCACCTGCCCCCAGAGATTGGGTTTGCCCAGAGCCGCCCAGTCATCAGCGTGTTCGCCCATCACCGAGGCGGGCGTAATCGGATAGATGGCAATGGTCTCGCTCAGGCGGTAAGCCACCGAGGACACAGCTTCATTACCGTCGAGGGTATGGAACTCCATGGCCACGACTCCCTGTGGTGAGGCCGGCAGACAGTTCTGAGTCTAGTCTCGGGCGGCGCAACCGCAAGGGTGCAGGGTTGATCTGAGACAGGTTTGGCGAAGAAACTGTTCAGGAGCTGCCTGATCCTGCGTTGATCAGGTGTTGAAACAGGGACCGGTAGTCCCCGGACAGGCTGGATGCCCGCCAACCTTCTGGCGGGCAGGTTGAATCCCCTTTTTCCAGCATGCCTTCCAGGCTGTCGGCGGCAGCTCCAGCCTCTCGCTCCGCATTCTGTTCATGGCTCTTATAGCGACAAAGGGCCGGAACGTATTCCCGATAGGCCAGCCGGTCCGGCGCCAGAGGCAGGCAACCTGAAGCCATGGCCTCGAGCATCGACAAGCCCTGGAAATCGTGCAGTGCCGTGGAAACAACAATATCCGCCTGGCGCAGCAGATGATCGTAGTCTTCACGGCTTTCCAGGAACCCCCAGTGTTCGATGCAACGATCAAACTGTTCGCGGATCCGGTCAAATGCCTTCGGATAACTGCGAAACCGCTCGCCCACCACGCTCAACCTGAACGGTACCGAGCGCTGTTCCAGCACTTGCAGGAATTTCAGCAGACGGTCGGGCCCTTTGTCGTATTCCCACCGATGGTTCCAGAGCAGATGCGGACAGGTCCTCTCCACCAGTGACGGGCGATCAGCAAATAACCGGTCTTCAATTGGCACCGGTATCACCCGGGACTTATCACGCAGAGTGTCGATCAGACCCTCGGGCACTCCGTCAGGCAGCTTCTGGCAGAACGAATCGACACCATCCAGAAAACTGTCCCGATTCCAGCCACTGTTGAACACCACACAATCGGCCGACATGGCGCTGTAGAGGTTCACCATCTGAGGGTCGGCACTGGCGTTCTGGCCACTGGATACCGGAAAAGCGAACTGGTTTTCATGCATGTAGAGCAGGGAGGGGGTATCGGCAAGACGTGGGTGCAGACCCCGCAAAGTTGCCAAATCTACCATGGATGTCGCGATAATCAGATCCCAGCGTTCCTGCAACAGCGGCTCGTTCAGCCAGCTCAATGGATTGCCGCGGATCCGCCAGCGGAAAAACCTGGGCGGCAGGACAAGACTGGCCCAACTGAAATCGGGCAGCAAGTCGATGAGTTGTTCACGCCAACGCCGATGGCTGGCGGCATCATAGCCTGAAAGCAACAGGATTCTCTTGGTGGCTTCGCCGGCATTCTGCATGACTACATCCAGCCACGCCGCCGGAAAAACCAGATCAGGCCACCGGTGATCGCAATCATCACGGCCCAGACCATCGGATAACCGTAGTACCAACCCAGTTCCGGCATGGCCCATGGGCTGTCGGCGTGCTCGAAGTTCATGCCATAAATACCCACCACGAACGTCAGCGGGATAAAGATCGTCGCAATGATGGTCAGCACCCGCATGGTCTCGTTGGTACGTTGGCTGATGCTTGAGAGATAGATATCCAGCATGCTGGTGGCCATTTCCCGGAAGCTCTCCAGCAGCTCAATGATCTGGACACTGTGGTCATGGCAATCCCGGAAGTAGACCTGGGTGTCGGCGTTGATCAGTTGATCCTCGGTTCGCATCAGGCTGGTGAGCAGCTCACGCTGTGGCCAGAGCACACGCCGCAGTACCAGAAGCTCCCGCTTCAGACCGTGGATCTGGGCCAGCGTCTGCTGGTTCGGGTTCTCCAGCAGATCGGTTTCCATCTCCTCCAACTGGTAGCCGAATTGCTCCAGCACGGGAAAGCCGGAATCTGTGATCAGATCCAGCAGCGCATAGAGCAGGTAGTCGATACCCCGGCTGGAAAACCGCCGATTATTGGGCATGCGCATGCGCTTGCGAACCGGCTCAAAAGGGTCCTCGTCCAATGGGCACAGGCAGATCAGGTAGTTTTTACCGACAAACAGGCTGATCTGGACGATCTCCAGGTTCTCGCCGTCATAGAACGGCATGGCGGCAATAAGGAACAGCTGGTCATCGTACAACTCGACCTTGGGGCGCTGCCCGGTGTTGAGGACATCCTCAAGGGCCAGGTCATGCAGATCGAACAGATCCCCGAGATTCCGCAGGGTGTCGGGATCGGCCTGCCCGTTGACCTGAATCCAGGTTTTCGACTCTCTGGCCAGATACTCCCGGCAGTCAGCCGCGCTGGCCAGGCTAACCTCCTCCACGTGTTCCTCGGTGTAATCCAAGAGGTGGAGGTTCACCGGCCGCCTTGACTCGGTCTTGGCGACCAGGGTGCCGGGCGCGGTCCCGGGGTTGTGGTAATGCTTGCTGAAATACGCCATGTCAGGTCCTTATGCGCCTTTCGTTCCGCCAATTACTCGATGCAAGCAGAGCATAGCTCATATCACCGGAAACCCGGGAAGCACGATTTTAGCTAAGCGTCCGTATCAGGTTTGAAGCCGATATCGGGCCAGGGACCACAGGCCGAACACGGGGCCGGGGAACAGCAACAGAACCACCCAGACATTCAACTGGCCCCATAATCCACTGGTCAGCCAGATGGCTGGCAGCGTCAGACCAAACCCGACCGCATTCATCACCGCCAATGAAGAGCCCACCGATTCCCTGGGCGCCGTTGCCGAGGCCAGCGCCGAGAACTGGGGCGAATCGGCGACCACAGCAATCCCCCAAACCACCAGCAAGAAAATCAACAGGACCGGAGCCAGCCCATTCAACCAGGGATACACAATGCAGAATGTTCCCGAAACCATCAGCGCCCGCCGGGCCACCCACTCACTGCCCAGGGTTCGGCTGAGCCGCCCACCGGCAATGCAGCCAGCCGACCCGATACCGATCACGGCAAACGACAACCAGGGAATCAGCGCCTCACCCTCGCCCAGACGCTGCAGTTCCCGGCCGATCAGCAGCGGCGTCAGCGTCCAGAAGGCATAGAGCTCCCACATATGGCCAAAGTAGCCACCGGCCACCGCCCGGAACCTCGGTATCCGCAGCGCCGCCAGTCCCTGGCTGAGGGGTAGCCGACCACTGCTTTTGGGCAGATGCGGCCCGTCGCCCAGCAGGAAAACCAGCAGCCCTCCGGCCAGGGCGAGACAGGACGCCGCCATCAGCGGCCACTCCCACGGCATGCCGAGCGTTGCGCCGCGCATCAGATGCGGCAGAGCTGTTCCCAGGGTAAGCATTCCCACCAGCCAGGCCAGTGCCGAACCGGCGTATTTCGGGGTCCAGGCAATCACCATTTTCATGCCCAGCGGATAGATACCGGCCAGGCACAGACCGGTAGCAAATCGCAGGAGGAAATCGATCGGTGGCACACCCGCCGCGAAAATAAATCCGCTATTTACCAGTGCTCCCAACAGGCTCGACAGCGCAAAGATCCGACTGGCGCCAAAGCGATCGGCCAGACCGGTCACCGCGATGGTCAGGGTACCCGCGATAAACCCGGCCTGCACCGCCAGTGTCAGCCGACCCAGATCACTTTCCGTCAGGCCCAGCTCACCGGCCAGCGACAGCCAGACACCGTTGATACTGAACCAGAGTGAGGTCCCGAACAGCTGGGCAAGAACAATGACAGGCAGGGGATAGCGTCTTAGCAGGTCGTTCATGATTTCACCAATCGATCCAGTCGCAAACGCTGCCGGTCGTCGAACAGTTTGCGACCACCCCAGGAAACCGCCATCAAAGCGCCGAAACCGGTACCGACGGTGATGATCAGCATCACCAGGATCTGGTATTTCACTGCCACCGCTGGCGGACTACCTGCAAGGATCTGGCCGGTCATCATGCCCGGCAGACTGACAATGCCCGCCGCCGCCATGGCGTTAATGGATGGCATCATGCCACTGCGCATCGCGTCCCTCCGGATATCCTCCAGTGCCTGTTGCCAGGTCTGGCCAAGCATCAGGCGATTCTCGATGACCGCCCGCTGACGCCAGACCGACTCATTCAACCGATCCAGCGCCAGGCTGACACCGGTCATGGTGTTGCCAAGCATCATGCCCAGTAAGGGGATGGCGTACTGCGGGGCGTACCAGGGCTCGGGGCCAATCACCACGGTCAGGGCCAGAACGGTCACCGTGAAGGACGACACAAACATCGATCCTGTGCCGATACTGAATGCCCACCAGCCCTGTAAACGTCGGCCCTGCCGTGCAACGACCTCCCGACCGGCAACCAGGAGCATGACCAATGCCAGCAAGGCAATCCAGTAAAACCCGGATGACGCAAACAGTGCCTCCAGCACCAGACCGATCAGCGCCAGCTGAATGACCGTGCGGAGTGCGGCTATCAGGAGGTTTCGGGTAATGCCCAGACGGGCAAGATAGCCCGTCGCGGCCAGGGCAAGTACCAGAAGCGCCGCCAGCCCCAACTTCCACCAGGCCAGATCAATCACTTCCATCTGCACGCTCCAGCCTGGTGCCAAGGACGCGGTAATGGGCATCAGCCACCCGATGGATCTGGCCCACATCATGGGCGACCCAGAGCACTGCGATCTGCCGCCTCCGGATTTCCTCAAGCAGCCAGGTTTCAATGACTTCTGTGCTGTCGTTATCCAGATTGGCGGTGGGTTCGTCCAGCAAAAGCGCTTCCGGCTGAAGCGCCAGGGCTCGCCAGAGCGCCAGCCGCTGTCGCTCACCTGAGGACAGTCGACTCACCGACCAGCCCATCACTTCGGTCGGGAAACCCAGAGCTGAAGGCAGTCTCGAACCCGCATCGTCCGGAAAGTGTTGCCCGACTTCATCAAACCACCACTGGCTGTCTGCCGGCACCATCATCACCCGGCTTCGCCACTGATGAGCTGGCATATCCTGCTGGCACGTATCACCCAGAGACACCCTGCCACCGTGGGGCTCCAGGTCTGCCACGGCCCGTAGCAGCCGAGTCTTGCCACTGCCCGAAGGTCCAGACAGGCAGACAACCTGCCCACCCGGCACGGTCAGTGACACATTACTCAGAGTGCCAACGCTGAGATTTTCCAGCAAAAGATCTGTCAAGATAACATCACCAGGACTCGCCAACGTTTGTAACGGCTATACCATTACACAGTGTTCCGCCAACAACCAGCCACAGGGCCAAGGACGTATGCAGCTTCGATCCCCTATAGCATTCACACTGGCCTCTGTGCTGATTGCTCCATCAGTTGCCGCCGATGTCAGCCTGGCGCCTTTCGCAGGATTTCGCATGAGCAGTTCGGTGGATATCGAGACTGCCGGGGCCAGTACGACCGATCAGATCCAGTTCCGGGATTCCCCGAGCCAGGGACTGGTGTTCAATTTCGACCTGCCGGAGCCGGGCAAACAGGGGGAGCTTTATTTTGGCCGGCAGCGCACCTCGGCCCGGCTCGACAATGGCCTCTTCGCCCCGGGTGTCAACGCCATCGACCTGACGATCTACCAGCTCCAGTTCGGCGGGCTGTATTTCCCGGGAGGCAACAACCACGGCGGATTTGTCTCCGGCGTTCTCGGGTTGACCCGCCTGGAACCGGACGATTCAGGCTATGAAACCCACCACCGGGCAGCGCTGTCTCTGGGTGGCGGCTATCAGTTCTTTCTGACTGAACAACTGCGCCTGAGGCTGGATCTACGCGGCGTCTACACCGCCCTGAACTCGGGAGGTTCAGCCTTCTGTTCCGGCGGGTGCGAATTCAGGTTCGACAGCAGCGGCTACTTGCAGGTGGAAGCGGGCGCCGGGCTGGTCATTCGGTTTTGAGGCCCGCTCAGGCCGTCACTGGCCGCCGATCGGGCAACATCGTGGATAGCAGCGCAGCCGTCGCCACCAGTCCGGACGATATCCACAAGCAGGCCTCCAATCCGTAGGCCTGATATACCCATCCGGACAGAATGGTGCCCAGCAAACGTCCGGCAGCGTTCGACATGTAATAGAAACCCACATCCAGCGACACGCCATCGCCACGGGCATAGCTAACGATGAGATAGCTGTGCAGGGATGAGTTAACGGCAAACAGCACGCCAAACAGCAGCAGGCCGCCGGTAATCACGAACTGGGGTGACCAACCCGCCGTCAGGCCAATGGCAATCGCTGCCGGAACCAGCGCCAGGGCGGCCGCCCAGAGTACAGCAGGCTGTTTGCCTTCCATGTTTCCGGTGATGCGCGGGGCAATGGTCTGGATAAAGCCATAGCCGATGATCCAGGTGGCCATAAAGCCGCCCACTTTCCAGGAGTCCCAGCCAAAGACCGTGTGCAGGTAGACCGGTAAGGCCACCACAAACCACACATCCCGGGCCCCGAACAGGAACATGCGGGCCGCAGACAAGACATTGATGGCCCGGCTTTTGGACAGGATCTCGCTGAACTTCGGCCTGGCCTTGCTCTTGCCCAGATCCTGTCCCAGCAGGAACAGGCTGGCCAGCCAGACCAGTCCCAGCGCCACCGCCATGATAACGACCGCGCCCGTAAAGCCAGCAGCCATCAGCAGGACACCACCGAGGAAAAAGCCGACACCCTTTAGGGTGTTCTTGGAACCGGTGAGAATCGCCACCCACTTGTACAGGGTGCCCTGCTGCCCATCCGGCACCAGCAGCTTGATGCCGCTCTTGGCGGACATCTTGTTCAGGTCCTTGGCAATCCCGGAGAGCGCCTGCGCCGCCATCACCCAGGGCACCGTGAGCATGGCCGCCGGTACCGCCAGCATGCCCAGCGCCACAATCTGAAGGAACAGCCCGATGTTCATGGTGCGGTTCAGCCCCATGCGGGCGCCCAGGTAACCGCCGACCAGATTGGTCACCACCCCGAAGAACTCGTAAAAGATGAACAGCAGGGCAATTTCCAGCGGCGAGTAACCCAGCTGGTGGAAATGCAGCACCACCAGCATCCGCAGGGCGCCATCGGTGAGGGTGAAGGCCCAGTAGTTGCCGGTGATCACCAGGTACTGTCGGATGGCCGCCGTCATATCAGGCAGAACCCACCCTGCGCGCCAGTTCCGCAGTGCGGTTGGCGTAGCCCCATTCGTTGTCGTACCAGGCGTAGATTTTCACATGGGTGCCGTTGACCACCAGGGTGGACAGGGCGTCAACGATGGAGGAACGCGGATCAGTCTTGTAATCGATCGACACCAGCGGTCGCTCTTCGTAACCGAGGATGCCTTTGAGCTCACCTTCAGCGGCTTCTTTCAGCAACTGATTCACCGCCGCACGATCGGTCGGTGTCTCCACCTCAAACACGCAATCGGTCAGCGACGCATTGGTTAGCGGCACGCGCACGGCATGACCATCCAGACGGCCTTTCAGTTCCGGGAATATCTCGATAATCGCCGTTGCTGAACCTGTGCTGGTGGGAATCAATGAGCTGCCACAGGCCCTCGCCCGGCGCAGATCCTTGTGGGGCGCATCGATGATGGTCTGGGTGTTGGTGAGGCTGTGAATGGTGGTGATGGAGCCGTGCTTGATGCCCAGCTTCTCATGAATCACCTTCACCACCGGCGCCAGGCAATTGGTGGTGCAGGAGGCGGCAGTGACAATGCGGTCGTTGGCCGGATCGAAAATATCATCGTTCACACCGAGGACGATGTTCTTGGCCCCGGCCTCCTTCACCGGTGCCGTCACCACGACCCGTTTCACGCCCTGGTCCAGGTAGGCCTGCAAGGCACTGACCTTCCGGTTCACACCACTGGCCTCGATCACCAGATCGCAGCCAGACCAGTCGGTTTCACCGATGGTGCGATTGTGAGTCACGCGAATGCGCTTGCCCTCGACGACGATATCCGTTCCATCCGCGGTTGCTTCCTGGCTCCAGCGGCCATGAATACTGTCAAAATTGAGCAGGTGTGCCAGGGTGCCGGCATCCGCCCCGGGGTCATTGATGGCGACAAATTCCATGTCCGGCCACTGCCAGGCAACTCGCAATACCAGACGACCAATGCGGCCAAAGCCGTTAATGCCTATCTTTATCTTGCTCATGGTTCGCTCCTGAAAGGTTCCTTCAATCCATTAAACAACAGGATGGTGACAGATACTGGACAGTCGGACGGCGTTTCATCTTCGATTTCCCACATCGACAGTTTCATGGCTATCTTACTTGGCGCACAATAGGCGCAACAATGCGGCGAGTACAGGATTCCCACGATCACGATGAGTACCAGCACTGGCCTAAAAACCACGGATTCCGGCTCCGGCGGCATGGACCTGTTCGGAAAATACCTGTCGGTCTGGGTAGCCCTGGCCATAATTGCCGGCGTAGCCCTCGGACAGTTCGCACCTGGGGTGCCGGAAACCCTGTCCCGTTTTGAGTACGCGCAGGTCTCCATTCCCATCGCCATTCTGATCTGGGCGATGATTTTCCCGATGATGGCGCAGATTGATTTCAGCGCCGTGGTGGGCGTACGAAAAGAACCGAAAGGGCTGGCCATTACGACCGTTGTGAACTGGCTGATCAAGCCCTTCACCATGTTCGCCATCGCCTGGTTCTTTCTGATGGTGGTGTTCGAGCCATGGATCGCTCCGGATCTGGCCAGCGAATACCTGGCCGGCGCGATCCTGCTGGGTGCGGCGCCCTGCACCGCCATGGTGTTCGTCTGGAGCTACCTGACCAGAGGCGATCCCGCCTACACCCTGGTACAGGTATCGCTGAACGACCTCATCATGCTGTTCGCCTTTGCCCCTATTGTGGTGTTCCTGCTGGGCATTTCCGATATACAGGTGCCCTGGGATACCGTGCTGCTATCCGTAGTCCTGTACATCGTGATTCCGCTAACTGCCGGCTATCTGACCCGCCGCGCCCTGATCTCCCGCCACGGCCAGCAGTGGTACGACGACGTCTTCATGAAGCGGCTCAGCCCGGTCACCCCGGCGGCGCTGATCGTCACCCTGGTGCTGCTATTCGCCTTCCAGGGCGAAGTGATCCTGAACAATCCCCTGCACATCGTGCTGATCGCCGTCCCCCTGATTGTTCAGACCTTCCTGATTTTCTTCCTGGCCTACGGCTGGGCAAAAGTCTGGAAAGTGCGCCATTGCATCGCCGCACCCGGTGCCATGATCGGTGCCAGCAACTTCTTCGAACTGGCCGTGGCCGCGGCCATCGCCCTGTTCGGCCTGCAATCCGGCGCCGCCCTGGCAACCGTGGTTGGCGTTCTGGTGGAGGTACCACTGATGCTGGTGCTTGTTCGAATTGCCAACAAGACCCGGAACCGGTTCCCGGTATAGCTCCCGGCAGCCAGCACCGGGTATTGACCACGGCGCCGGCATCGTTCGCATCATCTGTTCAGCCTATCGCCACCCTGCTAATATCGCGCCCACATTTCTGACGCTCTGAATCCAACGGGACCCATGCAATGGACGTTTTCCACGCTCTCTTCCTTGGCATCCTCCAGGGACTGACCGAATTCCTGCCTATCTCAAGCTCTGCCCACCTGATACTCACGCCGAGCCTGCTGGGCTGGGACGATCAGGGCGTCGGTTTCGATCTGGCGGTGCACGTGGGCACCCTGACGGCGGTGGTGCTGTATTTTCATCGCGACGTACTGGGCCTGACCCGGGACGGCGTCCAGTCCCTGGTCCATCGCCGTTTTATCGGCCGGGGCAACCTCGCCTGGTTCCTGGTCATCGGCACCATTCCCGCCGGTCTCGGCGGGCTTGCCCTGCTCGACCTGATCGACAATGAGCTTCGTTCGGCCAGCATCATCTTTGTAACCACCCTGGTCTTTGGCCTGTTGCTCGGCTGGGCCGACTGGCGGCCCAACAAGGGCCGCGCGATCGAATCCCTGACCTGGAGAGATGCCCTCCTGGTTGGCCTGGCCCAGGCGCTCGCGCTGGTGCCCGGCACATCCCGCTCCGGCGCCACCATTACCGCCGGCCTGTTTCTGGGGCTGAGCCGCGAGGCCGCTTCCCGGTTCTCTTTCCTGCTCGCGATTCCCATCACGGCCCTGGCTGCCGCGGCCAAACTTCTGGAGGTAGCTGCGTCCGACGTTGCCGTGGACTGGACCGGCTTTCTTATCGGAGGTATCACCTCCTTCGTCATGGCCATTACCGCTATCCATTTCTTCCTGAAATGGCTGAACCAGGTAGGTATGTGGCCCTACGTAGTGTATCGAGTAATTCTTGCTGTAATAATCTACGCGGTGCTTATGCACTAGACTGTTATGGAATCTCTGAATAAGCCCCGGCAAAACGGCAAAGCCAGCACGAAGTTACCGGGGTTTATTCAGAGGCTCCGAGAACCGCCATCCATTCGGAGATATGCCCATGCTGAGACTCTTCAAGATCGTCAACGGCCTGATCAAGGAGCTGGACGTTCCGGACACGGACATCCGCAAACGGCTGAATGAAGCCGACTGGATTGACGCCCACGAGCCCACCGAGGACGAGCGACAGATCCTCCAGGGACTCCTGAAAACCGACATTCCCGAGTTTGATGACGTCGAGGAAATCGAAGCCTCCGCCCGCTGTTTTGTTGACCAGGCCGGGGTACATGTTCACTCACTTTTCCTGACCCAGAACGAAGGACGGTTTTCGACTGTATCAGTAGCCTGCATTCTTCAGACACACACCCTGATCACCGTTCGCGAGGGTGAACTGGCTGATTTCAGATTGCTCAGGATGCGCGCCCGGCGGGGCCAGGTCGAGGCTCAGGACGCTGCGGAGCTTCTGGTGACGCTGCTCGAACAGAAAGTGGAAAACCATGCTGACGGTCTGGAAGACCTGCACCGGCAGCTTGAAGACGTCAGCTACCTGGTACTCGAAGACGAAGAGGCCGAGCTGGACGAGGCCATCAACCGCCTGGCCAAGCTGGAGGACAGCAACGGGAAGACCCGCCTGTGCCTGATGGATACCCAGCGCAACATCTCGTTCCTGCTCAGACACCTCCGCAAGGAAGGCGAGCTCCGCGAAACGCTCCGGGAAATCAATCGGGACATCGAAACCCTGATGTCCCACACCACCTTCCTGTTCGACAAGATCAACTTCCTGATGGACTCCACCCAGGGCTTCATCAACATCGAGCAGAACCAGATCATCAAAATCTTCTCGATTGCCGCCGTGGTATTCCTGCCACCAACACTCATCGCCAGTATTTACGGCATGAACTTCGAGCATATGCCGGAGCTCAAGTGGTTACTCGGCTACCCCTGGGCCCTCGGCCTGATGGTGCTGGCGGGTATCGCGCCCTACTGGTACTTCAAGCGCAAGGGCTGGCTGTAATCAATCCGGGGTCAGATGAAAACGGGGTCAGATGAAAAGTTCATCTGACCCCGTTTTCATCTGACCCCATCTTCAACACGCCTCCAGCGGCGCATAGGCCAGCACCAGCCACTTGGCGCCCTCATCAAAGTTCACCTGTACACGAGTGTGATGCCCGGTACCCTCGGAGTTCATTACGATGCCTTCGCCGAATTTCGGGTGACGCACGCGCTGCCCCAGGCTGAACCCGGACTGCTGGGCTGAATCCTGCGCGAACAGGCTCTCATTGGGCCGTGCCACCATGGCTGGACGGGTCACCGTATTGCGCAAGCGCACTTCCTGAAGACAGTCACCGGGGATTTCCCGCACGAACCGGGACAGGGCGTTGAACTTTTCCTGGCCGTACAGACGGCGGGATTCAGCGTAAGTGAGCACCAGTTTTTTCATGGCCCGGGTAATGCCCACATAGGCCAGGCGGCGTTCTTCCTCCATGCGACCCGGTTCTTCCAGGGACATGCCGTGGGGGAACAGGCCCTCTTCCACTCCCGCCAGAAACACCAGCGGAAACTCCAGGCCCTTGGCAGAGTGCAGGGTCATCAACTGAACGCTGTCTTCATGGTCTTCCGCCTGGGATTCACCCGCGTCCAGGGCCGCCTGGGCGATGAATTCTGACAGGGGATCAACGCCGTCTTCCACTTCATAATCCGAGAGGGCGTTAACCAGCTCCTCCAGGTTTTCCACCCGGGCCTGACCTTTCTCGCCTTTTTCGCTGGCGTGGTAATCCTTCAGCCCACTGTTCTCAATGGTCTGTTTCATCAGGCCCTGCAGCGAAGCATCGCCCACCATTTCGGACAGGCCTTCGATGATGGCGATAAACGACTGCAGTCCGGTTTTGGCCCTGCCTTTCACCTGCCCGGCTTCCAGCAGCCGTTCGGCGGATTCCCACAGGGAAATGCCCTGTTCCGTGGCGTATTCCCGAAGCTCAGCCAGGCTCTTGGCGCCGATGCCCCGGGGCGGGACGTTAACCACCCGCTCGAAGGCTGCGTCATCGCGCCGGTACTGTACCAGTCGCAAATACGCCAATGCGTTACGGATTTCCTGGCGGTCATAGAATCGCAGGCCGCCGTAGACCCGGTAAGGAATGCCCTGGCGCATCAGGGATTCTTCCAGCACCCGGGACTGGGCGTTGGACCGATACAGGATGGCCGACTCACTGCGCAGGTTGCCGTCCTGAACCCAGGCGGAAATGCTGTCGGCAATGTAATTGGCTTCGTCCTGCTCGTTGAAGGCGGCGTACAGGCTGATCGGCTCGCCTTCCGGACCATCGGTCCAGAGCTCCTTGCCGAGCCGACCCTGATTGTTGGCGATCACCGCGTTGGCCGCCTTCAGGATCATCTGGGTAGACCGGTAGTTCTGCTCCAGCCGCACCAGCCGGGCATTAGGGAAATCCCGCTGGTATTGCTGGATGTTCTCGACCTTGGCACCCCGCCAGCCGTAGATGGACTGATCGTCGTCCCCCACCACCGTCATTGGCACCCGATTGCTGGCGAGCACCTGCAGCCAGGCGTATTGAATGGTGTTGGTGTCCTGGAACTCGTCTACCAGAATGTGCTGGAACCGGCTCTGGTAATGGGCCAGAAGCTCCGGCCGGTGCAGCCAGAGCTCGTGGGAACGCAACAGCAGCTCACCGAAATCCACCAGGCCACCCTGCTGGCAGAGCTTCTCGTACTGGCGATAGATCTTCAGCATGATCGACAGGAAATGGTCGCCCGGGTTTTCCTGGATGTGATCGGCCCGCAACCCCTCGTCCTTCTGGCTGTTGATAAACCACTGGGCCTGCTTCGGCGGCCACTTGCTCTCGTCGATCTGGTTTTCCCGCATCACCCGCTTGATCAGCCGAAGCTGATCGTCGCTGTCCAGCACCTGGAAGTTCTCCGGCAGGCCGGCGTCTTTCCAGTGTGAACGCAGCAGACGGTGAGCGATGCCATGAAAGGTGCCAAACCAGAGGCCACGGGCAGGAATCTGCATCATCTGCTCGATGCGGTAGCGCATTTCCTTGGCGGCCTTGTTGGTGAAGGTCACCGCCAGGATACCGGTGGGGGGCACACGATCTACGGTCATCAACCAGGCAATCCGATGGACCAGGACGCGGGTTTTGCCACTTCCGGCGCCGGCCAGAACCAAAAGGTGGTCGTTCTGGGCAGTGACAGCTTCACGTTGGGCATCGTTCAACGGATCGATGATGTGGGAGACGTCCATAAAGAATCGGTTCGCTACTGGTTAAATAAACAGGTCTGAGAGTATAACAGGAGAAATGCGGGATTTCCGGGTGGGGATATTTTCAGCTGGCTTGTCGGATTACGCTTTGCTAATCCGACCTACTCATGTCAGGCGAGAAGATTTGATAAACCCTCACCCACTGTCAGAAAGAGCGCGGGGGAGGTTCCCCTTCAGGACTGTCTGTGGCCATGGATGGCCACAGCCAAGCGCACATGGGTGAGGCCGAGCGCTTATGAAGCGAAGCTTCATGCGACAGCCGAACGACTGCAATCTATGATTGCAGGCTGGACCCGCATGCGGGTGCTCGTAGCGTGTCCTGAAGGGGAACCTCCCCCGTGCGACACCCCCACAGGGACGAGGGCTTTTCTTTTAGAAACCTCTCGGCACGGTTTGGGCTTCCACAAACTCGAACAGACCTTCCAGGCCGCCTTCCCGGCCAATACCAGAAGCCTTCATGCCACCAAACGGCGCTTCCGGCGTCGGGCCGGTGCCAGTGTTCCAGCCGCAGTGGCCGAAACGCAGGCCGGCAGCCACACGCTGGGCGCGCTCGGCATCGCCGGTGAACACGTAGGAAGCCAGGCCGAACTCGGTGTCGTTACCGGCATCGATGACTTCCTCCTCCGTGCGGAACAGGGCCATGGGCACCAACGGGCCGAAGGTCTCTTCCTGGTAGCAGTACATGTCGCGGTTGATTCCCTGAACCACCGTGGGCGGGAAGAACAGGTTGCCATTCAGATCGCCAGGCTGCTTGCCGGCGACCAGCTTCGCGCCTTTATCGAGAGCATCCTCAAGGTGACGCTTCACTTTGTCGAAGCCGGCCTGGTTGATCAGCGGCCCGAGATCCACATCGCCGTTGATGCCGTCACCGACGGTCATCTTGTTGACCCGCTCGGCAAGCTTCTGGCCAAAGGCATCGGCTACCTTCTCGTGCACGAAGATCCGGTTGGCGCAGACGCAGGTCTGGCCGCCACCGCGGAATTTGTTGGCGATCAGGTTGTCGGCGGCCGCGTCCAGGTCGGCATCGTCAAAGACGATGAACGGCGCGTTACCACCCAGCTCAAGGGCCAGCTTCTTGACCTGCTCGGCGGTGTCGACGAGCAACTTGCGGCCCACTTCGGTTGAACCGGTGAAGCTGAGCATGGGTACATCGGGACTTTCGCACAGCACCTTGCCGATCACACTGGCCTTGCCCATCACCAGATTGACCATGCCGTCCGGCATGTCGGTGTGTTTGTCCATCAGGGTGAACAGGGCAATCATGGTCAGCGGGGTTTCACTGGCCGGTTTGATCACGGACGGGCAACCTGCCGCCAGTGCCGCTGAGAGTTTCTTGGCGATCATGCCGATGGGGAAGTTCCAGGGCGTGATCAGGCCGGCCACACCGATCGGCCGGTAATGCACAGTCCAGGTGCAGTCCTTGGGCTTTTCCGGGATGGTGTGGGCGTCCAGTGCCTGTATGTGCTTGGAGCAGTAGTCGAAAAAGCCGGCCGCGTAATCCACTTCACCCTGGGCTTCCTGCAGCGGTTTTCCATGCTCCATGCAGAGAATCCGGCCAACCTCTTCCTTGTTGGCTTTCAGGGCGTCCCGAATGTCTTCGAGCCATTTTCGGCGGGTTTCAATCGAATACGGACTGGTCAGTTTCAGGGCTGATTTGCCGGCAGCCACAGCCGCCAGAATGTCCTGCTCCGGCATTGACGGTACTTTCGCGATGACTTTACCGGTGGCGGGATTGTAGACATCAAAGGTATTGCCTTCAGCAGTGTCTGTCCAGCGACCGCCAATGTAGCCAGTCATTTTTTCCAAAAGTGGTGACTCAATCATCTTGGCTCCTTTTCGGTGTTTGGCGGCGTCCCTTGCGGGACGGCATTGCGTCATTGGCTTATGTCTTTCATAGTGAGTGTTGTGGCTGAGCCTGTAAAGTCAAGGGCCGGCTATTGATCATCCTCCGACCGTGCCTATACTCGGAGAACCAGACATCCAGGAGGCCAGGCCATGAAAGCATTTTTCCATCCTGCACAGGACCAGCACATTCCCAAGACCTACTTCACGCGGGGCCAGATGCGCCAGCCCCAGGAAGTGCCGGACCGCACCGAGCAGATGCTGAATGGCCTGAAGCAAATGGGTGTTTCCGTGCTTCAGCCGGCCGACCAGGGCGCCGGCCCCATTTCAAAGGTTCATGATCTGGGCTATCTGCGTTTCCTGGAATCCGCCCATCGCCGCTGGAAAGAAATGGGAGACTGGGGTGACGAGGTGATGTCGAACATCTTTGTCCGCTCGCCCAACCATCTCACCGGCATTCTGGCCGAAGCCGCCCGATACCAGGCGGATGGCAGTTCGCCGATTGGCGAGAACACCTGGCACGCCGCCTACTGGTCTGCCCAGACGGCGCTCGGGGCCGCCGACGCCCTGATTGCCGGTGAGCGCACTTCCTACGCCGTGTGTCGCCCGCCCGGGCATCATGCCCGCAGGGACGCCGCCGGGGGCTTCTGCTACCTGAACAATGCCGCGATTGCCGCCGAGCACATGAAAAGCCGGTTCCCGAAAATCGTGATTCTCGACACCGACATGCACCACGGCCAGGGTGTTCAGGAGATCTTCTACGACCGGAGTGATGTGCTCTATATCTCCATCCACGGCGACCCCACCAATTTCTACCCGGTGGTCACCGGCTATGAAAACGAACGGGGCGAAGGTGACGGTTTCGGCTACAACATCAATATGCCCATGCCCCATGGCTCATCGGAGGATGATTTCTTCGCGAAACTGGACGAAGCCCTGGCGGCCATCAAACTGTTCCAGCCCGATGCGCTGGTTCTCGCGCTCGGTTTTGACATCTACAAGGACGATCCCCAGGCCAAGGTGTCGGTGTCTTCGGAAGGCTTTTGCAAGCTCAGTACCCGGGTGCGCCAGTTGGGCCTGCCGATGCTGGTGGTCCAGGAAGGGGGTTATGATCTGGACACCCTCAGCGAGAATGTCCAGCAGTTCTTCAAGGGGCTGGAAGGCTGAAATCTCAGAGGGCGGGCGCGTATACCTTGACGTTTTCGTGCCCCTCGGCTTTCAGGTGCCCCGCATGCATCCGGCTCATGGTGCCGTGATCGCAATACAGCAGGTAATGGCGATTTCCGGGCAGGCCTGACATCTGCTGGTTCAGTTCGTAGAAGGGTATCTGCAGGATTTCATTGCTGGTCAGCTCCAGCGGCGACAGTTCGCCCTCCAAGGGATGGCGCACGTCGATGATCACGTCATCGACCGCAGGTGTCCTCACCAGTTCGATGTCCTCCGGCGTAACCTTGGTGTCAAGCAACCGGTTCACCGGCGTTTCCTCCCGGGTTTCAATGGCGGTTGCCAGCACCGTGGTGTCCATCCGGGCTTCATCTTCCTCCACCCGATGCAGTCTTGCGCGGGTCGCCGGCTTCCGGGAGATCACGCCGCAGTATTCGGGCATGGTGCGGGCATAGGATTCGGTGCCGATGTCCCGGGCAATCCGGATAATGGATTCCTTGTCCATGGACACCAGCGGGCGCAGAACCACTTCGTCGCTGGCACGGTCCACGACGTTCAGGTTGCTCAGGGTCTGGCTCGACACCTGGGCCACGGCATCACCGGTGACCAGGCCAAGCGAATTATTCTTGCGGGCAATCTCCGCCGCTGCCTTGAGCATCTGACGTTTCAGCACCACGCCCCAATGGCGATGACTCACCGACCGCATGATCTCGGCCACCACGCCCTCAAACGGCACGGAGATAAACTTGGCACTGTGCGAGGCGCCATACCGGTCCCAGAGGTAATACACCACCTGGCGCACGCCAACCTCGTGGGCAGGGCCACCGAGGTTGAAAAACAGAAAGTGATTGCGAAGCCCCCGCCGCATCATCAGGTACGCCGCTACCGAGGAATCGTAGCCTCCGGAAATCAAAGTAAGCACATTTTCGACACTGCCCAGGGGATAACCGCCCAACCCCCGGTGCTTGCGATGGGCAATATGGAACTGATCGCCCTGGACTTCGATGCGCACCTCAACCTGCGGTGATTTCAGGTCAACCCCGGCAGCGCCGGATGCCTGCATCAGTGCAGCACCGACGGTCCTCTCCAGATCAATGGAGCGGAAGCTGTGCTCGCCGTGGCGCCGTGCCCTGACCGCGAAGGTCTTGCCGGCCAATCGCCCTAAGAATGCTTCGACTGCCTTTTGCGCAACGTCATCAAGGCTGACCAGCGGAAACACACCGATTTCCTGAATGGTGGAAATGCCCGGAATGCGCAACAGGGCATCGACCACCGGCCCGGACAGCCCGCGGCCATCGGGCACCTGCACATCCACCCGGTCCCAACTGCCTTCAACCTGGATTTCCGGGTCGAGCCGGGCCAGCAACTTGCGGATGTTCTGCCGCAAATGGCGCATCTGTTGACGGCGAACGGGCTTGCTTTTGATGGCTACTTCCGGAGCGGGACGAATCAGCAGTTTCATAAATCGGAATTTTGTCGGGTGGCGTATGAACGTGAAAGCGCTTAGTGTAACGTTTTGACTCCTTGCCTCAAAATCAGGCATTGCCGCAACATTCAGGAGCGTTACCGTTAATGCAGGAAATGACCATCAATGCCCTGGTTTCCCCTGAGGGCAGCCTTGAAATTCTTTCCAACCACGAGGTCAACCGGCTCAAGGATCGCAGCGAGGGTGGTCTCTATCGCCTCTTCCGCCAGTGTGCGCTCGCGGTTCTGAACACCGGCATAGAAACCGACGACTGCAAGACCCTGATGGAATCCCATGCCGACTTCGATGTCCGGCTGGTACCGCAGCCCCGGGGCCTGAAGCTGGAACTGATCAATGCCCCGGCCCATGCCTTTGTGGATGGGGAAATGCTGAGGGCATTCCGGGAGCACCTTTTTTCGGTGCTCAGGGATATCATTTACTCGCACTCCATTCCCCAGTCGGCCGCTGGCTTCCAGCGCGATGACCCGGAAGACATTACCAATTACGTTTTCCACATCCTGCGCAATGCGCGGGTGCTAGAGGCCGGCCGGCAGCCCGACCTGGTGGTGTGCTGGGGCGGCCACTCGATCGGTCAGGAAGAATATCAGTACAGCAAGGAAGTGGGCCACCAACTGGGCCTGAGATCCCTGAGCATCTGCACTGGTTGCGGGCCGGGCGCGATGAAGGGCCCCATGAAGGGTGCCACCATTGGCCATGCCAAGCAGCGGGTAAAGAATGGCCGCTACATTGGCATCACCGAGCCCGGCATCATCGGTGCCGAGGCGCCGAACCCCATCGTGAATGAACTGGTGATCATGCCGGACATTGAAAAACGCCTGGAGGCGTTCGTCCGCTGCGGCCACGGGGTGATTGTGTTCCCGGGCGGTGTCGGTACCGCTGAGGAAATTCTTTACCTGCTGGGCATTCTGCTGCACCCGGACAATGTTGATCTGCCCTTCCCGGTGGTCTTCACCGGCCAGCAGGAGAATGCCGAGTATTTCGAGATGATCGACCGGTTCATCCGCAACGCGCTGGGCGACGAGGCAGCCAGCAAATATGAAATCATCATTGATGATCCGGTGCGTGTCGCACAGACCATGAAAAAAGGCATGAAGGAGGTGGAAACCTTCCGGCGCGCCATGCAGGACGCATATTATTTCAACTGGATGCTGAAAATCGATCCGGTGTTCCAGTTACCCTTTGAGCCGAATCACGACAATATGCGGGCGCTTGAGCTGCACCGGGACCAGCCCGTGCACCTGATCGCCGCCAACCTGCGCAAGGCCTTCAGCGGTATCGTTGCCGGGAATGTCAAGGAAGGAGGAATCCGCCAGGTTCAGGAGAAGGGACCGTTTGAGATTGCCGGTGACCCGAGCCTGATCAGGCCGCTGGAAGCCATGCTGGAGCAGTTTGTTGCGCAGAACCGGATGAAGCTGCCGGGCTCTTCGGCCTATCGACCCAGTTACCGGATTGTCAGCGGAGCGACCTGAGCCGCACCACTGACCGGTAGGTCAGAGCGGCTTACTTGCCGCCGCCTGCAGGGAGGCTGGACCAGTATGCCGCCAGGTTGGCAATGTCTTCATCGCTCAGGGCAGCCGCCTGGCCCTGCATGATGACCGCCTGGCCACCAGTGCGCTGCTTGTTCTTGTAGGCCTTGAGTGCCAACACCAGGTATTGCTCGTTCTGGCCGGCCAGGTTCGGGTAGGTTGGGATCTGTGCGATGCCATTGGCGCCGTGACAGGCAGCGCAGACAGCCGCCTTGGCTTTACCGGCAGCAAGATCAGCCGCCGAAGCTACCGCAGGAAGCGCAGCGCCGAAGGCAAGAATTCCCGCAACAGCGTAGTGTTTCAGATTCATGGTTCATTCCCTCTCATCTTTTTACGATTTTTGGCCGGCAGCCGGGACCGGCCAGTAAACTGACTAGAACTTATAGCACACAGCCCCGGAACCTCAAATGCGATAAATCAAGGACCCTCCTTCGACGATCGTCCTCTTTATCTGCGCAGGCGGTTGGGGTGCCATTAGTGAGATAGTACGGCCATTTCGGTACCAAAGATTATTTTCATTGTCCGGAGATACACTCAATGCCTGTAGAGGCCCAGGAACTTGTCTGTCGCGAAGGTCACATTGGCCTGCTGACACTGAACTCACCCGGCGCCCTGAACGCCCTTTCCGAGCGCATGTTTGAGCAGGCCCAGGAGGCACTGGTCCGCTGGGCCGACGACGATCGGATCTGCCTTGTTGTCCTGCAGGGCGCCGGTGACCGGGGATTCTGCGCCGGCGGTGATATCCGGGAACTGTACCATGCGCTGCAGGACCCCACCGATCCCGGGAAGCCCGCCCGTGTCTTCCGCCAGGAATACCGGTTGGATTACTGCCTCCACCGGTTTCCCAAACCCGTTGTTGGGCTTGCCCACGGTATCGTCATGGGCGGTGGCCTGGGCCTGCTTGCCGGGTGCCGGTACCGGCTGGTGACGCCGGATCTGACGCTTGCCATGCCAGAAATCAGCATCGGCCTGTTCCCGGATGTCGGGGCCAGTTGGTTCCTGAACCGGCTTCCCGGCCGACTGGGCCTGTTCATGGGATTGACCGGCGCCCGCCTGAATGCCGCGGACAGCCTTCGCGTCGGCCTGGCCGACCTGGCCATCCTGCCGGAGGATCGCACTGCCCTGCTGGAACGGTTGCAGGGCGAGCGCTGGACCGGCCAGGCGGCGGCCGATGACAATCGCCTGTTCCGGCTACTCAATCAGCTCCAGGCCCCGGATTACCGGGCGCTGCCGGCAAGCCAGCTGGAGCGGCATGAGCAATACATTGCCCGGCTCAGCGCCGGCGACGAGCTACCGGAGGTCATTGATCAGCTCCTCTCGGCCGAGGTGGACAGCGAGTGGTGGGCCAGTTGTATGAACACCCTCAGAACGGGATGCCCGGTGTCGGCATGGCTGGTGTGGACACAATTGAAAAAGGCCCAGCAGATGCCCCTGAGGGATATTTTCCGGATGGAACTGGCCATGGTCTCGGAGTGCATCCGCAGGCCCGACCTGCGCGAGGGCATCCGGGCCCTGGCCATCGATAAGGACCGCCAGCCCCGGTGGTCCTATGATCGGCTTGCCGATGTCCCCGAGGCGGTGGTTGCCGCCCATTTCGTGCCGGAATGGGACGACGAAACCGACCCGATGGGACTGGAATAGCCTGTCGGCCGCTTTTGCTAGAGTGACGCGCCGGCCTGGACCAGCAGCATCTCCAGGTCCCGGCTGTTGTTGGCGCGGGCGACATCCAGCGCTGTCTTGCCGCTGGCTGAGCGGTAATTCACGTCGGCGCCGGCGGACAGCAGCATTTCGGCGGTTAGCAGATCGCCGCCGGCGACAACTTTCATGAGCAGGGATTCCCCACCCTGGCTGACATTGACGTTGGCACCGGCCGACAGCAACACCTTGACCACCGACAAATGCCCGTTCGCCGCGGCGCGCATCACCGGGGTATAGCCCTGCGAGTCCCGGGCATTGACTCTGGCGCCCGCCGACAGGAGCAGTTGCACTCGCCGTTTTTCACCATTGGCTGCGGCTGACACCAGAAGTGCATCAGCCTCGGCCAGGTCCTGCGGTGAGAGCTTTACCGGCTGTTTCTGGGACGCGCATGCGGAGAGAAAGCTGAGCAGAACAAGCACGATCAGCGCAAAACGGTGGGAGCCGGTTCCATTGGCCATAACGAACAATCTCTGTGAATGGATAAGTGGGCCTATTCTGGGCAGCCCGCGCACGGAATTAAATCGAGCGGTTCACAACTCCGGCCCGTTTTCCAGCAGATCCCGAACCAGTTGCCGCAAACCGTCCTCACCGTCTTTTTGCCCAAGACACAGCCGCTCTGCCTGAATTCGCTGCCATGACCGGCCCTGCAGTACCGCGCGACACCAAAGGGCAAGCGGCTCCTGATGCAGCAGCCACGCCATGACCCCCGGTACCCGGCTCAGTTGTCGCAGCACCGGAACCGTCATCCGGAAGCCGCGGTGGCCGTTGGCGAAATGGTGCAGATCCCTCAGGTCGTCGCTATCCGGCCGCGGGCCCGGAGGCAGGTCTGCGGTGATGCCCGCCAGCAGGCTCGGTTCAAGCTCGGGCCAGTTCTCCGGTGCCAGTGTCAGCCAGTGGCGGGCCAGCCGGCTCCGGATGCGCCCGGCCATTTCCCGCCCGGATGAACTCAGGCCCAGAAGCATCTGCAGCGGGTATTCGCCACTGGACGCCTCCTGGTGCAGACCGGTCCGCACCACCTGCAGGCCGCAGCCCTGCCAGAACGCCAGCAGATCGGTACTGCCACCAAAGCTGGTGCCGAGATAATCCAGGCCCTGGTGGCTGGCGACATCCCGTGCTGCCTCGACCAGGCGATGACCGATACCCAGCCGCCGGGAATCCGCCGCCACGGCGATTCGGACCACGCGCAGGCACCGCAGGGAGGCGGCCTCCGGGTAACCGCTATGGCTGGCCAGGGACTGCGGCAGCAGGTGACCCCGGATACGCCGGGTACCGAGGCTGATCTGGTCCGCAAGCGCGGGTGCCAGGCCGCCTTCGAGGGCACACCAGAGCACACCAACAGTTCGGTCGCCGATCCGGGCCCGCCAGCTATGAGCAGCGGGATCGTCCAGCCACTGCCGAAGGTCCGCGGGGGAGGTGCGGTAATGGGCGTCCACCAACAGGCCGAAAGCCGCGGACAATTCCGTATCAGTGGTCCGGGCCGGCTGCCAGGGCTCGATGATCAGTTGTTCGCCAGGGCCAGACGTTTCTGTGGGCTCACCTTCGTCCGCCGCCAGCATAAACAGTTCCGAAATCAGGGCTTCCAGCGGATCGCCTTCGGCCCAGCGCACCGGCTGGGCCAGAGTCAGTGCTTGCCAGTGGGGCGTCCACTGATCCAGCACCCGGCGAAAGCGAATGGCGAAGCCCCTTCCGGCGCCTTCGTAACCGTGCACGGTGGTGGCAAAGGCCACTCTGGGCCAGCCCAGAAGTACGGCCTTGAGCAGCGGTGCCGGAATGGCGGCGGCCTCATCCACCATCACCACCTCGGCTTCCGGCCCAGCCGCCAGCATGTCCCGGATCGGCAGATACTTCAGGCAGCACCCGGCCCGGGTCGTCAGCTCTCCGGGGCTCTCGTTTTCCAACTGATCGCCCAGTGTTTCGCGGGCATGCCGGAACAGGGTTTCGACGTTATGGTGCGCCGGCGCCGACACAAGGATGTTGCGCCTGCCCTGTTGCAGCAGTTTCGCCGCGGCAATGCCCAGGGCCGCCGATTTGCCCCGGCCCCGGTCAGCAGTGACCACAACCGGGCGGCGCCGACGGCCCAGGCCAAACCGGACCAGCCGACCGATCAGATGTTGCTGGTCACTGGTGGTTTCAACACGGAACCCGGTCTCGGGCAAGGCGGGAACGGGCAGGCGCGGCAGCGCTGTCTGGTCCGGAAACACTCGGATAACCGCCGGGTGATCGGAAACCAGCCCGGCCATGCGGGCGGCAAAAGGATGTCCGCCGTCATGGTCCAGGCCGGTCCGGCCGTAATCCGGGTCGGCAAAACGCCGCCACTGGTGCAGGGGCGGCATCAACCAGAACAGCAGTCCTCCGGCGGTGAGCGCGCCGGACAATGCCGCAAAGGCGTCCGGCGGATTGCCCTGCCAGCCATCCCAGGCGATGACCGAGAGTTCCCGGCCGAGCCATTTCCGGGCTGATGACGGCACCAGCTGGTTCAGCCGGTGGTCCGGGGAGTCTTCAGCGGGGCCGGTCCAGACACCGGTCGTCATCGCCAGGCCCGGCAACAGGGCGGCCAGCCACTGAACGGCGGCATCGCGGTCGCCTTCCAGCAGGACCAGCCGGCGTTCGCCGCTGGTCGCAAGGCTGCGTTGCAGGCGTTGCCAGGCAGCAAGATCTGGCAGCTGATCAGACCCTGCGTGGCGCATCAGCTAAGGTCGGCACCGTGGGCCTTGAGGTCGTCAAGGGCGCACTTTTCCAGAGCGGCCTGGTGGGTGGCCCGCAGGCGCACTCTTGGCGCGCAGCCGGCTTCGAAAGCTTCCTGCCAGCGGGCGGCGCACAGGCACCAGCTGTCGCCGGCTTTCAGGCCTTCGAAGCCGAACTCGGGTCTGGGGGTGCTGAGGTCGTTGCCCCGGGCTTTGGAGAATTCGAGGAAGTCGTCGGTGACCACGGCACAGACGGCGTGCAGGCCAAAGTCATCGGGGCCGACGTTGCAGCAGCCATCGCGGTAGAAGCCGGTAATCGGGTCTTTGCCGCAGGCTTCCAGTTTTTCGCCTAGTACATTTACGGATTCTGACATTTCCATTATTCAGACCTTTTGGTTTGGGAGTTAGCGGGGTCTGGGCACACTTTCCAAAACACGCTCCTTACGGCCCATCCATGGGGCGCTTGGGCTCCGCCATCCATGGCTCCGCACAGTTTTGGAAAGTGTGCCCAGACACCGCCGTCAAACTTGGGAGCTGGAGTCTTCAATTATCGCTAATTGCTCTGAAATCAATTATGCGGGAGCGGTATCCGCTCTACCAGCAGAGCCGTTACAATACCGGCCATGCCGACCGAACCCCAAATTCCTGATACCACCAACCTTCCGGATTACCTCACCGATGAGCAGCGGGCGATTATTACCGCGGGCTTCGAGCATGCGGTGATCACCGCTGTGGCCGGCAGTGGCAAGACGTCGACCCTGGCCTGGCGAATTCGCTATCTGCTGGAGCAGGGGCATGATCCGGACCGGGTGCTGGTGTTGATGTTCAACCGGAGCGCCCGGGTGGATTTCGAGCGCAAGCTGCAGGGGGTCTGCTCGCAGACCGGGCTGGCGCTGCCGGAGATCCGGACCTATCACGCCATGGGTCTGCGGCTGTACAAGCGGTTTGTCCGTGAGGGCTACCTGCCGGGGTTTTCGGAGAAGATTCTGACCGAGCAGGAGATCAGTTTTCAGGCCTGGCAGTTAACGCGGAGGCTGGCGCCGGAGGATCTGGCGGACGAGATCCGCCGCAACAAGAAGGATTTTGTCGAAACGGCGACGGGGTTTATTGATCTGGTAAAGACGACGCTGTCGCCGGCCGAGATTGTGTTTGACGAGCTGGGGTATTCGGACAAGCACAAGTATCTGGTTGATTTGTTCCACAGCTTTGAGCAATGGCGCAAGGGCCAGGGGCGGATCAGTTATGCGGATATGCTGTATGAGCCGGTGATGGCGATTCACCAGAACCCGCCGTTGCAGCGGCTGGTGGGCAACAAGATGGACCTGATTCTGGTGGATGAGTACCAGGATACCAATGAGATCCAGCATCTTTTGCTACGGTACGTGGCCGGTGACAGGGCCCGGGTGACGGTCGTCGGGGACCCGGACCAGACCATCTACGAGTTCCGGGGCGCGAAGCCGGAGTTTATTCTCAAACGGTTCAGCGATGAGTTTGAAAGCCCACTGGAGCAGACGCTGAGTTACACCTTCCGTTACGGCCATCGGGTGGCGCTGCTGGCCAACCATCTGATCTGTCATAACACCGGGCGCAAGAATGTGCTCTGCCATGCGCACCCTTCCACGCCGCCGACGGAGATTTCCCTGCACCGGGCCGAGAGTGATGCGGATACGGTCCTGCAGATTCTGACAAACCAGTCTGAGACGGACCTGACAGGCACGGCGATTCTGTTCCGGGTCTGGAGCCAGAGCGTACCCATCGAGCTGCAGCTGCTGGCCCGGCAGATTCCCTATCGGATCGATGCCGGCAAGGGTGCGTTGTTCAGCCGGGAGGTGCAGGCCATTACCGCCTTACTGGTGGTGGTTACAGGTAAACTGGAGAAGCTGCCGGACGAGGACCGGCTGGAGCTGGCCAGGCAGCTGTTGCGGTTTCCCCACGTCGGGCTGAAGGAGCCGGAGCTGGAGCAGCTGGCGCGATTTCTCTCGGGGTTTGCCGGTGGCTGGCACGAGCGATTGCTGGCGCTGGATTTTGACGCCCTGGCGCCGATGGCGGCCCGCAAGCTTCGGAAACTGGGCGAGGTGCTGGCCCAGCTGCGCAGTTATGGCGGGCCAGTGGCGGGGCTGATCAGCGTTTACGCCGAACATACCGATCTCTATGAGGGCATTCGGAGCCTGGCGTTAACCCACGAAAGCGCCGAGGAACGGATCGATACCGTTCAAGGGTTCCGGCAGTACCTGAAAAGCCTCAATGTCACCGCAGACGGTGCCCTGGCGCACCTGAACGCCCTGAAGCAGCAGGCCGGCACCAAACAGGCCGGCGGTGTTCTGTTGTCGACCATCCATCGCACCAAGGGGCTGGAGTGGCCCACAGTGATCATTCCCGGCCTTCAGGAGAAGTATCTGCCCTACACACCCCGGCCCCAGGACAATGCGCGAGCGTTCCTGGAGAGTGAACGGCGGTTGTTGTATGTGGCCATGACCCGCACCCGCCAGCACCTGCATCTGATCACCCGGCCTGGTAGCAATCAGCCCCACCTTGATGGCGACCAGGGACCCAGCCGTTTTGTCGAGGAATGCTGTTTTGAACTGGCCGGGGAGTTCGGGCAATGGCTGGATCAACGCAACCCCGCCGACACCGCCAAAGTGAACATCAGTGCACCGCTGACCCCGGTCAGCCAGCGTTATGCCAGCCGGGAAAATGTCATCCTGGAAGGCGAATCCGCGGTATCCGCCAGTTCGATGGAACCCCTCTGGCACCATACACGTCTGAGTCACGCCATTTTCGGCCCCGGGTCAGTGGTGACCGAGGACGAAAACTCGTTTGAAGTGCATTTCGATAACGGCGAGACCCTGAACTTCAGCAAGAAAAGTGCGCACCTGTACTTTACCGCTCTGACCTGAATTGGTTCCGGGCACGTATGGAATGGCAAGGTACAATTGCTTACGTAACAACGTGTATCAATTTTTTGTTTTTTTTGGCTTACTGGCCTAAATTCGCAGTAAACAAGCACTTTTTATAAAAAGAGAGTGCAGCTCCACATCAATCATGAACAGGAGGTTCTGCATGAACGTCATGCGTCCGATTACCCTGGCTGCCCTGGCCACTGTCCTGGCAACTCCCGCTCTCGCAGATCGTCAGGAAACCATCTACATCAACCCTTTCGCCGGCTACCAACTGTTCGACGATGAGCGTGACCTGAGCGAAACCGGCACCTTCGGTGTGGGCGTGGAATACCGCTTCCAGCCGAACTGGGCGGTGGAAGCACTCTATTCACGGGCCAACGCTGACCGGAAGTACGTGCCCGGCACCTCCGAGTTTGATGAAGTGCGAGTCGATGGCACCTATTACTTTGCCGGCCCGGACGAAGCCTGGAACCCGTATGTGTCCCTGGGCGCCGGCCAGGCCGATTTCGGAACCGACGCCGCCAGCGGTGTGCGTACCGCCGGCACCAATCACGATGAAACCCGGGTCAATGTGGGTACCGGCTTCCGTTACAACGTGAGTGACTCGATTTCTCTGCGGGGCGATCTGCGTGAGTTCCACGGAATTGATGAAAGCACCTTCGACACCCAGGTATCCCTGGGCATCAGCCTTGCGTTTACCCGTACGGTGGCGCAATCGACCGTCAGCATGCCTCAAGACACCGATAATGACGGCGTCCCTGATGCCCGGGATCAGTGCCCGGCGACTATGGCCGAGCGTATTGTTGACGCCAGTGGCTGCGAGCCGGACGCCGATATGGACGCCGTGGCCGATGCCCGCGACGCCTGCCCCAACACACCGCAAAACGTTGATGTAGACGCCCGTGGCTGTGAGCTCGACAGCGATAACGACGGTGTGGCCAACAGCAGCGACGAGTGCCGCGGTACCGCCGCCGGTGTCGAGGTCGAGGCCAATGGCTGCGAGGGTGTGGTCGAGACCATCCAGACGTTTGAAATCGAAGTACAGTTCCCGACCAACAGCTCGGTCATCGGTAACGCCTTTGACAACGAAATCCGCCGGGTCGCCGAGTTCATGAAGGCAAATCCGGAAACCGTCGTGGAAATCGCCGGTCACTCCGACAGCCGCGGTGAAGCTGCCTACAACCAGCTCCTGTCCCAACGTCGTGCCGAGGCTGTTGCCAGCCGCCTGACCGGGCCTCTGGGGATTGATCCGTCACGCGTGAACGCCGTAGGTTATGGTGAGATGCAGCCGGTTGCCTCCAACGACACCGCCGAGGGTCGTGCAGCCAACCGTCGCGTGGAAGCCCGCATTCAGGTTCTCCGCTGAGCAAGGGAGTATCCTGAACCGATGAAAAGGCGCCTGCGGGCGCCTTTTTTCGTTCCGGCTAGAGGCGAGAAACCGATGGTCCAGGCCATGGCCCTGATAACGACTTTGCTGTTGCTGGCAGGACCGGAGCAGGCCGAAGGCACCTGCCGGTTCATCAATTCCACCGATCTGCGCCGGTATCTGGTGCGGGAGCAGGTCGTCCGGGGCATGACCCGGGAACAGGTTCGCCGGGCCTTTGGCAACCCGCCGGAAACCTACATCAACCCCCGGGAGGTCTGGATCTACCAGACCCGCTATTATGGCGCGCTCTACGAACTGACTTACGTTTACTTCAGGGACGGCTGTGTCGAGCGGGTGGAGTACCGCAAACCCTGACCGCGTCCAGCAGCAGGTTGCGTGGCGTCAGCGACCGCTGGCAAAACGCACCCAGCCGGACCCGATAGCCCTGCTCTTCCAGAAAAACCGCATAATCCCGTACCACCCACAGTTCGAGTGGGCGCCGGAACAGATGCCGCACCAGCTCGTAGCGACGAACGCGCTCGAGCCGCCGTTCTCCGAACGCCAGCCAGGCATCAAAGTTGATGTGATCGGGCAGGGTCAGGCGCTTTTTATTGGCCGCCCAGCGGCAGAACGCCGGGAACCCCTGGCTCATCAGCCGCGCCGGGTGGGGCGGTACCGGCAGGTAGGTGTCCTGGCCACGCAGTTCGCGCTGAAGACCGTCAAAGCCCAGGCGCCACTGGCTGACGATGCGGGTGTGCTCCCGCACCCTGGCCGGTGCGGTGACGGTTTCCTGAACCGCCAGCCGCAGATCGTTGCGGTCCAGCTCAAGCCCGTCAGGGTGCGCCTGCGCCCGCGCTGACAGCGGCCGATAGGTCTGCTGGTCGGTAAGGTGGTAGCAGCAGGGCGAGAGACTCAGCCGTGGCAAACCCGACCGGCTGCCCTGCGCCAGCAGGCGCCGGTGCAGATCGCCACAGGCATGCAGGGCGATGCCATGGCGATCGCTCGCAAGCGCCAGACCGGGCGCCATGACATCCTGGCAACGGATCGACACCCGATCCCCGAAGTGCCGGGCCAGTCGGTTACCATCGGCCACCAGTTCCGGGTTCCACTCAAGCCCCTGAACCTCCCCGGGGCAGAGCGGCGCGAGGGTCCGGGAGAGGTGCCCCTTGCCGCAACACCAGTCCAGGGCCGGCTCGGTGAGAGGCACCAGCGCCGCGGCAAAGGCGCCGGCCTGCTGTCGTTTACGGCCGGGCATATCCGTCGCCCGGATTTCCGGCAGAGTGGCTGCCGCGATGTGCCCTGGCGACGGTGACAGCTCGGGCAATTCAACCCGTTCAGAATAATCCGCCAGCGAGGGCAGCCAGCGGGATGCCCGCTCTGCCAATACCTCCGGGCATTCATCGAGGCGGTTGCAGTCGTCATCGGACAGTTCCGCCACAAGGGTCGCCAACTGCGGGTAACGCTCAGCCCAGGCCGGTTCCGGTGTCATGAACGGCGCCGGTTGCCAGAACTCCCGGTGCTGCACCAGCCAGTCGTTCAGCTGCTGCCATCGCTGGTAAAAAGATTCCGCGCCGTGGTGTAAACTCGCCGCCGGAGGTAACGTCATGCAACTGGCCTTTGTACTTGTTGAACCCAAGGTTCCGGAAAATGTCGGAGCGGCCGCCCGCGCCCTGTGCACCATGGGCTTCCGCGAGCTCTGGCTGGTCAATTCGGACCTGCACACCCGCCCGGAAGCCCACTGGCTGGCCCATGGCAGCGACCACATCCTGGACAATGCGCGCATTTTCCCCGATCTGGCTGCGGTAAGAAACTCCGTAGACCTGCTGATGGGTACCTCCGCCAAGACCCGGCACCAGCGCCAGGACTGGCACTCGCCCTCACGCCTGCGGGACGTGCTGGCTATCAAGGGTTCATCCGCAGCCACGGCAGCACTGGTGTTTGGCCGCGAGGACCGGGGGCTGTCCAATGACGAACTGGCGCTGTGCGATCTGCTGACCGGCATTCCCATGAAGGTCGCCTACCCCTCCCTGAATCTTGCCCAGTCCGTGATGCTTTACGCCTGGGAAATGTCCGGGCTTTCCGAAGCTATGGATAACCCGAGTGAGCCTGCCGATGACTATCGTCTTGGGGCCCTCCGCAGCCGGCTCGAAACTCTGCTACCGGAGCTGGACACACCGCCCGGGGGAAAGCTGTCCCACTGGGTTTTCGAGCGGCTACCCTTGTTGTCTGATCGGGATATCGGGTTTGTTCATACGCTGTGCTCGAACATTGAGCGTCAGCTTGGCTCTCAGGCGCGCTCGGCTTCTGAGAAAGAGCCGAACGAATAAGCCCTCCCGGGATACTCCAACGCCCGGGAGTCGGTCTCGTGGCCCTTTCCGGGATTGTCGAAAACCAGGGATGGTTTTCGCCAAGCGTACAGGGACGTATTTACAGCGTATCCCGGAAAGGGCCACCAGACCGGCTCACGCACCGAGTTCGCCGATTTATTCGGAAAACCTCCCAGGCCTGAAGGCATCGAGGCAAATGGCCGGTTCCTCGCCCTCGATTACCTGGGCAATGACATCGGCACTGCCGGCGGACAGGGTCCAGCCGAAAGTGCCATGGCCAGTGTTGAGGTAAAGATTGTCTCGGGGACCTCGCCCAATGATCGCCGGCCCATCCGGTGTCATGGGGCGGAAACCGGTCCAGGTTTCGGCGGCATCAAGATCCGCGCAGCCGGGGAACCGTGATTCTACCGATTTGCGGATCGTCGCCAGCCTCGCCTCTGGAATATCTCTATTGAAGTCCGCCAGTTCGACAAAGCCGGTGGCGCGCAGCCGATTACCCAGGCGGGTAGAGACAACTTTGTAGTTGTCGTCATGGATGGTGGACGTCGGGCCTCGTTTCGGGTCTATCATCGGGACGGTAAGGCTGTAACCTTTCACCGGATAGATGGGCAACTCCAGGCCCAGGGGCTGCACCAGATGATTTGACCAGCACCCGGCGCTGATCACGAAGGCATCCGCTTCCAGGGTCTCCATGATGCCGTCGTCTGTTCTCAGGGTGATGGCACTCACCTGCTGGCCATCGGCAATCAGTTTTTCCGCTTCCACGTTGTAGCGCACCGTCACTCCTTTTGTCTCGCACGCCTTGGCGAGCGCCCGGGAGAACTGGTGACAGTCGCCAGTGCCGTCAGTGTCGTAGCTCAGGGCGCCGTAGAGCGGGCCATTGCCGACCATGCCGGGCTCCGCTTCGCGGACCTGTTCCGGGGTGAGCAGCCGGGAGGGGATCCCCAGCTCGTTCAACAGGCTGTGGGTGACCCGGTAATTTCCCAGAGCTTCCCGCGTGCTGGCCAGGTGCAGCAGGCCCCGGTGGTCGCCATCAAAACTCAGGTCCAGCTCCTGTTCCAGAGCAAGGAAGCGCTCCCGGCTGTGGATGCCGAGGCGCAGCATGGCCCGGCGATTCAGGCCGAACAGGCCCGGAGACCAGGCGTAGCGGAGGGTGGCGAACATGAATTTCAATGTTTCCACGGAGGGCGGAAACCGGAGCTTCAGGGGGCCGTCCGGCTTGAGAATCCAGGGTATGGCCTTGAACACTATGGCCGGATCGGCCCAGGGGTAGACCACACCGTAGGATCGCTGGGCCGCATTCGCCTTGCTGGTCTCGTTTCCCGCCACGCTGTGGCGCTCCAGTACTGTCACCGCATGGCCCCGGCGATTCAGTTCATAGGCGGTGGTCATCCCCACGACGCCACCACCGACAACAACAATGTGCATGTGCCTCTCCATCGAGTTTACTTCACGCCACTTTCGGCCAACAGCCTGCGATAATCGTCGAGTACGGCCTGATCCTCCCTGGGATACTCCGGGGCCAGGTGTTGCAACTGCTCTGCCAGCAACGCCGCCACGATGGCCCGGGCCTGGGGTTTCCGGTCGCCCGGCACCACGAACCAGGGCGCCTGCTCCGTGTGGGTGGCCGCCATGGCCTCTTCGGCAAACACCTGATACTGATGACGTTTTTCCCAGCCGTCGATGTCAGACTTGTCGAACTTCCAGCGTTTTCGCGGCTTGTCCAGACGCTTGACAAGGCGTTCGCGATGCTCGTCTTCCGACAGATTGAGCCAGATTTTGACCAGTGTGGTGCCTTCCTCCACCAGATGATTCTCGAAATTCCGGATCGACCGGTACCGGTTATCCCAGTTATAGCTTTCAGGCGCATGCACCGGCCAGACCCGCTCGGCAATGACCGCCTCGTGGTGACTGCGATTGAACGCCACCATCTCTCCGAAACCCGGCAGGAAGGGCGTCACCCGCCAGAGAAAATCGTGCCGGATTTCGGCGCCCTGTGGCCGGCTGAACGACCAGGCGTGGAAGCCGGCAGGATCGGCGTAGGTCGCCAGGGTGCGGATCAGGCTGTCCTTGCCACTGGTATCCGGGCCGTGGGCGACCAGCAATATCGCCCTGGCCCGGTTGGCCCACAGCCGGCGCTGGTATTCACCAATCTGGCCCAGGCTGGATTCCAGCCCGGGCAGGGCCTTGTCGTCATCATCCAGTTGGGTCGGGTAATCCCGGAACCGGGGCTTCTTCGGGTCGAACAGGAAGGAACTGGCAAATGCCGATAATTTCATCAGGGTGCTCCGTGCCATTGCCTATGAAGGTAATGCAGGTCAACAATCGTACAAGCTGGTAGACTTGCGTGACCAAATTCTCAGAATAGCAGCCAAAACGCTGGTTGCGATGGAGTGTAGTAGCTGGCAATGAGTAAAAAACGTCGCGAGATTCCCGTATTCGATCACCCGATCATCGAGACCCACTGCCACCTCGATTACCTCAAGGATCGCCCCCTGGAGGACACCCTTGAGCAGACCCGGGGCGTGAACATCGAAAAAGTGATCACCATTGCGGTGTCTCCGGACAACCTGGCCCGTGTCCGCGAACTCAGCCAGATTGCACCCTGGATTTACGGTACCCAGGGGATTCATCCCCATGATGCGGAAGGCTATTCCGATGAGGTCGAGGTCGAAATCCGCGCCCATGCCGGTGACGAGAAAATCGTCGCCGTGGGTGAAATCGGCCTGGACTATTTCTACGACAACGCCGATCGCGAAATTCAGCGGGAGGTGTTCCGGCGCCAGCTGCAGATCGCCTGCGATACCGACCGGCCGGTGGTCATTCACAGCCGGGAAGCGGACGACGACACCATCGCCATTCTCGGTGAGTTTGAAGACAGCCTCAAACGCCGGGGCGTGATCCACAGTTTCACCTCCGGACCGGGGCTTGCCCGCTATGCCCTGGATCAGGGCTGGTGCCTGGGCTTCAACGGCATCACCACCTTCAACAAGGCGGAGAATGTTCGGGACATCGTGCGCATGGCCCCCATCGAGCAGATCCTGCTGGAAACGGACTCGCCCTTCCTCACCCCGGTTCCCTACCGTGGGAGGGAAAACGCGCCCTTTTACCTGCCCTTTGTTGCCGAGAAAATCGCGGAGGTGAAAGCACTGCCTCTGGACGAGGTGATTGGCATGACCTATCAGAACAGCTTAAGGACGTTTTTCCCCGGCGAATGATCAAGCGCGTCCCTATCTCGGCACTGAAGGTTGGCATGTACATCGCCGACCTGAACAACGACTGGATTCCTCATAACGCCCAGCGCAAGCGCGGTGTGATCAAAAAAGACGAAACCATCGAGAAAATCCGCCGGATGGGCGTGCAATTCGTCTATATCGACGCCTCGAAAGGCATTGATACCCAGGATGCCGAAACCGCCGCGGAAGTGGATCGCAGAAACGAATCAGCCCTTCAGCGGGCGGGCGAAAAGGCACCGGGCCTGCGGCCGCATGTTCCGCTTGCCGAAGAAATCGTGATTGCCCAGCGGATTCACAGCCAGGCCCAGGGGCTGGTGGGCGATTTCATGACCAACGTCAAGATGGGCACTGCCATCGACATTGCGCCGATTCATGGGCTGGCCCAGGAGCTCCAGCATTCGGTGTTCCGCAATGCCAACGCCCTGAGCTGTCTGGGCCGCATCCGGGAAAAAGACAATTACCTGCTCGAGCACTCGGTCAATCTCAGCGTACTGATGTCCCTGTTCGGCAATCATCGCGGGTTGTCGGCCGATGTGCTGCACCAGACCATCGTGGGCGCCCTGCTCCACGACCTCGGCAAGATCCTGACCCCGGACGAGATTCTGCACAAACCGGGGCGCCTGAGCCCGGAAGAGTTCGAGGTGATGAAGCTTCACGCCCGGCATTCCAGGGACATTCTCGCCACCACCGAGGGTATTGGCGAACTGGCCGTGATCACCGCCGCCCAGCACCATGAGCGCCTGGACGGCACCGGCTATCCCGAAGGCCTCAAGGGCGAGGAAATTTCCGAGTATGGCCGGATGGTTGCCATTACCGATGTCTACGACGCCATCACGGCGGATCGGGTCTACCACAAGGGCATGACTCCGACACAGGGTCTGAAAAAGCTGCTGGAGTGGAGCGGTGATCACCTGGACCCGCTGCTGGTCCGGCAGTTTATCCGCTGCATTGGTCTTTACCCGGTCGGCTCCATGGTGCTGCTGGAAAGCGGCCGGCTAGGCGTGGTGGTGGAAACCAACGAGGCCGACCAGCGATTGCCGACGGTCCGGGTGATGTACCATACGAAGTTCCGGATGCCGATCACGGTAGAAACCATTGAACTGGCGAAACCCGGCACCCAGGATCGCATCCTGCGGGCCGTGGACCCGGACGAATACAGAATCGATGTCCGGAAATTTCTGGTCTGATCACCGGGCCGGACCAGTATCCTGCCGGTGATGCTGTGGGTTGTTGCACTATTGACAAAATTGAGTGGGAGTCCGGCGGCGGATGGAGCGGATCAGGAAGCGGTGTCGGTAAATCGCAAGTAGCGATTACGGCCTTCACGCTTGGCCTGGTACATGGCCTGGTCTGCCTGGCGCAGTAATTGATCGCCGTCCAGGTCAGTGGCTTGCGGGAACAGCGTGTAGCCGGCGCTGGCCGACACCTCGACGCTGTGGTCCGCCACCCAGGCCGGCTCGGCCACCCGGGCAAGCAGACGTGCCAGCAGGGCCTCAAGTAACGCCTCATCCGGCACGTTCATGATAATGGCCGCGAATTCGTCACCACCCAGCCGGGCCAGGGTGTCCTCTTCCCTCAGTGTCGTGCGCATGCGTGCGGCAAGCTCGACCAGCAACTGGTCACCGGCCTCATGGCCGAAGGCGTCGTTGACCGGTTTGAACTCGTCCAGATCAATATAGACCACCACCAGCTTGCCGCCCTGCCGCCGGGTCAGGGCCATGGCCTGCTGCAGCCGGTCGGCAAACAGAACCCGGTTCGGCAACCCTGTCAGGGCATCGTAGTGGGCCATCACCCGGAGTTTCTGCTCATTTTCCTTGAGTCGGGTAATGTCACTGAAAATGCCGACAAAATGAGAGACATTGCCATGATCGTTACGGACACTGCTGATGGTCATCGACAGGGCCAGCGGCTCGCCGTTGTGCCGCTTGCTGGCAAACTCACCGGTCCAGAAACTCTGGCTGCGGGCACTGGCAAAGACAGAGCTCCCCTCATCCAGCGGCAGCGGCGGCAAACGGCTGATCGCCCGACTCCGCGGCCGGCCGGTGATGGCAAGATAGGCGTCGTTTACATCGATCACCATGCCGTAACTGTCGGTTATGAAAATGGCCTCCCGGGCGTATTCGAAAACGCTGGCGGCAAGACGCAGGCGCTGCTCGGCCTGTTTTCGCCGGGTAATGTCGTACCAGGAGCACAGGATAAAGGCTTCCCGTTCACCCTCACCGTGAACCGGCGCCATGGTAATTTCGACCCAGACCTCGGAACCATCGGAGCGGTTGAGCACCCATTCACATTGTTCGACGTAACCATCGCCTGTCCGGGTAATGATTTTCTCCATCTTGTGCCGGGATGTCTGCCCATCGGGCTGGAGTTCTGGAGAGAAAACGGCAGGACTCTTACCGAAAATCGACGCACTGGAGGTATACCGGAGCAGTTCGACAGCGGCCCGGTTGGCATCGAAAAACACACCATCCTTTATCAGCAAGGCCGGCTGCGGCCAACCGGAGACCAGCCGCCTCAGGCGCTTCTGCTCCGAGGCAAGCTGGCGTTTGCTGCGGGCCAGCCAGAGCGAACTGGCAAGCAGCAGGGTGAGCAGAACCGCGATGGTAAATACCCAGAGGCGATACTGGTGCAGAACATCCATCCAGGTAACCCTTGGCATCTGGTCGTAGGGCGCCACGCGCAGGGTCCGGGCCAGGTACTCCACGGACTGATAATCCGCCGGCGGGGAAAACCCGGTAATGCCGGCCGCCACCGCCACTTCGTCTTCCGGTTCAATGGCAAACAACGCCGACGCAACCTTCCGGATAACCCGCTCATTGACATGCGGCAAAGCCACCACCGGCCATTCGGGGTAAAGCCGGGTAGAGACCGCATAGGGAAAACCGGCCAGTTCCTGGCGGTTGAGGATTTTGATTTCACGAAACAGATCGGGGTTGTCTTTGGCCATTTGCTCGAGGATGCCGGTGCGCACAAACCCGACGTCGGCATCGCCAGCCAATACCGCCCGGACCACCCGGTCATGGGTACCGAGAAACCGCACCAGGTTCACCTTGCGAATATCAATACCGGCATCCTGCAATTCCAGGACCTGGGCCTGGAAGCCTCCCAGAAAATGCATGCCCGGTGAGGCGATGCTTTTGCTCCGCAGATCGGCGAGGCTGTTGATATCCTGGCGCTGGGCACCGGTGAAAATGACGCCGCCCAGACTGGAGGTGGAGTCATCGCCGGAACGTCGAACCAGCGTCGCCAGGACACCGGTCAGGCTTCGCTCACTGCGGATCAGCAGGAAGTGGCTCGGATTGGTCAGAAAAAAATCAAGCTCATTGGCGGCCACGGCGCGGTTCATGTTGTCCTGGCTGAGCACTTGCAGCTTTACCTCTGCGCCCAGCTCGCGGGAGAGATAACGGGCCAGGGGCTCAAAGCGCTCGCGGACAATGTTGTCGGGCCGATAGGCAAAAACGCCGAATGTCAGGGTTTCCCGGGCGCTGGCCAGGCTGGCGGCGAGGCTCCCGATGACAGCCAGCAGGATCAGGAGGCAGCGGCGGAGCTTCACGGCAGGCTCCCTGGGAGAAATGACGGATCACACAAACGCCGGAAACCCGGCTCCTTCCGGATCATCCCGGTTCTTAGCATCAGTTCCGATAACGAACGGGCCATGGCTTCCACCCGGCCGGCTCCGGAAAGATAGCGCTGATTCGCGGCCAGATCCGGCAGCATCACGGTCGCCAGAGCGCTCCTGACATCCTCTGGCCGGACCCCCTGGTGGCTTGCCACCCGATACACCGAATCGTGCATGCTACGAACCAGATGCCGTAACCCTTTGAAGTGGGCCATCACCAAGTCCCGAACCGCAGCCGGATTTGCCTCCGCTGTATCCCGGGTTACTACCAGCAGGTCAAAAATGGTTTCCGGCATATCACTGCTGTCAAAAAGCCGGACACCCCCTTCCCGCTCCAGTTTCGTCGCGATCGGCTCATAGCTGACCGATGCATCGACCTCACCCCGGGACCAGGCCCCAACATGCTCGTTGACCGGCAGATCGACCGGGACCATATCGCTCCGGGCGAGACCGGCCAGCTCCAGAATCTTCAGCAACATGATGCCGGAGACCCCGTTTGTTTCGACGGCAATCCGTTTACCCCGAAGTTCCGACAGGTCAGTGATCGAAGGCCGGACGATCAGGGCATCCGCGCCGGCAGAGACATCGGCCACGGCGACCGCAACCAGCTCCTTGCCTTTTGACCAGACCCGGATGGTTTCATCGAGCGTGAGCGCGGCACCCTGCAGTTTGCCGGACAGCAGCCCGGCCATGGAATCTTTTGACGAGGCGCCGGAGCTCAGAATCACCGACTCCGGCAACCAGCCGAAATCCTTGGCCAGATACAGCGGTTCGTATCCGATCCACGGGTGGATCCCGAACGCCAGGGGCACCGGTTTGCTGCAACCGGGCAATCCGGCTGCAGAGAGGCCGGCGGCGACCGACAAACCAAGAAAGTCACGACGCTGCATCGGTATTACCGGGCAAAGAGGGGAAAATTAACTTTTATCAATCTGTATTAGTTTACTGTGAGACATATTACCGGGAAAACCGCAATTTGCCTTGCATCGCGTCAATTTATCCCAGAGACAGAAAGATCCCCATCAGCACCGGCGACAGGAACGACAGCAGAAAACCGGAAGCAATGGCCACGGGCACGCAAGCCAGGCCACCGCTGCTACGGATCACCGGCAGGGTGAAATCCATGGCGGTTGCGCCGCCATAGCCAATGGCCATTGCCGGCCGGCCGGATATCAGGACGGGAATGATGGCCAGGGCGACAATTTCCCTCAGAACGTCGTTCAGGAAGGCAACCCCGCCCCAGGCCGGCCCCAACGCATCCCCAATCACAATGCCGGACAGCGAATACCAGCCGAAACCGGACGCCAGCGCCAGGGTGTCGTGCCAGGGCAGGCCCAGCCAGGGCATGAGTGCGACCCCGGCCACCAGGGAACTGAGGGTCAGAGAGAGCGCAATACCCAGACCTTGGCGGTTCATCAGCAGTTTGCGCAGTGACAGGCCGGCGTTGCGCAACTGCAACCCGATGAGAAAAAGCAGCAGCATCAGGGCCCAGGTTGCCACCTGCTCCGCCATCGGCATGTCGGGCAACAGGTAATACCCGGCAAGCAGGCCGGCCACCACGGCCAGCAAAGGTTTGAGGCCGGCGAGAAACAGCCTGCGATAACCCGGGCTGACGTCGCCCTCCGGGCGTTCAAGCTCCAGCGGCTGCCAGCGGTGAAACAGCCACAGGCCGACCATGTTTGCCACAAACAGCGCCAGTACCAGAGCCAGCACCTGCCCGGCCATGCCGCCAAGCTGGGACGCCAGCCCCTCCATCTGGCCGAGACCAAGGCCGAGCAATGCCAGGATGAAATAAACCAGGGCCTCGACCGTGTAATGAATCACGGTAATCAGTCTGCGGTTTTCAAGGCACAGGGCGAACCCCAGAAACAGGGGTGCCAGAATCAGCAATGCACCGGTCAGCATGGTGTCCTCGAATCAGGAAAAGGGGAAGTCAGACCAGGGGTTGGAACGGGTCAGCGTCGGCGTCAGGGGTGACCGCCTGTGCCTCACCGGCGGCTCCGATGGTGCGCGCCAGCCGCTGGGCGACAACGGACCAGACTACATAGTCACCGGGACAGGGCTCGTACCCCTTGCCCATCATGGTGCCGGCCACACTGCGCAACACCGATTCGGCGCGGGCCTGGGTTTTCCAGGGCCCCCGGCAGAACTGGCCGTCGGGCCGGCCGCGCTCTGGCCCCGCCAGCGCCACCAGCCCCCAGAGACCCTCGCCGACGGGCCGAATATGCAGCTCAATGCGGTGGTCCTCCAGAGCCATCACCAGCTCCCGGAGCGGGCCGCGGCCGTGGAAATAGTGCAGTTTCATGGTAATGGGCGGTCAGTGCAGCACATGGCCGGACCGATCCTGAACGAGAATCCAGGGCGCGATAACCACGGCCCACAGCTCGGCATTGCGATCGTACCATCCTTGCGCGGTGTCGGGTGCCACCTCGCCTACCCGGCCGTCCTTCATCCACTGCTCGAAACGGGTTTTGTTATCAGCCGCCAGCTCGGTCGCAACATCCAGCAGATCCAGCTCCGGCGCCACCCTGACAACCTGGCCCCGGGCAAAATAGGTTTGCAGGTCGTGCCATAGGATGCGGGAAGTCTCAAGATTCAGCTTGGCTTTCAGTTCGTCCCGGGACGGGGTGGATGACATGGTTACCTCTTTCATCAAACGATGGCTCAGGCCCGCCAGACTACCGCAAATCGCCCTCTGCCGCATCTGTTCAGGACCTGCCTGAACCTGGCTACAAGCACGTCCGGGCCCGGGTCAGAATTTCTGCGATCTGCTCGGAGAGGGTCATGGGATCAAACGGCTTCGGAATGACTCCCACGGCCCCCAGCGCCTGATACTCCTGAATTTCCGAGCGCTGCAGGCGCGCAGTCATGAAAATAACCGGCACCGTCTCCAGGCCCGGCAATTGTCGTAATGCACGCATCGTGGAGGGACCGTCCATGCCCGGCATCATGACATCAAGCAGCACCAATTCCGGATCAAAGCCCGGGGCAACCTCCAGCGCCCGCGCGCCCGACTCGCAAAGCGCCGCCGTAAATCCACCCACATCCTGCAGGGCAATCTCGGCAATGGCACGAATGTCGGGATCATCTTCCACGTACATGACCCGTTGGGGCAATCCATTCTGTTCAGATGCCACTGACTGACTCCTAATGATTGTTTTCGGGGTCTACCGCTGTGCCGGAGACACGTGAACCGTAACACCGTTCCGACCGGCGCGCTTGCGCTCGTAGAGCGCCCGATCGGCAGCCTCCAGGGCCTGATCGCCCCCTGTGAAATCATTGATGGCCGCGACGCCGGCGCTGAGAGTAACCTGGAAACCCTGGTCGCCGGCCGAAAAAATTAGCTCACGGAAGCTTCCGGCGATCTCGCCGATCAGCTCGGCTGCCTCCTGCGCCGGGCAATGGGGTAGCACCAACAGAAACTCCTCACCGCCATAACGGCCGATCATATCGGTCTCCCGCAGACGGTTCCGCAGCAGGTTCGCGAGGGTCCGGATAACCATGTCTCCATAGCGGTGGCCCCAGGTGTCGTTCACCTGCTTGAAATGATCCAGATCCAGCATCACCACACTCGACGGGTGTCCATCGCGGCGACATCGCGCCAACTCCTTTTCCACTTCCTGTTTGATCAGGGAGTGCTTGAGCAGGCCGGTGAGACTGTCCCGGTTCATCAGCTCGGACAGCTGCCTTGCCCGGTAACACCGTATGCGCACCGACCGCACCAGGTAATCGTCCGAGATCGGTTTCATCAGGAACTCGTCCGCGCCCTTGGACAGCGCTTCAAGCTGGTTATCCGGGTCATCCTCGGACGAGAGATAAATGATCGGCAGGCTCAGCCACTGGGGCTCGAAACGGATCAGGCGGGCCAGGGTAACACCCGAATAGTGGCCGATCTGGACATCCATCAGGACAATATCCGGCTGGAACACCGACAGCTCCGGCATCAGGTGCAAAGGATCCGATACCGTCCGTGCGTCGATGCCGGCGGACTGCAGCACCAGGCAGTAGTGCTCAGCCAGTTCCGTATCATCCTCAACGATCAGTACCCGCCCCTCGACCCTGGAACTCCGCTCGATGGCGAGCGATTCGACACGCTCTGCCAGTTCCGGAATATCCACCGGTTCCGGAAAAAAGGCGAACGCCCCGAGTTTTGCCACATCGTATTTGTTGCTGAACGAATCATCCCGGCCAATACAGATGACCGGCAGGCGGCGACGGGAACCTTTCGCCAGCGACTGGTCGCGGAGCAGGATGACCTCAGCCAGTGCGGAATCCCGGCACAGGATGGCCGAGGCCCCTGGGGTTTCATTCAGGATCTTGCCGACCGCCGCGGGATTGTCCCGGTTGACGGTGTCACACAGGAAGCCATAGCGCAGCAATTCGGCAGAGGGCAGGCGTTCGTTACCGTTGTCCATGACAATCACGCTCACCTGCATACCATGACTGCCTTCGAACATTTCGCCGGGCGCAGCCACAGCGGGCTGCGCCACCGTGCTGTCAGCCTTGACTTCAACCAGCTGGGCCAGGGCATCAATCCCCTCGGCAAGGCCGTCAGATACCTGGACAGACTGGTGCAGCGTGGCCGTCTGATCGGTGAGCGTTTCGGCCTGAACTTTCAGGCGTTTCTCCAGTAACCGGGCCGCTTCCCCCAGTTCCGGCAGCCCGAAGGTGCCGGCGGAGCCGGACAGGCGGTGCAGGCACTGATAACACCGGATCAGCCCCTCCGCGGTCAGCTCGCCACGACGGATCAGATCCGCCTGGACGGAGAGATCCTCGATATCATTTTTCGCGCGGGCCAGGAACTTGTACCTCAAAACTTCGAGCCGCGTCGAAACATCGCCGTTTGTCTGCGAAGCCACCCCGAATCTCCTGATAAATGTTATTTGCCCGACTTACAAATTCCACTATTCTCCAGCCAATGAAACCACGATTACGCCCGCCCGGCCATGACCGGAAGGAACAATTTTGCGGAATTTCTCCCTTGGCACCCGTGTCGCCCTGATTGCTGTCTTCAGCAGCATTGTCACCGTGCTTGTCTTGCTGGCCACAGCCTATAACGGGCTGGTTCGGGATTTCGAGACTGTGCTGACCCAACGGCAACTGATCGAAACCGAAACCCTCGCCAGTAAAGTCAACCAGGATCTGCAGGTTCGTCTGCGGGCAGTCGGAGCCTTTGCGTCGCTCCTGACCGATGGCGAAAAGCGCCTTGCGCTCCCCCGCATCCGGAGCCTGCTGGGTCGCCAGCCAGCACTGGAAAATTATTTCGGAGAGGGCCTGGTGGTGCTGGATGAGAATGGCGTTGCGATTGCCGAAAGCATCCATGTGCCCGGACGGCTTGGCACCTCCTATGCCGACCGGGCGCATTTCCGGCAGGCGATGGCCTCCCGTGAACCGGTCATCAGCCATCCGATCATCGGCCGGGCCACCGGCCTTCCACTGCTGTCGTTCCTGGCGCCGATCGAGAGCGATAACGGCGACCTGCTGGGCTTTGTCGCCGGTATCATCAATCTGGCGGAAACGAGCATCATTCCAAGGCAGGCTGACAATGACCAGGACACGCTCTTCAAGGTGCTGGATACCGGGCACTTTATTCAGGTCGACACGCTCTCCGTAGCCAACCCGATGCCCGACATACCCGTGCCGGGGGAAAACCTGATCATCGATGCGGCCCTCTCGGGGGTGCCATTCGGTGTGGTGGCCGACCGGGCCGGGAAAAAATGGATCTACGCGACCCGTCACCTGGAGCGTGTGGGCTGGCTGTTTCTCCGGGCTGTGCCCTACCAAAAGGCGATACAGCCGGCGTGGTCATCCTTCAACGCGTTTCTGGTCGCCAGTGTGCTGGCCATGCTGATTCTGGCGGCAACGGCGCTGGCACTGGCGCGGGCGGCCACCCGGCCACTGGAAAAAATGTCCGCCAGGCTCCGCTCCATGTCCCGTGACGGTTTTACGTTCGCCCGGCTGTCGCCCACCGGGCCACCGGAGATCCGCAGCGTCGCCCGGGCCTTCAATACGCTGATGGAGGAACGCGAAGCTCTCGATGATCTCAAGGACCAGTTTGTCTCTACCGTGAGCCACGAACTGCGCACACCCCTTACCTCGATCAATGGCTCCCTCAAGCTGCTCAGCTCCGGCGCGGCGGGCGAACTGTCGGGCAAGGCGGCCAGCATGGTGGATGTCGCCCTCCGGAACAGTGAGCAACTGCAACGGCTGATCTCCGACCTGCTTGACTTCAACAGGGTGCTGGCCGGTCAGATGCCCATTCATCCCGAGAAAGTCAGCCTCAGCCAGGCGATCAGGGCGGCCAGTGAGGGCAACGCGGCGATGGCACAGCACTATCGCATCCGGATCAGCGCCGAACTTGCAGAAGAGTGGTTTGCAATCGCAGACTCCCTGCGGCTCCGGCAGATACTGGATAACTTCATCAGCAATGCCATCAAGTTCTCGCCGAGCAAAGGGTGTGTTGAAATCCGGGCGGAATCGCCAGCCCCCGGCCGTATCCGGATCACTGTTTCGGACCAGGGCAAGGGTGTTCCGGAAAGCTTCCTGCCCCGCCTGTTCCAGCGCTTTGCCCAGGCCGAAACCGGTTCCGCCAGGGCCAGAGCCGGCACTGGGCTTGGGCTGGCCATCGTCCGGGAGCTGGCAGAGCTCATGGAGGGCGAAGTGGGCTACTATTACCAGCAGGGCGCGCACTTCTGGCTGGAGCTGCCCGCCGCCAAACCTGATGTACCGGACCGCGGAGGCCCACATGAAACCCCCTGAACTTCCGCCCGATGAAGCCCACCGCCTGTCTGCGCTCGACGAGCTGGCGCTGCTGGACACGCCTCCGGAAGAGCGGTTTGACCGGCTGACCCGGGTCGCGGCACGAACCTTTGGCGTGCCGATCGCGCTGGTGTCCCTGGTTGACCGCAACCGCCAGTGGTTCAAATCCCGGCACGGGCTGGACGCGCCGGAGACCGCCCGGGACATCTCTTTCTGTGGCCACGCCATTCTCCGCGATGAACCCCTGGTTATCGAAAACGCCCTGAACGATGAACGGTTTGCCGACAACCCGCTGGTCACCGGCAACCCCAGCATCCGGTTCTACGCCGGTGCACCCCTGCGCGACCGACGCGGCCATCGGGTGGGCACGCTCTGTATCATCGATAATGAGCCCCGAACCTTTTCCGAGCAGGACAAAGCCACGCTCCGCGACCTGGCCGATATGGTGGAGCGGGAATTCGGCCTGGGCGAACTGGACAACTACTACGACGAGCGCAACCAGGCCCTGAACATTCTGACCGAAATCTCGCTGGATACTGACGGCGATGCCGACCAGCGTGCCACCCGGGCACTGGAAATCGCCTGCGACTACCTCGGCCTCGAAACCGGCGTCGTCAGCCGGATTACCGGCACCGCCTATACCGTCCACTGGCACTTCACGCGGCTTCCGGGAACCCTCGCCAACGGCAACACCCTGCCACTTGAACGCACTTACTGTTCGTTGATGGTGCAGAGCGGCCAGGTTCTCGCCATCGATAACATGGGCCAGTCACCCTACAGTAGCCACCCGTGTTACCAGGCCTTCGGACTGGAAAGCTATCTCGCCGCCCCGGTCTGGATCGACGGTGAAATCTTCGGAACCATCAACTTTTCAGCCCGGAATCCCCGAAGCCGGCCCTTTACCGCAACGGAAAAAATGTTTGTCACCCTGCTGGCGCGGTGGGTCGCCGATGTGGTCTACCAGCAGCTCAACGCGGAAACCCTGAACAAGCTGGTGACCCAGATGCCCGGCATGCTCTACCAGTACCGGCTCTGGCCCGACGGGCACAGCACTTTTCCCTATACCAGCCCGGGCAGCCAGGTTATCCATGGGGTTACCGCGGAAGAAGCGGCCAGAGACGCGTCTCCGGTGTTCGAGCGAATCCACCCGGACGATGTTGCGGGGGTATCAGAATCGATTCACGCGTCCGCGGCCAGTCTCGAGGACTGGCAACACCAATACCGCATTCAATGCCACACTGGTGGCTGGCACTGGGTGGAGGGGCAGGCGACGCCGGAGCAACTGCCCGACGGCAGTATTCTCTGGCACGGCTATATTGCCGACATTCACGAGCGCCACAGAATCGATGAAATCAAGAACCGGTTCATCTCAACCGTCAGCCACGAACTGCGTACGCCACTGACGTCGATGTCCGGGGCTCTGGAGCTGGTACTGGGAGGCGCAACCGGACCGCTCACAGAAAAGACCATCCGGCTGCTGGAGATTGCCCGGCGTAACAACGACCACCTTCGGGGCCTGATCGAGGACCTGCTGGATATTGACGCGCTGGTCAATGGCACCCTGCCGCCGGACGCCCCGGCCAGGGAGCGCGAAGCCCTCGCCCGCAAGGCACTTGAAGAAATCCTGCCGCTGACCCGGCCAGATGGCAATAACGCCACCTGACCCGCAGCGGCTCTTCACCGGGCATCCAGGCCACCGGAAGGGATGGTTCAGCTACCCAGGCCTTCCAGCAGGCCGGCCATATCGTCGGCGTGCTCCTCTTCCTGGGCCAGGATCTCCTCGATGATCCGCCGTGAGGTGGGATCCTGGTCGCCCAGATAGCGGGCGATTTCGCGGTAACTGTCAATGGCGATCCGCTCCGCCACCAGGTCCTCAACCACCATCTCCCGGAGCGTCTCTCCCTCAACGAACTCCGCGTGGGACCTCGTTAACAGGCCCTCCGGCGAGAAGTTGGGTTTGCCACCGAGCTGAACAATGCGCTCGGCCAGCCAGTCGGCGTGCTGCTGCTCCTGGTCCGCGTGCTCCAGGAACTCCTGGGCCGCGACGCTGGCGTTGATGCCTTCGGCACGGAAATAGTGGCTCTTGTAGCGCAGGGTGCAGACAATTTCGGTGGCCAGAGCCTCGTTGAGGATCTTCACCACATTGTCGCGGTTGGCACCATAACCTTCGGTGAGCGCCCCCTGCTCAATGTGCATGCGGGCTCTTTCGCGAAGGGTTTTGACGTCCGTCAGAAACGGTTGATCAGTCATAGTCTCTCTCGTATCTCTCTAGATGGAATTTGGCTTGAATTCGGCAAGATGGATGAATCCGGCATAGCGGCGGGCCGCCATGCCGTCTCAACCAGTGCCTTCAGGCAGTACGCAGCATTTCCCTGACAACGTAGTGCAGGATACCGCCATGCCGGTAATAGACCGCCTCGTTGGCGGTATCGATCCGTGATTTCAGGTCACAGGTCTCGGTGGAGCCGTCCTTGTATTTCACGGTCATCTTCAGGGTCTGGCCGGGTTTGATGTCGCCGGACAGGCCTTCGATGCTGATGGTTTCCTCACCGGTCAGCTTGAGGCTTTTGCGATCCGTGCCTTCCGGGAACTGCAAAGGCATCACGCCCATGCCGATCAGATTGGAGCGGTGAATACGCTCGTAGGATTCGGCCACCACGGCTTTTACACCCAGCAGGCGGGTACCCTTGGCGGCCCAGTCCCGGCTGGAGCCGGTACCGTATTCCTTGCCCGCGATGACCACCAGGGGCGTGCCCTGCTCCTGGTACTTCATGGCGGCATCGTAGATGGCCATCTGCTCGCCGGTAGGCACGAATTTGGTGAAGCCACCTTCCACGTCGTCGAGCATTTCGTTCCTGATGCGCACGTTGGCGAAAGTGCCGCGCATCATCACCTCGTGGTTCCCCCGACGTGAACCGTAGGAATTGAAGTCTTTCGGCTCGACGCCATGGGCCTGCAGGTATTTACCGGCAGGGGTGTCCGGCTTGAAGGAACCGGCCGGGGAGATGTGGTCGGTGGTCACCGAATCGCCCAGCAACGCCAGGATGTTGGCGTCCTTGATGTCCTCAATGGCGTCAGGCTCTTCGCCCATGCCCTCGAAGAACGGCGGATGCTGGATGTAGGTGGACTTGTCGGACCACTCGTACACCTTGCTTTCCGGTACCTTGATGGACTTCCAGGTGGCATCGCCGTCAAAGACTTCCGCGTATTCCTTGCGGAACATGTCGGTCTTCACCTTCTCCACGGCGTCGGCAATTTCCTGCTGGCTGGGCCAGAGGTCTTTGAGATAGACCGGATTGCCATCCTTGTCCTTGCCGAGGGAATCTTTGAAGAGGTCCACCCGGACGTTGCCGGCAAGTGCGTAGGCCACCACCAGGGGCGGCGAGGCCAGCCAGTTGGTCTTCACCAGCGGGTGCACCCGCCCCTCGAAGTTGCGGTTGCCGGACAAGACCGAGGCCACCGTGAGGTTGCCATCGTCGATCGCTTTCTCCACCGCCTCCGGCAGCGGGCCGGAGTTGCCGATGCAGGTGGTGCAGCCGTAGCCCACCAGATTGAAGCCCAACTGGTCCAGATCGTCCTGGAAACCACCCACTTTCAGGTAGTCGGTAACCACCTTGGAACCGGGCGCCAGGGAGGTCTTCACCCAGGGTTTGGTTTTCAGGCCTTTCTGAACCGCCTTCTGGGCAATCAGGCCGGCGGCCATCATCACGCTCGGGTTGGAGGTGTTGGTGCAGGACGTGATGGCGGCAATCACCACCGCCCCCGGGTCCAGACGGCTTTTCTCACCGTTCATTTCCAGCGGCTGGCTGGCGTGATGCTTGTAGCTGTCGTCCACGCCGACGGCGGTCTGGCCACCCTCGGATTCCAGATTGGCCTCCCGGCCCTCCTCGGCGCCCCCTTCTTCGGTCTCCATCAGCAGTTCGAAAGAAGCCTTCATGTTTTTCAGGGCGACCCGGTCCTGGGGGCGCTTGGGACCGGCCAGGCTGGCCTCGACTTCGCCCATATCCAGTTCGAGGGTGTCGGTATACACCGGCTCATGGCCGGGCTCGCGCCACAGGCCCTGGGCCTTGGCGTAGGCTTTCACCAGCTCCAGTTGCTCGTCTTCGCGGCCGGTCAGGCGCATGTACTTGATGGTCTGCTCGTCCACCGGGAAGAAACCACAGGTGGCTCCGTATTCCGGCGCCATGTTGGCGATGGTGGCCCGGTCTGCCACCGGCATATCTTTCAGACCGTCACCGTAGAATTCCACGAATTTACCCACCACGCCTTTCTTGCGCAGCATTTCGGTCACCGTGAGCACCAGATCCGTCGCCGTGATGCCCTCCCGCAACTTGCCGGTAATCTTGAAGCCCACCACTTCCGGAATCAGCATGGAGACTGGCTGACCCAGCATGGCGGCCTCGGCTTCGATGCCACCCACACCCCAGCCGAGGATACCCAGGCCGTTGATCATGGTGGTGTGGGAGTCGGTACCCACCAGGGTGTCCGGATAGGCAATGGTCTTGCCGTCCTGGTCTTTGTGCCAGACCGTCTTGCCCAGATACTCCAGGTTGACCTGATGGCAAATACCGGTGCCCGGCGGCACCACCCGGAAGTTATCGAAGGCCTGCTGGCCCCAGCGCAGAAACTCGTAGCGTTCCTGGTTGCGCTCCATCTCAATGGCCACGTTGTCCTTGAACGAGGAAGCATCGCCGAATCTGTCCACCATCACCGAGTGGTCGATCACCAGATCCACCGGTGACAGCGGGTTGATCATGGCCGGGTCCTTGCCGGCGGCCTTCACCGCCTCGCGCATGGCAGCCAGATCGACCACACCCGGCACACCGGTGAAATCCTGCATCAGCACCCGGGCCGGGCGGAACTGGATTTCGGTCTCGGAATGGCGGTCCTTCATCCACTGGACCATGGCATCAATGTGGCTGCGCTCGACCGTGGTGCCATCTTCGTTGCGCAGCAGGTTCTCCATCAGGACTTTCAGGGAGAATGGCAGGCGGTTGAGGTCGCCGAGAGTGTTCGCAGCCTTGGGCAAGCTGTAATAGTGGAAGGTTTTACCGCCAGCATCGAGGCTGGAAAGGGTATTCAGGCTGTCTTTGCTGAGACTTTGATTCGACATGTGGTGCCTCCTTTTCGTCGTTGTCCGCGTGTTCCGGAAGGCTCTGGTGAAGCCCTTTCATCAACGTATCGACCGGGAAAGCGATTCGGAACCGGACACCAGACTGATGGAAGGACTCCTGAACGTGAAACCACCTTTAACTATTGCAGCAAATGATGAGAGTTCAACCGCGGCTTGATGAATGTTCGGCATCACTGCGGTGAATGTCAGACCAAGGTCGGAGAATGCGGGGGCACCGACCCGACTTTCAGAGGGGTTAGATGCGATAGAGTTTTACCAGTTCGTCGAGCTTTCGGTAACCCCCTCGAGACTGGCGGCATCAATGCGCCATTCATATTGTATGGCGTGGTCACGCACGTTGCGGGCGCGGTCGATCAGCAGGCGCGAATGGCTGCAGGGAGCTGACAATAGTCTACCTGTTAACGGATTTGCTGCGATCAACACCGACATCTGTCATCATTAGCCACCGATTTTCTGATGGACCAGGATACACGCTCCAGTGAAACACGATTGTCACTACCACCCCGGCGACCCCGCCAAATGGCATTGCGGAGACTGCCAGACTCACTACTGCAGCCGCTGCATGCCCGATGCCGATACCCGTCAGCGCCGCGCGCTCTGCCCCAACTGCAGCAAGGCCATGCGCTATCTGGGAGCGGCTACAGAGGTGGTGCCCTTCTGGCAGCGGCTGGGTGCGTTTTTCCGCTACCCGTTTCATACCGATCCCCTGATCGTTGTCGCCATCTGCACCCTGGTGCCGCTGGTTGCCCCGGCTAACCTGATCGGTCTCCTGATCTGGCTGGTGCTACTGCTGGCGCTGTTCAAGTACACCTATGCGGTGATCAATCACACGGCGGAAGGTCATCTGAAACCGCCGCCGGTGGCCGTTGCGTTCACCGGCAGCGGCTTTGGCATTGTTATTCTGCAGTTGCTGGTGTTCGTTCTGATGGGCGGGCTGGTCACTGCGGCGGCCATGCTCGGCGGCCCGATCCTGATGATGCTGGCCCTGGCCTTTGTGGTGCTTGCCCTGCCGGCGAGCATCATGGTGCTGGCCATGGAGCGCTCGGTGGGTGCGGCGATGAACCCGATGAATCTGGCGGTGCTGATCTCACGGATCGGCACCCCTTACTTTCTGCTGTACGGCTACCTGATCCTGCTGACCCTGGCCTCCGGCGCCGCCCAGGACTTTGCGGTGAATCACTTCCCGATGTGGGTGGCCCAGCCTCTGGCCGGCTTCCTGAACAGTACCTTCACCCTGATCCTGTTCCACATGCTGGGTTACCTGCTTTTCCAGTATCAGGAAGAACTGGGATTCGCCTCGGACATCCAGGATGAGTCCGTGGGCCAAGATACCCATCAGCGCGATCGAACTGCGCGCTTTGACGCCGACATCGACATGAACCTGAAAAACGGCAACTACGACCGGGTGCAGAGCATGCTGAAGGAGGCCCTGAAGCGCGACCGGGACAACGCCCTGCGCATTGGCCAGCTGTATCAGCTGCTGACGGCCCGGCAGGACACCGACGAACTCTACCGTTATCACCCTCGCATCCTGGGCTGGCTGGCTGATCGCAACGATGGCGAAGGCATCGCAGGCATGCTGAATACACTTCAGGAGGCGGAACCTGGCTTCAAAGTCGATGATCCCGAACTTGCAGTACGCTGCGCCCGGGCCCTTTACCACCGGGGCCAGTTCAAGCCGGCCCTGAGAGTGCTGCAGGATTTCCACAAGCGCTTCCCGGACAACGAACAGCTCGCGCCGGCCTACCTGCTGGTGGCCCAGACCCTGGCCAATGGTCTGTCCCAGTGGGAAAAGGCGACGGCCTTCCTGACATTTATCCAGAAGCAGTGCGTGAATCATCCGCTGCATGAGCAGATCACGGTTTATCTCGAGCAGGCCCAGAATAAGGAGCCGCTGAAGGGGCCAAAAGCTACGTTTTCCGTGCAGGACTGAGGCAGGGTATGGGAGGGGCTTCCCATACCCTGCCTCCCCGAAGCTAGCCGGCCTGTAAAAGTTGGCGATAATGACGAGCCTTCGGCGCCATCTGGCGCTTTTCAAACTCTTCCATCAATAACCGGCAGGCCTCGGTCGTCAGCAGCTCATCGCCGGTGCTTCTGAGCCGCTCGAAAGCTTTCTCGGCGGATTTGAAATCATGTTGTTTCAAACTGGTGAACAGCACACGGTTGTGGTCTTCCGCCGTCAACGGCTGATAGCTCTCCCCCTTGCCCAGGTACTCCTGCCAGATGGCTATCATCTGTTCCGGCTGGTGCCGGCTGAGGGCGTCGGTCATCAACTCCCGGGCACGGTCGCGGTAGTGCGGCAGATCCGGCCGGAGTTTGGCCAGCTGGTAGAGGTGTTCCAGCAAAATCGGCCGCTCCGGGTAGTGCGCGCGCAGGGCCTCGAACTGGCGGCGGGCCAGCTCGAACTCCATCCGGCCTAGGCTGGCCATGGCCTGGGCGTAGCCGGTGGTGAAGCGGGCATCCTGCTCGTCTTCCTCCGGCTCGAAGAACTCTTCGCGAACCTGCAGCCAGCTTTTGCCGAGCAGCCAGACCAGACCGGCACCGGCCAGGAGCCCGCCGGCATGGGCCATGTAGGCGATGCCGGTGGCACCGGCAAACCAGTAATCGTAGATTTCCTTGCCCAGCCACACCGGTAGTATGGCAATGGCCGGCGCCCGAAAGTAGTTGAAATAAACCCCGAGGAAATAGAAAAACCGGATTTTCTGTAACCCGTAAATGGCCACATACATGCCCATCAGGCCCGATATCGAGCCCGACGCACCCACCAGAGGAACATGACTGCCGGTGGAGAACGCGGTAAACACCAATCCGGACAGGGCCCCACACACCAGGTAAGCCAGCAAGAACTTGCCGGGCCCGAGGGCTTTCTCAACAGTGAACCCGAGCAGGAACAGGAATACCAGGTTGCCGATGATATGACCCCAGCCCCCGTGCAGAAACTGGTAGGTAATCAGGCTGTAAAGTGACAAGTCCGCCGGTGTCAGCCCGAGCTGGTGGGCGCTCAGGGTATGGATGTATTGTTGCTCGATCGCAACGCGCCATTTCTGCCAGTAGGCCCGTTCCGCCGGGGCCCAGAGCAAATCCTGATTCTGCAGCAGATACTGGTAGAACTCCCGGTCCATCAACAGGTTGACGGCCAGCCAGTAGCGCTCGTTTTGCTCCCGGAGCTGCTGGAATTGCTGAAGCTCATACACTCGGCTTTCCTCGCCTTCCAGGCGGATCCGGCGTTCCAGGTAGTCTTCGTAGGCCGGGGCTTCCAGGAGCTGGAGCTCGGCATCCAGGTATTGCTCCACCGCCTGATCAAGTTTCCGGCTGTCGTCACCCTGGTAAAACAGGAAAACCAGCAGGCAGGTCAGCATCAAACCCAGGGTGATCCAGGGCGGGCGTTTCCAGTTAACGGCGTTCTCGGCGGGGATAATCAGCATGGGCGGTCACAATTCATCATAATCTGTCCCTGAAAGGGTGTTTTTTACCACAACCACGCCTTCTTTTCGCGCTCAAATGGAATCCGGCGCAGAGGTCTCACCGGGTCAATGCCGGAAATGTGCACCGCCCCACAGAGCCGGTATGGCTATCGGTACCACCCGGGGCTGTCATTCCATCGTCACAGAAATGACATTAAATCGGTGCCATCGAGGGAATGAGCCGGGGCTCTTATCGACCATTCGCCAATTGCCGTTATTCCGGCTCCCACCAATAGTGAGCGGGAATAACAAGAAAAACCGGACACTGAAACAAGGATTCTGCACATGACCGTACTCGTACTGGACAGCCCGGAGCTGATTGCCACAGCGGCAATAGCCGCCGGTTTTAACCCTGCGGCATTCGAGGCTGGCAGCCAGCGCCCGCACCGGATGAAGTTTCACTATGGCTTTAACAAGCATTCACTGGCCGCTGAGGACATCGGGTTCCTGCAACAGCATGCCGCGTACCTGAGACAGCACCCTTCGGTCAGCATCAGGATTCACGGCCACTCGGACAACTTCGGCGCGGAGGACTATAACGGGTTCCTGTCCCGGTTGCGGGCCAATGCGGTTGCCCGGATTCTGATGCAGGAAGGCGTGCCGGAATCCCGGATTCTTATGGCCCACTGGGGATCAGCGCGCCCCCTGGCCAGACCGGAGGACCACGCCGCCAACCGGCGCGTTGAGCTGGAGTACCTGACGCTTGATATGGCCAGGGCGCTCTAGACGGCTGTTGGCCACGCACCGAAGCAAAAAAAGGGGGCCAGGCCCCCTTGAACTTGATAACTCCGCGCCCGGCGACTCAGCCGTAGACCTGCCAGACATTCCACAGCAGTAACAGAGCGGCAACGAGTATGGCCAGCCAGGTCAGAAGAATGCCGATCATCCGGGCCCAGTGGGTACTGCCACGACCATTGATCATGCCGAAGGCATGGAGAATGCGACCGACAACCAGGCCCATACCTGTCCAGTAGATCAGCCCGCTGGCTGCGCCGTTCAGCTCGGCAATACCCAGCATGATCAGCCCCATGGGCGCATATTCCACCAGGTTGGCATGGGCCCTTACCGCGGCCTGGAAATCCACATCATCGGTTGTACCCAGCCCCTTGCGGTACTTCAAGCGGAACTTCACGACCTGGGCCGACAACACCAGCAAAAGAATGCCAATAACCGCGGCAAACACTCCGGTTACGGGTACGATCATGCTCAGCCCTTCTTGATTGCGCTGACAATGGCCAGCAGCAGGATCGCACCCACCGTTGCCGTCACCAGCTCACCGACAGCACCCTGGGCCGCCAGACCCAAAAGCCGGAAAACAAAGCCACCGAGGAACGAGCCAACGATACCAATACCGATGTTGGCCAGTACCCCGAAACCGCGGCCCTTCATGATCAGCCCGGCCAGCCAGCCGGCAACACCACCAATAATCAGAAACAGAATCAGATTCATCTCTTGCCTCTCCCTGAGGGTCGTTGAACGAAATGATCAGTCCCGCAAAGACTGCCCTGTTTCTGCTGGTGCTTCAAGCAGTTCCGGTGCTGGTGTCAGAGGCTGGCAATGGTTTCCGCCATTTGCCGGTGGCAGCGGGCCATAAGCTCGGGAATGTCGTCAACGGTCAGGCCCTCGGTTTCGACTGGAGGCAGAATCCGGACCGCAACCGCCTCACGCCGGCCGCTCCAGCCGATGGCTTTGTCCTGGTACTCCTGAGCACACACCATGGTAATGGGCGCGCCGGACGCAACGGCAGCATGAAAGGCGCCTTTCTTGAATTTTTGCAGACCCCGGCCCCGGCTCCGGGTGCCTTCCGGAAACACCCAGAGGCTTTTACGGTCCCGCACTATGGCGCTGCTGGTGGCCTGCATCACGGCAATGGCTTTGTGGGAACGGCCCCGGTTGAGTATCACGTTGCCCCCGAGCCAGAACACCTGGCCAAAGAACGGCACCCAGACCAGCGACGACTTGCCGACGGTCACCGTGCGTGGTGGCAGAAGATCGCCCACCACAAACAGGTCGTCGTTATGCTGATGGTTGGCAATGACCACGGTCGGACGGTCTGCCGGAATGTGTTCACGACCCTCAAGGGGCCTCTCCATGCCAAGAATCGCCCGGCCTGCCCGGGCGACCGTTGCACCCAGCAAACGGTTGTTATCCGGGTTGAATGGCCGGGCAATATACAACACCAATGCAAACAGACAGATCACCGGCACACTGAGCCATGCCAGGAATTTTCTTACAACGCCCATGTAACAAAACTCTGCAACCAAATTATGGCGCACAAGTGTACGCCAAAGTTATAGCCCGGCAACAGTATCAATTTGTTCCCGCGGGCCACCGGTTGCGGTCGCCCGGGCCTGCACCACATATCGGAGCGGGCCGCCGGCATCGACACTGTTGAACGGATAGCAGGTCACCAGTAACAGGGTGCCATCCGGCAACTGCCGGGTGTCAATCAGCTCTAAACGGCTGTCCACCACCCGGACATTTTCGACGCGGTAATTGCGCCAGCGGCCACTGCGGTTCTGGAGTCTGATTTCATTGCCAGTCTCCAGAGCCTCCAGGCCACGAAAATGCGTGTCCCGGTGACCGGCGATAACCACGACGCGGTGGTCGTCTTCATCGCCCGCCAACCGGCCCGGCCCGAACGCCAGGCTCTCGCCGTGCGCGCCCTCCAGAACGATCATCGAGTCGTTCAGTTCCGGTATCGCCAACCGGGCGACCGGCCAGGTATCCGCCCAGGGCCAGGGCCGTGATTCGGCCTGCCGGGCCTGGCTCTCGGCCCAGGCCAGCTCCAGCATTTCCTGGGCAAGCACCGCCTTCAGCGGAATCCACAACCCGAATACCAACAAAGCAGCAGAGCTGGTGAGCAGTGTGAGGGAAAACCGACTCATTGAAACGCCCTCCGCTGCAGCAGCATCAGCGCCACGGAAAACATCAGCCCGACCAGCCCGAGGGCGATCAGCAGGGGCGCTGCCGTGGCAGTCTGCGGGTACCGGAGCATCCCGGCCTGGCTGCCGGCAGGCAGCAGTGTCGGCAGGTTCTCCTTGGCCAGTGGCGCTTCCGCCGCTCGTGCAGGTGTGGCATCCACGGCCACAAAACTGGTGTAGGCCGACATCAGTCCGTGTGCCACCGCCAGCCTGGTAATGCCAGCTTTGTCCGGCGCCTGGCCGCTGACCGTGGCTCTGTCCTGGAGGCTGTCGATCTTCTCCCGGGCCCAGTGGCGATGAAGCCCGGTACCCGGCGCCGCCTGCTGCAGATCCAGGGTTCGGCTCCAGCGTTCACCACCCGGCAGCCGGCCCGACACCTTGAGCTCACCCATGGCCGGAACACCCCGGGCTACGTGAATCAGCGGCTCCCCCTGAAACAGATCCCCTGCCCGCCGGGGAAAGCTTTCAACACCCTCGTCCTGCCCCGGCCATTGCACCCGGATATCGGCCAGAACCGGCGCCGACATCGCCGAGAACAGGGCGCGCAAAGGGCCGCTCACATCCGACGTGGAGTGAATGGCGGTATAGGTGCCCCGCCCCCAGCGAGCGGCTTCACGCATGAAGTGCCGGTTCGGGGCGGAACCGATGCCCACGGTAAACAGCCGTTGATCGCCCAGTTGCTGGTGAATCTGTTGAAACAGCGCGGTTTCATTACCCACCGCACCGTCAGTGATAAAAATCACCTGTCGCACCCGTTCGGCCACGTCACCAGGGCCAGAACGATGCTGCAGAGCCAGCGATAGTGCCGGCGCCATTTCAGTGCCACCGTCGGCCGTCAGGTCGTCCACATACTGCCGGGCACGGGCAAGGTTATTCCCGTTAGCAATCTCCGGCTGCATGAACAGGGCGTGGGTCTGGCTGTTGAACTGGATAATGTTAAAGCTGTCCCGGGGCGTCAGGGTTTGCAGACCTGCCTTCAGGGCACTGCGGGCCTGGCGTATGGATTCCCCCGCCATGGAACCGGAGGTATCGATGACAAACACCAGCTCCCGTGGCAGAACGCTGTGGCCGGTCTGACCCGGCACCAGCAAGGCCAGCAGGTAATCCTCACCCTGCCAGGACTGATGGAAGACCGCCGCCGAAGGCTCCCGCCCCGCCAGCGGCCGCCAGCGCACGACAAAATCCCGGTCCATCAGAATTTCACCCGAAGCCGGGCGCACCGTGACCGCCTGGCCATCCCGGCTGGTTGCCAACTGGTGAGAAGGGCTGGAGACCTCCTCCAGCGGCAGACCGGCATCAATCCTCACCTCGATCGACGCCCGGTGGCTGTCATCGGCCACATCCCGAGGGTTGACGGTAAAGGGGCTGATGGCATCAGCATCGGCCACCCGATTCGTTGGCAGCGACCAGCCATCTTGCCACTGGTCCGCGGATGAACCCGTGAGCGCGCCCGGCACATAACGCGGTGTCAGCGTGGTGGGAATGCTCAGCTCGAACACCCCGGCCTGATACCGGACCGGCTGCTGGTACTTCAGCTCCACAGACACTGTGTCCCCCGGCGGAATATTCGCCACCCGGGCGGTGAACAGATTCGGCCGCTGCTGCTCAAGGTTAGCCGCCTGCTGCCCCGCGCGCTTCGCCGTTTCATAGGCCTGATGCGCAGCCTCCCTCGGCTGAACCCGGCCCTCGATGGTCCGCTCCCCCACCTTCATGGTCAGGCCATACACACTGGCCTTTTCCGGCAACGGGAACACAAACACCCCTTCCCGCCACTGGTCACTGGTGTTCCGGAAGCTGCGCAGAAGCCGGGTGTCGGCAATCAACCCGCTGACGCGGATGTCGAAGTCACTGCCCAACACCAGTGCGGGTTCCTGCCAGTGCCCCTGGCCGTCGACGAAGTGCAATTGGCCTAAGGTGTCTGCCTCACTAGCTTCGGCATAGAGTGGGTGAACAAACAGCATCAGCAAGATAGCGAACCAGAGGCTTACCCCCTCCCAAACACGCCTGGAGTTAAATTTCTGAAAGCGCGTAAAAGGTGAAGAAAGTGCGCGGCTCTTTTCGAAAACGGGGGAGTAAAACCGTAAAAAGGCGTTAGAAAGCAGCATGGCGGAATCCTTTTGACTGCATGACTGAGCGAAACACCCCCATTTCAGCAATCCGGAAAGGAACTCCCGTGGCAGAAAGCGACAAACCGCCCTCAAAAAATGATGAATTATGGCAACAGGCGCACACGCCCTTGTTCTGAACCCCTGCCGTGGTTAAATAGACACTCACCGGCCAGGGAAAACCGCCGACACCATGAAAAAACACATTGTTCTGATCGAAGACGAACCCGCCATCCGCGACAACTACCGCGCCGCGTTTGAACGCCGGGGCTATCGCGTAACGGCCCACGGCGACCGGGCATCGGCGTGGCAGGTACTGCGACAGTCCCTGCCGGATCTTGCCATTATTGATGTCGGCCTGGGCGATGAGCCGGAAGGCGGCTTTGCCCTGTGCCAGGACCTGCGCTCCGTGTCCCAGACCCTGCCGATCATCTTCCTGACCGCCCGGGACAGCGACATCGATTCGGTCCACGGCCTGCGCCTGGGCGCCGACGACTATGTAACCAAAGACATGAGCATGGATCATCTGCTGGCCCGGGTCACCGCCCTGCTGCGTCGGGCCGATGCCTGGGCCGAGGCGCTCCAGAAGCCGGATGAGGTTCTGCAGCGCGGCCAGCTCAGCCTCAACGTCGACCGCATGACCGTCGCCTGGAACGACGCCCCAATCGACCTGACTGTGACCGAATTCTGGATGCTCTACTCGCTGGTTCAGCACCCGGGCCACGTCCGCAGCCGGGATCAACTGATGGAAGCAGCCAGCACCGTACTGGACGACAACACGGTTACCTCCCACATCAAACGCATCCGCCGCAAGTTCCTGCAACGCGACGATACCTTCGATGGCATCCAGACCGCCTACGGTATGGGCTACCGCTGGAATGCCCGTGAGGTCTGAGCCTTGAACCTGAAGCGCCAGTTGCTTGTTGCCAGCCTGCTGATGCTGCTGATTCCCTGGGCGGGCCTGCAGTTCGTTCTGGAGCTGGACGCTGCCCTCCGGCAACAGGCACGCCAGCAACTCCAGGACCAGGCCGGCCGACTGGCCGAGACCGCCGGCGACCTGATGATCGGCCTGCCGGCGGTAGCCCCTGGAGAGCCCGCGATTTACGTTGAACCACTGACCGGCGCCATCAACCTGGACGGCTATGGCGACGACTGGCCGGGGTACCGCGAAGAGGATCCCCTGAGTAACTGGCAAAGCATCTCCACGCCAGACTCCGGCGGGCCAACCCTGTACTGGCAGGCTGCAACCGACCAGCAACACCTTTACCTGCTGATCCGGGTCAGTCCCCGCCGGGCAGTGTTCTTCAACCCCGGAAACGCCGAACAGCCCCACGACCGACTCCGGCTGTGGCTGAAGCCCGACACCCAGAGCGTTGCACCGGACGAGTCGACCCTTTCCTGGCTGATTCGCACCCCCGCTCCGGGGCAGCTGTATGGGCTGATCGAATCGTCCATGAAGCCGGACTACCGGGTCTCCGGTTTCTGGCAGAGTACCGGCGATGGCTGGCAGGTTGAGCTGAAGCTGCCGATGCCAGCGGGCCGCAGCCGCCTGGGCTTTGCCGCCCGCTGGGGTGACAGTCCGGAGATGGCGGTGGCAACCCCGACCCGGCCGCTGCCGATAATGCTCAGCCGCAATCTGGTGCTGGAGCGGCAACTGGAAGCTCGCCTGAATCCGGGCCAGCGCGCCCGTCTGGTGGAGCCGGCAGGCTGGGTGATCGCAGCACAGCGTTTGGCAGCCACCGCCTCCGACCCCGAATTCGATAGCCTCAGCCCGCTTCAGGTGATTGAACAGATCAGTCTCAACGCACTTCGGGGACTGATCCGCATTTATCTGCCTGAACCCACCACTCTCACAACCGGCAGCCATCGCATCGACATCACCGGTCTTCCCCGCGAAGGGCTGGTCAGTCACCCGGACGACAGCATCTGGCTGCTGACCACCCGGCCGGTGTTCGGCGGCCGCACCCTGATCCTCGAGCAGTCTCTGGACCAGCTACTGACCCTGTCCGGCTCCACGCTCGGCTCGGTGATCGCCCGCAGCACACTCATTATTGTGGCCCTGACACTGGTCCTGCTGGGGTACGCCAGTTGGCTGTCCTGGCGCATTACCCGGCTGCAACGGGCTGTCAGCGCGAGCATCGACGAAGATGGGCGAATTACCGGGACGGTTCCGGATTCCCGTGCCAGGGACGAACTGGGCCAGCTGCAGCGGCATTTCAGCCGGATGGTGGACCGGCTCCATGGCTACAACCGCTATCTTGAAAGCTTTTCACGGCGCCTGTCCCATGAGCTGAAAACACCGGTTGCGGTGGTGCGTTCATCTCTGGAAAACCTCAGCCACTGCGAATCGGAAGACGAGCGCCGGCAGTATATTGAGCGGGCGGCCTCAGCCACGGAACGCCTCCGCCAGATTCTCCACGGGATGAGCGAAGCTGCCCGGCTGGAACAGAGTCTGGATCTTGCGGACAAAGAGCCATTTGATCTGGCAGAAGTGACCGCCGAGGCCACAGCTGCCTATCAGGCTCTGGATAGCAACCATCAGATCCGCTATGCAGGGCCAAAGACCGGCTGCCCGATCACCGGCTCGCCGGAACTGATGGTGCAACTGCTCGACAAGCTGGTGGACAACGCGCGGGATTTCACACCGGAAGGCGGTCTCATTGAGGTCGGGCTGGAACACACAACGGACGGCCTCTGCCTTTCGGTTTTCAATCAGGATTCCGCCCTGCCGGAGACTACCGGGACAGACATCTTCAGCCCGTTTGTGTCGCTGCGGGAAGGCCAGGCGCAGGGACACCTGGGCCAGGGTCTGCTGATCGTCAGTCTGATTGCCGACTACCATGGTGGCCGAGTGGACGCAGAGAACCGCACCCAAGGTGGCATTGACGGCGTGTGCTTCCGGGTTATTATCCCCCCAACCCATTCTTGAAACAGGACAGCACCGCCGTGAGCGCACGACTGGACTCCCTCAACATCCATCCGCTTCGGCACGAGCTCTATTACGAGTTGCACTCACGTCCCTTTCAGGTGCTGCCAACGCCGGCCCAGGTCACCCATATGGCGGTGCTGACCACCCCGGAGCAACGCCAGCAGCAGTTCCGGCACCTGCAGGAGCTGCACCGAATGCTGGGCCAGCCGGTGCCGGAGCAGGAGATAGGCTGTTTTGAGCACACCTTTGGCTCGCTCCGGGTGCGGCGTGAAATGCACATGGAGTTCGCCTCCTACACCTTCATCAACCTGGCCGCCAGCGAAGAGACCCCGTTCACCGAAACCGGCATTACTCCCCTGCCGGAAGGCTGGCTCGAACAGCTGGCCGGCACCGTGATAGCCGCCTTCCACCTGGAGATACGGCCGGCCGCAGACGGAACCGGAGGTGATCTGGACTATGTTCGCAAACACTTCGAAGGCATGCGCCTGATTGGCAGCAGTCCCCAGGAGGGCGCGGCCCGGGTGTGGGGGACGTTCAGACTGCACAGCGACGGCTTCGGCCGGTTCATCGTGATGAACCACCACATGTCCGACAGCCAGCTCGGGCGCCTTACCCAACGGCTGATGGAGATTGAAACCTATCGCCTGATGTCGCTGCTGGCGCTGCCCGTGGCCCGGGGAATCACCCCTGCCCTGAACGACATGGACGAAAAACTGGCGGTGATCACCCAGTCTCTTGCCGAAAACCAGGACGTCGATGAAGAAAATCTCCTGGCTCAGTTGACCAATATCGCCGCCCGCATCGAGGCCTTCCGGGCTCACTCCACTTTCCGTTTCTCCGCCACCCGGGCCTATCACCGGCTGGTGCTGACCCGGCTGGAGGAACTGCGGGAAGATGAGCTCTCCGGCCACCTGACCCTCACCGAGTTCATGACCCGCCGGCTGACGCCGGCGGTAAAAACCTGCGAGGCAGTCAGCGAACGGCTCGAAGATCTGTCACGCCGGGTAGACCGCGCCTCCGACATGATGCGGACCCGGGTAGAGCTGGCCATTCAAAGCCAGAACCAGCAGCTGCTCAGCTCCATGGACCGGCGTTCCAAAATCCAGCTGATGATGCAACACACCGTGGAAGGCTTCTCGGTGGTCGCCATCACCTACTACCTGATCGGCCTGCTCAAGTTCGGCCTGGATTCGGTTTACGAGGCAGGCTTTGAGTTCAACAAGACGATGGTACTCGGTATCGCCATTCCCGTGGTGATGGCCCTGGTGTTCCTTGGGGTCCGGGTGGTTCACCATCACTTCATCCGGATGGCGAAACGGCAATAACCCCGCCTAACGCCCGCCCCCCTCGTCTCCGGCAAACTGCCGGTAAAACTGCTGGGCCGTGCGGCCATTGCGGACACCCTTGGCGGTGGCAAAACGGATCGCCTCCCGGTGCAGGCTGTCACGGTCTGCCACTTCCGGAAACAGCGCATCCACCGCCTGCAGATAAACCTCCTGGGAAAATGCATAGAACGATAACTGCAGGCCAAAGCGATCCGCCAGGGATACCTGTTCCTCGATGGCTTCCGCCGGATGCAGTTCACCGTCGCGCATCTCGCTCTTGAGGTTGTCTGACATGAATTCCGGCATCAGGTGCCGGCGGTTGGAGGTGGCATACACCCGGACATTCTCCGGCGGCAGCTCCAGGGAACCCTCCAGCACACTTTTCAGGGCCTTGTAGCCGGTCTCCCCGGCATCAAACGACAGGTCATCGCAGAAGATCACGAAGCGGAATGGCAGGTCGCAGATGTCATCGACGATTTCCGGCAGGTTCACCAGATCGTCCTTGTCCACCTCGATCATCCGAAGCCCACTGGCCTGGTAACGATTCAGCAGCGCCTTGATCAGCGATGACTTCCCGGTGCCCCGGGAGCCCCAGAGCAGCGCGTTGTTGGAGGGCTCGCCGGCCAGAAACCGTTCGGTATTGCGGGCCAGGGCCTGCTGCTGCCGGCTGATACCGGTGAGATCCTGCCATTGCACCGGATCCAGCCGGCGAATGGCCCGCAGGCCCGAGCGGTGACGGCGCCAGACCGCCGCCGGCGTGGTTTGCCAGTCGATAGCTACAGTTCCGGACATACACCTCTTTCCTATTCCGTCCTGTGTCAGCCTGTGAAACACTGAACACACTTGATAACCGGTTGAAAAGGAGACTTTACCCCAAATGGCCGTAAAATCCGTTGCTTTGGTGGCCCACGACAACAAGAAAAAGGAACTGGTGGACTGGGTCGCCGACAACCGCACCCGTTTTGCGCCCCTTAAACTCTATGCCACCGGCACCACCGGCCGGCTGCTTCGGGACAATCTGGAGCGGAATGACATTCATTGCCTGCTCAGTGGCCCGTTAGGGGGCGATCAGCAGATCGGTGCCAAGATCGCCGAGGGTGAAATCGACCTGCTGGTGTTTTTCTGGGACCCCCTCGAGCCCCAGCCCCATGACCCCGACATCAAAGCCCTGTTGCGGATCGCCGCACTCTGGAATATTCCCGTGGCCTGCAACCGGGCGACGGCGGAGTTCATCCTGACCTCCGCTTACATGACCGATGACCGGCACCAGCCGAAAAAACCGGATTTCTCGGATTACACCGGCCGTTCGGTCAGCGCCTGAGGCGGCTGGATATCGCTATGGTTCTGACTGCACTTGCTTCGGCCTTTTTGGAAGTACCGGTCCGGCTTGAAGGGCGAGCGGAAAATTGCCCGGTGGTGCTAAGATTCATCAAAAGACAAGGATAAGGAGAACGCCATGGCACGTATTTACGAGGACAACTCACTCTCCATCGGCAATACCCCGCTGGTCAAGCTGAACCGCGTCAATGACGGGGCGACCATCTGGGCCAAGATCGAAGGCCGCAACCCGGCCTATTCCGTCAAATGCCGGATTGGCGCTGCGATGATCTGGGACGGCGAGAAGCGCGGCACCCTGAAGCCCGGCATGACCATTGTCGAGCCCACCAGCGGCAACACCGGTATCGCCCTGGCCTTTGTGGCCGCCGCCCGGGGCTACAAACTGATTCTGACCATGCCCGCCTCCATGAGCCTGGAGCGGCGGAAAGTTCTGAAAGCCCTGGGAGCTGAACTGGTGCTCACAGAGCCCGCGAAAGGCATGCCGGGCGCCATCGCCAAGGCGGAAGAAATCTTTTCCTCCGATCCGGACAACCACTTCCTGCCGCAGCAGTTCCAGAACCCGGCCAACCCGCGCATTCATGAAGACACCACCGGCCCGGAGATCTGGAACGACACCGACGGCAAAGTCGACATTTTCGTGGCCGGTGTCGGCACCGGCGGCACGCTGACCGGCGTCTCCCGATACATCAAGGGCACCCGGGGCAAGGACATTACCACCGTCGCCGTCGAGCCAACCGATTCGCCGATCATCACCCAGGTAATGAACGGGGAGGAGCCCAAACCGGCACCCCACAAGATTCAGGGTATCGGCGCGGGCTTCGTGCCCAAGAACCTGGATCTGGACCTTGTGGACCAGGTGGAAGCGGTAACGAACGAGGAGGCCATGACCATGGCCCACCGGCTGATGCAGGAGGAAGGCATTCTCTGTGGCATTTCCTGCGGGGCGGCTGTGGTCGCCGCAGTCCGGGTGAGCAAACAACCCGAACACCAGGGCAAGAACATCGTTGTGGTGCTGCCGGATTCGGCAGAGCGCTATCTCTCGTCCGCGCTGTTCGCCGACCGGTTTGGCGAGCTGGAAAACGTGCAATAGGTGGCAAGAGGCGCAGCCTGAGGCCGCGCCCTGCCTGCATCAGAACTGGTACTTCAGACCGACACGGCCGGTATCGAATTCCGGCCCGCTGTTGGTTACCTGACCGTTAAAATCTTCCTCCTCAACGTCGACGCTGTAGCGATTGTACTCCGCGAACGCGGTCAGTTTCGGCGTTACCCGGAAATCCACGCCAGCGCCTACAAACGGCGTCACCTCATCGTAGGTTTCGCTCTCGTTGAAGGCATCTACATCAAAAGCCGAGGCGAGTACACCGACTTTACCGTAGACCCCGAAACTGTCCGTCAATGGCAGCCGGCCAATGGCACCCACGCCAATCCCCTTGAGCTGTCCTTCCACGTTATCGTCACCGAAATTCCCGAAATCGATGTACTCCGCTTCCGCCGCAAAGAACGGATTGAACTGGTAGCCAAGAGCCGCCCCGAACAGATCATTTTCATCCTCGAATTCGCCGCCGTGAGCCTTGTAGCCACCGTAGCTGCCGCTGATGTACGGGCCGGACTGATCACGATCAACCGCGCCCTGGGCCCAGGCTGCAGGCGCTGCCAGGGCGGTAGCCGTAAGAACTGTGGCACAGGCAATTCCAGCTTTGTGGTTCATAACGCGTTCCTCTTCGTCGGTTAGGTGTCCGTTCATACCTTGCACAATCGCCAGCCAAGCTTCGCGATTGCCTGAACTCACCCTAACCCGAGACACGCATCAGGGGGGTTAAAACCGGAATACGATTTATTCACCGAATGTTCATGCCCTGAACCCCGGCGGCTGCCCGAATGTTGACCCCCGTCAACCGCCCGTGTTGATTCGCCGGTTCAGCGTGGCGGCTCATCGTCCCGCACGCGCAGAAAGCTGGCAAATCGCGGCAATCCCGTGGCGGTATGGCCATAATACTTGAACGTAATGACGGCCCCGATCTCCGGCGGAGACGCTCTCTCGGCATCGCTGAACCCGGAACCGATCCGGAAGCGACGGCCGTTTTCCAGTTCCACCAACAGCGACCCCATCATCCCCTCGTATTTGCCCTCGCCCGGCAACTGCCGGATCACCACCGCTTCGGCATCGCGGTAGTGCTTGACCTTCAGCAGATCATCGGAGCGGCCGGCATGATAGACGCTGCTGCCGCGTCGCAGCATCAAGCCCTCCGCACCCGCCCGCACGATCGCGTCCAGGCGCGCCATCAACGCCTCATGGGTGGTCGCCCGTTGTTGCCGGACAACCGCCAGAAACGGTGAGCCGACCCTGGCAACCGTTGCCTGAAGACGCAGTAAGCGCTGGTCAAAGGGCATACCGCTGACAGGGAAATCAAACACCATAAACCGGATTTTACGCCACTCCTGATCAACCGGAACGAGCTTGCGAACTGCCCCGGATAACTCCGCAAACCGGCCCCGCCCCATCCATAGTTCGCCGTCCAGCGGATGCTCCGGAAAGCCCCTGGTGAACCACGCCGGGGCCCGGTATTCATGGCCACCGCGAGAGATCAATCGGTTACCCGTCCAGTATGCTCGTACCCCGTCAAACTTTTCGCTGACCCAGTAGCCTTCCAGCGGCATGCCCTTCTGGTACACCTTGGCCAGTGTCAGCTCGGGCGGCTTTGCTGCGGCCACCGCGGAAAACAGAAGGGAAACCAGCACCGGCAGAGCGGTGCTGAGCAATCGAAAAGTCATGGCAATTCCTTTGCTCTCAGTTGTTTTGTTGTACGGAGACCAGAGATTCCGTTCCAGCCTTAATCATCGACAGAGCGTTATTCGTTTCCGCAGGTGCGCTTCACCTTCTGCCGGAAATCCGCACGAATTCGAGCATTCTCCGCCTCATTCACGAAAACCCGCTCGCCCTGATCATTGAGGTTATAAAAGGTTGAAACGCTGGCCAGAAACTTCAGGCGCGCCTGAAGTTTTCTGCAAACCTCGGCTCGCTTCGCGGCCCTCTCCTCTACCTGGGTATCAGCGGCTTGTCGGGCTTTACGTTCCTCTTGCAGTTGCTCCAGAAACTCGGTCATTTTCAGGTGCCGCTCCCGGGCAACTGCATCCACGCTGGCCGGAGCGGCCTTCACCGCGACTTCACTTGATGCGGCTTTAGCCGGTGGACGATCGCCGAAATGGGTCTGGCCGTTGGCATCGACCCATTTGTAGACACCGGCGTTTGCGTAAAAGGGGATAAAGCAGAGGAATATCAAAACCATGGATGCTTGCACAAAGAACTCCTTTTCATTCTGTTAGTTCCCTGGCGCCTTTCACAGAGGCAGACCCTCTGCCCTTTTGAACAGCCAGTCAGCCAGGATCATCGAGGCCTACGCCATCGCTGCCTCGTTCAAATTCGGCACGCTGTACTGCATCTGGTCCTCCAGCGTGTGCCATGGGAAATTCCGGATTTTTTCCATATGGGCGGGGTAGCCCTCTTTCTCCCACCACTCCAGATCCAGCGTGGCCCAGTAATCGGCAGGGCGTTGGCGTTTGCCCGCCGCGTCATACTCGGAAGTGGTGGGGTCCAGCTGGCGGTAGGGTTCGAGCGCCGGGATATCCGGCAACGGCTGGCTGACGTCCATATAGCGCTGAAGTTCGTCCCAGTGGGCGTAGAGTTCCACTTTCTGTGTGCTGTGCACTTCGGCAACAGCCGTTTGCCAGCCGCTGTAGCGGTGGCGAAGCTGTAGCTTGTAGCTCACAGGACCTTTGGGCTGAACGTGGTAGGAAATGTAGGGGTCAAACTCGATAAACGGCGCCTCAAAGGTTTCCTCCCGCCAGGTGCGGAATTTGACCATTCCCGTGGGACGGAAGAAGCCGCAGCCCAGGTCTTTGACGATGAAATCGGGGTTTCGCTCTAGGAACCAGGTGAAGGGGTAGCGAAAGAAGAGGTGTAAACCCACAAGCCAGAACAACCAATGAAGGCCAACGAAAATCCCTTCAGTGCCAAATTTAAAAGCGGTTATTGATATCCCTGCGACTAAAACAATTAACATCCATTTGAATAAAGAATAATCAGCAAACGACCCGGCCAGCATCAGCAATAACTGCCAACGAGTCTTGATTAAATCTTTGGGTTTCTGCTTGTGTGTCCAGGCTCGCCCCTCCGGCAACCGACGGCCATTCTGCTTTCGGGATTGATGGGGTTCCACATATTTTGGGCGCACATGAATATTTAAATTGCTATAGCGACCCCAAGGCAATCTCTCAATCAGATCGCTTCCTTCCAGTGATTTTGCGAAGCTACCCGGGTTCTCAAGAACGGGTTGTTTCGGAATATTATCGGCATGAAACGCCGTGTCTTGATATTCGCTCATCGACTCCGACTGACTATCGCTGCCACTCAACGTCCAGATCCTCCATCGTATGAGTCACTTCCTGCGCTTCGTATTCCTCTGCGTCTCGTTGCCATACGTCAACCGTAAAGGTCAGCGAAAGGCTTTTCACCCGGTAACGGGTTTCCACACGCTCATAGTCCGATTGCGGCACAAAGTCTGATAACTGCGACTTGCCGATCATGAAGTTGATTGACTGACTCTGCTCGTCAAAGTTGTTTTCAATGCCCTGACGGATGATTCCCGATTTTCTGGCAATGGTCCCTGTCTGCCAAACTCCGGCCGGGTTCGGACCGAGTATGCGATAGTGTTCCTGTTCGTACGATAGCACCAGTTCTATGTCGGCGGGCTTGCCGGTGATAGCCAGTGCTGGGCTGGCGAATGATAGAACGGCCTCTGCTTCGTTTTCCCAGGCCGTCAATTTTCGCGCCTGGAGCCATTCCACCATGACACTCTCTGGAATGCGTTTGAGTGATACCGGCGTCATCGCTTTTATCAAAGCAATGTAAGCGTCAGATTCCGAGGCCAACTCGTCAGTCTGCTCATCAGGGACACCGGAAAATGGTCCCGCGCGAAGCCATTCGCTGACTGCATCGTCCCTCATCCGGTAGTAAGCAATCTCACCTACTACGTAAATCGCAAAGCCCAGTGCAGTGACATAACCCGATGCGACGGTTCCCGCCCATCGAGCAGCGGAAGGCATCAGTCGTCCGATGGCTGCCTGTGCAGCTTGAACGGATGTGCGTTCAACCGCTCGACGACCAACCGGGGTAAGTAGACGAGCGGCGATGATATCAGCATTGACCATAGTAGCCACTCCGCCAGCCTTTATCAGTTGTGCCGAGCCGCTGCCCCATCGACCATTGGCAAACAAAACAACTGCGTCGCTAATCATAATGGCGGTAGTAAACATACCCGCTACCCAACCTGCTGCTTGTAGTTTGTTTCGAACAATCTCTTCCGCCATTTCATCTGCAACATTGACTTTGTTTGTCATTGCCGAAAACCACCTGGCTTCTTGCTTCAAGTTCTCAACTGCTGGGGCAAGCCACTTGGATCGCGTCGGTATCAACGAGACAACGTGAGCCGAACTTAAACCTAAGTCTGCAAGTGCGCTGACCGCTCCAGCTAAATACCGTCCGGTTCCGGCATTGGCATTAATTGCGCTCTGCAAATTCCAAATATCAAAAACCACTAACACACCCGGCAATCCGCCCGGATGCGCCGTAACCTGATGCATAAACCGCTTAACAGGTTGCTGCTTAACCACCCCGTCAAATGCGTCAGCATCACCCACCTTCAGACTGGCCGCTACCACAGCCCCAGAGGTCAGCGTATTGCCCTGTTCGTCCAGCACCTCCAGAACAATGTAGGTACGCCCTTCGTCCGCCCCTTCCAGCTGCAAGGCGGTTCTGCCAGGGATGGCGGCTTCGGCAAATCCTTCAAAGGCACTCTTGATTCGATTGATGTCAGCCGTGAATGCTGCCCCCCGCTGAGTCAGTTCAGTCTGAACCTGAGTGAGCCACCACTGGGAAATTTCACCGGCAACACTGGAGAAAGCCGAAGCCCCGCGACCAACGAATCCCGCTATCGCCTGTCCATCTGGCCCCCTGGTTTGCTCCTGGTGATCCGCCATGCTGCGCAGGACATTGGGCTCCAGCACTCGCATGTCCTGGCTGCGGTCTTCCAGTGCTTCGACCAGGAATTTCAGATTGAGCAGAGTTGCATCACCCACCTGGCATTCGGCCGCGCTGCTTTGGAACGGCAACAGCATGACACCCAAAGGATGCTCGCCTGTGGCAATCTTCAAGGCCAGTTTGGCAGCCTCCCCATTACCGTTAGCGTCAGATTCCTGCGGCAGTATCAATGGGTCGGCGCGGTGCGCTGGCAAGGAGAGCACCTGCAGCAACGGCCCGGCCTGGACATAGCCCGCGGCCGCATTGCCCGATTCCAGCGCGAACAGATCCCGCAACGTGGCTGTCAGGTTTTGTGGACGCTCGTCGTTCAGCAAGCGCACGAGTGCCGCTTGAGCTTCTGTGAGAAAGCCCCGTAGAGCCGCTCTTTCCACATCATAAAGTGTGCGCTGGAGTCGACCGTCTTCACTGTCGTCGATTCGGTTATCAAACCAGCCCCCATCGATATATAGAGGATTGGCTGAACCATCGGGTAGGGTTTCACGGCGAAAGTTGTTATGGAACAACTCAGCAGTGACACCAAACGGACGTTTCTTTACGTTATCCACCAGCGCCAGCATGAGCGCCAGTGCAGCGTTCATTTGCTGGGCCAGGTGGCGCGCGGACTGCAGTGAATCTCTCAAGTGCAATGTGACCAGCTGCCGGCCCCGAAGCGCGCTGAAGACATCGGTGCCAGCCTGGATTGTCGGTAATGGCTCGTTTTGCAGATGAAGTTGGCGCCAGCGCGGATAAAGCGACGGCGTTTCAACGAAGTAGTCTGCGTCCACCACATGCTCATCCGCTTCGATGGCATCACGCTGCGCAATTAGCGCGTCTTGCGCCTGCTGCGACTTTGCGCCATCGACGTCGTGTAACCATTGCCCCGGGAAGGTAAAATCGCTTTCTATCGCGCTGTCACGGGCTCGCATGGCCGGCATTTCGTCAAGACGTTTCCAGTCGCCATCCAGGCTCGGCTGCCCCTCAAGAAAGGCCCGGATCGCTCTGGCGGATCGGCAGCGCGTTGTTATGAGACCGCTGTCCTGCTCAAGCGCGCTGATGTACTCCCACGACCACTGCGTTTCGCTGAACGCGAGATAAACATCGCTATAGACATCCGCACCATTCAGGCGAGCAGGTACTTGGATAACGTCTAACTCGGGACCAGTTGCTTTGCGATCATTGGCCGCTTCGAGTGATGCTGTGCGAGCTTGCGCGAGAGGAGTATCGCGCAGAACCGGCGCCGCATCCTCACTTGTCACAACCGAGAGCTCCCGCCAGAGGCGCCCCCTGAAAAACACGTAGATCCAGCCGGTTCGGAGCGGTGCGCCGAGGGCTTCCTCATAGCCACTCATGGGTCGCGGATGCGTCAATTCTCCCGCATCGCAGAAAAGCGTCGGATGAACCGACACCATGAGGCTATCCTGATACTGTCGCTGAGGGGCTTTAAGGGCGTATGGACCAATAGACTCTTGGTGGATAATAGGGACGTTTATTGTCTCGTCCCCCTTTAGCTGCAGGATCAGCGAGCGTTTTTTTGGATGTTCAACATGGCCCGCGAGTATCGGTCCATTACGACCATTGTGTTTCTCACAAGTCTCAATGGGCGTGACAACTTCATTGCCGTCGTCGCCGATTTCGCTCAGAACGTATTCATGACCGGCAAGTGACTGCTGACCCGTCAGTTCCAGCCAGAATGTCTTTGAAGGGGCGCAGGAAGGTGCTTTAACCGCTGACATGCTTTGAAATCCTTTTCATGAAAATTCGCCAAACGCTGTCCATTGCGTCTCAAGCTCCACTGATTGATCATCCCAGGCCAACCCTGAATGCCATTGACTGACGATAAAGCGAGTGAGCGTCGTGGCATCTGCATGCCGATCCCCGGCTACATAGGACAAGCAGGCAGGCCAGCCAGCTACCCAGCTCAGCAGGCGTTCAAAGTCACGCCCCTTTTGGGTTTTGGTCTGTTGAGCCGCGCCTGATGCCTGAAATCCTGACCACTGCACATGACTCAAGAGATCGACAGACCATATCCATGTACTGTCGGCAGTGGCCAATTCCGCCATTTGCTCGGGTTGACAGGCTGATAACACCTGAAGAAATCGCGTGTCATAAGGTCTGAGCAGACACGGGCCAGACGTTTCCAGGTCAACCGACAGCATGCCGCGCAAACCGGCAACGGCTTTATCAACGTCACTTTCGGTAAACAGAAACAACAGCCCCTTCTCAGCCCATTGTGTCAGGGCATGTCGACAGAAAGCACCGTCAGCCACCGTATCAATGACGATTGGCCCTGCATCTGCGAAGGTTTCTAATGGGCTATTCTCAAACAGCCAGCACCAGCAGAGGCGCCGACAGGAAGAATCGAGGGGGCATGGGCATAGCAGTTCCTTTGCTTAAAATGAGCGGCTCACCAAATCTGTCCGGTTGCGGCGTTTGTAGGACTCGTAGTCTTCTTCGCTCATGTTGCGCCAGTAGTGCGGGACCCGGCCGATTTTCTCATCGTGGGCGCGGGTAGTCGGATCCAGGTACCGCCAGGCCTCGAATAAGGGAATGTCTGGCAGTGGCTTGGTCACATCCATGTACTGTCGGACCAGGTCCCAGTATGCGAACACGTCCGCACGGTTGGTGGTGGCGGCTAGCAATTGGTTCATTGGCAAGGCCCACTCCTGGGTCTTGTGAACAAGCACCAGCCGATACCAGATATTACCCTGGTGGTCGGGCAGGCTGAGCAGGTAACCGTCCCATTCATGAAATGGGGCCTGGCCGCGGATTTCGCCGGACTGGCCTTCCTTCTCCGGATCCTTGAACAGGGTCACCATGCCCGTGCGGCGGTTGAGCTCCCACAGCGGGCCCTTGGGCTCCTGATAGACGACTTTTGGGTATTTCTTCTCCAGGAAACGGCCGATGCCCCAGCACAGGAGCATGGGGAGGAAGAAGTAGGCAAGGAAGGGGAAAATGCCGTCCCAGAAGAACGACTTAAAAGTCTCGTTTTCTCTGACCTGGAACCAAAGGATTGCCATGGCGACTGCGAAGAGCGGTAGCAGCCACGTAAACAGTAAGCGCCCTCCGTGCTGCATCCAAAGCAGGGCCCAACTGACCCTGGGCAAGGTGGCGTAGCGCAGGCATTCCTCATCCAGTCGACCATGGTAGGTGTGCCGCTCTTCGAGCTCGGTAATGCCTTTGCGCTCTTCAATTTCTTCATACTGCCGCAACCGCTGGGGGTGCCAGGTTTCCAAAAACCCGGGTGGAACGAGCCCGGATAATTTCCCCTTTGGCAGCGGCTGCCCCATGGTCCAGCTTTTGCGGAACAGCGCGCTCTGCTGAGGGCTATCGGCAGGTTCCGGGGTCTTGCGGTTGCTACGGTAGGCTGTAGAGGCGTAGCCGGCGTTCTCCAGAGTGGCCGTCATGTGGTTTCCCCTGCTTTATGAGTCTGTTCATCGGCTCAGAACAGTTGGCTGTTTTACATCCTTGGGTCAGCCCCCGGTGCATTTGGTTGGCTGAAATAGTTTGAGGCCTACGCCATCGCCGCCTCGTTCAGATTCGGCACGCTGTACTGCATCTGGTCTTCCAGCGTATGCCAGGGGAAATTCCGGATTTTTTCCATATGGGCGTGATAGCCCTCTTGCTCCCACCATTCAAGATCCAGCGTGGCCCAATAATCGGCAGGCCGTTGGCGTTTGCCCGCCGCGTCGTACTCCGCGGTGGTGGGATCCAGATGGCGGTAGGGTTCCAGGGCCGGGATATCCGGCAGGGGCTGGCTGACGTCCATATAGCGCTGAAGTTCGTCCCAGTGGGCGTAGAGTTCCACTTTCTGTGTGCTGTGCACTTCGGCAACAGCCGTTTGCCAGCCGCTGTAGCAGTGGCGAAGCTGTAGCTTGTAGCTCACAGGACCTTTGGGCTGAACGTGGTAGGAGATGTAGGGGTCGAACTCGATAAACGGCGCCTCAAAGGTTTCCTCCCGCCAGGTGCGGAATTTGACCATTCCCGTGGGACGGAAGAAGCCGCAGCCCAGGTCTTTGACGATGAAGTCGGGGTTACGCTCCAGGAACCAGGTGAAGGGGTAGCGGAATAAGAGGTGGAGGCCAATCATCCAGGCAGCTATTTCAAAAAATGGCGTGAATGCAGTCCAACCATCTAAAACCCCAACAATTATTGCTGCGAGAAAATTACATACGAAAAAAAAGCCGAAAATTGAATAATCTGCAAAGGCCCCGGCAACCATTAAAAGAAGCTGCCAACGAGTTTTAATTAGATCTTTAGGTTTCTGCTTGTGCGTCCAAGCGCGCCCTTCCGGTAACCGACTGCCATTCTGCTTTCGGGATTGATGGGGTTCCACATATTTTGGGCGCACATGAATATTAAAATTGCTATAGCGTCCCCAAGGCAACCTCTCAATCAGATCGCTTCCTTCCAGTGATTTTGCGAAGCTACCCGGGTTTTCAAGAACCGGTTGTTTCGGAATATTATCTGACTGAAACGCCGTGTCTTGGTAGTTGCTCATCGAATCTCGCTGATTATTGCTGCCACTCAACGTCCAGGCCCTCCATCGTATGGGTCACTTCCTGCGCCTCCTATTCCTCTGCGTCTCGTTGCCAGACATCAAACGTGAATGTCAGTGAAAGACTTTTACCCTGTGACGGATTTCAACGCGCTCATACTCCCTCTGCAGGTGCCTCAGGACCGGGTTTTCAGGGATCGTCCAGTTATCTAGAACGAACTATTGTTTAGATCGGTCCAGTTCCGGCGCTTGTAAGCCTCGTATTCTTCCTCGCTCATGTTGCGCCAGTAATGTGGGTCTCGACCGTTTTTCTCATCATAGGCTCGGGTCGTAGGGTCCAGGTGGCGCCATGCCTCAAACAGGGGAATGTCCGGCAACGGCTTGGACACATCCATGTACTGCCGGACCAGATCCCAGTAGGCGAGCACATCTGCACGGTTAGTCGTTACGGCCAACAACTGGTTCATGGGCAACGCCCACTCTCGGGTTTTATGGACAAGTACCAATCGGTACCAGATGTTCCCCTGATGATCCGGCAGGCTGAGCAGGTATCCGTCCCATTCATGAAACGGGGCCTGACCGCGGACTTCACCGGACTGGCCTTCCTTCTCCGGATCCTTGAACAGGGTCACCATGCCGGTGCGGCGATTGAGCTCCCAAAGGGGGCCTTTGGGCTCCTGGTAAACCACCTTGGGGTATTTCTTCTCGAGGAAACCGCCGATGCCCCAGCACATGAGCATGGGGAGGAAGAAATAGGCAAGGAAGGGGAAAATGCCGTCCCAGAAGAACTCATGGAAAGTCACGTGATCATGCTCCTGAGTCCAAAGGAACGCCATCGCCAGTCCCCAAACCGGCAATAACCAGGTGAACAGAATACGTCCACCGTGCTGCATCCAAAGTAATGCCCAACTTACCTTGGGCAGGGTGGCGTAACGGATACTCTCCGCATCAATCCAGCCCACTGGATTGAACGACTCGCCTCCGGCTTCTGCCTCGGCCCTAAATCGACGAAGATTCTCTTCATCCTCCCGGACCTCTTTGGGTCCCCAGGTTTCCAGAAAATGGGTCGGATAAACGCCGGATAGCTTACCTTTAGATAACGGTTTTCCCATAGTCCAGCTTTTACGGAAAACAGCACTCTGCTGATGATCTTCTGCTGGTTCGTGTGTTTTGCGGTTGCTTCGGTAGGCTGTCGAGGCGCAGCCCGCATCTTTTAAAGTGGCGTTCATATCGTCTCATCCGGTCTATGACTTCGCTCATTCGCCCAGAACAATTGGCCGGTTTCAGTGAAGTCCGGCTCGCCGTGGGTATCCCGATTAAAGGCCGTGCGATCATGAAGTTCTGGCGCAGGGACCACGAGAGTCTCACCGATGCCGTCAATCGCAACAGAGGCCCACCATTGAGCCCTGATCAGTAATTCATGGGTTGTCACGGCTTCTTGCCCGAAGAAGGTCTCAAAGGTTTGGCTGGGCGGCATGGCTATGTATAAGGCCTTACCGTTGGTCAGAGGCTGTTCGATCAGCGCCTCGGGTGCCTCTGCCAGAATCTCCCGAGCCGTTCTGAGCCCCCGGCGTGTTGGCGTCCGGGTGATACGTACTGGACGCATTGTGATAATCAATGAGGCGCTGTCCAGCATTGCAACAAGATTGTTCTCGACTCGGACCACCGTGTTGATGCGTGCAAGATCCCTCTCATCCATGGCGTTAACTTCGTAACCATGGAAGCGCATGATGGTGCAGATCGGGACCGGCCTCAGGTAGTTCGGCCATAGCATATTCAGCAGTGAGTGGGTGATCTCCGGGAATTCGTCTTCCACCTTTTCCCGCAGCTTGTCGGTCAGGAAGGCGAAGCCTTCCAGAAGTCGTTCCACATCCGTGTCGGTGCTCTGCTCGGACAGGAAGCGGGTGAGCATCCGCGAATTCCCGGCTCTGGAGCCGCAGAAAACTTAATTCGTCCCTGTAGAATCGATTCAACTTCATAACTGCTGCACCCAGTCTGGCTCCGAGCAGAGGACGGGAGCGCCTCCCGCCCCCTGCTCTCATCCTTGCTTGCAAACTATCTACATCACTCTGTAGTAGCGCTTGTCGTCCAATAACAAATCAATGGTGTCTTGTCGTCTTCCGAACCCACTCGCAGATAGACCGTCACCTGAAACCGCAGCTGCAGCGGGTCGGGCCCCTGGGGCAGATTGACCACATCCACCCGCCTCACCCTGGGTTCGAACTTTTCAATGCACTGCCGGATCGCGCCGCGGGTCTGAACGCTCAGATCGTGGGTCCCCAGGGTGGCGTCGTTGAAGTCCAGCAGGCGCAACAGGTGGCGCTTGATGGACTCGACCACATGGGTGACCTCTCCCATGCTCTGACCGGCCGGTTCCGGCCTGCGATCCGTCGCTGGCGGGTGCGGGAACACGGATCAGTCCTTTCCCAGCCGGCCAACCAGTGCGGTTCGAAGTTGGCACCCATGTACTTGAAGTGCGGACGCACGGCCAAGGACACCTAGTACCAGCCCGGATCACCGTCCACGTCGGAAACGGTCACCTGGGCCGCACGGAGGGGGCGACGGCTGCGAACTTCCGCCGGCGGGTTTTCCTGGTCGGCCACGTACTGGCGAATCCAGGTGTTCAGTTCAGGCTCCAGATCCTGGCGCTCCTTCCACGAGCCGATCTGTTCCCGCTGCAGCACTTTGATGAAGTGGGGCTTGGCGTTCCGCCTGTTGCTGCTCCACGAATTCGGTCATTTTCTGGTGGCGTTGACGCGCCGTTGCATCCACCTCTGCCGGCTTGGCATCAACTGTCACTTCACTGGAGGCCGCCTGCGCGGGCGGTCGATCGCCAAAGTGGGTCTGGCCATTGGCATCCACCCATTTGTAGACGCCGGCGGATGCCGAGAGAGGAATTAGACAGACCGACATTAGCAGCAGGATTGATCTCACGCAGAACTCCTTTTCAATGTTCTACTCACTTCGGCTCCTCCAGAGAACGAGACAGAAGACGGCGCCCCAGGCACTCAAGCCCGGAATCGACCTCTCCCCCGCTTTTGTTGTCGTTTTTCCTCACGACCCGCTTGCCATTCGGAAACAGGTCCCATCTGGGTAAACTTCAGGCCCCGCTCATAAGCGAAGGTGAGTTGTTGATTCAGGCCCTGAAGTGCCTCGGATGGCTTGGCCCACTGCTCCTTGGGCAAGGGCGCGGACCAGGCGTTCAAGTCGTCTGGCAGGCTTTTCAGGGCGAGGGTCTTGATGCGGCGTTCGGTGATGATGTGGGCCAGGTATCGCTGGAAGAACCAGTCCCCCACTTTCTTGCCCAGCCAGGGCAAGACGGACATCTCTTTGCGGGCCTGGCGGCATTTGGCTTTGTAGTGGGCCAGGGTTTCATCTTCTTTCGGGTCCGGACAGGCCTCGGGGCCGTTCTCCATGAACTGGCGAATACACTCCCATTGGGCCAGGCCGGCCGTTTCATGCCCGACGTTGATGCTTGCAGCGGCCAGGGCCGATTCCGGGTCGTCTGGCTTCGGAATTGCCAGGGTGAGTACCGTATGTGTGGCCATCAGGCCGGGGCCGATGTCCTGACGGGTTTCGATGTAGGCGACCAGTTTTTCCCAGGGGTAGATTTCGTAGACGAGTTTGGGGTCGTATTTTTTCTTTAGGCGGAGGGCAAAACATAGATAGGTGCCGATGACCAAAAGCTCTATGCCCAGTAACACCAACCCTTCCAAAACCAATGAATTTCTGTACTCAGTGGACGAGTATTCATTCATAAACGGGGTCAGAGCCCATCCTATGGTGAACAACACCCCAATGTACGTAAACCCAGCAACTGTGTCATTCCACAGCGGCAGTTTGAACTCCTTGCCTTCCGTCCAGCGCGGCAAAGCCACTTCCCGGCGCTGTCGGTTCAGTCTCACCGGAGGCGTTTCCTTCACCGCCTTGTTGCCCAGGAAATGCATGTACAGTCCCCACGGGACCGTAATCAACAAATTCATCCCCCCCAAACCGAGCAATGGTATCCAAGTGAATTCATTGTGCCCAAGATAATAGTCCACTGTCATAGCGAGCCCACCCATCATCACGAGAACGGTGAGACTCAAAAACATCAACGCAAATTCGGCCCCAAACAAAAGGTTACCATGCTGTAAATCCAGCCACCCTTCGGTTTTTCGTCGAATCCAGGAATTCACGTCCACCGCCCGCGCTCCTGTCGTTACCGGTTTCGGACTCAGGGCCAGTAACCGACCATCTTTTGTCGTGCGGCGCACTCCGGCTTCCCAATCGGATTCACGCGATGTCTGTGTTGATGACGGATTCTCGTTGTCTTTGGTCATAGTCACGACTTAGTGGGGTCACTTATAAGCGTATGATATTTGATAATCAACGCGGTCAATCGAGTGTCCGGTGCTTCCAGTGGTGTTACGGCTTGCCATTGCTTCGTTTCGTTGGCTCCGACCATCGGCACATTACCCTGCTCGTGCAAGGTCAGCCTGTAGTGGTACGCCTTGTCTGTCTCTGGTAACCAGTTGGGGGAATTGGCTGCCTTGTAACGGAAGGCCAAATAGAACCCACCGGCCGTATCCAGGTCGGCTCCGGTCAGGGACAGCTCCAAGGCAACACCCGCCGCGCCCATGTTCGTGGTAGTAAAGGCCTGATTCCAGTAGTCGTGATCAGGATCCCAGGCCGTCCCTTCCTGCCGCAGAATTGCCCATTCCATGTTATCTACTTCCAGCGAACTCAGCCCGGGCAATTCCAGGCGGAAGGCGCAATAACTTGTGCGCCCATCCAACGCGGATTGTTCTGCCTTCACTGACAGAGTGGGTTGGTAAATGACCTTGGCCAGTTCATGGCGCTGCTGATTCGTATCCCAACCCTTGGCGTCATTGCCCCAGGCACTCAAGCCCGGAATCGACCTCTCCCCCGCTTTTGTTGTCGTTTTTCCTCACGACCCGCTTGCCATTCGGAAACAGGTCCCATCTGGGTAAACTTCAGGCCCCGCTCATAAGCGAAGGTGAGTTGTTGATTCAGGCCCTGAAGTGCCTCGGATGGCTTGGCCCACTGCTCCTTGGGCAAGGGCGCGGACCAGGCGTTCAAGTCGTCTGGCAGGCTTTTCAGGGCGAGGGTCTTGATGCGGCGTTCGGTGATGATGTGGGCCAGGTATCGCTGGAAGAACCAGTCCCCCACTTTCTTGCCCAGCCAGGGCAAGACGGACATCTCTTTGCGGGCCTGGCGGCATTTGGCTTTGTAGTGGGCCAGGGTTTCATCTTCTTTCGGGTCCGGACAGGCCTCGGGGCCGTTCTCCATGAACTGGCGAATACACTCCCATTGGGCCAGGCCGGCCGTTTCATGCCCGACGTTGATGCTTGCAGCGGCCAGGGCCGATTCCGGGTCGTCTGGCTTCGGAATTGCCAGGGTGAGTACCGTATGTGTGGCCATCAGGCCGGGGCCGATGTCCTGACGGGTTTCGATGTAGGCGACCAGTTTTTCCCAGGGGTAGATTTCGTAGACGAGTTTCGGGTCGCGTTTTTTCTTTAGGCGGAGGGCTATATAAAGGTAGGCGCCCAAAACCAAAGTTTCGACCGCTAATGCCGTGGCAAATATAGTTACCAACCATCGGACATATTCCGCCGTCTCGCCTTCCAACGTAAAAGGGACAATTACAGCGGCTATAGTGCCAATATAAGTTATGTATGCGACACCGCCAGCACTATCATTCCAAAAAGGCAGTTTGAACTCCTTTCCTTCCGTCCAGCGCGGAATGGCCACTTCTCGACGCTGTCGATTGAACCTCACTGGTGGTGTCTCTTTAACGGCTTTGTTACCCAGGAAATGCATGTACAGCCCCCAGGGAACGGTAATCAATAAATTCATACCCCCCAAGAAAAGCACCGGATCCCAATTTAATCTACGATGTCCGATATAGAAATCCACCATCATAGCCAGCCCCCCCATCATCACCAGAATAGTGAGGCTCAAAAACATCAACGCAAACTCGGCGCCAAACAATATATTACCGCCCTGCAAATCCAGCCAACTGTCAGTTTTTCTCCGAATCCAGGCGTTGACGTCGACCGCCCGCTCTCCGGTCATGATGGGCTCGGGACTCAAGGCCAGTATGCGACTATCCCTGATCGTCCGGCGTGCCCCTGGCTCCCAGCTTGGCTTGGATGATGGATTTTTTTCATTGACTGTAGTCATATTCAAGATGTCTTAGGTTCTTTTGCTAGGGCATGGTAGGTGGTGATCAATGAACTCAATCGATGGTCCGGGCTGTCCAGTGCTTTTACCGGCTGCCACTCTTTCCTCTCATTAGCTCCAACGCTCGGCAGATTGCCCGGCTCATGCAAAATGAGTTTGTAGTGATATGCCTTATCCATTTCTGGTAACCAGTTGGAAGAATTGACCGCCTTGTAACGGAAGGCCAGATAAAAACCGTCAGCTGTCTCCAGATCCACTTCAGTTAAGTACAACTCCAAAGCAACACCGGCCGCCCCCAGACTTTTAACCGTAATCGCTTGATTCCAATAATTCTGGTCGGGGGCCCAGACGGTTCCCTCCTGCCTCAGTATCGCCCATTCCATATTATCGGATTGCAGTGAACTCAGTCCGGGCAACTCCAGGCGAAAAGCGCAGTAGCTGGTGCGTCCGTTCAACGCAGCCCGTTCTGCCTTCACCAACGCAATGGGCTTATAAATGGCTTTAGCCAGTTCGTGGCGTTGCTGATCGGCTTCCCAGCCATTGTTAGCGTTACCCCAGATACTTTGTTCGCACCATCGCTGCACGTCTGTACGTTTGAAATAACTTTGTACCCAGTTGCCAATACAGACCAGAATCGTACCCACCCAGAGCCAGGCGTTCAGGCCCCGAAATAGACCTCCGGCCAAGTCCAGCATCTTCCCATTGCTCGCTTTCCAGCTAAGCAATTTGCCATTTTCCGGCTTCCAGACAACACCCCGTGCGTCCACCAATCGGTGAAACAGGCCAACAGTCCCTGTTTTTGCCATTTTCCAACTTCCATAAGCCAGCATGCTATCACCGACTAAAGTGACACCAGCCCCTGTCCGGGTTCCGTTATTGCTTCCAGACCTAACCATTACAGCGAGTTGCTTAAACCAGTCGGCACCCGCTGACAGAAACCCAGCCCAAGCCGCAACGGTCCCACCCCACACATTCATCCGAGCCAACCGTGTCAAAACCTCATCCGCCTGAGAAATGGCCAGGTAGTAATAGTTCAGGCGGGCACTGCCAACGATAGTCAAGATACTAGCTGCCGCACCAATCGTTCCGGCAGCGCTGCTCGCAAAGGTCAACAGTTCCTCTGTGCTGCCATCTTTATCCCACTTGTTAAATGCATCCCAAGCACCGACAGCCCCAACCATTCCCATAAACGACACCAATCCCATGCCGCCAATGCGTTTCGGCAAATCCAGAGTGTCCTGTCCGTGGATCATACCCCGGCCATAATCCATCATCCGTGTGAGCCCACCGCGGTCTCTCAGGCGTTTCAATTCATCGACTTCTGATTGCACCGCACGGCCATAGGCGGTTCGGGTTAACCCGCCGATCAGAAGGGCTCCGCTGTGGTTTTCCCCCTCAAGCGGGGACGTATCTATCAGTTGAAAGCCTCGTTCGCGGAGCTGATGCGTCAGCTCGTTCTTTTGAGCACGGATGGCCCGGATCTGTTCATCATACTCTCGTTTGTATCGGCGTCGGTCTCGGGTAGTGGCCTCACTGTGCCGCTGCTGAAGGCGGCTTTCCTGGTTCAGAACCTCCTCACGCAGCGTGGCCAGCCGTTCAATTTCCTTCACAAGAGATTCATGCCTGGTTAGGCTGTCGGCATCGGCAATCTCCAGGTCAATCTGGTACAGCCTCTGGTTCTCGAAGATGTGGGCCCGCAGCCCGGGGTCCATCCGCTCAAACACTTGCTTCAGGCGGCCATGCAGATCGGCGGCATCCGCCGCTTGCACCAACTCAAACAACGCCAATCGACCGGTAATGTTGAGCTGGGCCAGGTGGTGGCTGAGTTGTGCAGCAGCGCCCTCCGAAAGAGACGGATATTGCAAATAGGCGCTCTGTTCAACCAGCTGAACCCATTCCTTGTAGGCCGCGGGCGCTTGCCTGGCATTCATAATGGCTTTCAAGCCGTCGATTAGGTCCTTTAGCGCGCCCGGGATGATCTCGGGCTTCAGGTCCAGGGAGATCAAATGCTGGTGTCCGATTTCCTCAAAGTAGAATCGCTTCAAAAAGGAGAAATCACCTGACGATTGCGCCCATTCCGTCAGTACTGTCATCAAGGCGTTGTCCAGGGTCAACAACGCCATGTAGCTGCTGTCACTTTCCCGGTCATACAGGTGACCATGCAGGTAAAACGTAGCCAACAACGACTGGATATCCGTGACAATCCGCCGTTTTTCGTCGGAGAATGTCGATAGCTGATGCTGAGCCTGTTCGAGATAGACATTCATCTCGTCGAGTTTCACCAGATCCGCAATACCTTGCTCGCCACTAAAATCGGAGCCGTCAACAAGGTTGGACTGATAGTCGGACATGGATTCGACGATACTGAGCAATTCGCGCTGCGAAAGTCCCAAGTCCGTTGCCAGCGCGTCACTGCCGTCCCGCATTCTGGTGACCCGCTCATGGTCCGACGGCATATAGTTATAGGTGCTGGGGCCGGCGACTTTTCGGGCGCTACGCTGATATTCCGGGAAATCTTCGATCAGCTCTTTCAACTGGGCATGTTGGACCCGGCTTCCCCGGGCAACCTTTTCAAACAGGTCCTTGGCATCGTCATCTTCAACCTGCTTCGAAAACGCGCGGGCCAACTCGGCTACTCGCTCGTCATCCAATCGAATCAGATCGCTGATGAAGCGTGCCGGGTAGTATTTCGCGTCCTCTGCCTCCAGCCATGCGTTATGGTTGGTATCCACGATGGCCCAGGCATCCAGCAGGTCGTCGATGTGACCCATAAGGTCATCAACTACGAGATACGCATGGTCCAGATCATAGGCCGCCAATCGATGGGCGAACGGCTCAGAACCTTTATCCAATGTGTTTTGTGCCCAATACCAGGAGGGTAGATGGGCTTTCCCATCCATGGGCACGGCTTGCTCGGCCGGGTGAGTCAGCAGCGATTCCAGACTTGTCTTGCTCAACAACTGGGGCTTGCCCTTGATGGGGCAATAGCCAGACAAGCTCACCCGCTGCATCACCTGGCGACGATAATCCTCCCAGCGAATAAGCATGCTGCACTTTTTCGCGGTCAGCTGCGTGGACGAGAAAAACGCATCGACGTGCCCACGGCGAGGCACCACGATAGCCGGAGTATCGGGGGTTCCGGTACGCTGATCCTGGGCGGCTTCATTACCTTGCCATAAACGCTTGCTGACCGCGCCGCCGTCTTTGACTTCGTATTCATGCAGAATGTCGGGCGCATCGGAATGGAACAGGTACAGGTAGCCATCCCGTATCTGGCGGATGCCAATTGGCTGAAATTCGAGGTTGAACCGGGGCTCCAATGAGGGGTGTTCCGCCGCCTCATCGGCATAAGCGTATCGTACCGGGATCAACTGAATATCGGTCCGGGTCAAAGGGCAAGCGCCTTGAGCCGTGGTGCTTGCCAGGCTTGCGCGGTCAGCGGCGACTATGGGGTTAGTGAGTTGCTTACCCATGGATAGGCTCTCCTTGCACTTGGGTTTCCGCCGAGGACATGGCGATCATCGCCGCTTCTCTCGCCTGAGCTTCAGCGGCCGTTCCTGGCCACCGATGAAGAAGGTCATAAACGTTCGGGGCTGCCGTTTCCCACAGCGACAACGCTCCCTGATACCCATACACGGTACACCAGTGAAGCAAGGCCTGTAGCGATTCATAGCCATGGGCCACCGCCCGCTCCATGATGGCCCGAAGGTCCCTTATCACAGTCTGCCTTGCGTTCGACGCAACTCTACTCGGGAAATAGGTCTCAAGGTGCTGCATCAATTTGACCAGCGTTGCCCGTCGGTCCGTGTCCGTTAAAGCGTTGAGGGTGAGTTCATCCAGCCGAGATGAAGCTCTACCCCCCGTGTGCCTTCCAACGCCAACCTCTGGCAACCAATGCGGGCGTGTATGAAGATGCCAGCCATCCCATAAGGCGTCCGGTAGCTTTGCCGCAGCAAAAGGAGACCCGTAGTCGGGCACCCCGCCATCACCGGAAGCAGCCAACAGGACCCGTGCTACGGTAGGGTCGGCGAACCGCAACATGACGTCGTATCCCAAAGGATGGCGTACCGTAATGAACCGGCGTAGGTGATCAGCTAACGCGTCCAAAGGTTCATCGCTGGCGATCGCGTAGCCCCACTCCAGCGAATTGCCCTCCAGAGACAGCCGCTCAAGCAACGGGTTGCCCCGTTCAGTACGCACCACTATGGGTGAAACGGCGCGAAGCGATGCCCACTCAGTACCATCAAACAGATTACGATAGTCCGGTGTGTCGACAAGCTCGTACAGCCAGCGTTCCGCCTCTCCGCGTTTGCTGCCATCCAGCAGGACATAGTTGAAATGCATGTCCTGAAGTTCCGTGCTGGCTTTTGAAGGCGCTTTGAAAACATCAAGCATCGGACCCATCTCCCGATGTGTTCTTGTCGGCCTCGCAAATTAAGGTCAGGGCTTTGCCTTCCTGCAGTGCACGAACCTGGGCATCCGGTTGCGCATTAGTTCTCTGGCCGATCGTGGCGAGGGCAGCGGGCCGTGTAGAGACGCCGCCATTAACCAACCCCGGCCGCTCCGGCACCTGCACCTTCTGCCCACTCCCCTTACCCGGCGCACCACCCGCATTCATCTTGATACTCGCCCCACCCATGGCCACGCCACTGGGATCAATTTTCACAAAACTGCCGCCAGCCTTGAGGGTGATTCCCGCACCCGCTTCAATCACGACCTTTTGACCGGCCTTGATGTGTAATTCCGTGCCGGACTCGCTGAGCCAGGCGTTGCCAGCCTTAAGGTGCAAGGTGCCCGAGACGTGAAAGCTGTGGTCCTTGCCGGTTTGTTCGCGCTTTTCGCCATCCACGGTGTGGTGGCTGTTGCCTTTGGTGTGGCTGAAGCGGTTGTTTTCCACCGTCAGGTGGCTGTCGTTCCGGATCACCTCGGTGCGGTTGTGTTCGGTGAGCAGGTCCAGGTCTTTCTGGGCGTGCACGTAGATCTGCTCCTGATCCGCTTCGTCCTCAAACCGCAGTTCGTTGCTGCCCTCGCCCTTGTGGGTCTTGGTTTTTAATGTGGTGCGGGTTTTATGTTCCGGCAGCGCATAGGGCGGTGTGTTGGTGGCGTGATGGGTGCGGCCGGTGATGATCGGCTGGTCCGGGTCGCCGTCCAGGAAGCTAACGATGACCTCATGGCCAATCCTGGGCAAGGCGGTAAAGCCATACTGGCCACCAGCCCAGCCCTGGCTGACTCTCAGCCAGGCGCTGCTGTGTTCGTCGTTCTTTGAGTATCGGTCCCAGGGGAACCTGACTTTCACCCGGCCAAAGGCGTCACAGTGGATCTCTTCGCCTTCCGGGCCGGTCACCAGGGCCATCTGCGGGCCGTCCATCACGGGTTTGTGATTGCACCGGGGGCGCCAGGTGCGGTCCGCCGGGATGGCGTTGAAGTGGTTGCGGTAGGTGGTCGGCTCGCTGCCGCCTTCTTCTTCCAACGCCTGGGGCTGGGTGCCGGTGTGGGTGATGGCGGTGAGCAGCCAGTCCCGGTTGAGGGGGTCGCTGCTGTGGTCGGTCAGGGCGACTTTGGCACCGGGGATGAAGTCCGGGCGGTTGCTCTCGCCGGTGGCGGTGCTGGCGTCGTTGCGCAGGGCGTCCAGCCGGGTGTCGGTGAAGGGCTGGCCGCTGGCGTCCTGTTTGAAGCGGCCCGGGTAATCGTAGTGCTGGTAATCCTCCCGGTGCGACAGTCCGGCCCCGGCCTGTTGGTGCATCAGGGCGTAGGCGGGGTTTTTGAAGGTGTAGTCCTTGAGGGCCACCGAGGCCACGCTGACCCGTTCCTGGTAGCGGAAACGGTAGACACAGGGCTGCCGGGTGCTGCCGCCGGCCTTGGTGTTGCAGGTGACCGGGTCCAGGGTCGGGGCATCGCCGTGGTGGTCGGCAAACACCAGGGCCGGGGGTTCGCTGCCCTCCACCGCTCCGTGCTGGTAGCGGTAGTGCCAGCCTTCCTCGGCGGCCAGGCGTTCGATGAACGCGAGATCGCTTTCCCGATGCTGGACGCCGTATTCCCGTTCTTGCGGGGGGCGTTTCAGGTCAAAGGTGGTGTCGATGATGCCCCGCTCTTCGAGCAGGGTGCGCACGATGGCGTCGGTGCGTTGCGTCTGGAAGATGCGGCTGTTGTGCATCAGGCCCAGGCGCCAGAGCGGCGGCTGGATGACCACCTCATAGCGGGTGCGGCGGTGGCCGGTGTCGCCCCGGGCGAATTCACGGACCACACCGGTGAATCGGCGAAGAGCTGTGCCGTCCTGCCAGACGACGAGGTCCACCGGCTGTTCCAGAATGTCCGGCGCCGCCACCGACGGATCCGTACTGGCCAGTTCCAGGCGACCATGGAACAGCTCAGACAGCCGTTCGGTCAACGCAAAGCCGACAACGGAGAAGTGATCAGAGGGGAAATCGCCAATAGTGGCGGTGAACTGCAGTCCGCTTGCCTGGGGCATGTCTTCGATCCCTGAAGAAGAAAAATATCGGGGCTTCGCACGATCCTGTACGAAGTCGCACTAAACAAGGCGCGGCCCTGGCGAAAACATCCCGCTCGCACCAAGGCCAGACTAGTCTAATACAAGCTACGGGGTAAACGGTACCCTGCCAGCAGCTCCTGTGTGAACGGGTTGGTGTTACTGGCCGCATGCAGGCGATAGCGCATGCTGCCATCGTCCACCTGGAAGCGCACGTCAATGGCGCTGCTGCTGACACCCGTGATATCGGCCTTGTCCAGCAGCCTGAACAGGGCCCAGGGGCCAGTCTCGGAAATGCTGCGCGGCGAGCGGTTCACCTGCACCGGCACCAGGGTGACCCGGCTTTCCACCGAATCCCTCAGGGTGTTGGGCCACACCAGGGGAATGCTCTGGCCCGGTCCGTGGCTGAATTCCACCAGCTGGCCATCCAGATTCACCACGCTTCGGCGCTTGTTGGCGGACAGGTTGAGTGGCTCCAGGGCGAACTCCACGTCCAGGGTGCCACTGCGGGTAAAGTACGCCCGGCGAATCCTGTCGGCCTTTTCCAGAGACGCCAGAACATCTCCGCGCACCAGCCCCGCCCGGCGCGCATCGCCAACCTGCTCCGGGTGATCTTCCAGGAACAGCTTCAGGTTTTCTTTGTAGAACGTCTCCAGAATGCCGTCCGGGGCAAAGAACCGCTCAAAGTCCTGCAGCGCCACGTCCCGGCCGGCGTCGGGGTTAAACGGGTAATGCCGGGCCAGATTCTGCTGAAATGGCTGGTACACCTCCCGGTACCACTGCCGCTCGAGTTGGGCAACCGCCTGGTCCAGCACCACACGCCAGCTTTCGGAGGCCAGCCGGTCAAGCAACCGGTTGAGGGGCTGGGGCTGGTTATCGGCCATGCGCCTGAGGGTGAAAATCGGATCTGCGCCCTGCAGCCCCATACGTGCCCGGGCGGCGTTCAGGGCCGCCTTGCCCGTGTCCGGAGCCTCCTGGATGTTGCGCATGTACTCGTGCAGCTCACCCACAACCACCATAATCTGGTCCAGGCCATTGGGCTGATCACCCTGTTTGCGGGTGAGCTGGTTCAGGTCCGCGAACTGTCGCTCGATTTCCTGCAGCATGCGAAAGTGGGGCGACTGCTCAAGCAGTTCCCTCGCCGCCGCAGTTTCGCCCTCGGCCGCCGGTATCAGCCGGGTATTCCGGCGCACCAGCTCCAGCAGCCGGGCCAGTGGCTCATGCCCGCTGGTGAGGCTTTCCAGCAACCGGACCCCATGATTGAGATCCTCAAACCGGTGTATGTCCACTCCCGCGAGTACCGAGCGCCACGCATCGGCATAGTGCTCAGCATACAGGGTTTGCAGGCTGGTCCGGAGTTCCGCCTCATCCGCCTCACTGAAATTGACGTCCTCCCGGCGCCCCAGTACCCAGGCATCAATCAGTGCCAGTTCGGTTACCGAGCCGGACTCCTTCATGAACCATTTCTCCAGGCCTTCGCGGGTCAGGAGTGCGGGAACACGCAACGGGTCCTGTTCGGTGGGCAGTGCTTCCGGCACCGGCTCACCAAACTCATCCACCCGGGTGAAAACCGCACTGAAGGCCGGCCCTGAGGCGCGGGCAATGTCCAGCGGTGCCTGGAATTCTCTCCCGGCCTCGGTTTCCAGATCCCGGTAAACCCGCTCCGGCGTCGGAATTCGCCCCAGTTCGTGCTGGGCCCACTGCACACTGCTGCGGAAAGGCGCCAGTGCCAAATCGGCCGTGACATCCCCATTACCAGCCATCCGGGCCAGATCGGTGTGGGCCATGGCGTATTCCAGGTGCGCCATCAGTCGCTGCTGCATGTCACTCTGGCCCGGGAACCTTTGCTGCCAGTACGCCTGCATGTAGTTTTCGACAATATCGCTACGGCGGCCGCTGGCGTCATACAGCATCCTCAGCACCCGCAGGTGGTCCAGCCTTGCCATGCCGTCATCGGGGGCCTGGCCCATCTCGCCCATCACGCCTAACATCAGCGCCGGAAGGTATTGATAGGCCAGCATGTCAAGGTAGGACGCCTCCACTTCCGGGCCGACCTTATGGCCCTGGTATAGCCCCATATCGCTGATCAGCGGCCACTGTTTGCGGTGATTGCCAAACGCCAGGGTGGCCTCCCGCAGCTCGTCCAGTGGCTGCAGCAGGTTACTTCCGGTCACATCCGGCTCATAACCCACCGGCTGCCAATTGTTGAGGAAGCTCTCGACCCGGGTTTCCACGGCGGTGGCCGCTTCCGCGTTCTTGATGAAATAGTGCTGCCATCCGGCGGTCATGCCGGCCCCGGCGCACACGGCGATCATCGCCGCCACCGCTGCCCGCCGCCGGCGGCTTCGGATTACCCGGCGGTTGTCGCCGGCCAGGCCGGCTTCCGGATAGATAACCCTGGTAAACAGCGTCCGGGTGAACAGGCTGGCTGACTGGCCGGCTCGCTGGGCCGGCTGGATCGGCGCTGCCACCTCATAATTGGCAGCGGCGGCCGTCACGAAAGCATCTTCCGGCACCCCCTCCTGATACACCGAGGTGAAGTAGGTGCCCCGCACCAGGGCCGGGGTGGAGAACGCGTCGGCCGAGAGCAGGTCGGTTAGAAACTGCTCCAGCACCGGCCCCAGGCCAGCCAGTTGGCGGGTGAACGAATAGGCCGCGGCACGGTCTTCGGCGTCCCGGGTGCTGGCCAGCACATCGGGCAGGCGGTCGCTCAGTCTGGTCACGAGGCCGGCGAAGCTGTCGGAAAACTCGGTCAGCCAATCGTCGTGGTCCAGCCCTCCGTCCAGCTCGAAGGTAAAGCCCAGCGCCTGCTCTTTTTCCTGTTTGCCCAGGGTGCTCACAAACGGGCCGAAGCCATAGAGCAGGTCCATTTTGGTGAACGACACATACACCGGCAGGCGCGAGCCAATCTGTTCCATCAATTCGCGCAGTCGGGTGCGCAGAAGAATCGCCTGGGCCTGGCGCTGTCCGGCGTTGGCCATGCTCAGGCTGGCCAGATCCACCGCCAATACCACGCCGTTCAGCGGCCGTTGTGGCCGGTTCCGCTCAAGCCACTGGATAAAATGCGTCCAGAGCCGGTGCTGAAGATCGGCCGAAGAGCCTTCTCCCTGGTTCTGGCTGAGCAGCTCGCCGTCCGGATCGATCAGCACACCGTCATCGCCGATCCACCAGTCAAAGCCGAAGGCATTCCGGTCGGAACGATGGTTGCGGGTCACGTTGGTCAGGGTGTAGGTCTGGCCAGAGCGCTGGATGAGACTTGTTTTACCAGCGCCCTCAAGCCCCATCACCAGATACCAGGGCAAACGGTACAGCCCCTTGCGACCCGGCAGGTTGCTTTTCAGGGCGGCCAGCTGGCGATCCAGCAGTCGCTGCTGCTTGCGCTCCAGCGGAAGAATCGGGTCTTCCTGCTCGCGCTGCTCTTCCGCCTTGGCGACATTCACTTTCCTAAGCCGGCGCGCCAGCGCCAGGCCCCACATCATGGCCATGACCAACACCACGCCCAGTGTCACCAGAGCCCGAGTCTGCCAGGGTGCCAGGGGGAATCCGCCATCGATCTCCCAGCTCGGCCCCAGCCACCAGGTGGCCACCACCAGCGCTATCAGTCCCAGCACCAGTACAACCGGGCCAGCACTGCGTATGAAGGGCAGAAGCCGACGGCCAATGAGTAATGCGTATCTCCACATGGTATCCATTCCTGCTGTTAGTCCTTGGTGTGTTCCGGGAATCAGCCCAGCTTTTCAAGCTGCCTGATCAGGGCGGGTTCCCAGTCCTCAAGAGCCCGCCCGTTGACCTGCGCTTGCAGGTCCTTAATCTGCTGCGCGGCCAGTGCTTTGAAGCCGGCATCTTTCAGCAACCGGGCACTGGCGAGACGCCAGTAGAACTGATCTCTCGGTTCCCGTGCCTCTTGCAACCCGTCTTCCAGAAGCTGCATTGCCTCCGCCAGGCCCCGCTGGGCGACCAGTTCCCTGGCCTTGTCATAGGCCTGCTCCCAGGCATTGGCGGCACTGCCGGTTCCGCCACTGGCCGGGGCGCTCCAGAGCCACTCCTCAGCCTCCGTGGACAAAAACGGGGTTCCGTCATTGAAGGTAAGTTCAGGCAACTGGGGCAGCCGTTCCAGATAGGCCTTGACCGCAACCCGGATAGCCTCGGCACAGGCGGTATTGCCCAGCGCCATCGCCGTCCGGGCGCTTAACCAGTGCCCGTCCAGCCAGAACGGGCTGACTGACAGGCTTTGCTCAATCCGTTGCAAAAGCTCCAGATCCGGTTTTTTTTCCAGCGCTTCGCGGTAGTCCGCCACGCGATCCGCACTGACAGCCGCAAGATCCGTGCGCTGCCCGTCCCGGGTCGGTGGCACCGCGGTAATGCCGTGCCAGATGGCATGACGACGCAGCTGATAGCCGAGGGGCTGGTCCGGATCCGTTTCGGTGAGCATATCGGCCACCTTTAGCAGGCTTTGGCGGGTAGCCCGCTCGTTACCCGGGTCGAGGGTCAGCGACCCCAGCGATGCCGCCGCCTTTGCCGGTTTGTTGTCCTGCGCACCGCCGGCCGGCAGCGGATCGGTGGGCGATGAGGCGGGCGAGGATTCCGGCCGCTCCGGCGCTGCCGTGGCGTCGTTTACCTTCGGCAGCTTGGTGATTGACCGTTTCAGATCCACCAGTGAATCGTCAGGCAACTCCCGGCTGATCGCCTGCTCCGAGAGCCTGTCCAGGAGCTCAAGGCAGAACTCCCGACCGTCGCCGACGCTGCCATCAAACGCGAGGTTATCCACGCTCTTGCCGGCGCGCTGGAGCATCTGGGTGAACATCATCCTGCGGGCCCGCTTGCCACTTTCTCCGGGGTAGGGCCAGGCCTGCTCCCACCAGGCCTCCAGAACCCGATGCAGCAGGTACAGTGACAGGGCGAACCGTTCGCCATCACCACCGCGTTGCAGGGAAATCAGCAGAAAGCCCAGTACTTTCAGATCTTTGCTCCGGTCCGAAAGAATGCTCAGGGCGTCGCTTTCGACCTTGCTCCAGTCGATATCGGTATGGGCCAGCGAGCCAACCTTCATGACCTCGTTTTCCAGGAACTCGAGCGTTGCATCGTCTCTGAGTGCCTCGCCCACGGGCGATTCACCAGGCAGCGTTGAAACGACCTGGTCAACATAGGGATGCTGTTCAATGATCTGCATGGTGCTGTCCTGACTGTTCTGGTTCTGCCTGCATTTACCAGCCGCAAGCGTCTCGTAAGGGTTGGATCGCGACGCGGAATCCGGAGAGGTCAAACAGCAGGCCAGCGATGCGACTGTTGGTGGATTCGATGCGTGCCTCGCTGCTGTTGATCATGGCTTTCACCGTTCGAATAGCCGGCAACCCCCGACCGCCGCTGAGTACAAACCCGTTATCCCGCACCCGCCATATGGCCTGCCCCAGTCCGAACCCCAGTTGCACCCGCTCCTCACTGAGAGCTTCCGGCAGCATCAGGGTGAGTTCCGTAATGTTGTTATGGCATTGGAGAGCCAGCAGCGGCCTGGGAGGTTGCACGCCCAGCGCCGGAACCGTCACCAGTTGGCCTGCGAGCCGCCCGGTATCCCGGTAAACCACCTCGGTGCCGCCATTGCGCTGGTCCAGGCCGGCGTAGGCCTGGCGCCAGCGTTCGGATCGCCGGGCATCGGGTGCGGAGCGTTCGGCTGAGGGTTCCGCCAGCGGCGTACCGAAAACCTCGTCAAAACAGGCCAGCCGCTCAAGCCGCTGAGGCTCGGTTGTGCAGAGCCTGGCCTGATCAAGCTGACCGGCCATGGCCTGCGGCAACAGGAAAACCGGCAGCAGTGCGATGAGCAACCGGGTGGGCAAAGGGACTGTCCGGGAAATCATGAATCCGATACCTGATATTTCAGACATTTATGAGCCAGGGTGCGCTTGGGCAAGCCCAGGCTTTCTGCCGCCTGGGCGCGGTTGCCACCATACTGGCGCAGGCGTTCACGGATTATTGCCGCTTCAAAGGCCTGGGATGCCGCTTTCAGATCCCGGATCTCGTCCACGGCAGGCATGTCTACGGCGCCGCCGTCTTCGACATGGCAGGGTGGGCGATTCCAGGCGCCGGGTTCGCCGAAAAGATCATTGAGCCTGAGGACTTCCGGCTGGATATCATCGCCGCCAGGGGTCTGAAGGCACGCCAGTTCTATGATGTTGCGCAATTCCCGAACGTTGCCGGGAAAGTGGTAACCCGCCAGAAGGTGCAGGGCGTGACTGGAAATGCCCATGGGGCCAGCACCCTCACGTTGGGTGTACAGCCGGATAAAGTGACGGCTCAGGGCTTCGAGGTCGTCGGGCCGTTCCCGCAAGGGGGTGATTCGCAGCGGGAACTGGCTCAGACGGTAAAACAGGTCGCGCCGGAAGCGGCCCTCTTCAATACCCGTCTGCAACGGCTGGTGGGTTGCTGCCACCAGGCGAAAATCCGAGCGCTGTTCTTCCCGGGCGCCCAGTGGACGGAACTGCCGGCTTTCCAGCACCCGGAGCAGCTTCGACTGAAGGGCCATGGGCATGTCGCCGATCTCGTCCAGGAACAGGGTACCGCCATCGGCCTGGGCCAGGAGGCCCTGTTTGTCGCTGTCCGCACCCGAGAATGCGCCTTTGGTATGGCCAAAGAGTTCGCTTTCCAGCAGGGTTTCGGGGATAGCGGCGCAGTTGACCACAACCATGGGGCCCTCGGCCCGGTCGGACAGTTCATGAATACCGCGGGCCACCACATCCTTGCCGCAACCGGTTTCGCCCTGCACCAACACCGACAACTGGCTGCCGGCAGCCCTCACGATCTGCCCCCGCAGCCGGGTTATCGCCTCGGAGTTGCCTACCAGTGTTCGCGCCAGCTGTTGGCAGCGGGTGCGGACCGTTTCGGCGTCATTCAGGTGGTCCAGGGAGCGCTTCAACAGGCGGCGCTGCCAGATCTGGTCGCGGCTTTGTAGCTGGCTGATCCATTGATGAACGAGTAGCTGCCGGAGACCCGAATACAGGGGCTGGCCGGTAATCCCTTGCCAGTCGGGTTCATCCCGGCAAAGCACGAGCACACCGAGGGTTCGGCCATCATCGCCCTTCAAGGGTTCGAGCCAGAGCGACCGCGGGCGGTCACTGGCATCGAACAGGGCCTGGAAGCCGCCATGATCCAGGCGGTAGCTGGCGGCACGGGTCAGTTCCCGGGCTTTGCCGGTTTGCAGCACGTGGGCAAAGGGGTGGCTGAAGTCGCCGCAGTCGAATTCGCCCAGTCCGTCGAGGCCGCTGCAGTGCAGGGTTCGACCACTGAGGTCGAGTTCGAGAGCCCAGCAGCGGGTCAGGCCGAAGGTGTTTTCCAACTGTCGTGTGGCGGTGTTAAGCAGATCCGGCAGGTTGTCCTGCTGGATCAGGGCCACCGCCAGGTCGATGCCGGTGTGCAGTTCCATCTGCATCCGTCCCATTCTTCCTTTCCCTGTTAGGTTGTTGTGGAGTTCGCCGACCGCGCAGCCTGCGGGGTGGCTTTCCAAAACACGCTGTGAATACATCCTTGTGCGCTCCGCTCCGCCATCCATGGCTCCGCAGGGTTTTGGAAAGCCACCCCGCAGGCTACGCTACGCTTCAGTTGCCCTAGGCAACAGTGCCTACGAATCGATGCTCATCGACCCCCAGAGTCACCTTTTTCACCGGCTCCCTCGCCGCCAGTTTCTCCAGCAACGCCAACGAAACCGGCGGCAACAGCTCACCTTCTATGATCGACTCAAGCATCCTTGCGCCGTTTTCACTTCTTGTCGCACGGCTGCGGATGGCTTCGATCAGGCCGTCCTGCAGTTCCACTTCGGTGTGGTAACGGGCCTTGATCTGGTCCGCCAGCCGCTGGAGTTTGTCGCCGACGATGCGGTTGAGGGTTTCCTCTCCCAGAGGCAGGTAGGGCACCACTTCCATCCTTGCCAGCAAGGCCGGTTTGAAGAAGTTGGCCAGTTCCGGATAGAGGGCTTCTTCCAGGCTGGCCGGGGACTCGGCGTGATTGACGATGGTCTGGTAGCCAAGGTTGGAGGTAAGGAAGAAGACGACGTTTTTGCAGTCGATCAGTCGGCCTTCGCCGTCAGCCAGTTCGCCCTTGTCGAACGCCTGGTAGAACAGGTTGAGGACTTCCGGATGGGCTTTTTCGACTTCGTCGAGCAGGACCACGGAGTAGGGTTTCTGGCGGATGGCTTCGGTGAGGATGCCGCCTTCACCGAACCCCACATAGCCCGGGGGCGAGCCGATCAGCCGGGAGACGGTGTGTTTCTCCTGGTATTCGGACATGTTGATGGTGGTGAGGAACTGACGACCGCCGTAAAGCAGTTCGGCCAGTTGCACCACGGTTTCGGTTTTACCGACGCCGCTGGGACCCACCAGCAGGAAAGCGCCCATCGGCCGGCCGGGCCTTCGAAGGTCGGCACGGGCGGTGAGCAGATGCTGGTGCAGGCAGTCGATGGCGCTGTCCTGGCCCTTGATGTGGGTCTGGAGGTACGCCGGCAAGTGGGTGATTTTTTCCAGTTCGTCGGTGGTCATGCGGTTGACCGGGATACCGGTCCAGTCGGCGATCACTTCCGCCACCTGGCGGCCATCTACCCGGGCGTGCACCAGCGGTTCGTCGGACTGAAGTTTGGCCAGCTCCTGTTCAATGGCCGCCGCTTCGCTTTTCAGGTCCGGACGTTCTTCGTTGTCGGCTTCCGGGTCCAGGCCTTCAATGGCATCGGCATTTCTTTCACCGGCCAGCAACTGTTCACGCAGGGCCACCAGGCGGGTAACCAATTCGCGCTGGTCGTTCCAGCTCTGTTCCAGTTCTGCGATCTCGTCTTTCAGCGCGGCGATGCGGACTGCCAGTTCGCTTTCCCGCTCGGTATCCACGGCCTGGCCGAGGGTGTGTTCGCGGCTAAGCAGGTTCTGCTCCATCGCCAGTTGGTGCAGCACGCTGCGCACGTGGCTCAGGCGCCGTGGTGGGGTACTCAGGTTCAGGCTCACCCGGGCGCAGGCGGTGTCCAGCACATCGATGGCTTTGTCCGGTAACTGGCGGCCAGCCAGATAGCGGGCGGACAGGTCGGCTGCGGCTTTCAGGGCGCTGTCGGCGATCAGTACCTCATGGGCTTTTTCGTAGACGGTGCGCAGGCCGCGGAGAATGTGGACGGCCTCGCCGGGGGTTGGCTCGTCCAGCGCCACCGGCTGGAAGCGACGGCTCAAGGCGGGGTCTTTTTCGAAGTACTTCTTGTATTCGCGCCAGGTGGTCGCCGCGATGGTGCGCAACTCGCCCCGGGCCAGGGCCGGTTTCAGCAGATTGGCGGCGTCGGATCCACCCTCGCTGTTGCCGGCACCGATCAGGGTGTGAGCTTCGTCGATAAACAGGATGACCGGCGTGGCGGACGACTTGACGGCTTCGATCACGCCTTTGAGGCGCTTCTCAAATTCACCTTTGACCGACGCACCGGCCTGCAATGCGCCCATGTCCAGCGTCCACAGTTCCACGCCGGCCAGGCGTTCCGGCACTTCACCGTTGACGATGCGCAGGGCCAGGCCTTCCACCACTGCGCTTTTGCCAACTCCGGCGTCACCGACCACGATGGGGTTGTTCTTGCGGCGGCGGCAGAGGATATCGATCATCTGGTCGAGTTCGGCGTCCCGGCACACCACCGGGTCCAGCCTGCCTTCCCGTGCCAGTCTGGTGAAGTCGGTGGCATAGCGCCTGAGTGGATCCAGGTTGGTGTCCGCCAACGCCGGCTTCGGCTCACCCGGCTCCAGCTCCGGCCGTTCGGTGGACCCGGCGGTCAGGGTATCGAACTGGCGGCGCAACTGCTCCCGGTTGATGTCCCGGAGCGGCTGGCTGACCCGGGGCATCAGGTAACGGTCTGCGTTCAGCAGCAGGGCCAGAAACACCGCCCCGGAACGCAGTTGCCGGTGACCCAGTTCGGTGGATGCCAATAACCAGGCGTCCTGCAGCAGGTCGACCAGCAGCGGCGAAAACGATGGGTAGGGCTCCGCGGTCTGGGGCTCGCCGTTGAGGCTCTCGCCCACCAGGGGCTGAAATTGCTGGTAGTTGATGCCGGCATGCTCGAGAATCTGGCGCACGTCGGAAAACGGCGTTTCCAGCAGCTTGAACAGCAGGTGGGCCGGAGTGATTTCCGCACCCTGGCGGCTGATGCAAAGGGCCGCGGAGGCTTCCAGCCCCTGACGGCAGATGTCGTTGAGGCGCCCGATCAGCGCCGGCAGTTCTACCCGAATCACAGTGATATCCTTATTTAGGCAGTTGTTCCAGAACGCGGAGCACATCCCTGATGCGATCATCCAGCGCCATGTTGTAGAGGGTGTAGATTCCGGCCATGGCGGCGATGAACAGCCCACCAATGCCCCAGAGGGGCAGGCCATTGCGCAACCGGTTTCGGGCCGGTGTCACATTTGCCTGCGCGTCCGCCAGCATGGCTGGCTCCTGGTCCTCGCGCAGGGCCTTCAGAAGATCATGGAGCCCCCGCAGGATCTGCTCGTATTCGTCCCGGCCGTTGTCCATCACCTTGTAGCGTCCTTCGAAGCCCAGGCACAGGCACAGGTATATGAACGACAGCATGTCCCGGTAGCGTTCCGGCTCCTTTTCCATGCGCGCCAGGATGGCAAATACCTTCTCACCGCCCCAGGTTTCGTTGTGAAAGCGGGACAGCAGGGAATGTTGGGACCAGACACTGTGGGCGCCCCAGTCGGTGCCCAGCACCGCTTCGTCAATGAATGCACAGAGCACGTAGCGGTAGGCCACCACCGTGGGCCGCTCATAGCCCTGCTCCACCAGCTCCCGGTCGATGGCCGCCACGTCATCGACCACTCGCTCGTAGAGGTTCTCCACGTTCCGGAAATCCGCCAGCCGGCGTACCCGGATCACCAGTCCCAGCAGGGGTGTGGCGGCGTCGATGAGCCGGTTGTCCTCCAGCCCCCGAAGCTGGAACGGCTCATCGCCAAAATCCTGGCCAGGTGCTTCGCTCCGGCCGGCCTGACCGGCAAACATCAGTTCACTGAATGCACTGCTGCCGGCGTGCCTGCTGCCATTGGGTAAATCCATTACCTGTGCATCTGCCATGATCTAACTCCTGATTGCCCAGAACTGCATTTCCATGCCCGGGAAACTGCCGGCCACGTGGAAGGCAAAGCCGCTGGCATTGTCGAGCATCTGCCAGGCCTGGCTCTGGTCGTCGAGCCGAAAGTACACGAAGCCGGCGTGATACGGTAGCTGCCGGGGCGCCACCGGCAGTGCCGACAGCGGTATACCCGGCAATTGCAGGCTGATGAGATCCCGTATTTTCTCCACCGAGGCGACCTTGCACTGCTGGGTGAACTGCTTGCGCAGGTCGTCCAGGGGCATGTCCGCTTTCACCGCCAGGATGAACTCGGCGCCACGAATCAGTTGGCCGTCCTGTACCGGCGCCACCGTCAGGCCGTACTGGCGTTGCTGCAACTGAATGGCCAGTGCCCGTGGCTCCAGCACTGTGCTGAGCGACTGTCTCAGAACCTGCATCAGTGGCGTGAAGCAGTCTTCCGGCAAGTCATGGTCATAGGCGCCATACTCCCTTGGCAGGCGGCCCTCCTCGGTAAAGGTCACCAGTTCGCCGCACAGTTCCAGCAAGGCCTCGTAAAGCCGCTCCGGATGCAGTTGCCGCAGGCGGGCCAGGTGCAGGAACCTCGGATGGGCGCGGTTCAGCATCTGCAACAACATGAAGTCAGCCACGTCGGCAACGCCACCCTGCCCCGGTGCTCCAACGCGTTCAGCGATATTGCGCGCACGTTCTCGCATCAATCCGGCCATTTCACCGACAAACCGCTGCAAACGCGGCGCCGACCGCACGCTCAGCATGGTCGGCATGAAGTTCGGGTCCATCACCAGACTGCCGTCCGGGCGCTTCTCCAGAATCCGCCCGATGGCCAGTGCCGCATAGGCGCTGCGGTCGTCCCGCTCCAGCATCAGGCGGGGAGCCACCCGGGCCACATCAATGGTATGGGCATCGCCATCCACCGAATGCAGATCGCGGATCTCTGTGCTCTGGGCCCGAAACCGGCCGGCCACCGGGGCCTCCGGCCACTCCACCTCAGCCAGGCTGTCGCTGCCCAGGGGCAGGGCCAGGTAGACCACCTGGTTGGCCACCGAGGCATCGGCAATTTCCAGGGGCTCCGGCATCGCATCGTCCTGGGGCAGGTTGAAGCGGGTGCCGTCCGGAAACAGGCCCGTGGCCCGCACAAGGCCCACGCGACCGAAACTCAGGTACTCGGCGTTCAGCTCCAGATCGCTGAAACCATAGAGGAAATCGGAGACCGCCAGGGCCCGCTCGTTAATCTGGTGCTCCAGATATCTCTGCTGTTGCTGGAAGTGCTGGGGCTTGATGAACAGGCCGTCACTCCAGACCACTCGATTGGTTACCGCCATCAGGTGTCATCCGAATGCTTGAGTTGAACTTCCCGCGCCCGCAGATTGACCAGCAGGTTGTAGTCGCCGCCGATGGGATCAACCTTCACCACCTTTTTCCACTGGGACAGGTTCGGGTAGGCATAGAAGGCAATTACGCCGATAAACCGGGTGTCCGCGCTGATTTCAAACGGTTCGATAAACTTGAACTGGCCGGGCACCAGGGAATAATCACTGTGATCCACGTAGTTCTGGCCCAGTGCCTCCTCCAGGTTATTCAGTAACTGGTCGAAATCGCCCGCCATCAGCAGCGAACTGTCGCGCATCTCAATCACCTGGAAAGCGATCGGCGTGGGCGCCAGGGATTCGTTGGGGTTCACATCCGGCTCCGCGACCATGGTCAGCCCCACCCGGCTGGGCAGATCCTCGGGGTAGCCCACGGGAATATCGGGGTCCCAGAGCACCTTGGCGGTTTTGGTCACCGCGTTGTATGGCGTGCTGCATCCGGCAAGCACAAGTACGATAGCCAGCAAGCTCCATTTGCAGGTCTTCACAACAGATTCTCCCTTTGTAGTTGGCGCAGGTGTTGGTCGTAAGCCTGGTCGAACACCTCCTGGAACAGGCGCTCGAAACCCTGTTGACGACTGGAATTCAGTTCCCGGTAGTAATGCTGGTACATGTCCCAGGCCCAGCGGCCTTCATCCTCATGCTGCTGGAGGCCCCGGCGATAGCCGTGAAAACGGCGCAGCAGGGCGTCCGGAGAAAACGCGTGCAGGATGGCTTCCAGGGCTTCGCGGATGGCGGCCCGGGTGGCCAGTTGATGGTGGTTCAGGCTCTGGAGGCTCTCCCGCACGGCCGCCGGGGCAGACAGGTGCACCGGGCTGCGTTCGCTGGCGAACAGCGTTTGTACCGTCTGTTGATAATCATCCCCCAGGCGCAACGGGTTGTCCTCAATGGGCTGCAAACGGGTGCGCAGGGCCTGATGCCGGCTGTCCTCACCCTGGTGCAGCGCCAGCAGGCCTTCCACCGTAGCCTTCAGGGTCTGCCCTGCTTCCTCCAGAAACACCTTCATGTCGTCGCTGTCCGCAAACGCCAGTTCAGTCGCCATGCCCCGCATCAACGGGGCGCCGCTGATGTGCGTGCGGCTCTGGTCCGGGCTGGCCGCCCGGTGGACAGCGCCGGTTCGTGACTCAGACATCCTGTTCCGTTCTCCCTGTTTGACCGGCAGACCCACCGCAACATCACGGTTGTCCCGGTATTCATCGGTTACGTCCGCCTCGGCGGCAAACCAGGACGATTCACTCGCCATCAGCGCCTTCTCCTCGCATGTGTTCCCCGGGTTGGCAGTCGGCCACAGGGACATCGGATCGTCACTGACCACTTCCCCGGCGGCCGGCGCCAGCCCCTCCAGGGGTTCCGCGGCGGCGATGCCCAGCTCCCTGGCCCGATCAAGAGCCCCCTCGGGCACGTCCACAAGGCTGCGGTCATCGGCGGCAGCCTCTTCCAGCGGTAACTCCGGCGGCGCCTCCGTCAGTTCGGCACGGATGCGCAAGCGGCCAATACTGACGGTATCGCCATGGTTCAGGCGGGCCCGGCGCCCCCGGCCCACAGGCTGACTGGCACTGTTGATAAAGGTCCTGCCACTGCGATCGATCAGGCAGAACCCGCCGTCCAGGAACCGGATTTCGGCGTGTCCGGCAACCGCGCCGGTGCGCTGTGCCGACAGACGCCAGGTATCGTTGGCGGCGGTACCGATGGAACCGCCCCTCGGCCCGAAACGGTGCTCGACACGTTCGCCACCCCGGGTAGTGGTCGGGTTGGTTACCGTCAGCTTCAGGCTGACTGCTGATTGCTCATCCATACTGGGTCCTGCCCTGTTTACCGGCGAATCTGAAGTCTGACCGCTGGGCGGTGACGGGCCTTGCCGGGCGTTACAAAAGAATTCCAGCCCAACCGGACATCCTCACCCAACCGCATGGGCCGGATGTCCTTCGGGCGCATCTGCAGCTCCAGGTCGTAGGCCAGTTGTTCCCGGGTGGTGAACTCCACCAGTTTGACCAGGCGCTGGTGATCCCGGCCATTGGGCAGAAAATCGGCAAAACGCCGGCGGCTGAGATTGCGCAGGCGCAGGATAAACTTGCCGCTGCGATCACGAATGGTGGAGCCGACCAGCGTGTCGTTACCCAGGCTGGCATTGGACCGGCCCAGGCGGGTTTGCTGATCATCGGCAATGCGGACCTTGCGCAGCACCCATTGTTCGATGCTGACATCGTCCAGGTCGAAGCAGTGGCAGACGATGCCACTGACCACCTCCGGCGACCGGCTGCGGCCCGCCATCAGCCCCGCGTAGGCCAGCATTTTCGACCAGTTCACCGGCGTGGCTTCCCGGAGCCGGTTGTCGCCCAGACCAACCAGCGCAAACACCAGCTCGGAAAACCCGTCGGAGGCGCCAGGCTGGAAACGCACGTAGTAACGGTACTTGCGCCATGCCCGGTGAAACAGGGTTACCAGCCGGTGGTTGAAGAAATCGAGAAAGTGACGGCGGATGCCCAGATTCTGGCCCGCTTCCCAGGCCAGATCCTCCAGGTAATAGCCTGGCAGCGGCGACTGGGAACCGTGTAGTCCCAGGAAGCTGACTTCCATCTGGTAGGGCGCATGTTCGTGCTCCGGCGACAGGGCCGAAACCACGTCGCTACCCGGGAATCCCAGGCCGGCCGAGGCAGAGAAGCGTATACGCTCCTGGCGGGGCTGATCATCACGGTTCCGCTCGAGATCATCCCCATGATGCCGGTGAATCAGGTCCACCAGCTGGAAAAAACTGTATCGCCGTGCATTGCCCAGGACGGGTTGCAGCTCGGCTACATCAGCGGCTGCTGACCTTGCTGTAACGTCCATGTGTAGCGTTCCTGATTGTCGGTATTCACCACTTCCAGTTGGTGAAATGCATTGATACTTGCATAAAGTGCAAAGAACTGGCTCAGAACCGTACCGAACAGGTAGAGATCGCCCTCCGAGGCGAACGCCTGCTGGTCCAGCTTCAGCACGGAGCGGATGCCTCTCACCGGCAGCCCTTTCACCATCCGGTCCACCGGGTTCGTCTCGATGCCGGTGATGCCGGCCATCCGTTTCTGGGACACCCGCTCGGCCTGGCGATCCACCAGGGCCCGGAAATCATAGACTCGCAGCACCGTTCGCAGGGCATCCACGTCCAGCATCGACAGGTAGTTGAGGGACAGATTCGAGATCAGTGTCCACAGCAGGCTGCCGTCCAGTGTCGGCCGCAGGGTCGCGGTCGGCCGGGTAATATTGCTGAAGGTAGCGAAGGCTGGTGTGCTCTCGGTGGCCATGCAGATTTCGCCCACCGCCAGTTGGCTTGGCAACTGCCGGTTAGTGCAGGTCAGTGTCAGGGAAATCGCTTCCTGCCGGCTCAGGCACTCGGATTCGTCACCCCGGACAAACGACATGTAATGATCAAATCCGTCACCGCGCACGCTGTCCCGCGCCCGAACCCGGTAGTACAGGGCGGTGCGCCCGCGGTCCCGTTCCACCTCATGCTGAAAACTCTCGAAGGCGGTGTAGATGCGGGGCTCTCCGCGGCCGGACCGACCCTCCAGCCAACCTTCCACCTGCTCGATGCTGAATACCTCGTAGTGGTCCGGCGAGCGGCTGGATGGTGAAATCCGGTACTCGGTCTGGCGGCCGTTCAGGTCCACCGGCTCGCCTTCGTGGGTAAACAGGTTCACCGCCGGGGTGCAGTAGAGTTGGAAATTGTCTTCCCGCACTTTCGCATCCGGCGGCAATATCCGGCTGAAATGAAAACGCAGGCTGATTTCGTCCGCCTGCACCGCCGGCAGTCGCCGCGCCAGGCCGTGGATGTCCACGAAACGAAAGGCCTCGGGGAAGCTGAGATACTCCTGCAGGATGCGATACCCCGGATAAGCATTCTTGGGGTACGGCAGCAGCGCTTCGTCATTGCCGAAGCCTACCGGCTGCAACAGTGAGGCTGGCAGGCGGTATACGGATTCGCCAACCACTAGTTCAACCCGTTCCAGGTAATGGTTTAACCACAGGAACAGGGTTTCGGAAACATGACTCTCGCCTCCGAGGTAAAACCGCAGACTATCCATACCCAAAGTCGACAAGGGCTGATCGGTATGCAGCGCAAGGTCCACGGTGACAGACGATACTTCGCGTGAGTGTTCGGCATGGGCCGCCGCAACGCTGACCGGAAACACGTCGACCGCCCGACAGGTCCGGAACCGGCATTGGGTCTGGCGCGTGGCGTCACCCAATGGCCGGCTTTTGATTTCAGTGTGCCGCTCTACCCGCTGGCCTTCACTGATGGCGTGCACCTGCGGATCAAAGCGCATGATGGTGCAACTGGGCACCGGGCGCAGGTAATTGGGCCACAGCATGTTCAGCAGCGAGTGGGTAATCTCCGGAAACTCGTCTTCGACCTTTTCGCGGAGCTTGCCGGTCAGGAAGGCAAAGCCTTCCAGTAGCCGCTCCACGTCCGGATCGGTGCTCTGCTCGGAGAGGAACCGGGTCAACTGTGGATGGGCATCGGCGAATTCCCGGCCCTGGAGCCTGAGAAAGCTAAGCTCGTCCCTGTAAAATCGATTTAACTTCATCGTTACTGCACCTTGTCTGGCTCCGAGCAGGGGCGTGGTTGGTCTTTCCAAAAGACGCTTCGAGCCCCCGCAAGCGGGTCCGGCCAGCAATCGCAGATTGCTGTCGTTCGGCTGTCGCATGAAGCGTTGCTTCATACCGCTCGGCCTCACCCATGGGACGCTTGGGCTCTGCCATCCATGGCTCCGCCCACTTTTGGAAAGACCAACCACACCCCCGCTCTCATCCTTGCCTTCAAAACAATCCGGAGCAAATACCACTCAGGTTTGCCGGAGGGGGTGGGGATGCTTTTCTGGCGGGAAAAAGATGTCTGAGCGAAGCGAGCTGTTTTTCCCAGAAGAAAAGTGTCGCCACCCCCTCCTATCCCTGCTGTCTAAATCACGCGGTAATACCGCTTGTCATCCAGTACCAAATCTATGGTTGTTTTATCGTCTTTGTCACTGACGTTCAGATAGACCGTCACCTGAAACCGCAACTGCAGCGGGTCGGGTCCCTGGGGCAGATTAACCACATCCACCCGCTTCACCCTGGGCTCGAACTTCTCGATGCACTGCCGTATCGCGCCGCGGATCTGAACACTCAGGTCGTGGGTGCCGAGCGTGGCGTCGTTGAAATCCAGCAGGCCCAAGTCCGGTACGCTGGCACTGTTGCCCGGATGGGCATTCAGCAGGCGGACCAGGTGGCGCTTGATGGATTCAACAACGTGGCTAACCTCTCCCATGCTGTCGCCAGCCGGCGCGGCTGCCTGTTCCAGGCGTTCGAACAGGCTGCCGGTGCCGGCCTGCAATCCGTCGCTGGCCGGGTGATGGAACACGGATTAATCCTTGTCCAGCCGGCCAACCAGTGACAGTTCGAAGTTGGCGCCCATGTACTTGAAGTGCGGACGCACGGCCAGGGAGACCTGGTACCAGCCCGGATCGCCTTCCACGTCGGACACGGTCACCTGCGCGGCACGCAGGGGGCGACGGCTGCGGACATCGGCGGGCGGGTTTTCCTGGTCGGCCACGTACTGGCGAATCCAGGTGTTGAGTTCCCGCTCCAGGTCCTGACGTTCCTTCCAGGAGCCGATCTGTTCCCGCTGCAGTACCTTGATGTAGTGAGCCAGACGGTTGACGATCATCATATAGGGCAGTTGCGTACCCAGCTTGTAGTTGGTTTCCGCTTCCTTGCCTTCCTTGGTGTTCGGGAACTGCCTGGGTTTCTGCACCGAGTTGGCGGAGAAGAACGCGGCATTGTCACTGCCCTTGCGCATGGTCAGGGCGATGAAGCCTTCGTCGGCCATTTCGTATTCACGACGGTCGGTGATCAGTACTTCGGTCGGGATCTTGGCTTCAAGCTGGCCAAAGGATTCGAACATGTGCACCGGCAGGTCTTCGACCGCACCGCCGCTTTGCGGACCGATGATGTTCGGGCACCAGCGGTACTTGGCGAAACTCTCGGTCAGCCGGGTAGCCAGCAGGTAGGCGGTGTTGCCCCACAGGTAATGCTCGTGGTCGGCAGACACCTCTTCCTTGTAGTTGAAACTGCGCACCGGATTTTCGGTGGGGTCGTAAGGCACCCGCAGCAGGAAGCGTGGCGACGTCAGGCCAAGATAGCGGGCGTCTTCGGACTCTCGCAGGGACCGCCACTTGGCGTATTTCGGGCCTTCGAAAACGGCTTTCAGCTCCTTGATGGCCGGCAGTTCCTGGTAGCTGTCGACGCCGAAGAACGACGGCGCCACAGAGGACAGGAAGGGAGCGTGGGCCATGGCGCCGACGGAAGTGACATACTGGAGCAGCTTCATGTCTGGCGTGGACGGGGTAAACGCGTAGTTACCAACCACCGCACCCACCGGCTCGCCGCCGAACTGGCCGTATTCAGTGGAGTAAATGTGCTTGTAGAAGCCGGCCTGGGTAACGTCCGGGGCAAACTCGAAATCTTCCAACAGCTCGGTCTTGGTGGCGTGGAGGATATTGACCTTGATGTTCTCGCGGAAGTCCGTCCGGTCGACCATCAGTTTCAGACCGCGCCAGGAGGATTCCAGCTCCTGCAGCTTGGGCGCGTGCAGGATTTCGTCCATCTGGGCGCTGATCTTGCGGTCCAGCTCAACCACCATCTGGTCCACCAGCGCCTTGTTGACCGGCTGGCCTTTCTCATCACTCTTCAGCAGGTTGGCTATAAACGTTGCCACGCCCCTGCGGGCGACATCGTAACCCTCATCCGCCGGCGCCATGCGGCTGTTGGCCATAACCTGGTCCAGGAGCGAACCTTCGGCAACGGATTCGGAGGCAGCAGATTGCTGCACAGCAGTATCAGACATACCACATCCCTTCAGTACGTTTTGAATTAAGTCGGAGATTGTCAGCGAGTGTTCGCTTACTCGGCGCTGTCGGTGGCCAGTTCCAGTTCGGCCAGGAGCCTGTCCCGGGCGTCATCGTTGTCCAGCAGTTCCTGCAGCTTGGACCGGAACGACGGCACGTTACCCAGTGGGCCTTTCAGGGCCACCAGGGCTTCCCGCAGCTCAATCAGCTTGTTCAGTTCCGGGACCTGACGGGCAACGCTGTCCGGGGAGAAATCATCCAGAGTCTGGAATTCAAGGTTTACCGGCAGTTCGTCGGCGCCCTCATCCAGTTTGTTGCTCACCGTCGTGGAAAGGGTCAGGCCGGCTTCCTTCATGACCGAACGAAAGTTGTTCTTGTCGACGGAAATGGCCTTACGGTCTTCGATGGGGGTTTCTTCGGCGTGTCCCTTGAAATCGCCAACCACGAACATTTTCAGCGGCAGCTCGGTTTCAGCCTGCTGATCTCCGGTAGCGGGGACGTACTTGATATTGATGCGCTCTTTCGGCGCGACGGAACCGTCTTTAGAAGACATGCGCTTGCTCCCTGTGCAAATCATTTGCAATTGTTCAATCCCTTGTACGCACCGTCCTGGCGCGTAACGGTCGAAACTCTACACATGTCAGTCGCCTTCCTCAAGCAAAAACTGGCCAGAATTGTTCCGGAATGTGCGCTCGGGCAAGCTTTTGCCAGAACCCTCGGGCTTTCCGTTTCGCCGCGGATGCACGGAAATTCAGCCAATGACGGCGTGCAACCGTGCGACTATACTCGCCCAATTGCCCTGCCCATAAGGAGATTGACATGAGTGACCTGAAAACCCGCTTTGACGAGGCCGTAAACTACATCCAGACCGCTGAAGGTGACTTCAAGCCATCGAACGAGGTCAAGCTGGAGTTCTACGCCCTCTATAAGCAGGCCACCGAAGGCGATGTGTCCGGCAAGCGCCCGGGCATGATGGATTTTGTCGGCCGGGCCAAGTTTGATGCCTGGGAGAAGCTCAAAGGTATGTCCAGCGACGACGCCATGCAGAAGTACGTCGACAAGCTCGAGGCCCTCAAGTAAGTGGCATCCCGCATTGGCTGCCGGTCAGGCCGCTGGCCGGCAGCCCTTCCCGGGTAAAACTTTTGCGACGGTCAAACGATTGTCATAAGATGCGCCCAATATAACAACAACAATCCATCGGGAAGAGTTATTCATGGACATCACCGAGGCGCTGGAACATTCCCAGCCTGGCCTTGTGGGTCGGGTCAGGGACGCCATCCGCAAACATCAGCTTAATCAACGTTCCGAACAGACCTACCTGCACTGGATCACGCGATTCGTCCTGTTCCATGATCTGAAGGACCCGGAGACCCTGGCCAATGAAGACCGCCAGCTGTTTCTGGATTACCTGAGCGCGCGCATGCGGGTGTCCCGGGCAAGGTTCAACCAGGCCAGTCAGGCTCTGGCATTCTTTTACGAGGATGTGCTTGGCAAGACTTCGGTAACCAATACCGGCTGCGCCGCTGCCTGAGGCATGGCTCAGCGCTCACTCATATTGATGTTCAGGGTGTCGTAAGTCCGATTCTGGGGCGGCCGGATCACATAATTGTTGCTGTGGGTCTGCCCGGGAATGGACTTGGGGTTGCTGAACCGGAACTCCACAGGGATTTCAGACCGGCCAAGGTCGGTTCGGCTATCGCCGGGCTGGAGTGCCAGCGGATCCAGGTAATAGTCGTCTCCCGTGCGCGGCCTAACTGGCACCCCCGCGGCCGGCGCGGCAAGACCGCCTTCAATCACGGTATTTGCCAGGGCTTCCTCCTCAATGGAGCGAAGCGGAATGGTGTCAATGGTTGACCGCTCTTCAAACTGAAACACACTGTCAGCATCATCCGGGAGCGATGCGTCCTCTGCCAGGGCGAAAACCGGGAAAATGAGCCCAGCCGCCAACCCGGCAAAAACCCGTGACTTCCGGGCCTTCCTCCCTGGTGTTTTCTGGCATTCCGAACGCATACCCATGATGACCATCCTGGCTGACAGACCCTTGCCTGCAGAAGCGAGTGACACTATTTGATCAGTCTATCGCCAAACTACACGGAACGCCCGGTCAGTCGACGATTCTGTGACGCTTTTCACTTGTCATCGGCGGGCGCCTGATAGCGGATGCCTGCCACAAACAGGGTTTTCCAGCCTTCGGGCGTCCGGACATTCACTTCATCGTCCAGCCGTTTACCGATCAGCGCGCGGGCCAGCGGTGAATTGATGCTCAGATAGCCTTTGGTCAGATCAAACTCATCCGCCCCCACCAGGCGATAGGTCTGCTCCGCGCCCTCCTCATCTTCAACCGTCACCCAGGCCCCGAAGAACACCTTGTTACGATCATCCGGTAACCGGTCCACCACCGTCAGCTCGTCCAGTCGCTTGCTCAGAAAACGAACCCGACGGTCGATTTCCCGCAACTGCTTCTTGCCATAGATATATTCCGCATTCTCGGAACGGTCCCCCAGGGCAGCGGCCTCCCGCACCGCCTGGGTGACTTCCGGTCGTTTCACCTTCCACAGATACTGCAATTCGTCACGCAGTGCCCGCTCCCCGTCCGGGGTAATATATCGGGGGCGCACGCCAGCATTACCGGGAGCCTTGCTCATTGGTTCACAACATCCTCTGCCACTGGAAATACAGAATCGGGAGATATAAAAAAACCCCGTAAAAACGGGGTAAGGCTAGCGCTGTGCTGGAGGGAGAAGCAAGCAACTTGTGCCGGCTTCCAAAGCTACAGTTTCCATTATGCAGATCGGGCATTACACCGGCGTGGCCGCGGAATTACCTTTTGGTCAGGCAGATTGCCGGCCCGGTCGCGCCGGAATTAGGTTGCACACTCTAGGGGCAGGGCATAGATTCGCAGCACCATGTCTTACAGCTTCCCGTTACGGAGAAATCAACATGAACACTCAAGCACTGCTGAACATCGCGCTGAACGGGGTCGACACCCTGGGTTACCGGCTTGATCAGTTCGGCATCACCGGCAAGGTGAACCGGCATAATATCGCGGCTTTTCTGATGGCCGAGCAGAAGCATCTGGAGGGTGAGTGGGACAGTATTCAGGTACGGGTGAATCGTCGCCGGGCGCAGGTCGAAAAGATCACCCACCAGATTGAGTCCCGCACGGAGGCGCTGGTGAGCCCGCTGCTGTCCCGGCTTAATCGCTTCCGCGCCAGTCAGTGAGTTTCTGCTCCGGTGGTTTCGCTCGGGGCCCGGGTTTCGCCGGCCGCTGAGCCAGCTTGCTGCTCAGCCTGCGCTGCCCGGATCCGTTTCCGGGCCTCGGTGTAGGCAGGCATACGTACGGTGACGGTCAGCCCCGGAGGAGTGTCACCGGGCCTGGTATCGCTCAGAACAATCCGGCCCTGGTGGATTTCGGCAACGGCACTCACCAGGCTCAGTCCAAGCCCGTTACCGGGCAATGAGCGGCTTTTGCCAACCCGATAGAAACGCTGGAAAACCTGATCCTTCTCGGTGTCGGGAATACCGATGCCACTGTCGCGCACTTCAAAGACCGATTCGGCCCCCTCCTTGCGGACGGCAACACCGATCACACCATGTTCCGGCGTGTATTTGATGGCGTTATCAATCAGGTTACTCACCATCTGGAACAGCAGGTCCCGGTCCCCCTCAATCATCACCCCAGCTTGCAGCGACTGCTCAAAGCGCTGGTCCTTGTCTTCTGCCAATGCCTCATAGAGTTCGCAGGCATCGGTTACCAGCGCATCCAGCGATACCGGCTTCATATCCGCGGCATTACCGCGGGTCTCGAGCCGCGCAATCCGCAACAGAGCATTGAATGTCGCCAGCAACTGGTCGGCCTCGGCCACGGCACGGCCGGCCTGCTCCCGTGCCTCGTCGTTATCGACAGACATCAGCGTGGTCTCAAGCTGGTTCCGGAGGCGGGTCAGGGGGGTGCGAAGATCATGGGCGATGCTGTCGGAGACGTGCCGGATCCCCTCCATGAGATAGACAATTCGGTCGAGCATCTGGTTGAGGTTTTCAGCCAGTTGGTCAAAATCGTCTTCGGTTCCCCGGGTCGGAATTCTCAGGGACAAATGGCCATTCATGATTCGCCGGGAGGTGTTGTTGATAACCTCAATCCGCCGCGTCGTGCTCCGGCTCATCAAAAAACCACCGAGCAGCGCAAGCGCGAGGGTGATCCCCATTCCCCAGTTAATGGCGGTTTCGATCACTCGCTTCAGGTTGGTGAGCTCATCCACATCCCGACCCACCAGCAAACGAAGCCCGCCCTGCACTTCAAAGATACGGGCACGGGCCAGGCGCTCGGGGCCGGTCCAGCCGACAGATTCATCCAGCGTGAAATTGATCCAGCCGCTCTCAGACCGACTGCCTTCAGGCCAGGTCTCGATGTTGCCGGCCAGCTTTACGAAGTCGTCGGTTGTCAGCAGGTAAATGGATTTGGCGTTGGGGTCGCGGGCGACGCGCTCACGAATAATGGTAATCAGGCCGTTAATGCCACGGCTTCGATACTGTTCCGCCAGACCGGCGATTTCCGCCTCAATGGTTTCGTCGGTCTGGGCGGTCATGAAGCCCGCTGTTCGCCAGTAGATGAAGGCAAGCAGCAAGAACACCGAGGTGGCAAACACCACCATATACAACAGGGCTAGCTGAAAAGACGAAGTCCGGAGCTGACTAAGCAGTTTCACGTAACATGTACCCTGCTCCCCGGATGGTTTGCAGCAAGGGAGTCTCGAATTCCTTATCGATCTTGGCACGCAGACGACTGATGTGCACGTCGATGACGTTGGTCTGGGGGTCGAAATGGTAGTCCCAGACTTTCTCCAGCAACATGGTCCGGGTAACCACCTGGCCCGCGTTACGCATCAGGTACTCCAGTAGCCGGAATTCACGGGGCTGCACATCAATGTTCTGACCCGCCCGCTTGACAGTCCGGGCCAGCAGATCCATTTCCAGATCCGCTACCCGCAACACCGTTTCGGTTTCCGCCGACTGCCGGTTACGCCGGACCAGTGATTCGATCCGGGCCAGCAACTCGGTAAAGGAAAACGGCTTGGTGAGGTAATCGTCACCACCACCCCGCAAGCCTTCAACCCGGTCGTCCACATCGCCCAGGGCGCTCAGGATCAGAACAGGCACCTGGTTTCCGGTGGCGCGGACAGTCTTGATGATGGACAGCCCGTCCATTCCCGGCAGCATGCGGTCGACAATCATGATGTCGTAGTCTTCACTGGCCGCCATCATCATGCCTTCCTTGCCGTCGGCCGCATGGTCTACTACGAAGTCGGATTCCTTCAGCCCTTTGACAAGATAATTTGCTACATCCTGATCGTCTTCGATTACCAGCGCTTTCACCGACTCTCCTCCCGATAGCGGATTACATTAACGACAAGGGTACGAAGAACTTGGTAAGCCGGCCAGTTACGATCTTGTAAGAGGGTGTCGCCTATGGCGACGGTCACCCCTGCCCAGAAAACCAGCCCAGGCTTGCCCCCGTGGCGCCTGTGGGCCGGTACTCGGCACCAACCCAGCCTTCATACCCCATCCGATCAATGGCTGCAAAAACATTCGAAAAGTTAATCTCCCCGGTGCCCGGCTCATGGCGCCCGGGATTATCCGCGAACTGAATATGGCCAATCCAAGGCAACAGGCACTCCATTGAGCGCACGAGATCCCCTTCCATGATCTGCATGTGGTAAAGATCATACTGCAGCCGAACGTTGTCTGCGTCCACTGCTTCAATCAGGGCAAGCACCTTGCCAGACGTATCCAGCAAGAAACCTGGCATGTCCACCCGTGAATTAATCGCCTCCAGACACAGGGTTATGTCCTGTTCTGCCAGCTTACCGGCTGCCCAGGTAACGTTGTCCTCCAGCGTCTGCCACGCAATGTCCTCGGAAAGAGTCGCCGGCTTCAGCCCGGCCAGACAGTTCACCGTCCGGCAGCCCAGCGCGCCGGCATAATCAATCGCCTGATCGACTCCGGCCCGGAACTCCTCAACCCGGTCCGGCAGGCAGGCTATGCCCCGCTCACCGGCACCCCAGTCGCCCGGCGGCAGGTTGAACAGCACCTGGGTCAACTGATTGTCGCTCAGCATCTGGCCAAGCAGGTCTTTCGGATAGGCATAGGGAAACAGGTACTCCACCCCCACAAACCCAGCGGCCCGAGCCATGGCAAAGCGCTCGGTAAAATCGACCTCGGTGAACAGCATGGACAGATTGGCAGCAAAACGGGGCATGGTGTCGTTACTCTTTCGGGCCGCGGCCAAGCGAACCAAGCAAGGCACCATTCAGATGCTCCAGCTCCAGCAGCAGGCCGCTGTGGTCAACATCGCTGTGGCCATTGGCCACCAGCGACAGATATTCATTGTGGGTCTGCTGGGCCAGCGGCAGAGTCAAACCTTCAGCGCGGGCCTCATCCAGAATCATCCGCATGTCCTTGAGCTGAATCCGGGCCGGCGCACCGGGCGCAAAGTCCCGGTCAATCATCCGCTGGCCGTGCAGTTCCAGAATCCGGCTACCGGCAAAACCGCCCATCAAAGCTTTCCGAACCGCCGCCGGATCGGCCCCACCCCTGGCCGCCAGCAACAGCGCCTCGGACACAGCCCCGATGGTAATCCCGACAATCGCCTGGTTGGCCAGCTTGGCCAGCTGGCCGGACCCAACCGGCCCGATCCTCGTGCATTTGCCCAGCACCTCAAACACCGGCCTGGCCCGATCAACATCCGCCTCTGTCCCCCCGGCCATGATGCTCAAACGCGCCTCAGACGCACCCACAGTGCCTCCGGAGACCGGCGCGTCGACATACCCGGCACCCTGCTCCACCGCCAGTGACGCATGGCGACGAGCCACGGAGGGCTGAACCGAGCTCATGTCAATTACCAGTGCACCCGGCTTCAGAGCCTCAATCGCACCCTGGGCCACCAGCACCTGCTCCACCACATCGCTGCTTTCCAGCATGGTGATCACCATGTCGGCATTGGCAACCGCTGCTGCCGGCGATTTTGCGATGGTTGCCTCGGAGGAAAACGGTTCACACTTGCTGGTGGTCCGGTTCCACAAAATCATCGGGAAACCTGCATCGAGAAGATTGCGGGTCATCGGCGCGCCCATAAGGCCAATACCAAGAAAGGCGATGTGTGGATAATTCGAGGTCATTTTTATTCGGCCCTTGCATCAAATGTTCAGGACGGGATGGGGTGGGGCCTTCCAAAACTGTGCGGAGCCCAAGCGCCACATGGATGTGCCGCAAGGAGCGTGTTTTGGAAGGCCCCACCCCATCCCGTCTTCCACGGAGTCCAACTAACGATTATACAAACAAAAACGCCACCAACCGGAACCGGTGGTGGCGTTTTGAACAACGTGGCCATCTAAGGCCAGCCGATAAGTCAGGCCGCCTCAGACATCTGCACACGAATCTTCTTCATCGCATTTTTCTCAAGCTGACGAATCCGCTCCGCAGATACGCCATACTTGTCAGCCAACTCATGCAGGGTCGACTTGCTCTCGGACAACCAGCGCTCGCGCAGAATATCCTGGCTGCGCTCATCCAGCTGCTCGAGAGCCTGCATCAGGCGACCATTGGAATCCTCCGACCAGTCGGAATTCTCCAACTGGGTGGCCGGATTGCTGCGAGCATCTTCAAGGTAATACGCCGGCGCCTGATAGGCACTGTCCTCGTCATCGTCCATCGGGCCATCAAACGCGGTGTCATGGGAGGCCAGCCGGCCTTCCATTTCCCGGACCACCTTGGGCGCGACACCCAGATCTTCCGCCACCGCATTCAGCTCATCGTGGCTGAGCCAGGCCAGCTTCTTCTTCTGGCTGCGCAGATTGAAGAACAGCTTGCGCTGGGCCTTGGTGGTGGCCACTTTCACAATCCGCCAGTTGCGCAGAATGAACTCATGAATCTCGGCCTTGATCCAGTGCACGGCAAACGACACCAGCCGAACCCCGTACTCCGGATTGAAGCGCTTGACCGCTTTCATCAGGCCGACATTGCCTTCCTGAATCAGGTCTGCCTGGGCCAGACCATAACCCGAGTAGCTGCGGGCAATATGGATCACGAAGCGCAGGTGTGACATAACCAGATAGCGGGCTGCGTCCACGTCGCCCTCATAGTGAAGCCGTTCGGCCAGCTCCCGCTCTTCGTCCGCTGTGAGCACCGGAATGCGACTCGCAGCCTGAATATACGACTCGAGATTTGCCCCCGGAACCAGTCTGTCAACCAGCTGTAAACTCGTACCCATGTTTAACCTCCGAACCCGACGGGCCTTGAATGTACCAACAATTCTTTAGACCGCCAAGAACTTTGAAAGTTCCCGAATTTCCCAGTAAACCTTTGTTAATCAAATACCTGGGAAATCCACCTTCCCTTTAGCAACTTTCACCCTAGCTCAGTTGAAGTTGCTTTAACAATACGCTTTTCCCGCAATCCGGATCATTACCCTCCGGCAATGTCGCCGGGCTCAATGTCATCCAGATGGCGTTTGACCGCGACCCAGGCGCCCAGCCAGCCTAGCAGCATTGCGACAATAATCAACGCCAGGGCACCATCAAAACTCAACCCGTTGAGCGAGAAGTCACTCCGGTACAGCCCGGCCAGCCGCTCTATGGGCCCACTGAGCCACCAAAGCGACAGTTGCAGCAGTATCAGCGCAACGACCCCGCCCCCCAGACCAAACCAGGCACCGGTATAGAGAAAGGGCCTGCGCACGAAGCCATCGGTGCCGCCCACCAGCTTGGCAACGAGAATCTCATCCCGCCGGCTCTCGATCGACAGCCGCACGGTATTCCCGATGACCAGTACCACGGCAGCCGAGAGCAGGAAAGCCAGGGCCCAGACAGCTCTGGCCAGCAGCTCAGTCATGGCATTGAGGCGCTGCAACCAGCCCAGATCCACCTGAACCTGCTCAAATTCCTCCATGCCCTCCAGAAAGCGAACCAGCGCTTCCACACCGCTGGCCGAACGGGCGCTTTCCTCGGGTGTCACCAGCAGCGTGTGCGGCAAGGGGTTTTCCCCCAGGTAATCCAGGGCATCTTCAAGACCGGAAGACGCCCGGAACTCTTTCAGGGCCTGTTCGCGGTCGACCAGCTCGACACTGGCGATCCGGCCATCTCTGGCAATTTCATCACGCAGCTGCCGGGCCTGTTCCAGGGGTACGCCCAGGTCGAAATAGGCCGTCACCCGTGCACTGCTCTCCCAGCCTGCACTGACACCCTGCAGGCTGGTCAGCAGCAACAGCAGTGCGACCGGCAGCGCCAGCGCCACCCCCATCACCGTCCAGGTCATCAGGCTGGCAACCGGGGTATGCCACAGGCGCTGCCCACTGTCCCGGGCAACCTTGCGGTGGTGGTTCAGGTAACTTTCCGCCTGCTCGCGCCATGCCGAGCGGGCGCGGTTGGCCCCGCGGGCCTGCTCCGGCTTCCGGCGTGGGTCAGTGGCCACTGATACCTCCCGCCACCGGCGCACCATCCGCGGTCAGGCGCCCGTGGTCAAGGGCCAGTGTCCGCCGCCCCATCTCATTGATCAGGACAATGTCGTGGCTGGCAATCAACACGGTAACGCCCACCTGGCTGAACTGGCCAAACAGATTCATGATGTCGGCAGACAGCTCCGGATCAAGGTTACCGGTGGGCTCATCCGCCAGCAGGACCGGGGGCTTGTTGACCACCGCCCGGGCAATACCCACCCGCTGCTGCTCCCCCCCCGAGAGCTGCATCGGGTTCATCTTTTCCTTGCTCAGCAACCCCACTTTATCGAGCGCGGCACGAACCCGGCGCCCGGTATCCCGGGGGGAAGCTCCCATGACCTCCAGCGGCATGGCCACGTTGTCAAAAACCGTACGGTCAAACAGCAACTGGTGGTTCTGGAACACCACGCCGATATGGCGGCGGACGTAGGGAATCTGGCGGCGCGGCAACCGGTTCAGCACCTGGCCCCCAACGATCACTTCGCCAGCAGTGGGGCGCTCCATCACCATGATCAGTTTCAGCAGGGTACTTTTACCGGCACCCGAATGACCGGTGAGAAACACCATCTCACCTCGCCCCAGCTCAAAATTCACCTGGCGCAGGGCGGTGTGATCACTGTCGTATCGCTTGGTGACCTGACGAAACTCAATCATGGGTGGCTACCGCTGGGCTCGATTCCGGGCTATTCGTCAAACAGTGCATCCACGAAGGTTTCAGCATCAAAACTGCGCAGGTCATCCACCTGCTCACCAACACCAATAAAACGGATGGGCAACTGCAACTGACGGGCAATGGCAAACACGATACCGCCTTTGGCGGTGCCGTCCAGTTTCGTCAGGGTAATGCCGCTGACACCCACGGCCTGCTGGAACACCTGGGCCTGGCTCAGGGCATTTTGGCCGGTACCGGCATCCAGAACCAGCATCACTTCATGGGGCGCAGTGTCATCCAGTTTTTTCATCACCCGGACCACCTTCTCCAGCTCGCTCATCAGGTTGTCCTTGTTCTGCAGGCGACCGGCGGTATCGGCGATCACCACGTCCACGCCCCGGGACTTGGCGGACTGAATGGCATCGAAGATCACCGAGGCGCTGTCAGCGCCGGTATGTTGCGCCACCACCGGTACGTTATTGCGCTCACCCCATACCTGAAGCTGCTCGACGGCGGCCGCCCGGAAGGTGTCCCCTGCCGCCAGCATCACCGACTTGCCCTCACCCAGGAATTTTTTGGTGAGCTTGCCAATCGTTGTGGTTTTGCCCACACCGTTCACACCGACCATCAGGATGACATAGGGGGCCTTGGCGGGGTCGATCTCAAGCGGCTTCGTGACATCCCGGAGCAGACCGTGCAGTTCATCCCTCAAAGCCTTGCGCAGCGCTTCACCGTCCTTGAGCTGATTGCGCTCAAGCTTGTCCGTCAGCGAGTCGATAATCTCGGACGTGGCGGTAACGCCAACGTCGGCCATCAGAAGCGTGGTTTCGATTTCCTCCAGCAGGTCCTCGTCAATTTTCTTGCTCAGCGAGAAGAGATCGGACAAGCCGCCGCTCAGGTTCGCCCGCGTTTTTCCCAGACCCTGCCGGATACGCTCAAACACGCTGACTTGCGGCTCAGGTTCCAGCGTTTTCTCCGGTTCGGGAGCCGGCGCGACGGCAGCCGGCGCCTCGTTCCCGGATGCCTCTGGCTCGGGGGCCGGTCCTTTCGCGACCTCCGGCTTGCGTTGCGGAACCGGCCGGGGCCGTGGTACGCGGCTTCGGTTACCGGCAATATCCAGAACAAATACGAGCACAAGAAGGGCCAGGAGGCCGATTGAAATCCACTCTGCCGTCATAAAGTCATACCATCAATCTGAATGGGCGGGACGAAGAAAGCCGACATTCTAGCAGACTGTCCCGGGGAAGTGAGGACTGGCCGGATTATCACGCCAGTGCCGGTTTCCGTTAAGATGCCGGCAGACATTCCGAATCAGACCCGCCTCTGGAGCTGCAAACATGGCGCGCCGAAGACCCGCACGGAGCCCGTCACCAACTTCAAAACCACCAACGGGACGGATCGCAACAGGCAGTGTTGAGCTGCGCATTATCGGTGGCGACTGGCGCAGCCGGAAACTGCGTTTCCCGGATGCCGGCGGCGTTCGCCCGACACCGGCCCGCACCCGGGAAACCCTCTTCAACTGGCTCAGCTTCCATCTTGCCGGCAGCGACTGCCTGGATCTCTTCTCCGGCTCCGGAGCCCTGGGCCTGGAAGCTCTCTCCCGGGGCGCCGGTAAGGCAACCCTGGTGGACCACACACCGGCGCTGGCCAGCGCCCTTCGGGACAATCTCAGGCTGCTGAAATCCAACCGGGGCGAGGTTGTCTGCGCCGGTGTTGAACGCTACCTGGAACACCGGAACCGGCCACCGTTTGACATTGTGTTCATGGACCCACCCTTTCGCCAGGGCTGGCTGGAAAAGCTGTTTCCACTGCTGGAGAAGCAGGCCTGGATAAAACCCGGCGGTTGGGTCTACGTGGAACACGAAAGTGAGATACCGACCCCCGCGGTACCGCCCACCTGGCAACTGCATCGCCAGAAAACTGCCGGGCAGGTGACTTATTCACTGTTTCGGGTCATCAGTCGGGAGCAATGACCCATAAAAAAGGGGTCAGATGAAAGCGTTCATCTGACCCCTCCTTCAGCTTCACCGGAGGCTCAGGCCGAGGGCCGCAACGAATACGCCCGCAGATGCTCGGCGAACTCCTCAAGATACCGGATACCACTGGCTTCTGCTTCCCGGCACCAGTCCATCAAGGCATTGAGTTTGTCCTGGGGCTTGAGCCCGCGCTGACGCCAGAGCGCCTGCAGCTCATGACTCTTCTCGTAGATCTGGCGCAGCACCGGATTGCGCTCAAGCACGGATTCCAGGGTTTCCTTTTCCTTTGGCTGAATCAGAGTAATTTCACGGGACAACAATTGCCTGAGCTTGCGGTAACGGGGACGGATCTCGTCGTCCATCAGCGCCTTCTGCTGGCGCAACACCGGCTCCATCACCCGCTTGCGGTATTGGCGCATGATATCGAACCGGTTATTGGCGATGGCCTGCACGGTCTCCACATCCACATCGAGCTTGCCGGGCACATGGTGGGCAATCGGCCGGTAGCCCTTCGGCTTCGCCAACCCGAACAACTGGAACAGGCGGATATAACCCCAGCCAACATCCACCTCAAACCAGCGCCGTGACAGCTTGGAGGAATTCGGGTAGGTGTGATGGTTGTTGTGCAGCTCCTCGCCACCGATCAGCAGACCAAGGGGCGAGATGTTGCGTGCGTTATCGGCACACTCGTAATTGCGATACCCCATCCAGTGGCCAATACCGTTCACCACACCAGCAGCCCATACCGGGATCCACATCATCTGAACCGCCCAGATCCAGATACCGTGAACGCCAAACAGCGCCAGGTTGATCACCGCCAACAAGCTGATGCCCAGCATCTTGTAACGGCTGTAGAGATGACGTTCGACCCAGTCTTCCGGAGTACGCTGGCCGTAGCGTTCAAGGGTCTCCGGCGTTGCCGACTCGGCGTAGAGTTCGGCCCCCTGGAACAGCACCTTGCGAATCCCCAATACCACGGGGCTGTGAGGATCCTCCTCGGTTTCACATTTGGCGTGGTGCTTCCGGTGGATAGCGGTCCACTCCTTGGTATTCTGGGCCGTTGTCAGCCACAGCCAAAAGCGGAAAAAGTGTTTCAGAACCGGATGCAGATCCAGCGAGTTGTGCGCCGAATGGCGATGCAGGTAGAGCGTTACACTGACGATCGTGACATGAGTCATCCCAAGTGTAACCAGAATGAGCTGCATCACAGACAGGTCAAGAAGACCATTAAACCACATAGTAAATCCTCAAAATCATTATCTTTGGCGCGAGGCCAACGTGTTCACTTTAGCGTACAGCTGTAAGCCACAACAACCGTATTTGGATGCAGAATTGTTACTGATTACACTTGTTCCTTTTCCATCGGAGATACCGCCTGTGCCCGAACTTCCTGAAGTGGAAACCACCCGCCGCGGTATAGCGCCTCACTGTGAAGGCCAGACCATTACTGGCGTCACTGTCCGCAATGGCAGCCTGCGCTGGCCCGTTCCGGCTGATCTGGGCGACAGGCTAAGGGGGCAGATTATAAGAAGTATAGACCGGCGCGCGAAATACCTGTTCCTGAATGTAGAGCACGGCACCGTGATTGTTCACCTGGGTATGTCCGGCAGCCTCCGGATCATTGCCGACGAAACTCCACCCATGCCCCATGATCATATTGACCTGACCCTGGGTTCCGGAACCATCCTGCGCTTTAACGATCCCAGGCGCTTCGGTTGCTGGCTCTGGGCCGACTCCGTCGACGACCATCCACTTATCCGCCAACTTGGCCCGGAACCCCTGATGCCGGAATTCAATGGCGCACTGCTGTTCCAGCTGTCACGGGGCAAAAACACCCCGGTAAAGTCCTTCATCATGGACAATCACGTGGTGGTGGGGGTTGGCAACATCTACGCCAATGAAGCCCTGTTCAAGGCTGGCATCCACCCCCGGCGCAAGGCAGCCCGCATCAGTCGAGACCGATATCACCGACTGGCCGGGGCCATTCGGGAAACCCTCAGCGCCGCCATTCTGATGGGAGGCACCACTCTGAGGGATTTCGTCAACAGCGACGGCAAGCCCGGCTACTTCGCCCAGTCCCTGCTGGTCTATGGCCGCGGCGGAGCCCCCTGCAAGGAATGCGGAACGCCGCTGAAGGAAATCCGCATGAACAACCGCGCCACGGTTTACTGCCCCCGCTGCCAGCGGTAAATACGCACGGAAATGCACATTCTGCAACGAAAAATCGTTTGAAAATGCGCAAATATGATTCATAGTTAACAGAGGATTAATGCCCACTGTTTACAATAGGTTCGTATCAAGGTGATGCGACCCGGATGCTGGCTTCCCCTGAAAACAGCATCGACAAGGGCCAAAAAGCTCAGGAGACAGTACGATGACCCGCAAGATTTCCCGCACCCTGGTGGCCACAGTGGCCGCCTGCCTGCTGGCCTTTTCGTCCATTGGCCACGCCCGTGCCGTTGATGAAAAGCCGTCGGCACTGGCGATGACCGGCGACGCCCTCTTTGTACGCCCGGCCCTGCTGGCAACTACCATCGTGGGCAGTGCCGTTTATCTGGTGTCACTGCCCTTTTCACTGCTCGGTGGCAACGCCGATGAAGCCGGTGAAGTGCTGGTGATGGGTCCGGCCAGAGCCACGTTTGTACGCTGCCTTGGCTGCACCCGCACCGGCCGGAAAACCGAGACGGTTGAACAGACCGGCAACTGATCGGCCTGCATCCGGACAGTTTCCCTGCTCTCGCCTCCGTACTATCACGGCTTGCCCTGGCAAACGATCTCCGGCAGCCTGAAGAAAATTCTTCAGGCTGTTTTTGTATATGGTTGACTGGTCATCCCTGGACACGGTGTTCCTCGATATGGACGGAACACTGCTGGATTTGCATTTCGACAATCACTTCTGGCTGGAACACCTGCCGGTACGCTATGCCGAGCATCACAATCTCCGACCACAGGACGCCAGGGACCGGCTGATCCCGATGATCATGGCCGAACGCGGCTCCCTGAAATGGTACTGCACCGACTACTGGAGTGAACGTCTCGCCCTGGATATCACCGCCCTGAAAGCGGAAGTCGGCGACCGGATTGGCTATCGGCCCCACGTCACTGAATTTCTCGACGCCCTGCGCGCTTCCGGCCTTCGGTCGGTGATCGTCACCAACTGCCACCCGGATCCTCTGGCCCTGAAACTCCGACATACCGGCCTTGAGGCCCGCGTCGACGCCATCGTCTCCAGTCACCAGCTGGGCAAGCCCAAGGAAGACCCGGCATTCTGGCGGGACCTGCAGCGCCTGGCGCCCTATCAGGCCGGATCCACCCTGATGGTGGACGACAGCTTCCCGGTGCTGGAGAGTGCCCGGAGTGCCGGCATCGCCCAGTGTCTTGCGGTACTGGCGCCGGACAGCCAACAGCAGGCCCGCGCCCGGCACCCGGAAATACCCGGTATCCACCACTTTGACGAGATCCTCCCGGCCCTCCGCCAGCGGTCGCCCCTGCCATCCAGCCGATGACAGGGTTATAATAAGCCGATAAGCCCATCAGGTGAGGAGATATGACGGCATCAGCCCCTGACGACCAACGTATAAGGCTCGACAAATGGCTCTGGGCCGCACGCTTCTATAAAACCCGTTCGCTGGCCAAGGAGGCCATTGAAGGCGGCAAGGTTCACTACAATGGCCAGCGCTGCAAACCCGGAAGGCTGGTGGAGACCGGCGCCAGATTGACCCTGCGCCTGGGCTGGCAGGAAAAAATCATCATTGTTGATGAGCTCAGTGACCGGCGCCGGGGCGCGCCGGAGGCCCAGACGCTTTACCACGAAACCGAAGACAGCGTTAAGAAACGCGAGGAAATGGCCTGGCAACGAAAAACCATGCAGGCCGCGCAACTTCCTCCCGCGAGGCGGCCCTCCAAGAAGGATCGTCGCGATATCCAGCGCTTCCGCGAGCAAAACGGCATCTGAACCCTTTCATGCATTCCCGCATCGGTTGCGGAATCATCACTGCCAAGACCGGCATTCAGTTTTCAGGAGACACAAAATGGCATCCCGCGACCAGTTCCAGCGTTTTATCTTCGAGCACAGCCAGGTGCGGGGAGTGTGGGTTCAATTGGGCGAAAGTTTTCGCGAAATCGGCAGCCAGGCGCCCTACCCGGACAGCGTCCGAAGTTTGCTGGGCGAAGCCCTGGTGGCCAGCATTCTGATGAGCAGCACCCTGAAATTCGAGGGCACCCTGTCGATTCAGGCCCAGGGCGAAGGGCCACTGCGTACACTGATGGCCGAATGCAGCCACGACCGTTACATCCGTGGGCTTGCGCGTTTTGATGAACACGCCGTCAGCGAAGACAGCTTCCACGACCTGCTGGGCGAGGGCCGCATGGCCATCACGATCACACCGAACAAGGGCACGCGGTATCAAGGGGTGGTACCACGAGAGCAGGACACCCTGGGTGGCTGCCTGGAAGAGTATTTCGACCGCTCGGAACAGATCCCCACCAGCCTGCTCCTGTTTGCCAATGAAGAGACCGCCGCCGGCCTGATGCTCCAGCGCCTGCCCGGCGCCACCGAAGAGGATGACGACCTGTGGAACCGGGTCAACCATCTCGCCCGGACGGTCGAAGCCTCCGAGCTGCTGGAACTGGACAGCGAAGCGCTCCTGCACCGCCTGTTCCACGAGGAAACCGTGCGCCTGTTCGATGCCGAACCGGTCGCCTTCCGTTGCAGTTGCTCCAGGGAGCGCACCCTCGGCGCGCTGGAAGCCATCGGCAGTGATGAGTGCTACAGCATTCTGGACGAGCAGGGCTCCATTGAGATGGACTGCCAGTTCTGCCATGCGCACTATCGCTTCGATAGAAATGATATTGATCATCTTTTCACCGGTCATACGTTACACTAGAACCGCTTCTGAATCGCCGGGAAGCCACTGATGGCATGGCTTCCCGGGCAGTCGTTTTTTCCCGGCGCGTCTGGCATAATAGCGCGCCTGAATTGACCCGATTGTTCAGATTTCCGTCAATTTTGGGGGGCGGCCTGGACAATCACTAAGACATCCCGAGGGCGAGGTCGAAGTGAGCAACACTTATAATGATCTGAGTACAGCACGGCTGGTTGAAGTAGCACTGGCGCGTGGCGAGGGCCAACTGGCCTCCAATGGTTCACTGGTGGTAAGAACCGGTGATCGAACAGGCCGATCGCCCATGGACCGCTACATTGTCGAGGAACCAGGCACCTCTGGCGACATCCACTGGGGTCCGATCAACCGCCCTTTTGACGCCGATAAATTCGATGCGCTCTGGGACCGGGTTGAAGCCTACATTGCCGAAAAAGACCGTTTCGTGTCTCACGTTCACGTCGGCTCCGACCCCGAGCATTACCTGCCGGTGAAAATGACCACCGAAACCGCCTGGCAGAACCTGTTCGGCCGTAACCTGTTTATCTGCCCGGACAGCTACAACACCGCCGACAAGCCGGAATGGCAGATTCTGAACGCCGCCAACTTCGAATGTGTGCCCGAGCGTGATGGCACCAACAGCGACGGCTGCGTCATGATCAACTTTGCCAAGCGCAAGGTTCTGCTGGCCGGCATGCACTACGCCGGTGAGATGAAGAAAGCCATGTTCTCCGTGCAGAACTTCCTGCTGCCGGCAAAAGACGTGCTGCCGATGCACTGCTCCGCCAACGTTGGCGAAGATGGCGAAACCTGCCTGTTCTTCGGCCTGTCAGGTACCGGTAAGACCACGCTCTCCGCAGATCCGCATCGCTTCCTGATCGGTGACGACGAACATGGCTGGGGCCCGGGCACCGTATTCAATATTGAAGGCGGCTGCTACGCCAAGTGCATCGACCTGTCCCGGAAGAACGAGCCAATCATCTGGGATGCCATCCGTTTCGGCGCCATAGTCGAGAACGTGATGATTGATCCGCAGACCCGTGAGCCCGACTACACCGACGTTTCCCTCACCGAAAACTCCCGCTGCGCCTACCCGCTGGAGCATGTCGAGAAACGGGTGATCGAGAACCGTGCGGGTGAGCCCTCGCACATCGTGTTCCTGACCTGTGACATGACTGGCGTACTGCCGCCCGTGTCCATCCTGAGCCGCGAAGGCGCCGCCTATCACTTCCTGAGTGGCTACACCGCGCTGGTCGGTTCCACCGAGATGGGCTCTTCCTCCAAGCTGAAGTCCACCTTCTCTACCTGCTTTGGCGCACCCTTCTTCCCGCGCCCGGCCGGCGTCTACGCCGAGCTGCTGATGAAGCGCATGGACGAGTTCGGCAGCAAAGTGTTCCTGGTCAATACCGGCTGGACCGGCGGTCCTTACGGCGAAGGCAAGCGCTTCAGCATACCGACGACCCGCGCCATCATCGCCGCAATCCAGAACGGTGATCTGGACGACGTCGAAACCGAGCACCTGCCGACCCTGAACCTGGACGTTCCAAAGCACGTCCCGGGCGTAGACACCGAGCTGCTGAACCCGCGCAATACCTGGGTGAGCCCGGACTACTATGATGGCAAGGCCCAGGAGCTGATTACCCAGTTCGTGGAGAACTTCAATAAGTTCGATGTCGCCGACGCGATTGTCGAGGCTGGCCCGAAGCTGGACTGAAGACTGAAAAAGGGGTCAGATGAAGGCGTTCATCTGACCCCGGGTTCACAGGCCGGCCCGGAGCTGAGCTGAAAACCAGAAAAGGCAGAAAAGGGGTCAGATGAAGTTCTCATCTGACCCCTTTTTCATGTTCAGGAATAAAACAACAGCGGCAGGAAGGCCACCAGCAGCAACGAGCTCCCCATGGCAATCAGCGGCATGATAATGCGCTCGTGGCGCTGGTAGAAGGTGCCGCCTTCGGCATCGGCGGCAGCAATCTCTGCCTCGCCGACCACCTGCCGGGCCAGAAGGTGGTTCAGGGCCACCGGAGGGCTCAGGTAACCCAGCTCAAAGGCCACCAGGGTAACCATCCAGAAGTGCACCGGGTGAATACCGCTGGCATAGGCAATGTTGGCAACGGTGGCGGTCACGAGGATTACCGCCCCGAAGGCATCCATGATCATGCCCAGGATCACCAGAATCACCACCATCAGCAGCATGGCCGTCCAGGCGCTGTCGAAGGCCTGCGGGAAAGTCGCCATGATGTGGGAGCGCTCGATAACCCCGCCAATGCTGACTGACAGCCCCAGCAACAGCAACAATGCGCCGATCTCCGCGGTTGTGTCATTGGTGGCGCCACGCAGGCTTCGTTCCAGCCCCTGATGATTGACCTCCCCGGATGCCCGGCCCCGGCGGCTTTTCAGGCTGACATGCTCATACACCAGGATGGCCAGCATGATTACCGGCAGCAACCGCGGCGCGGAGAACTCGTCCATGCGTACATCAAGTGCCAGCCGGTAGAACAGCACCACCAACGCAATCACCAGCACATAGGGAACCAGTGGTCGGAGCGCCTGGATCGTGGCCGGAAAAGCCTCGGACGATGGCGCCAGATTGAACTGGCTCTGGCGATTGACAGTCAGGACCACCAGCGCGAACAGAGTTGCGGTCAGCACAAATACCCAGATGCCCCAACCGAACAACTGGTCGGTGGTCACTTCCCGGTTCAGATAGGCGATCACAACGACCAGCAGGCAGGGCCGTAGCACCACACCCAGGGAACCGGACATGGCCGTTGCCGCCAGGGCCAGCTGGCGACGGGCACCGGCCGCGCGCAACTCGCCGTAGATCACCGCGCCGGCGGCAATGACAAAGATGCCCGAAGCGCCGGTGTAGGCCGTTGGTACCGCAGCCACCAGAACCGCCACCACCGCCAGCATCTCCGGCGGCATGCGCCAGGGCCGGAAGACATTGAACACCAGTGTGGCAAGGCGGGTCTGCTTGAGCATCATGCCCACCCACACATACAGGCCGACATTCAGGAACATGTCGGACAGCTCCATCATCTTGCCCAGATAGATGCCGATGCCCGAGGCGTGCCCAATCAGGGCAAAATAGGTTCCGGAAATCAGGCACATCACGGTGTAAAGCGGGACCGCCAGAAACGCCTTGTTCAGGCTGCCACCCTCCTGTAGGTCACCCGGCACCCGGAACAGCCGGTACAGGCTGGCCAGGGTCAGACAGGTAAAACCGCCAATCCAGAAGTTGTGCAGCAGTAGCTCTTCCGATGAGAGCGCGGTGTCCGACGCCAGGCTGGATTGCCGGAAGATAGCACTGGAGCCCAGCAACATGGCGTTGGCAATGGTCTGCAGGGTATGCGACACCGTGTAGTCGAGCCGGGTTTCCATGGCACGCATGGCGATATGGTGGCGGGTCAGCGTGGCGGTCACGGCACACAGCATCACCAGAATCACGAGGATGAAGCGCTGGGACTCCAGGCCAAAGGCGATCAGGTCTGCGATAAAGAGCTCCACTGCCTGGTAGACCTTGACCCCCGGCGTCATCTGGTCCTGCAGGTTCTTGAAGCTCTGATGCGCCTGAACGCAGTCGGCCACGGAACGCTCGATGGCGAGACGGATGTCCGCCGGGTCCTTTTCCCGGGCGCCCAGCAAGGCGGCCATTGGATCATCGGCCGGGGCCTCAGCGAGCTCGGCGGCCACCGCCGCATCAATGTCGACATCGGGGTTGCAGGTTGGTCGGACCGGGTCCATGCGCAACTTGTAATAGCCGCTCCAGATCTGCTCTCCACCGCGCAGCATCTGGTTATGAATATCGCTGCTGGTGGAAAAGATGACCACGGCCAGCAACAGAAGACACGCGGGCAGTGAGGAAAACCACTCCAGCCCGCTACGATGAGTACCGCCCTTGGACATAACTGATTACTCTGGGTTTTGAAGGGTTACAGGAGGGCATCCAGATCCATGGTTTCAATGTCTTCCCGGGGATCATCCCAGAAGGTGCCAAGCTGGCCGAGCGGCGTCCGGTGGCCGGTATTCTCAACCCAGAGACGATCAGACACGGCAAGGATCATGTCGGTAGCCATGGCATCAACAAACCGCCAGTCCTCGTTCGGCGGGGTGGTTTCCAGGGACTTCGCATGATCCCGGATCACCTCCCGGACCATTGCCTCGTCACCCTTGTTCAGGGCAGCGATAGCATGAAACACATGAGCCAGCCGCACACCCGCGGCTGTACCCTGGGCGTCGGCCTGCTCCAGTCGCTCGAAGGCATCTTCGCCCTGTGGCTCGGCGCCCGGGATCATGGCCCATACGGTTGCCCGCAGGGCCATGGGTGCGCCCCACCACTTGTCATTTTCAAGACAGCTGGTCGCCCGGGCCACAATCGAACCGATATTTGCCGGCACCCCAATGGACGAGGTGGACTGGATCTGGGAATTCAGGGCCTGCAGACCGGAGAGCAGGCCGGCCATGTAGATGAACTCGTCCATGTCATCGTCAAATTCGGGGCATTCACCGGCCGCCGGGTCACCATAATGCGCCTTGAAATGCTGCCAGCCCTTGAAATAGCGCTCCGCAGCCAGCGTGTTCGCCCGCTTCTGGCGAATCATGGCATCCTGGGCGGCATTACCGTTCATGGCGTGCATCGCGGCCAGGGCCGCCAGCTCATGTTCACGGGCCTGTTCATCGGCACAGCCACCGGCAGACAGGTACAGCATAACGGCAAGTTGATCCGGCTCGCTGGTCACCCGACCGAACGACATCAGGAGCGGCGCGGTCGCCTCACTCATCGCGCAGCCCATGGCCAGATCATCACTCGCCATCAGAAAGGGAACCGTGTGATCCCGGGAGAAGCCCTGCATGACATCGCCGGTGGTCTTGTAGATCATGTGATTGACCACACCGCAGCCGCTCAGGATCACACTGGCGGCACATGCGGCCACCAGGTTACGGAACCGGCGCACCGTGAAAAGCGCCTTGCGGGAGGGATTCCGGAAATGGCTCATACCTTTTTCACCTTTTGCGTTTTGTTCTGATGCACTCTTTTGCAACCTTGTACCGCACTCAGAGGACTGGCGCCGGCTGACAATCAGGTTTGTTACAGACTGTAACCAGCCACGCATTATGTCGCACAAGATCCTGTTTTTATGCGACAGATGCCGCAAATGACGCCAATTTACACACACCCATGCCGCCCGCTGGTTTGCACAATGGGCCGCAAGCCACTATAGAATTGATCAACCGTGAGTCGTTGTGATTCCGGCCGGAACCCGACTGAAAAGCAGAACTACAAAAACAGGAGTACCCGATGCGCAAACCTGAACTCGCCGCAGCCATTGCCGACCGCACCGGCCTGACCCGTGAAAAGGCCAGCGAAGTGATCACCGCGTTCACCGATCAGGTCTCAGCCGCCGCCTCCCGGGGCGAAGACACCACCCTGATCGGCTTTGGCACGTTCAATATCCGCAGCCGTGAGGCCCGGGAAGGGCGAAACCCGCAAACCGGCCAGAGCATTCGCATCCCTGCCAGCAAAACGGTCGGCTTCAAGGCCGGTAAGGCACTGAAAGACGAGATCCGTTAGCCAGGTACAGGCCCGCGAAAGCGGGCCTGCTTAGCGTTTACCCCGAGTTCAGTTGCCGGCGATGGACGCACACTCGGAACGGGTGGCATCAACCCGGCAGCGGATGGCTTTCATAAGCTTGAGGGCGCGCTCATCGTAAACGCCGTCCTCAAGCAGCGACAGGCGAACCTTGCGCAGCATCTTGTCGTACTTTGCGGTGTCTTGCTGGGGCAGATGCAGCCAGACATCGTCCGGAATTTCCGCCTCCGCCTTGGCTATGATTTCATAGGCCTCATCAATGCGCTTGATCACCTGGTCGCGCACCATCTGGCCCGCGGAATCGGGAAACCGGTCGCGGTGAATGATCACCTGGAAATTCATGTAACCGAGGGCGTATTTCACCACCGCACCGTTGGGCTCCACCCCTTTGTAGAGCTCCAGCGGGGTGTAGGCGACCGCGGGTGCGTACGCCAGATCAACGCTGCCGTTGTTGAACTTGCCGGCAAAGTTGGCGGAATTGGAGCCCACCACCGACGCGCCCACGTAGCGAACCATGCGAACCGCCGCCTGATCGTAATCCAGGGTGGCGATCTGCTTGCCCTGCAGCTTCTCGACCGAGTCAATACTGCGGTCACGGGTGAACAGGTAAATCGCCCCGCCCGGGAAGACACCCGCAACCTCGTAAGGGCCATCGATCAGGAACGGGCGTGCCTTGGGCTGGCTAAGGGTGTTGTACAGCAGCCGCATTTCCTCTTCACCGGGCACCGCGCCCATGGCTTCCAGGCTGCCGGTAAACTTGTTGAACTCCCGGGCACGGGTGCCGGTCAGCAAAACGGCATCACACTGCCCCGCCTTGAAATCCTCGGCGGCAATTTTCTCATCGGTGTAGGCGCGAAGATCCAGCTTGATGCCATTTTCCAGGGCAGCCGGCTGGAACGTCTTGGTGATGGCGAACAACGGGCCGTTGGCGCCCACCGGATCGAAGACGCAGAAGCTGCGCTCCAGAATATCACTCTTGGCCTGGGCCATGCCCAGGGACGGGAATGCCAGACTGGCACAGAGCGCAGCCGCCATAGCCACACGCTGGGGGAGGTTTGCTGATTTCACGGGATAACTCCTGGTTGTTATTGTCGGGTGCCGGCCTGTGGATATATACCGGCCAGACCACGCTTTCCTTGATCGGCTCCGGGCCGACGGCTACAAGAATACGTTGGCAGGGGTGCCTGCCATCAAGGGTTTTTCAGCAAGAGGGGGAGATTCTGTGATGGTGTCGACAGAGGTATCACTACCTCTGCCGCACTTTATGCCGGCAAGCCCGGATCAGGCGGCCGGTTGTTCCCAGGCTTTGCGACCCCCGGCGAGGGTCAGCCGGACAACGCCCGGCAATTCCCGGTCGGTCACCGGCGCATGCCGGCCCGCCGAGACCAGCGTACCCTTCCCCGGGGCCCAGAAGGCTTCCGGGTCAAACAGGCAAAGATCGGCCGGCTCGCCCTGCGCAACCCGGGCAGTCCGGCCAAGTACCGAGGCGGGGCCCGCCGTCAGTGCCCGGATCAGGTCGGACAGTGCCAGTTCGTTCATTTCCACCAGCTCCAGCCCCAGCGAGAGCACACTCTCAATGCTCGACAGCCCGGGCTCGGTGGCCGCCAGGGGTGCCTGCTTGGCGGCGGTATCATGGGGCTGGTGCTGGCTGACAATGGCATCGATAATGCCGTCACGGACACCGGCGATCAGGGCCTTGCGGTCGCCCTCGCTGCGCAGCGGCGGCCGAACGTGAAACCGGCTGTCGAATCCGGCCAGGGCGTCCTCAGTGAACACCAACTGATGCATCGCCACGTCGGCGGTGACAGCAATGCCGCGACGGCGGGCGTCTGCGAGCATGTCGACACTGCGGGCACAGGACAACTGGCTCAGGTGCAACCGCACGCCGGTTTCCTCTGCCAGCAGCAGCATCTCCATCACCGCGGCGGTCTCTGCCACCTCCGGAATCCCGAGCAGGCCCAGGCGGGAGGTTATCAACCCGTCGTGGGCGTAGCCATCGGCCGCCAGGGCCTGATTCTCGGGGCTGAACATGACCGTCAAACCGAAGGTCTGGGCGTACGCCATGCAGCGGCGCAATATCCGGGCATCACGTACGCCCCGGGAGCCATTCCCAACCGCCACACAACCGGCCGCCACCAGCCCCGCCATGTCGCTGAGCAGATCGCCTTCAAGCCCACGGGTAATCGCGCCTACCGGCAATACCCGGATCGGCGAGCGGCTGGCTGCGCCGTCACGGATCAGGTGGGTGACGGCACTGGAATCGTTCACGGGGGAGGTATCCGGTGACGCACAGACCGTCGTGAAACCACCATGGGCGGCCGCGAGGGTTTCCGAGGCAATGTTGCCTTTCTGGCCATTACCCGGCTCCCGAAGGTTGCAACACAGGTCAACAAACCCCGGTGCTATCACCCAGTTTTCGGCATTGATGGTTTCGTCGGCTGGTTCACGGGCGGCCGCCTCCCCGATTGCGGCGATCCGGCCATCGCGAATCAGCAGGGCCGTGTTTTCACTCTTATCTCCCGCGCCATCAAACAGGCGTCCGCCAGTGATCTTCAGGCTGATTCCGGATGTCGTCACGCTGCTCATGCCTGGCCCCTTTCACTCAGTTTCTGCTGACGCTCTGCCACCTGTCCGCCCATAGCCATGGACATCACCGCCATCCGGATGGCGATGCCGTTGGTCACCTGGTTCAGGATCACGGATTGCGGGCCATCCGCTACCGCGGATTCAATTTCAACGCCCCGGTTGATCGGCCCCGGATGCATCACGATGCATTGCGGGTGGGCCAGCGCCAGTTTCTGCCGGTTCAGACCATAAAGCCGATAAAACTCACGTTCGCTCGGCAGCAGCGCGCCTTCCATGCGCTCTTTCTGGAGCCGCAGCATGATCACCACATCCAGATCCTTCATGCCGCGAGTCATGTCGTATTCGACCCGGCAGCCCAGGCTTTCCACGTCTTTGGGCAACAGTGTACCCGGGGCAATCACCCGGACCTCTTCGGCCCCGAGCACATTCAGCGCGCGAATCTGGGATCGGGCCACGCGCGAATGCAGCACATCACCCACGATGGCCACCTTCAACCCCTCAAAGCCGCCCTTGTGCTGGCGAATGGTCAGCATGTCGAGCATGGCCTGGGTCGGGTGGGCGTGACGGCCATCGCCGGCATTGATAATGGCCACGCCGGGGGTGACACTCTCAGCGATGAAGTGCGGCGCGCCGCTTTGTGAATGGCGCACCACGAACATGTCGCTGGCCATGGCTTCCAGGTTCAGCAGCGTATCGGACAGGGATTCGCCCTTGGAGGTGGCCGAGGTGCTGATATCAAGGTTCAGCACATCCGCCGACAGGCGCTTGGCTGCCAGCTCAAAGGTACTGCGGGTGCGGGTGCTGGATTCGAAGAACAGGTTGACCACGGTGCGGCCGCGAAGCAGCGGCACTTTTTTAATGGTGCGCTCGCCCACCTCGATAAAGGAATCGGCGGTATCGAGAATGTCGGTCATCAGGGCGCGATCAAGGCCATCAAGCGTCAGAAAGTGCCGCAACTGACCATCCCGGGTCAGCTGCAAGTGGTGCGGGGAAGCGTCGTTTGCGGTCATGGGTCGCCTGTTATCTGATTCGGAGGTTTACTGTCCGGTTTCCTGAAGCTCGATGCGGAGCGGGTCGGGGCCACGAAGCTTGACACGCTGATGGGACTCCAGGGTCAGCGCCCGGCCGGTCACGTCCGGCTGAATCGGCAGTTCCCGTGCCCCAAGGTCGATCAGCGTGGCCAATATGATACTGGCTGGGCGGCCATAATCGAAAATTTCATTCATCGCTGCCCGGATGGTACGTCCACTCATGATGACATCGTCAATCAGGATGATATCCCGGTCTTCGGTATCGAAGGGCAAACTGGACGGTTTTACCCTGGGATTCAGCCCGATGCGGCTGAAATCGTCCCGGTAGAAGGAAATGTCCAGTTCCCCGAACGGCTCAGCGATTCCAAGACGTTTGCTGAGCACATCCGCCAGCCAGACACCCCCGGTACGGATGCCGATCAGAACCGGGGATTCAACGCCCCGCTGCTCCAGAATCTGCCGCAATCCGGTTTCCATTTGATCCAGTAACTGGTCGATATCAAGCAATGCGGTCATTACTTCCTCGCTGTTTTCAGAAGCCGGGATCGGTCATTCACCGGCACGATTGCCCTGCAGGCCAAACCAGGTTTCCAGAATCAGAACCGCCGCCCGGTCATCAACGCCATGGCGGCCAAAGTCGCGACTGCCACCGGCCGCGAGAACGTCGCCCTTGGCCTGAAAACTGGTCAGGCGTTCATCCACCATTTCAACCGGCACATGGTAACGACCGTGGAGACGCTTGCCGAACTTGCGTGCCCGGGCACACATATCGTTTTCAGTGTCGTCCATATTCAGCGGCAGGCCAACCACCACCAGATCGGGGCGCCACTCCTGCAGCAGCGCCTCGATTTTCTGCCAGTCCGGGATTCCGTCGCGAGCCGCAATGAGCGCCACCGGCTGGCCACTGCCCAGCATCTCCTGGCCGGTGGCGACGCCAATCCGGCGGGTGCCGAAATCAAACGCCATCACCCGGCGGTTTCCAGCCTCAGGCATGGCCCACCGATTCGCTGAGCTGATTGAGATCAATACCAATGACCTTGAGCACGGCCTTGTAACGATCTTCCGAGGGTGTGTGGAACAGGATATCCGTGGTCGCCGGACAGGTAAGCCAGGCGTTACTGCCCAGCTCGTCCTCCAACTGGCCTTCGCCCCAGCCGGAATACCCGAGCGCCACCAGGTAGTCGTCCGGTCCTTCGCCACGGCCAATGCCCGCCAGAATATCCCGGGAGGTGGTCAGCAGCACCTCTTCGGTCACTTTTGCGGTGTTCTGCCAGTTGGTCCCCGGGGGGTGCAGGACAAAGCCCCTTTCGGGCTGGACCGGGCCGCCACTGAACACCGGCAGATCCAGCTCGCCTCCCGGCAGATCCAGTTGTTCCAGAATCTCGCCCAGATGGATATCCAGCGGGTGATTGATCATCAGCCCGAGCGCGCCATCGTCGGAGTGTTCACAGATATAGACGACACCACCATGGAACCGCGGATCGGCCAGGTAGGGTGACGCCACCAGGAAGTGGTGCCGAAGGCTGTGGGGAGAATGTTTTGATGCGGTCATCCGGAAGTCAGCCCCCGCCGCTGGAAGGACCAGGTACGTATGATTTCAAGTTCGTCCACCTCCTGGCGCATTTCCTCGGGGAAGGGCGCGAAAGGAGCGGCCATCCTGACAATCCGGATCGCGGCATCGTCCAGAACGGTACTGCCGGAGGACTGCAGAATCGCCACCTCCTTGATGGTGCCGTCCTTCTTCAGCGACACCAGCAGCCTCAGTGTGCCATAGATTCCGGCCCGGCGCGCCTCGGTCGGGTAGTTGATGTTGCCGACCCGGGTCACCTTGGTGACCCAGTTCTGAACATACCAGGCGTTGGTAGACTTGAGCGTGGACGCTGCGGTTACCCGCATTACTCTGGGTTTTCGGGCGTAGGCCCGCTGCTGGGCATCGAAGCGCGCCTCCAGGCTGGCAATCTCAAGGCTTCGTTCCATCAGGCTTTTTTTCTCGCGAACCGGCAGGGGCTCTTCTACCGGTTTCGCCTGCTCCACCGGCTGCTGTACCTTCTGCCTTGACGGGCTTTGGGTCTGCACCACGGTTTTTTGCTGGCGCGGCTGCGGCTCGGTCCGTGCCGGCGGCTCCGGCTGGACCTGCGCCACTTCCGGCTGGCTGACTTCCGCCGGCTGGGGCGTGGTCATTTCCTGGACCTCTTCCTTGGTGCCGCTGCCCTGCTGATTGGTCTGGGCCAGAAAGTCCGCTTTCTCCGGTGCTTTCTCGTCGTCAAACTGCGACAGGGTGATCTCCATGGTCTGAGCAGACGACCGCGGAGGCTCAGGCGCAAAGCTGATCCCCAGCACAACAATGGCGTGTACCGCCAAGGCCATAAAGAGGGTGAAGGAAAACCGGTCGAAGTCGCTTACCTGAACTGCCATTCCTGCTCTTGGTCCTGTGGTTTAACCTGTGCGCCGGTGTTGCCCGGTTACCCCTGGCCCAGACGCTTTGCAATGGCGTCCATCAGCATGCCACCGATATCGATCCCGAACGCCGTATCAAGTTCCCGGATGCAGGTCGGACTGGTGACATTGATCTCGGTAAGATAATCGCCGATCACGTCCAGGCCGACAAAGATGAGCCCCTTCTCCTTGATCACCGGCGCCACCCGGGCACAGATTTCCCGATCCCGCGCGGTCAGCTCCCGACCCTCACCACGCCCGCCGGCCGCAAGATTGCCACGGTTCTCGCCATGGGAGGGGATTCTGGCCAGCGCGTAAGGCACCGGTTCGCCGTCGATCAGCAGGATGCGCTTGTCACCGTCACTGATTTCCGGGATGTACTTCTGGGCCATGGCCTGATGGCGACCATAGTTGGTCAGGGTCTCAATGATCACGCCAAGGTTAAAGTCATTTTCCCGGATGCGGAAGATGGAGTGACCACCCATGCCATCCACCGGTTTAACGATCACATCACCGTGCCGGGCGTAGAATTCCCGGAAACGGCTCGCCGAACGGCTCACCAGCAATGGCGGGGTCAGATCTTCAAACTGGGTGGCAAAGAGCTTTTCATTGCAGTCACGCAGGGTCGCCGCGGGGTTGACCACCAGCGCCCCCTGCTGTTCCGCCGCCTCCAGAATATAGGTGGCCATCAGGAACTCCCGGTCCACCGGCGGATCCTTGCGCATCAGGATGACATCCAGATCCCCCAGTGCCCGGTCCTGGCCCGGACCGAAGCTGTACCAGTTCTCAGGGTCCATATGGACGGTCAGGTGCCGGGTGTGAGCCATGGCCTTGCCGCCGTCCAGATACATGTCCGGCAACTCCATGTACTCAACCTGCCAGCCCCGTTTCTGGGCCGCCAGCAACATGGCCAGGGAACTGTCTTTCTTGAAGTGGATGTCTTCAATCGGATCCATCACGATCCCGAGTCTGACGGTCATAGGCTCACTTGCGCTCCTGAGGGTTAAAAACACGAACCGGTCTGCAGAGTGCACCGGGCAATAAATGCTATGCTATGAAATCTGATGGTATTGTACCCGAGCTGCGAATGCATCCGGAGAAATCCTCAGTCAGTTACGTGACGTTGCGGGCAGAAGTACATTTGGTCACAAACTAATACTTTTTATCCGGCCATTGATAATCTATAAATGAGCGGGGTTTATAGAAGAACCTTAAGGTTTGTGTTAAAAACCCCGTTTTAATAATGACAGTCGCTGAGCGCAAGGCAGTTGGACAATGGATGACAACTTCGAGAACTTGAAGATCATGGTGATCGACGACAGCAAGACCATACGTCGCACCGCAGAAACCCTTCTGAAAAAAGTCGGCTGTGAGGTCATCACCGCGACTGACGGCTTTGACGCTCTTGCCAAGATTGCCGATTCCCAGCCGGACATCATTTTTGTTGATATCATGATGCCCCGCCTGGACGGCTACCAGACCTGCGCACTCATCAAGAACAACTCCTCCTTCAAGAAGACGCCGGTTATCATGCTCTCCAGCAAGGACGGGCTGTTCGACAAGGCCAAAGGCCGGATCGTCGGCTCGGACCAGTACCTGACGAAACCTTTCAGCAAGGATGAGCTGCTCAATACCATCCGCCAGTATGTTCCGCAGGCGGAACAGTAAATCCTGCTGACACCAAGAACCATCGAGGAAACCATGGCCCGCATTCTGATTGTTGACGATTCCCCCACCGAGGTTAAGAAAATTTCCACCATTCTGGAAAAGCACCAGCACGAAGTCCTGACCGCCGACAATGGCGCAGACGGCGTGGCCAAGGCCCGTGCGGAAACCCCGGATCTGGTGCTTATGGATGTGGTTATGCCTGGCCTGAACGGCTTCCAGGCAACCCGTCAACTGACCCGCGCCCCGGAGACCGCCTCCATTCCGGTGGTTATCGTAACCACCAAGGATCAGGAAACTGATCGCGTGTGGGGTACCCGCCAGGGCGCCAAGGGTTATCTGGTGAAGCCAGTTAACGAAGACGACCTGATCAAAACAATCAACAGTCTGATTGCCTGATCCCCAACCGTGGAGTAAGCATGTCCGCCCAGGCCGCCCCTTTTGCCGTTCTGACGGATATCGCCCAGCGCAGCCGGTCCATGGCCGCCGGCCTGCCGGAACAACAGGAAGCCGTTGAACTCTGGAACGGCATCGGCTTCGTTCTGGCAGGTGAGCGCTACGTTGCCCCCATGGGTGAAGTCACTGAAATCCTCCACGTCCCCCGATTTACCCACATTCCGGGGGTTCGCCCGTTTCTGCTCGGCGCCGCGAATGTTCGTGGCCGCCTCCTCCCGCTCATTGATCTCGCCGGTTTTTTCGAGATACCCCGCTCGTCCCGGAGCCAGCGGGAGCGACGGGTCCTGGTGGTTGAGCAGGGCGATATTTTCAGCGGGCTCGTGGTCGACAGCGTACTGGGCATGCAGTACTTCGCCACAGACAGTTTCAAGGATGCGCCGGAAGGCGTACCTGAAAACGTTCGGCCGTTTGTCTCAGGCGGTTACGAGCGCAACGAAGAAGTCTGGAAAGTGTTTTCGGCCGTCGACCTGCTCGAGGACGAACGCTTCCTGGACGTCGCACAGTGGTAAGGGTGGTGACAATGGCAGGAACATCACCCTGACCGCCTGAAACCCGTTAAAACAAACTTGCCAATTTCTTGAAGAGGCCGGGAGCCAGAAAATGAAGAACAGAGCCGGAAGACTCAGTAAGGGACAGGGAGGCAACAAGCTGGTTGCCGGCCTGATCGCCGCACTGATCGCACTCACCGTCCTGCTCGTTGTGGTGCTGTTCATTATCAACAAAAACAGCCAGAACGATCAGCAATATATCGCCAACACCGCCGAGCTCAGAGTGCTCTCGCAGCAGATTGCGAAGAACGCGACCGAGGCGGCCGGTGGCACCGCCGAAGCATTCAACCAGCTGCGACGCTCCCGTGACGAATTCCAGCAGCTGTGGACGAACGTGACCGAGGGCAACCCGGAAACCGGCCTGCCACCAAGCGAACTGGCTCAGCAGAGCGGTGTACAGGAGAACTGGAACACCGTTCGTGAAAATGCCGATAGCATCCTGTCCACCCAGGAAGCCGTACTTGGCCTCCACGAAGTCGCCCAGACTCTGAACGAAACTATCCCGCAGTTGCAGGTGGAGTACGATGACATCGTGCAGATCCTGCTGGACAACAACGCGCCGGCCGAGCAGATCGCGCTGGCACAGCGTCAGTCCCTGCTGGCTGAGCGGATTGTACGATCGGTTAACAACGTACTGTCTGGTGACGAAGACGCGGTTATTGCCGCTGACCGATTCGGCCGGGACGCCAGCCTGTTCGGGCGCGTTCTGGATGGCCAGCTTAACGGCAACGAAGCCATGGGCATCTCGAAGGTAACCGATGAAGATGCCATCTACGGCCTGGAAGCCGTCGCTGAGCTGTTCGAGTTCGTGTCCCAGAACGTCGATGCCATCCTTGAAGCCTCTCCCGACCTCTTCAAGGTACGTACCGCCGCCAGTGACATCTTCCAGAACTCAGAAGTCCTGCTTTCCGAGCTGTCCGTGCTCGCCGAGAATTTCCGCAGTCAGTCCGGCTCGCGACTGATCAGCCCGACCCTGGCCTTTGCGATCCTGGCCGCCATGGTCGCGATTGTTGTGTTCATCGGTCTGGCCCTGTACCGGGAAGCCCAGGCCCGACTGGCAACCACCCAGGAACAGAACGAACAGAACCAGAATGCGATCCTGCGCCTGCTGGACGAACTGGCCGACCTGGCCGACGGTGACCTGACCACTGAGGCCACGGTCACCGAGGACTTTACCGGTGCCATCGCCGACTCCATCAACTACGCGATCGACCAGATGCGTGGTCTGGTACAGGCGATTCGTGGCACCGCGGTACGGGTGGCGTCAGCCGCCCAGGAAACCCAGGCCACAGCCATGCACCTGGCGGATGCGTCCGAGCACCAGGCTCAGGAAATTGCCGGCGCCTCTGCGGCGGTGAACGAGATGGCGGTGTCCATCGACCAGGTATCCTCGAACGCCGCCGAATCCTCTGCGGTTGCGGAACGGTCGGTAGCAATCGCGAAGAAAGGCGCGGAAGTGGTACAGAACACCATCCGCGGCATGGACAACATCCGTGAGCAGATCCAGGAAACCTCCAAGCGGATCAAGCGTCTGGGTGAATCCTCCCAGGAAATCGGTGACATCGTATCGCTGATCAACGACATCGCCGACCAGACCAACATCCTGTCTCTGAACGCGGCAATCCAGGCCTCCATGGCCGGTGACGCAGGCCGGGGCTTCGCGGTGGTTGCGGACGAAGTTCAGCGCCTCGCGGAACGTTCTTCTGCGGCCACCAAGCAGATTGAAGCACTGGTCAAGACGATCCAGTCGGATACCAACGAAGCGGTTATCTCCATGGAACACACCACCGCCGAGGTGGTCCGTGGTGCCCGTCTGGCCCAGGACGCGGGTATCGCCCTCGAGGAAATCGAGAACGTATCCATGTCTCTGGCGGAACTGATCCAGAACATCTCCAACGCCGCACGACAGCAGTCGTCCTCTGCAGCGCACATTTCCAACACCATGAACGTTATCCAGGAAATCACCTCGCAGACTTCCTCCGGTACCAACGCCACCGCGAAGTCTATCGGTAACCTGGCTGAGATGGCATCCGAGCTGCGGTCCTCCGTTGCTGGCTTCACCCTGCCGGAAGAAGACGAGGCCGATCAGGAAGAAGAGGAAGACAGCGACGTTCCGGTGGTGGGCTGATTTCCGTTCCAGGGCTGTTGACGGTTTATGGCGCAGATGCATAACAACCTGTCACCCGCCGCGGGCATCTGGTCGCTGCGCCGACTTCCGGATATGGACGAGGCGCAGTTCAGCCAGTGGCAGACCCTGCTGGAGCATCGCACCGGCATAACCCTGTCGGCCGAGCGCCGGTCCTTTCTGGAGACCAATCTGGGCATCCGGATGCGGGAAATCGGCTGCAGCAGTTATCAGGCCTATTACGAACAGATCGTTTCCGGGCCTGACGCGGTCCGGGAATGGTCAACGCTGGTAGACAGGCTGACGGTTCAGGAAACCCGGTTCTTCCGGGATGCTGATGCCTTCCGGCTGGTTTCCGACTATGTCCTGACCAGGCCAAGGGAGCCGTTGAAAAAACGACCGCTCGAAGCCTGGAGTGTCGGATGCTCCACCGGAGAAGAGCCCTACACGCTGGCCATGGTACTGAACGAATGCATGGGCCAGCTGGCGTTGCCGCCACTGTTCGGTGTGACCGGATCAGACATCAGCAAGCCTGCGATCGACAAGGCCCGGAACGGCCGGTTCAATCCCCGCAAATTGCTGGGAATGGACGAGGACATGAAATCCCGGTACTTCCGCCCGGCCGAGCGGAATACTGTCGAAATAGTGAACAGCATCCGTGACCGGGTGTGCTTTACCAGACTGAACGTTCTGGATCTCGACAAGGCACCCATGCACGGGATGAACATTATCTTCTGCCAGAATCTGCTGATCTATTTTCGCCGCTGGCGCCGGCGCGAAATTGTCAAGCGGCTTGCAGAGCGGCTGGCGCCCGGGGGGTTGCTGGTTCTGGGCCAGGGAGAGCTGACCGACTGGCAGCCTCCAGGGTTACAGAGAGTTCCCTCGGAACATGTGCTGGCGTGGATCAAACGCCAGACTGACGAAGAATAACCGGAGTGGTTATGGGCAATCACCATGACAGCATCGCCCTCGACTGGGTTCGGGGCGAAATACAGGACACGCTGACCCAGGGTCAGCATGCACTGGAAGCGTATGTCGAAAATCGTGACGACACTGCGCGCCTGCGCTTCTGCCTGAATTATCTCCATCAGGTACATGGCACCCTGCAAATGGTTGAGCTGTACGGTGCAGCCCTGCTCACCGAGGAAATGGAAAAGCTCACCCAGGCGGTACTGAACGAGACTGTCGCCAGCGTGGATGAAGCGGTCGAAGTACTGATGCAGGCGATTCTTCAACTGCCCCAGTACCTCGAACACCTGGCCAGCAGCCAGGACGATTTCCCGATGGTGCTGCTGCCGCTGCTGAATGACCTCCGGGCCGCCCGCGGCGAGCCCCTGCTGTCCGACACCTCCCTGTTCAAGCCCGACCTGAGCCCGGCCCGTATCCGGGTCTCCGGCAAGGTATCACAGCGCCTGCAGGACCCGACGGTACTCGGCCATATCCGCAAGCTGCGGCAGATGTATCAGTTTGCCCTGGCCGGGGTTATCCGGGAAGCGGACCTCGCCGCCCATTTTGATTACATGCAGAAGGTTATCCAGCGGCTAGTCCGGTTATGCCAGAAAACCCCCAGGGGCGAACTCTGGAAAGCCGCCAGCGCCTTCATCGAGACCCTGCAGGCAAACGTCAACCCGGTGAATGCCGCGGCCAAATCCCTGCTGCGGGAACTGGACAACGAAGTACGCCGGCTGACCGACGAACATGCGGATGTTCTCCAGCAGCCCGTCCCGGAAGCCCTCTTCAAGCACCTGTTGTATTACGTGGCCCGGGCCCGGGATCTGGAGTCCCCGCAGATCAGTGCGCTGCGGGATGCCTACCAGCTTAACCAGGCCCTGCCCTCGGAAGACGACGTGGTGGCCGCCCGATCCCGGGTTTCCGGCCCGGGCCGCGATGCCATTCATTCGGTGGTCGGAGCACTGAATGAAGAACTGGCCAAGCTCAAAGATCAGCTCGACCTGTACGTACGCTCAGAGCTGCGCCAGAACAGCGAGCTGGAAGAGCTGCTGCCGGGATTGCGCCAGGTGGCCAACACCCTGGCGGTGCTCGGCCTTGGCATACCCCGCAAAGTGGTCACCGAACAGGTTGAACTGGTCGAGAAACTCAGCACCCAGACAGAGCCGGTCGATGACGGCACCCTGATGGACATTGCCGGCGCCCTGCTCTATGTCGAGGCCAGCCTGGCCGGTCTGGACGCCGAAGGCCATAACCAAACAGCCGGTGATGAAGCTGCCGATGCCCCGGTCAACCTGGGCTCTCGCGAGTTGGGAGAAGCCAGCGGCGCCCTGCTGAGAGAATCCCGGAATACCCTGGAACAGGTCAAATCCGCTATTGTGAATTTCATTGCCTCACAATGGGACACCCGGGAAATAGAGCATGTGCCCGGCCTGCTGCACAGTATTCGCGGCGGTCTCAGCCTGATCCCGCTGGAGCGCGTTGCCGACATGCTGGCCTCGGCCGAGCGCTACATAACCGATGTACTCCTGGACAGCAAACAAGTGCCGGACTGGAAACAGCTCGACATCCTGGCCGATGCGGTAACCAGCATCGAATACTACCTTGAGCGTCTTGCCGAGGGGATCGGCGAAAACGATTCCATCCTCAGGGTGGCCGAGAACAGCCTGACGTCTCTTGGCTTCCCGGTTGGCGCCGAGCCCACCTGGTCGGCATCCGCCGCCGAAGACATTCCACTGGTTGAGCCGGTTGAAGAGCTTCCACAAGCCAGCCCGGAAGAATCCGAACCGCGCAGTAGCTCGGATTCAGAGCTTCTGGACGATGAAATCCTCGGTATTTTTGTTGAGGAAGCCGAGGAGGTGCTGGAAACCATTCATGAATTCTATCCGCGCCTGCGGCAGAATCATGACGACCGTGAGGCCCTGACCGAAGTTCGCCGCTCGTTCCACACCCTCAAGGGCAGTGGTCGCCTCGTCGGCGCAACCAGCATCGGGGAACTGGCCTGGTCGGTGGAAAACCTTCTTAACCGGGTCATCGACCAGACCATCCGCCCGACGGACGACATGTTTAACCTGGTGGATGAGGTCAACGCCCGTATTCCCTCACTGATTCGGGAATTCAAGGCCGGCCAGACCGCCGGTGACGTTGCTGAGCTTATTCAACGCGCCGAGGCCATGGCAACCACCCGCCGGACAGACGGCGAACCGGGTCCGGAGCAAGACGTGCCGGTCGTTGCGGAAGAGCAGGCCAATGTGCCAACGGTTGACGAACAACCCGACCTTGCGTCAGCGGACACCAGTGCAGTTGAGGAAACCGGCGATGACGACGATCTGATCGACGATGAGATCCTGGAGATTTTTGTCGAGGAAGCCGGCGAGGTATTGGACACCATCCGCGAATACCTGCCCATGCTCCTTCGCCAACACGATGACCGCAGTGCGCTGTCGGAAGTCCGCCGGGCCTTCCATACCCTGAAGGGCAGCGGCCGGATGGTCGGTGCACTGGCAGTCGGGGAGCTGGCCTGGTCGGTCGAAAACATGCTGAACCGGGTCATCGACGGCAGCATCTTCATGAACGACGACATCGCCGGCCTGCTGGAGGACGTCACCGCTAATCTTCCGGCCCTGGTCGACGATTTCGAAAAGCGCCGGGCACCCTCCCTGGATACCTCGAACCTTGAGGCCCGGGCCAACGCATTGGCCAACGGTGAAATTCCGGATGCCAGCACAATGCCTGATGCCGAATCCGAGGCCATAGGGGCGGAGGTCGACGACGGTGCGGTTGATCCCGTTCTGCTCGATATCTTCGAGAGCGAAACCGAGACCCACCTGCAAACGCTGAAGGACTTCCTGGCCACAGCCGGTGACAAAACCACCGTCACCTATACCGACGACCTTTCCCGGGCCCTGCACACGCTCAAGGGCAGCGCCCATACCGCCGGCATTGCACCCATCGCGGCAGTCATCACGCCGCTGGAGCGGTTCGTCAAGGAATCCCGGGCCCAGAACAAACGGGCCAACCGCGAGGTGCTGTCACTGGTCGAGGCGGCCTGCGATTTCCTGACCCGGGGCCTGGCGCAGATTCGCGAAAACCCGCAGACCTCCCTGCCGGGTACCGAAGCGTTCCTTGAAAAGCTGGAGCGCCTCACGGATGAGACCCTGCGCGTTCACAACGAAGACCGAACCGAGCAGCACCAGCCGGAAGCACCTTCGCAGCTGATTCAGCTGTTCCTGAATGAAGGCCTGGATATTGTTCTCGATGCCGACCGGATTCTTCTGCACTGGGCGGCTAACCCCGAGGACACCGGTGCCCTGGATCAGCTTCGGTCAGAACTGGAGCAGCTCACCCGCGCTTCTTCCGATGCCGGTCTTACCGACGTGGCGGCCCTCTCGGGGGCGCTGAAAGAGACTTATGATTCGGTCGCCGAGCACAAGGAAGCGCCGGATCACGGTTTCTTTGAGACACTCCGCGCTGGTCACGAACAACTGATTAACATGATGGACCAGGTCGCCGCCGGGCTCGCCACCGAGTCCGGTGACGAGCTGGTTGCCAGCCTTGAGGCCTTGCGGCAGTCGCCGGCCGAGGAAGGCGCCGAACCGGATGCCTTCGAGCAGGAGTTCACTGACGACCTGGAAGAAATCGACCTCAGTTTCGATATGGAAGAACTCGAGGCGCCTGCGGAGGAAGCGCGCCCCGCGGAGGAGCAACCGCCCCTGCCGGAAATGTCAGAATCCGACGACGAGATGGACGAGGAACTGGCGGAAATCTTCCTGGAGGAAGCCCGGGATCTCATAGACAGTACTGCCGAGGCGCTCCAGAGCTGGAGCGAGAATACCGGCAACCTCGATATCCTCCGTTTGCTGCAACGGGACCTGCATACCCTCAAGGGCGGAGCCCGGCTGGCAGATATTCCGGCGGTTGGCGACCTCTCCCACGAACTGGAAAATCTGTTTGAAGGGCTGACCGAACAGCGGCTGTCAGTGAACAGTGATCTGTCAGACCTGCTTTTCCGGTGCCACGACCGCCTGGCTGGCATGGTAGAGAACATGGAAGCCCGGGAAACACCGCGCCCGGCCCCGGACCTGATCGGCGAGATTCAGGCCTACATGGACAGCGCCACCGGAACACGACCGGTGACAAACGTCAGTACCGGCGAGGATCAGAGCAACCCGGAGGACAGCTCCGGGGAGCAGCCGCCGCTGGCAGAACTTGACGAGCCGGAAGAACCTGAAGCGGCAGAAGCGGCCGCCGAACCGGAGCCGGACGAGGAGGAAGGCGCAACCGACCTTTCCCACCTGGATCCGGAACTGCTGGGCATTTTCCTGGAAGAAGCCTACGACCTGATCAACTCGACGGGCAGTGCCCTGCACACCTGGACCGAAAACCCCTCGGACCGGGCAGTGGCGGCTGAACTCCAGCGCGATGTGCATACCCTCAAGGGTGGCGCCAGAATGGCTGGTGTCGACGCCATCGGCGACCTGACGCACGTACTTGAGGACCTCTTCGAGAAGGTTGCCGAAGGCCAGCTTGACGCCAACGAAAGCATGAACGACCTGCTGTTTGCCTGCCATGACCGGCTGGCCCAGATGGTCGAACAGGTCGCTACCCAGAAGCCGTGCCCGCCCGCGCAGGAACTGGTGGCGCGGGTTCAATCCCTGCTGCGGGGCGAGCCCATGCCGCCCCTGGCCCGGGCCAGCGACGACGACCTGATCGGCATCTTCCTGGACGAGGGCCTGGAGATCCAGGACGCCATCAGTGAGTGTCTCGACCAGTGGCGGGACGAGCCGGAAGAATTGACCGGCCTAACCCAGCTTCAGCAGGAATTGCATTCTCTGAAAGGCGGGGCGCGCCTGTCAGACGTGGACCCGATTGCCGATCTGGCCGAAGCCTGGTCCGATGCCCTCGACCCGCTGATTTCCGGGGCCAACAACCAGAAAGTCCTGCTCAGTCTCAGCGACCGGGCACTGGCCAGCCTGAAGGCCATGCTTCGCAGCCTGGAAGAAGGCAGCAAGCCGGGGCCTGATGCCGGCCTTCTTGCCGAATTCCGGGCGGCCCACGACATCGCCGCCGAGGACTCTCCTACGCAGCGGCACGCACCCGACGAAGCCGGCCAGGAGGCCATTGATCCGGAAGTTCTGGAAATCTTCCTGGAGGAAGCTGGTGAGATCATGGATCAGTTGGAACAGCTGCTCGATGACTGGCGCAAGGAGCCTTCAAACCACAACTTCAATCAGGAAGCCCAGAGAGCGTTGCACACCCTCAAGGGTGGTGCCCGCCTGTCCCAGCTCACCCGGCTTGGTGACCAGGCCCACGCCTTTGAAACCCGCCTGATTGATCTGGGCGGCAATGCGCCCGATGAGCAACAATGGCAGGCCATTACCAAAGACCACGATGCGATTATTGCCCTGGTCTCTGATATCCGGAAACGGTTTGAATCCGGTGCCCCCGCGCCGGAGCCGGTTCAGGCCGAAACGCCCAGGCCAGCCGCCGTCGAACCGGAACAGCCCCGGGAGCCGGCCAAGGCCGAACAGCCGGCTCCGCCGGCGCCCAAGCCGGGCAAATCGCCGGCCAAGGTTCGCAAGCAGGTCGCAGACGCCCAGCGTGCTGCCCAGGAAACCATCCGGGTCTCCGCGCCACTGCTCGACGAGCTGGTCAACCTGGCAGGTGAGACCAGTATCACCCGGGGCCGGCTGGAGCAGCAGACCAGTGACTTCGGCCACACCCTGGACGAAATGGCGGCCACCATTGAGCGTCTGCGCGAACAGCTGCGCCGGATGGAAATCGAGACCGAGGCCCAGATTCTGTTCAGTGCGGAAAAGGAACACGGCCCGGATTATGGCGACGATTTTGACCCCCTGGAAATGGACCGCTATTCCTCCATCCAGCAGTTGTCCCGGGCCCTGACAGAGTCCTCCTCTGACCTGGCCGACCTTCGGGAAACCCTGTCTGACCGGGTACGGGATACCGAAACCCTGCTGGTCCAGCAGTCCCGGATCAATACGGAGCTTCAGGAAGGTCTGATGAAGACCCGGATGATTCCGTTTGCCTCCATGGTGCCCCGTCTGCGGCGGATCGTCCGCCAGATCAGCGGTGAGCTTGGCAAGAAAGTCGAGTTTGATGTCCGTAACGCCGAGGGCGAGATGGACCGCAACATCCTTGAGCGCATGATTGCGCCGCTGGAGCACATGCTACGGAACGCCCTCGACCATGGCATCGAGAGCCCGGCCGACCGCACACAGGCCGGCAAGCCGGAAACCGGCGAGGTCACCCTGTCACTGACCCGTGAAGGTGGTGATGTGGTGCTGCGCATGATGGACGACGGCGCCGGCATTCCCTCCTCGGTCATTAGGGACAAGGCCATTCGCCAGGGCATGTTGCGCAAGGATGAGGACCTGTCCGAACGGGAAATCCTGCAGTTCATCCTGCAGCCCGGGTTCTCGACCGCGCAGAAGGTGACCCAGATTTCCGGCCGCGGTGTGGGCATGGATGTGGTGGCCAGTGAGATCAAGCAGCTCGGTGGCAGTCTGGATATCGATTCCGCGGTAGGTCGCGGTACCACCTTCACCGTCCGCCTGCCGTTCACGGTATCGGTCAACCGGGCGCTAATGGTCTCCACTGGCGAGGATTTCTACGCCATTCCGCTGAACACCATCGAAGGTATTGTCCGGGTCAGCACTTACGAGCTCGAAGAGCACTACAAGCCGGACGCACCAATGTACGAGTATGCCGGCCAGGAATACCGGCTCCAGTACCTTGGCAGCCTGCTGAACAGTGATCACCACCCGAAGCTGCAGGGCCAGGCCCTGCCACTGCCGGTGATTCTGGTGCGCGGTGCCGAACAGCCCATGGCCCTGCAGGTTGATCACCTGATGGGCAGCCGGGAAATCGTTGTTAAATCCCTGGGACCGCAATTCAGTACTGTGCGGGGCGTATCCGGCGCCACCATCCTGGGTGATGGTAACGTGGTGGTGATTCTCGACCTGCCGGCGATGATCCGTTCGGACATCCTGTCCGAGCGTCAGCGCCTGGCCAATCTCGAGAAAGCCCGCGAGTCGGCAAGGTTTGAGGAACAGGCCACCGTGGTTATGGTGGTGGACGATTCGGTTACCGTACGGAAAGTTACCTCGCGACTGCTGGAGCGCAACGGCATGGAAGTCATCACCGCGAAAGACGGTCTGGATGCTGTGGCCCAGCTTCAGGACCACAAGCCCGACATCATTCTTCTGGATATAGAGATGCCACGCATGGACGGCTTCGAGGTTGCCAGTTTCGTGCGCCATGACGACAACCTGCGCGATACCCCGATCTGCATGATCACCTCCCGGACCGGCGAGAAGCACCGTGAGCGGGCGCTCGCCATCGGCGTTAACGAGTACCTCGGCAAGCCATTCCAGGAAACCGAGTTGCTTGAGACGATTGAGCGGCTGACCGGAAAGCAGTGATGGCCGGTCAGTCTTCCAGGCCGCGGGTCGGGATTGTCTCGGATGTGGTCCTGCAGCGCCATCGCCTGCAGGCGGCCACCGCCAAGTTCGGTCTCGAGGTCTGCTTTTCCGGCGACCCGGACCGGCTCCAGGGTTATCCGGCGTTTCCGGATGCCAGCCTCTGGCTGGTAACCCTGGAAGACGAGGCCGATCACCCGGTGCTGTTCGATCACCTTCTGGAGAACACCGAAGCGCCGGTGCTGTTCGGACTGGACGAAGCGCCCAAGCCCGGCTGCACCGAGTATTTTCGCTGGGAACGCCGGCTGCTGGGTAAGCTGGAGCAACAGCTTGGGCATCTGGAAGAGCTGGATTCCGAGGCGACGCTGGAGCAACTGGCGGAGGAGACTCTGACGCCGCTTGCCTCGCCGGATCTGCCCCACTGGATTAGCCCGGCGGTTCCCGGGTCCGTGGCGGAGGAGGTCTGGATTCTCGGCGCCTCGCTCGGTGGCCCGGCGGCGGTCAAGACCTTCCTTGATCACCTTCCGGCCGGTCTGCCCGTGGGTTTTATCTACGCCCAGCACATCGATGGCAATTTCACTGAGGTGCTCACCCGGGTGCTGGGCCGCCATGCCCATTACAAGCTCAAACGGCCGGATGAAGGCTACCGGGTAAAAAACGGCGATGTGGTACTCATGCCGGTGGAACACGAATGGAAGCTGAATGAACAGGGGGCGCTGACAGAAACCAGCAGCGACTGGCCCGGGCCCTATGGTCCCTCGATAGACCAGGTGCTACTGAATGTCGCGGACCATTATGGCCCACGCTGCCATGCCATTCTTTTTTCCGGCATGGGTAATGACGGCGCTATTGCCGCACCGCTTCTGAAAGCCTACGGCAGCCGGATCTGGGTTCAGGAAAGCGCCAGCTGCGGTAACAGCTCGATGCCCGACTCCGTGGCCGCGACCGGCTGCACCGGATTTTGCGGCACCCCCGAGCAACTGGCCCGGGAACTGGTAAAAACCATTGAAGAATCCTGCCTGCTCAAGGGCCGGCAGAAACGCGACTCCGCCTGAGGAAACACGCCATGAATGACACCAGCCAAACCCTTTCCTGCGTCATGATTCCCATGAGCGGTCGCCAATTATTGCTGCCCAACGTCTCGATTGCCGAAGTGGTCGATTACGCCAGTAGCGATGCCGCTACCAACACGCCGGAATGGCTGGTGGGTTACCTGGACTGGCGCGGGCTGCAGTTGCCGGTAATTTCCTACGATGCCGCCAACGGCGGCGCACTCACAGTCCCCGGAGACAACCGTGGGCGGATCGTGGTGCTCAACAGCATCGGCGACCATCACAAGGAAGTACCGTTCATGGCACTGGTGACCCAGGGCATCCCCAGCCAGGCCCGTCTGACCGAGGCACAGGTCAGAAAACTGGATGGCGAACCCGGCCCGGCCGACCTGATGCAGGTTGAAGTGGACGGCGACATCGCCTGGATTCCCAATCTGGCGTTCCTGGAGTCCCTCGTCCAGGCATCCCTCCACTGACCTTGCCGTGCCGGCCGGTCGCACCGCCATGGCAGGGATTTCTGCAAATGTTATAATGTTGCAAATTTTGCAGGATCTCCGCCATGTCTGCCCGAGCCATTCCCTACCGGCCCCATAACCACGATGCCTGTGTCAGCCAGGCGCTTGCCGACGCCAGGTTAATCTGCCAACAGCAGAGTGCCCGCCTGACGCCCATCCGGGAACGGGTTCTTGAGCTGGTCTGGCAATCCCACAAACCCCTGGGGGCCTACGATGTTCTGGCGGAGCTGTCCTCTGATGGCCACAATGCGGCGCCGCCCACGGTCTACCGGGCCCTCGATTTTCTGCAGCAACACGGCCTGGTGCACCGGATCGCCTCGCTGAATGCATTTGTCGGCTGCACCCGGCCTGCCGAAAGCCACACTGGCATGTTTCTGATCTGCCGCGCCTGCGGCAACGTTCTGGAGCTGACTGCGCCAGCACTCACCTCCGAGGTACGTAAAGCAGCGGCCGGCGAGGGTTTCAGGGCCGAGAGCACCACCCTGGAGATCGCCGGCCTGTGTCCCCGTTGCCAGGCGGAGCCCTGCCATGACTGAATCACTGGTAACCCTGGACAATCTCACGGTCCGGTTTGATGACCGGCCGGTGGTGGACCGGGTCAATCTGAACGTGCACCGCGGCGATATCATCACCATCATTGGCCCCAACGGAGCCGGCAAGACCACGCTGATCAAGGCGGTTCTCGGAATCCAGAAGGCCTCGGGTGGCCAGGTGTCACGACAGAAAAATCTGCTGATCGGCTACGTCCCGCAGCATCTGACCCTGGAAACAACGCTACCGCTGAGCGTCAAGCGGTTCATGCTGCTCAGCGGCAGGCCGTTACCGGACTGCGAGTCGGCGCTGGCCCGAACCGGGGTCGGGCACCTGCTGCATGCCTCCGTGCACCACCTGTCCGGGGGCGAAAAGCAGCGGCTGCTGCTGGCCCGCGCCCTGGCCCGCAAGCCGGATCTGCTGGTGCTCGATGAACCGGCCCAGGGAGTCGATATCAACGGCCAGGCAGCGCTGTACGATCTGATTCGCCAACTGCGGGACGACCTGAATTGCGGTGTGATCATGATTTCCCACGATCTACACCTGGTTATGGCGGCGACCGATAAAGTCATCTGCCTGAACCAGCATATATGCTGCAGCGGCTACCCTGCGGATATTTCCCGGGACCCGGCCTTTATCGAAACTTTTGGCCGGCCGGTGGCGGAATCCCTGGCGGTGTACCATCACCACCACAACCATTCCCATGATTTGCATGGCGATGTGGTTGCCCGGGGACAGCAGGGCAACCGGAGCGGGCATGAGGGATGTGACCATGCCCATCATTGACGCCCTGTTGGACGATTTTTTCTGGCGCGCCCTGATTGGCGGCCTGGGGGTGGCACTGGTCGCAGGCCCCCTGGGCTGTTTCGTGGTCTGGCGCCGCATGGCCTATTTCGGCGACACCCTGGCGCACTCCGCTCTGCTCGGTATCGCGCTAAGCTTTCTGATCACCGTGCCTCTGAACGTCGGGGTGATCATTACCTGTGTGGTTCTGGCGATCGCCCTGGTGCTGCTCTCCCGCACCCGGGCCCTGGCCACCGATACCCTGCTGGGCATTCTTGCGCACAGTGCCCTGGCCATCGGCCTGGTGACCCTGAGCTTCATGCCCGACGTCCGGGTGGATCTTACCGGCCTGCTGTTCGGCGACCTTCTGGCCATGCGACAGGACGATCTCCTGTGGATCTACGGCGGCGCGATTGTCATTCTGGGCCTTCTGACTGTGCTCTGGCGAGGGTTGCTGATGAGCACCATCCACGAGGAACTGGCGCGGGTGGAAGGCATTGCGGTGGAGCGCCTCCGGCTGGTGCTTATGCTGATGTTTTCCCTGGTGATTGCAGTGGCCATGAAAATAGTCGGTGTGCTGCTGATCACCGCCTTGCTCATTATTCCAGCAGCCACCGCCAGACGGCTCGCCCGGAACCCGGAGATCATGGTTGCTTTGGCCGTAGTGTTCGGCTTTGTTGCGGTGGCCGGCGGGCTGAGCCTGTCCTGGCACCTGGACACGCCGGCGGGGCCGTCGATTGTGGTCACCGCCTTTGCCACGTTCCTGCTGGTATATGGCGCAGCCGGCAAGAGCCGGATCTGAGGGTTTCCCTCTGGCCGGCCGCTGGACTAGAGTATAGAAACACCGGCAGTTGCTACCATCAGGGCGCACGCCCTGCCGCAAAGGATGCCAGGCATGGAAAGCTCAGATTCTGCACGGTTCCGAAAACCCATGTTATGGCCAGCGCTCTGGGTTCCCCTGGTTCTGGTCACGGCCGGGTTGCTGGCAACCTGGATTACCGCAAACATTGAAACGAAGCGGGCCATGGCGCGCGCCGAGACCCGCTATCACGTCCAGCATCAGGCGCTGGTCAATCGGCTGTTGGCCAATGTACCGGAAGACACCGAACAACCGTCTGCCCTCTGGCTCCAGGGCCTGTTTGACGATGCCCTGCCGGATTCCCTGGGTCTGCGAATCGACACCCTGGAACGTCATACCAAGATGCCACTTATGGAGATCCGCGCAAACGGGCCAGTGGATCCCACCCGGGCCCTGCGTACCATCGTCTCCCCGCAGGATCAGATCTGGATGCTGACGACACTGCCCACTCCGGACCTTCTCGAATCAGCCGGCCGGGCGGCCCGACAGACCATCTGGGTTTCCGGTCTGGCGTTGTGCACATTGGCCGGCCTGCTCTCCCTGGTGCTGAATCGTCGGTTATACCGGCAGGCGTTGCGAATCGGCGAACTGCAGCGTCGGGAAGCCGGGGCCGATCATCAGATCAGCAATCTTCAGATAGAGAAAACCATACTCCGGCATGCCCTGAATGACAGCGAGCAACGCAGCCGGGATCTGGTGGCGTTGTCCGGAGCGGTGATCTGGGAACTGGATGAGAATGGCAGGATCGGCTTCGCCTCGCCGCAGATAGCGGAGCTGCTCGACCGGGCGCCAGTCGATCTGGCTGGCGTCGCCTTTGAGGAACTGGTGCCGCCCGGCTTTCAGGATAATTTCAGGCGCACCCTGACCGCCGCCCGCAGTGACAGCGCCATCGAACGGATGGACCTTCCCCTGTTGCACCGGGATCAGGAGCATCAGGTTCCGGTGGTACTCCGGGTCCGGGCACTGAAAGACCCGATCCACGGACTTTCAGGTTTCCGGATCAGTACGCTGCACCATCTGGGCTAGTGGTACTCGGCCAGGGCTACTCGCCAAGGGTCTTATGGGTGCCATCACACAGCGGGGCGTTACCGGTCTGTTTACAACCACAAAACCAGACCCATTCTTTTTTCTCGGCCTCGAATTTTACCGGGGTGAAACCGGTTCCCTTGTGGGAGCCATCACAGAAGGGTTGGTTGTCACTTCGGCCACAGGCACACCAGAAGTAGTTCTTGCCGGCCTCCACCATGACCGAAAACGGAGTCTTGCTGGCCACTACCGGTTTGTCGTCTGACATATCGCCTTCCTCGGGTTATCCATTCGCTTCAGTATAGACACTCTGGGTGCCGACGCTGCGCTCCAGGGTCACAGAGGCCTGACAACCTCCGGCAGGCGCCCGGTTTCCACCAGTTCCATAAACTCATCGCCCAGCCGGTCACTCTCGCAAATGGCCGACCGCCAGGCATTCTCCCGACCCGCATCATTCCCGGCGTAGCGTTCAAAATCCTTGCGGTCGGGGAGCTTACGGTCCGGCAGGGAGGCCAGATAGGATTTTGACGGAGCAACGAGGAGGATATCCTGCAACCGGTTGGCATCACCGCGCCGCCAGGGCAGGGATTTGTCGAACCAGCCGGGAATTACCCTGTCAGTAAAGTGCGGGTAAAGCACCACGCCCGGCTGTTCGTAGGGCAGGTCCAGGTGATAATCCAGCAGGCCGCCATCCCGGTAGACTCCCTCCGGCGCCCCGGGGATATTGCGCACACCGGACATCACCAGCGGAATCGACGCCGAGGCCAGCAACGCAGGCATCAGATTTTCCCGGCTCAGGGCTACTTCGTGGCTGGGGAAGTCCACCAGTCTGGACACCGGCGTTCTCAGCCGGGCGTCGTGAATGATGCCCCGCTCCATGAACCGGCCCAGGCGTTGCCGGCTGACCATGTTGGCGCTGATGGCGCTCATTAGGCCAAGCCCAAGCCGGCCCCGTGCGTCTTCGGAGAGCCGGCCAAGGCTGCGAACGACCACCACGTTCAGCCGGTACCAGGGATGATTGAGAATGGCATCTTCCCGGCCACCGAGCAGCTCTTCCAGAAACAGCACACTCTTGCGGCTGACCTCTGCGGCACTGACGCCCCTGGCGAAACGCTGGCAGGTATAAAGCTCCGCCAACCGGGCAAGCTGGGCTTTTGGATCATTCGACGACGCCACGGCGGCAAACCGCCAGCTGCCGATGGACGAGCCAATCAGGGATCGCACTTGCTGGGCACGGGGCAGCCAGTCGCCGAAAATGGCCTTGTCCAGACCACTGATGCCGAGCGCCTTGGGACCGCCTGCCGCACCGGGAATGACATGGACATCCCCCGGCGACAGGGGCTTGTCCTTCAGGCGCTGCATGGCGCGCCGGCCGGCACGGATCGTCAGTGCCGGTTCGCGGGTGTGAATAGCGGTCATATCGGGCTCCCTGCACGTGCTCCCTGAATCAACCGCGAAGTTTAGCGAAGTGGACAGGGCCCGGCCAACTGAACAAAACTAATAGTGGCCATAAACAAGGTAATCTGCTTCATTAGGCCTATGATCGTGTCAGAATTCAGAACTGTCCCCGCGATGGACGCGGGCGGATAAGAACCAGACAGCAGGAGTAGGCTGTGAATTTGTCAGCACCACCCGATACGCTCGCCTCCAATCCGACTTTGGCAGTACTTGGCTTCAAGCGTCAGCTTGTCTATCACCTGCATTTCTGGGCATTCATCGCGGTTGCGCCGCTGGTCATGGTGCAGTGGCAGCAGTCGCACTACCTGCTCTCCGCCATGCTGATCCTGTTCTGCGCCAATGCGCTGCTGGTCATTGGCTTTCTCCGGCTGCGCGACACCTACTTCCTGAAAGGCCGGCTGTTCCCCCTGCTTGCCGTGGTATGTGCCGCCTATTCCACACACATCAACGGCCATGCCGGCCTCTACTGGGCCTATCCGGCAGCCGCTGCCCTGTTTTTCCTGTTGCCCCTGCGAGAAGCCATCGGTACCAACATTGTGTTCGTTGTGATCATGGCGGTGGTGTCGTTCCTGCGCTTTCCGGAAGCGGATTTCTGGCGAATTACCTTTTCCCTCGGTCTGACCTGTCTGTTTGCCATGATCTTTGCCTGGCTGGTGGGCAAGCTCCAGCAGGAACTGACCCGGCTGGCCACCACAGATCCGCTGACCGGCTGCCTGAACCGTTCGCAACTGGCTGATATTCTCAACAGCCAGATCCAGATGCGCGAAAGGTACGAACGGGTCTCCAGCCTGATCCTGCTCGACCTGGACTACTTCAAGACCATCAACGACCAATGGGGCCACCTGGCCGGTGACAAGGTGCTGACGGAGCTGGCACTGCGGCTGCGCAAACGGCTCCGGGAAAGCGACCAGCTGTTCCGGATCGGCGGCGAGGAATTCATGGTTGTACTGCCGGAAACCCGGCAGAAAGACGCCGACGCCCTGGCCCACCAGCTGCTTAGCAGTGTCAGTGCCCGGCCTTTCCTGGACGATATCAAGCTGACCGCCAGCGCCAGCGTGGCGGAAGTGAGCAAGGGGGAGACCTGGTCAGTATGGCTGAACCGGGCCGATCAGGCGCTCTACGAGGCGAAGGCGCAGGGCCGCAACCAGGTTGTTAACGCGGCCCGGCCGCTGCCGGCCATTGGCCAGGGGGGCCGGGCAATGCCCGATTCGGCGGCCAGTTGAGCCGGCGGCGCCCCTCCATGTTGATGACCGACTACGGGGCCAGGCGCTTGCGGAAATCCCGATAGGCACTGAAGACATCCCAGGGGCATTCGAAGTGGGGGTAATGGCCAATATTCCTCAGGCACACCACGTCGGCGTCGGGAATCAGTTCCCGGTAACGTCGGGCCATGGCCGCCCCCGACACCGGATCAGCGGTACCGGAGATCAACCGCATGGGCTGTTTCGCCTTCTGCAGGGCGCCGACCCAGCGGTTGCGGTGGCACCGGCGCTCCTCCATGAACTGGATCAGATGGTGCAGGATACCCCGACCATTGTTGTAGGTCAGCAGATGCCAGAAATCTTCCATATCCTGACTGTCCGGGGGATTCTGGCTGCCAAATAACCGGCGGAAGCTGCGTTCGAAACTGCGCCGGGTAAGCCCCCGGCTGATCAGCCCGCCAAACGGGCTTCGCAACAGTTTCTGGATCAGTAACGGGTTATGCACCTCCGGAAAGAGCGCGCCGTTCAGGAAGCAAACACTGGCAATGCGGAACGGCAATCCTTCCTCCTGCTCCCGGGCCAGCAGTTCCTGGGCGACGCTGCAGCCATAATCGTGGACAAACAGGTGTACCGACGGCAGCCCCAGCCCCTCGATCCAGCCCTGCAGCAGATCGGCCTGGTCTTCAATGCTGTAGTCGTAGTCTGATGGCTTGTCGGAAAAGCCGAAACCGAGCAGGTCCAGGGTCAATAGATTGTGCTGTTGCAACAGCATGGGCCAGAGGCGGCTCCAGTCCCAGCTGGCAGTGGGGAACCCGTGCACCAGAACCAGCGGCTCGCCCTGGCCCGCCATGCGACTGAAGATGGCATGGCCCTCATAGCTGAACCATTTGCCCGCCTGTTGCCACCCTTCCAGGGTGTCTGTCTCGCGCCCGGCAGCGATTGCGCCAGTGGCGTTGGTAATTACCTGTTCCATGCCCTGTCCCCGGCAACTGTTTACAGCCTGAAACTTTAGATCAATCCGGCGCCCTCTGCCATAGCGGAACCGCGCCAGCCACGGGGCATTGCGGCCAAAGTGGTCTTTTCCCGACGTGTGCCCGTAAATCGTAGAGATGACGGGCAAATTGCCTTAAGCTTTGGCCCTTGTATGACACAGCTAACCGGAAACGATTATGACCAAACTCCTTGACGACCTCGCGGGCCACTACCGGGCCATCATTGACGGCCTGGGCGAAGATCCCGACCGCGAAGGTCTGCAAGACACTCCCTTGCGCGCGGCCAAGGCCATGCAGTTCCTGACCAGGGGCTACCAGCAGGATCTCGGCGACCTGGTCAACAATGCCGTGTTCGAATCGGCCATGGACGAGATGGTGGTGGTTCAGGATATCGAGCTCTACAGCATGTGCGAGCACCACATGCTGCCGTTCATCGGCAAGTGCCACATCGCCTACCTGCCCCAGGGCAGGGTGCTGGGGCTGTCAAAATTTGCCCGCATTGTGGACATGTACGCCCGCCGCCTGCAGATCCAGGAGAACCTGACCCGGCAGATCGCCGAAGCCATCGAAAGCGTCACCAATGCCAAAGGGGTCGCCGTGGTGATTGAGGCACAGCATATGTGCATGATGATGCGCGGTGTGGAAAAACAGAACTCCCGCATGAAAACCTCGATGATGCTTGGCCAGTTCCGCAAATCCCAGGCCACACGAACCGAGTTTTTGAACCTGATCAGCAGCAATCGCTGAAACCCGGGAACCGGAGGGTGAGGGTATGACAGAGATTATCGGGAACCATCAGGCCAAGGTCCGTATCAAGGATCTTCTGCTCAGGGCCTACATCGGCATCAAGGAGGAGGAGATCAACAACCAGCAGGATGTGCTGATCAACGTTTGCCTCACTTATGATGCCACCGAGGCGGTCAACAGTAACGAAATCTCGGCGGCCCTGAACTACCGCACCATCACCAAGCAGATCATCCACCACGTGGATGGTAACCGCTTCGCGCTGCTGGAGCGGCTGACCCACGAGGTACTGACCATCGTCATGGAGCATGAAGCGGTTCAGTGGGCGCAGGTGGAAATCGACAAGCCCCACGCGCTACGCTATGCCGAATCCGTGTCTGTCTGCCTTGAGGCACACCGTTAATCCAGCAAGAGCGTTTTGAGGCTATGCCGAGCAACAACCCTGAACAGCTACGCCATATTCTGCAAACCGTGAAAACCATTGCTCTGGTAGGCGCCAGTGAAAAGACCAACCGGCCCTCCCATGACGTGATGGCCTACCTGCAAGCCCACGGCTACCGGGTTATCCCGGTGAATCCCCGCCTCGCGGGCCAGCAATTGCTTGGTGAAACCGTCTATGCCGACCTCAGTGCCCTGCCGGAACCGGTCGACATGGTTGACCTGTTCCTGGCACCCGAGCGCACCGATGCGGTGATTGACCAGGCCATTGGCCTGACGATTCCGGTGGTCTGGATGCAGATCGGGGTGATCAACGAGGACGGTGCGGCCCGGGCCGAAACCGCCGGCCTGACGGTGGTGATGGATCGCTGCCCGAAGCAGGAAATTCCCCGCCTTGGCATCCCTCCGGTCGCCGAACGCACCTGAAAGCTAATCTGGATCAGGGAACTGCGTCACACTTCTGGCACTCCGCTGTAACAGGCCTGTCAGGTCTGACATAATCGGCGCAAATGATCAGAAGTCTGGTAGAGCCATGTGGTTCCGACGTAAATCCAGCAAACCGGCCCGGACATCGGGCAGTTCGCCGCGCGTTCTTCCCGGAAGTGCCCAAACACCCGTTGCAACCCTTCAGCGGGTGAGGCTTCCTGTCGATCTGTTGAAGGCAGGGATGCGAATTGTCAGCCTGGACCGACCCTGGACCCAGGTGCCCGTGCTGTTTCAGGGGTTCACCCTCACCGATGGGGCGCAGGCGCAGATCCTTCGCCAGTACTGTGAATGGGTGCTGGTGGAAGATGAAGAAGATCGCCTGGACCCGGTGCTGGATGAGGCCTCGCTGCGGATGCGGCGCACCGCGGAACCACTGCCCGAAACGCGCACCCTCGCTCAGGAAATCCCCCGCGCCAAAGAGACCTGGAGCCGGACCCAGGCGTTTGTCGAGGAGGTTACCCGACAGATTGAATCGGGCAACGACCTCAATCTCCAGAGTGCCCGCCCGGTCATCCGGGAATGCGTCGAGAGCGTGAAGGCCAACGCCAGCGCCATGTTCTGGATGAGCCGGATCAAATCCCGGGACGCCTATACCGCGGAACACTGCCTCAGGGTGGCGATTTTCTGCGTCGCCTTCGCCCGCTTCCTGGGGTTGCCGGACGACGACCTGGAGACCGTGGGCATGTGCGGGCTTCTGCACGACCTCGGCAAGCTCAAGGTGCCTGACGAGATCCTGAACAAGCCGGGCGCGCTGACTCCGGATGAATACACCGTCATGCGCCAGCACACCACACTCGGGTATGAACTGCTCCGGGCCGATCCGGGCCTTGATCCGATCATCAGCGACGTAACCTGCCATCACCATGAACGGATGGACGGTCGCGGCTACCCGCAGCAATTGAAGGAGTGGCAGATCAGCCGGTTTGCCCGGCTGGTATCGATCGTCGATGCCTTCGATGCCATCACCAGTGACCGCTGCTACCGGGACGGGCTCCCGACATCCGACGCCATCCGCATTCTCTACCGAAACCGGGGCCAACAGTTCGACGCCAGTATGGTGGAGGCGTTTATACGAATGGTTGGCGTGTATCCGCCCGGCAGTCTGGTAGAACTGTCCACAGGGGAGGTTGCCATCGTGGTCGCCACCCACCCGGGGCGCAAGCTGAAGCCGAGGGTGGAAATTCTGCTGGATGCCGACAAGCACCCGGTAGAACCCAGGATGATTGATCTGGCTGCAGCCAGCACTGGCAGCAGCCACGCGGTGCCGGAAATTGCCCACCCTCTGTCCGATGGCGCATTCGGGGTCTCGTTGCACGAGCGGATTCAGCAACTGATAGCCGTACCCGGTCACAATGCCTCATAATCGATTCCCCGCTGCCAGCAGGCAGGCGGTACCGTTCACAATCACGGAGTAACCTGTGGAACAACCTGCATCACCTCCTCGAGCTGTAATATCGGGCCTTCTGAGCCCGGTGTTTCCGATGGTGATCTTTCTGGTTTTCCTGGGCCTGGCCACAGGCCTGCGCTTCGGACTGGTTCAACAGGACAAGAACCAGATCGAAGCCAATCTGGCCAACGAAGCCCGGGCCATGGCCAATCACCTTGAGCGGGAATTTCTGGTACACGCCGAAGCCATCCGGCGCATGGCCAAGCGCTTGCATTCGAATCCCGCCATGACCAGGCTCGAGTGGCGCCGGGATGCCCGGAATTACCTGGATGATTTCGGGGTCTACCAGGCCATCGAGTGGGTTGACCGGGACTTTGTCATTCGCTGGCTCGAACCTGTCGCCGAAAATGAAGATGTGATCGGCTACAACGTGGCCTTCAACAATGAACGGCGGCGATCCCTTGAGCTGGCGCAGCAATCCGGCAACTGGGACCTGTCAGGCGTGATCGACCTGCACCAGGGCGGCAAGGGCATGGTGATCTACGCACCGGTTGGCGCCGGTGCTGAAAACAACGGCTTTATAGCCGGTGTGTTCCGGATGGAGGTGCTGGCCCGTCAACTGCTGACTAGCCGGGTGCTGGAGCTTTTCCGGATCGAGATCCGCCAGGCCGGCGCGGTGAGCTACGAGTTGAACGACTCCCGGCCGGTTAATCCGGATTTTTCCCACACCGAGCCGGTGGATCTGCCAACACTGGACTGGACGCTGACCCTCTACCCGACCGAGGAATGGGTGCAGCGACAATACAGTTACTGGCCGGGAATGACCTTCGCCACCTTTCTCCTGATGGGGCTGCTGACCAGCCTGACCACCCTGCTGGTGCAACTGATCCTGAAACGGAACCGGGCTCTGCTGAAAACCCGCCGGGAACTGGACCGGGAAATCGCGCAGCGCACCGCCATCCAGCAGGACCTGGCCCGCCTGGAGTCCACCGATACCCTGACCGGCCTGGCCAACCGCCGTTTCTTCATGGAAGACCTGTCCCACACCCTGAACATTGCCGACCGGCAGATGCGGCAGGTTGCCCTGATCATGCTGGATCTGGATCGCTTCCAGACCCTCAATGATTCCCTGGGCCACCAGTTTGGCGATGAACTGCTGATCAAGGTTTCCGAGCGGCTGAACCGGCTCAGCAACGAACGCATTCTGGTGGCCTATTCCGGCGGCGATGAGTTCATGCTATGCCAGCAGCAGGTGGATAACATTGACGACATCATTCACCTGCTGGGCCAGGTGAAGCAGTGTTTTGACCTGCCTTTTGAAGTACAAGGCCAATCCCACAGCATTACCGCCACCCTCGGCGTGGCGGTCTATCCCCAGAGCGGCCTGGACGCCGACACCCTGCTGCGCAATGCCGATATCGCGCTGTACCGGGCCAAAGAGCAGGGCCGCAACACCTATCAGTTCTATACCGAAGGCATGCAGGACCGGGAGGTCATGCGACTGGAGCTCGACAAGGATCTGAGCCAGGCCCTGGCCAACAACGAGTTCGTGCTGTATTACCAGCCCCAACTGAACCTGGACAACGGTGAAATCCAGAGCGTGGAAGCGCTGATTCGCTGGCAACACCCGCGCCGGGGCCTGTTGCCACCGGTGGAATTCATTCCACTGGCCGAGGAAAGCGGCCGGATTACGGACATCGGCCGCTGGGTGGTGATGGCGGCGTGTCGCCAGTTGGCCAAGTGGAAAGGTACGCCACAGGAAGGGCTGCGAATTGCGGTGAACCTTTCCGGCCGGGAGCTGGATGATGAAGACCTGGTGGATCATATCCGGGAGGCCCTGGCGTTGGAGGATGTGCCGGCAGATCGCCTGGAGGTGGAGCTCACCGAGGAGATCTTCATTCAGAACATCGAGCACAATCTGAACCAGCTCGCCCGCCTGCGCCAGCTTGGCGTGCATCTGGCCATTGATGATTTCGGGGTTGGCTATTCTTCGCTGGGTTATCTGCGTGATTTCCCGGTGGACCTGCTGAAAATTGACCGATCTTTCATCACCGATGTGACCGAGCGCCACGACGATGCGGTGATCACTCGGGCGGTGATCAATCTGGCCCACAATCTGGGTATTGAGGTGGTTGCCGAAGGCGTGGAAACCGAGGAACAACTGAATTTCCTGAAGAATCACCGCTGCAACTTTGCCCAGGGGTATCTGATCAGCCGGCCGATTCCGGTCGCGGATCTTGAGCAGGCGCTGGCATCCGGCGTTCTGGTCGCGGCCATTACTGCCGATTCCGGATTGTAATTACGGCAGGCGGTCCCCAAGATACGATTAAATGCTTCAAGTGAGATTCTATGGCTGCGCAATACCTGACTCCCGAGCAGGACGAGAGAATCCGCCAGTGGGAGCGCTGGAACCGGGGTTATTTTATTTTTGCCTTTGTGGCACTGACGATCATTCTGGTGTTCAGCAGTCAGCTCGGGTTATCCAGTGATGAGAGCTGGGGCCCCCTTGGGGTTCTGATCGCGGCGCTGATTACCCCGATCATTGTGCTGCAGCTGCGCCTTTCGTGCCCGGCCTGTGGCCACCGGATTGGCTGGCAGGCCAAGTTGATGGCGCCGGACCAGTGCAAGGCCTGCGGTACGTTTCTTCGCTCTAAGGGCCAGTAACCCTCCCTGAAGTTTCCCTTCTCAAAAAAACCTTTGACCTGTGAGTTGCTCACAGGTTTTAGGCTATCCTTAGCTTTTGGAGTTTGCCGTGTTGAGGCAAGGCTGGCTCCCGAAAACCGCTGTGAATACGTCCCTGCACGCTTGCTCTCCGCCATCCCTGGCTCCGAGCATTTTCGGGAGCCAGCCTTGCCTCAACACTCCGCTTGCTTCAGCGATGGATTCCTGAGGACCTTCCCTGTAGGGAGTAGGAACAGACGATGAAAGTTAAAGACATTGCAGTAGCCGCAGGCGTGAATCCGGATACCGTGCGGTTCTATACCCGCGAGAAGCTGCTGAAACCAACCCGCAATCCGGACAATAACTACCAGCAGTTCGACACCGAGGATCTCCGCCGGCTCCGGTTTGCGCGGAAGGCGCGGCAACTGGGATTTTCGTTGCCGGAGATCCGGCAGATTCTGGATCAGGCGGACGATCATCATTCGCCCTGTCCGATGGTTCGGGATGTGTTTCAGCAGCGGCTGGCGGAGGTTGAGCGGGAGATTCAGGAGTTACAGCAGCTGCGCAAGCGGATGACCACCGCCCTGGCTGCCTGGCAGGACATGCCTGATGGCACGCCGGATGGCCACACCATCTGTCGGCTGATTGAACACTGGGAAGACCCTGAGCCCTCTGAGGAGGCAGGCGACCAGACTAAGGATCTGAGTGAGGAGCGATAACGAATGACTGATGCACCCGTGTTACAGACCACGCTCAGCATTTCCGGGGCCTCGTGCCAGGGCTGTGCGAAAAAAATCCGCAACGCTCTGGCGCCGTTGACCGGGGATGCTGACTTGGTGGAAGTCGATCTGGATCAGCAGACCGTGGCGCTGCCGGAAGGGGTGGACGCCGCTGAGGCGGCGAGGATTGTGACTGAGACCGGTTACCCGGCCGAGCGGTTTGAAGCTGCGTCAGAACCTGCCAGTTGCTGTGCCTCCAAGCCCAAGGAGAGTGAGAGCGACGACGGGCATCAAGACCAGCCGTCCCCGAAAAGCAGCGAGCCGCGCTCGGACAGCAGTCAGGCGAGCACTCCGGACTCCGAAGACGGGCAGGTTCACCTCTCGGTGACCGGCGCTACCTGCGCCTCCTGTGTCAACACCATCGAGAAGGCTCTGATGTCGGTGGGTGGTGTGAGCCATGCCCATATGAATCTGGCAGACAATACCGCCACGGCCACGGGGAACGCGGATCCAGAGACTCTGGTGAAGGCGGTTGAGAGTGCCGGGTATGGCGCCAGCGTAATCCAGGACGAGGACGAAGCGGACGACCGCAAACAGGTGCAGGACCAGAAGCAATACAAGGTTCTGCTGGCGAAAATGGCCGTCAGCCTGGTTCTTGGCCTCAGCCTGATAGTCTGGGGTATGGGTTTTGGCACGATGATGGTAACCGAGGCCAACCAGGGTAGCTGGCTCGGGCTGGGGCTACTGACGCTGATCGTGATGGCTGCCACCGGCGGGCATTTCTATACCGGGGCCTGGAAAGCATTCCGGCATCATAACGCCAACATGGACACGCTGATCGCCCTGGGCACGGGCACCGCCTGGCTCTATTCCATGGTAGTGGCCAGTGTGCCGGGTGCGTTACCGGAGATGGCGCGCCATGTGTACTTTGAAGCCTCGGCCATGATCATCGGTCTGATCAATCTGGGCCAGGCGCTTGAGTTGAGGGCCAAGGGCAAGACCTCGGAAGCCGTGCGCCGGTTGCTGGATCTGCGGGCAAAAACCGCCCGGGTGATCCGTGACGGGGAGGAACGGGACATTCCGGTGGAAGATGTCCGCAAGGGTGACCGTATCCGGGTGCGGCCCGGAGAAAAGCTGCCAGTGGACGGGGTGATTGCCGAGGGCACAACCCGCATTGACGAGAGCATGCTGACCGGCGAGCCCATGCCGGTAAGCAAATCGGAAGGCGATGAGGTGTCAGCCGGCACCCTGAACACCCACGGCTCGATTGTTTATGAGGCCACCCGGGTAGGCAATGAAACGGCCCTGGCCCAGATCATCAAGCTGGTGAAAAAAGCCCAGGGCTCCAAGCCTGCCATTGGCCGGCTGGCGGACCGGATTTCCTCGGTGTTCGTGCCCTCGGTCATGCTGATTGCCGTTGTGACGGCGCTGGTCTGGTACAACGTTGGGCCGGAGCCTTCGGTGGTGCATATGATGGTGGCCGCCACCACGGTGCTGATCATTGCCTGCCCCTGTGCCCTGGGCCTGGCCACACCCATGTCGGTCATGGTCGGCGTGGGCAAGGCAGCGGAATATGGTGCGCTGATTCGCCAGGGCGATGCCCTGCAGACGGCCGGCAAGCTCGACCTGGTGATTCTGGACAAGACCGGCACCATCACCGAAGGCCATCCCACGGTCACCCGGGTGCATGCCAGCAATGGTGACGAACAGCGCCTGCTGGCCCTGGCGGCCGGGCTGGAACAGCACTCGGAGCACCCGCTCGCCGAAGCCATTCTGGCGAAGGCAAAAGCGGCCGGTGCCGAGGCCGGGAAAGTGACCGGCTTTGAAGCCCTGAACGGCAAGGGCGTCAAAGGCGAGTTTGACGGCCAGACCCTACGCCTGGGCAACCGGCGCTGGCTGGAAAGCGAAGGCCTGTCCCTGAACGATCTGACCGATGCCGCCGGTACCATCGCCGAAGAAGCCGGCACGCCCCTGTTCCTGGCTCTGGGCGACCAGGCCCTAGGTGTCATCGGAGTTGCCGATGCCATCAAACCCGACTCCAAAGCCGCGATAGCACGCCTTCACAAGGATGGCATCAAGGTGATGATGGTCACCGGCGATGTCGATGCCACCGCCAGAGCCATTGCTGCCAAAGCGGGTATTGATGACTACCGGGCGGAAGTGTTGCCGGAAGACAAGGCCGGGGTGGTCAGTGAAATGCGCGGCAAGGGCTACACCGTGGCCATGGTGGGCGATGGCATCAACGATGCGCCGGCCCTGGCTGCGGCGGATGTCGGCTTCGCCATTGGCACCGGCACCGATGTGGCCATTGAAAGCGCGGGCATCACCCTGATGCGCGGCTCCCTGCATGGCGTACCCGATGCCATTGAGATCTCCCGGGCCACAGTGAAAAACATTCACCAGAACCTGTTTGGCGCCTTCGTCTACAACACAATGGGTATTCCGGTGGCTGCGGGCCTGCTCTACCCTGTCTGGGGCATCCTGATGAGCCCCATACTGGCCGGCGCCGCCATGTCCCTGTCGTCTGTGACCGTCGTTTCCAATGCCAACCGCCTGCGCCTGTTCAAGACCAGCCACAGGCCGGCACGGGACGGCGTCAATAGTGACGAAAAGAGTGATCCGAAACAGCAAAAGGAGCGGAACTGATGGAAACACTTCTGGTCAATGCCGGAGGACTTGCCCTGATGGCGGCCATCGTCTGGTGGTTCTGGCTTTCCGGCTCCGGCGACACGGGCTCAAACGAACAGCAACATCACCACTGAGGAACACGCCATGAAAAAACACACCCTGGCTCTTGGCCTGATGGCTGCTCTGGGCTTCAGCACCACCGCACTGGCGGCCGGTGCGGCGCAGAACATTCACGTGTACAAATCACCAACCTGTGGCTGCTGTACCGACTGGGTCAAACACCTGGAAGAGAATGGCTTTGAGGTGGAAGTGACTGAGACCAACAACCTCAACCCGATCAAGGCCAAGGCCGGCCTCACCCCGGCGCTGGCCAGCTGCCACACGGCGTTTATCGGTGATTATGTGATCGAAGGCCATGTGCCGGCCAGCGACATCCAGCGGCTGATCGCCGAGGCGCCGAAAGCCGCCGGTCTCAGCGTACCGGGCATGCCTATGGGCTCACCGGGCATGGACATGGGAAACCGGCAGGACCATTACAAGGTCATTATGTTTAACGATGCTGGTCAGACCCGGGTCTTTTCTCAATACAACTGACCCGGGCCTCAGGCAGGGGCGGGCAAAACCGGGGCCGCAAGGCCCCGGCTGGCAACCGGCTCAGTAGAGGTAGGGTGCCAGTGCCAGCTCCAGACGCGCCTGGGCGGCGTACAGGTCAGGCACGGCGATGACGGCCTGCTCCGGCGGAATCGCGGTCGGCCAGGCTTTCTGCAACTTGTCCAGCGCCTTAACGGCGTCACGCCACGCCTCTTTGTTCTGCTTCTTGAGCATTCCCTGTTTCGTCTGCAGGTAATCCCCGGCGGCCAGCACAAAGCCACGGCCGTCCTGGTATTCATGTTCCGCAACAAAACGCCCGTCTTCCAGAGCTTCGTCATACTCCAGCACTGCCTGCTTGGTCAGTGCCAGAACGACTTTGGATACGCTGGCAGCACTCTGGCCGTCGACGGCCTTCACCGCCTTTTCAAGGTCGACCCAGGCAGCCTGAAACTCCTCACTGATATCGCCCCACTTCTCGACCTGCCCGGCCTTTTCCGCCAGCACCTTCAGGTGATTACCGAGGTCGTCCTGGCCACGGCTTTCAAGGCCTGCATCCGCCATCGGGTACACTTCCACCCACGGATGGGTCAGGTGTGGACGACCCTCAGCCACATCGCCTGACTTGATCAGTTCCCGGGCGGCCATCAGGTGCCCTTGCATCATCTGGAGCATGGCAACATAGGCACCGTCGGACTTCACCGCCGACACAGCGCCTCCGGTTTCACCGCCTTCGCCACCTTCGCCGCCTTCACCACCGGTCGCGAAGTAGCTGAACGCAGCTCCGGCTTCGCCGCCATGGGCTTCGCCACCCTCTCCGCCTTCTCCACCGTGCGATTCGCCGCTCTGGCCGCTCTCACCGCCGTGATGCTTGCCCTTTTCGCCCCCGTGATGCTCGCCACCTTCTTCCTGGTAGTGCTCACCTTCCTCGCCACCATGGGAGCCGGAGTTCATCATCTCGTCGTGGTGCTGGTCTCCGTGCTGGTCCGCGAAAGCGCCGGAGCTTGCCAGCAATGTCGCCATACCGATTCCGGTCCAGAGTTTCAGTTTCTGATGGGTCATCGTGTTCTCCTCAAAAGGCCGCCTGAGTGCTCCCAAAGGCGGTAAGATTGATGGGTGTGTCATGGTGGTGCATGATGCGTTAATCTTTATACGGATTGCAAATTATTCCCATTGCGAATTGGAGAATTGATGATTCTGTGCATCAGCGAAATCCTGAGTAGCGAACAACTGGCGCGTATTCGCGCGGCCCTGGACAGTGGACGCTTTGAAGATGGCCGTAAAACCGCTGGCTGGCATGCCCGCCTGGTCAAGAACAATGAACAGATGAACATGGCCGATGACGCCGCGGACACGCTTCGTGCCGAGGTGGAAAAAGCGCTCACCGGGCACCCGGTGTTCCAGATGGCGGTACGGCCGGCGAAAATGACACCCATCCTGTTCAGCCGCTACCGGGATGGCATGACCTACGGCAACCACGTGGACGACCCGGTGATGGGCCGGGGAGCGGGCCGGTTGCGCACGGATATCTCCTTTACCCTGTTCCTGGATGAGCCCGCCAGTTACGACGGTGGCGAACTGGTGACCGACACCACCGCTGGTGAACAGTTCTACAAACTGCCGGCCGGGGCCGCCGTGATCTATCCGTCCTCGACCCTGCACCGGGTGGAACCAGTGACCCGGGGCCAGCGCCGGGTCGCCATCGGCTGGATTCAGAGCACCATCCGCGACCCCGCCCAGCGGGAAGTGCTGTTCGATCTGGACACTGCCCGGCGGCAGCTGTTCGAACGTGAGGGCAAAACCGCCGAGTTCGATCTGCTCACCAAGTCGCTGGCGAATCTGCAGCGCTTCTGGGCGGAAATCTGATTCGGACAGTCTGCTATCTGACGCATGGGGCCATAACCGTTATACTCCGCCCCATCATTCATTTTTAGCAGCCAGGTTACTTCATGCTCAATGCCGACGCTCTCAGCCAGTTGCGCCAGCTGAAAACCGATATCAAGGAAAACAAGGTGGTCTTTGCCGGCACCGTCAAAGCCACCAATGGCCGCTTCGGGTTTGTCGCGCTCGATGAGGGCCGGGATGTGTTCCTGCCCCCGGAGGAAATGCAGAAGGTCCTGCCGGGCGACCGGGTGAACGTCACCGAGCAGGAAGTGGAGAAAGGCAAAACCCAGGGCGTGGTGGACGAACTGCTGGAAACCCGCCTGAACACCTTTGTGGGCCGTTACCTGGTAAAAGGCAAGGGGCACTTCGTGGTGCCGGAAACCCCGGGTATCAACCGCTGGATCTTCATTCCGCCCAAAGAGCGAATGAATGCCCAGCCGGATGACTACATTTACTGCCAGATTCACAAGCATCCGATCAAGGATGGCAAGGGCCAGGCCAAGGTCCTTCGGGTGATTGGCAAGACCGGAACACCGGGCATCGAGCGCGCCTTCACCCTGGCCACCTTTGATCTGGCGGACACCTGGCCGGAAGCAGTCCAACAGCAGGCCGATGGCCTGACTGACGGCGACATCGAAGCCCGGGAAGCCGGGCGCGAAGACCGCACCGACCGGCCCTACGTGACCATCGACAGCCCGGGCACCCAGGACATGGACGACGCCCTGCTGGCCGAACCCAACGCCACCGGCTGGACCCTCTCCATCGCCATCGCCGACCCGACGGCGGTGATTGCAACCGACAGCCCGGCCGAGCAGGAAGCCTTCAACCGCGCCACCGCCATCTATTTCCCCGGCGAGCCACTGCCCATGCTGCCCGACAGCCTCAGCACCCGCCTGTGCTCGCTGATGCCCGAGGTGAAACGCCTGGCGCTGGTCTGCGATCTGCAGGTAAACAACGACGGCAGCCTGGGTAACTACAGCTTCCACCAGGCGGTAATCCGGTCCAAGGGCAAACTCAGCTATGAGCTGGTCTCCAACCTGATCGAAGGCCGGGAGGACGACGACATCAAGGCCCTGCCGGAAACTGTCAGCAACAGCCTGGATCAGCTGCACCAGGCGGCCACGGCTCTGCGGAAATGGCGCAGTGAACACGCACTGCTCAGCGGTGACCGTCCGGAATTCCGCTTGCGTCTGGACGAGAACAAACGCATCCGCCTGATCGAGCCCTCTGTGCAGAACGAGGCCCATCGTCTGGTGGAGGAATGCATGGTGGCGGCCAACCGCTGCGCTGCGGATTTCCTCAGCAGCCAGAGCGCTGGCCTGTTCATCCATCACCCCGGCCTGCGGGATGACCGCGCCGACAATATCCGGGCGCTGATCGAAAGCCATGCACCGCACCTGGCCGCTGTCGACGCCCATCAGGCAGACGGCTTCAGAACCCTGATGAAGGAAACTGAAACACTGGAAGCCGAGGTGCCGGTCAAGGCCATACTGTCCCGGCAACTGGCCCGGGCCGAGCTGAGCTTCAGGCCGGCGCCGCACCATGGCATGGGCCTGGAGGCCTACACCACGTTTACCTCGCCGCTGCGGAAGTTTTCCGATTTCTACGTGCACCGGCTGATCCGGGCCGCGCTCTGGGATGCGCCCATGAAAGCGCTGACCGCAGATCAGCTCGAGGCCCTGCAGGCGGCCCAGATCCGCGCCAGGCAGGCGGCCAACAGCCTGGAGGCCTGGCTCAAGAGCGACTTTGCCAGAACCCTGGGCGAAGCCCCCATGGCCGGGATTATCAGCCGCACCGTGCCGGCGGGCTTCTTCGTGCGCCTGGATGCCAACGGGCTGGAAGGTTTTGTCAGCTGCAAGGAGCTTGAGGGCAAATACAGCTTCGACCCGGTCACCCTGCGCCTGATTCACAACAAGAACGGCCGGATTTTCCAGCTCGAGCAGCCGGTTATGGTGAGTTTCGCCGGGGTGGATGACGAGCGCCGGCAGATCAATTTCACGCTGGTGGAAGCAGCAAGCGAACCGGCCGGCGACAGCCCCGCCAACGGTTGAAAAACCGCTGGGGCAGGCGCATCGTATCAGCCAGAACATAGGCTTTCGGGAAAGATGGGGAGAGATGCGCCATGCCGATCAGCGCCAGTGAATTTCTGAAGAAATACGGATTTGAAGCGGAAGACGAAGAGGGGGATCACAGCCTCCGCCATAACGCCATGGAACACGCGAAACACCTGCGCCGGCCCCACGCCGGAACGCCCCACGACTGGGAGGACTGGGAGCGTTACAAGCAGGAGCATCCGGATGATATCGAGGAGGACGACAGCGATCGCTGACGCCTCCCAGCGGTGTTACCTCGCCAGCATTCGCTCCAGCCGCTCATCTTTCGCCCGCCACTGGTCCCCCAGCCAGTTTTTCACATTCCGGCGGTGCTCGGCATCGGTTGAATAGTCCCGGCCTTTCAGGTGCTCGGGGATATCGACGGTGTGGATTTCCATTTTGACTTCCCGCACCCGGCCGCAGATAAAGTCCCAGAAGGTCGGGGCGCCACCGGGATAGGCGATGGTGACATCCACCAGGGTCTGGATTGAGTCGCCCATGGCGTCCAGTACGAAGGCCGCGCCGCCGGCCTTGGGCGTCAGCAGGTGTTTATAGGACGACTTCTGCTTGTCGTGCTTGGCCTGGGTAAACCGGGTACCTTCCACGAAGTTCATGACGCTGACAGGGGTATGTCGGAACTGCTCGCAGGCCCGGCGGGTGGCCTTGAGGTCCTCGCCGCGCTTTTCCGGGTGTTTGATCAGGTATTCCTTGGTGTAGCGCTTCATGAACGGGAAATCCAGGCCCCACCAGGCCAGGCCAATCACTGGCACCCATATCAGTTGCTGCTTGAGGAAGAATTTCAGAAACGGTGCCCGGTGGTTGAAGACCCGCTGCATGGCGAAGATATCGACCCAGCTCTGGTGGTTGGCCAGCACCAGGTACCAGCTTTCCCGCTTCAGATTCTCCGCGCCTTTCACATCCCACCGGGTGCCATGAGTCAGCTTCATCCAGCCGGTGTTGCAGGCAACCCAGGCTTCGGCGATCCAGATGATGATTCTGGTACACAGGACCCGGAAGCCCTTGATGGGGATGATGAGTTTCAGGATGGCGGGGATGTACAGAAGGATGCACCAGAACAGGGTGTTGATTCCCAGCAGGATGGAGTTGAGTACGCCGATAACGGGTGCGGGAAGGAAGCTGAGCATGGCGATCCTGTTTTGGTTGTTGTTTCCAGATGGAAGGTAATCATAACAATCAGAGGCAGGATTGGGCAGTGGCCTGAAGTGACCGGTTTGCCCATCCGTTTGGACAGTTCTGCCATGGTTGTCTCTGAGGCATTTGCTCTATTCTTGTCCCAGACTGCGGGATTGGGCGTTATCGCAGGTACGAGATGGCTTTCCCAGACACGCCGTAAACCCATCCCTGGGGGCTCGGCATTGCCATCCATGGCAATGCACGGTCTGGGAAAGCCACCTCGTACCCGCTCGCCAAACTTTTATTTTGCCCGCCTTGTGTTCGTCTTAAATTCGGATCACGGCCTTTATGGACATGCCCATGCCCAATTTCCTTAAATACGCCGCCGACCGGGCAGCTGGTCTCACGCGGCAAACAACCCTGTATGCCGGCAACGCCTTTGACCGGGTGTTCCGCGCCGCCAGTCTGGTGCAGGCGGGGCAAACGCCGTTCGAGACGCTATTTACGGACGGGCTGGTGAGCCTGCGCTACTACGCGCCGCTGGCGGAGGACTTTGTCGAGCTGGAGGGCGAGACCATCCCGGTTGAACGCACGGCCCAAAGAACACCGATCGTGATCGTGCCACCCCTGGCGGTAAATATGCTGATCTACGACCTGTTTCCCCAGCGCAGTCTGGTGCGGTTTCTTCGGGCCAAGGGGTTTGAGGTGTATCTGATTGACTGGGGCATGCCGACCCGGGCGCACAGTCACTACAATCTGCACACTTATGTGGCCGAGTTGCTGCCGGCGTATCTGAATCGGGTGCGGGAGCACAGTGGTGAGCAGGAGTTGTCCCTGCATGGCTGGAGCATGGGCGGGATGTTTACGCTGTTTTACTCGGCCTTGAGCAATGATCAGCACGTCCGCAATGCCATTGTGCTGGGCTCGCCCATCGACAGTCACGCCTCGGGAATCCTGGGGCTCCTGAACCAGCGCATGGCCGATGTGGCCGGGTTTATCCGCAAACGCACCGGGTTCCGGCTCCATGACGTGAAGCCCCACTGGTTTCACACCCCGGGTTGGGCCAACACGATCGGTTTCAAGCTGACCAATCCAATCGGAAGCGTGATGAGCTATTGGGAGTTGATCATCCGCCTGGGGGACCGGGAATTTGTCACCAACCACGCGACGACGTCGGCCTTCCTGGACCGCATGGTGGCCTATCCCGGTGGAATCATTCAGGACACGGTGGTTCGGGTCTGGATCGACAACCAGCTCTCGAAAGGGGAAATCCAGATCGGCGACGACATCGCCAAGCTTGAAAATGTAAGTGCCAACCTACTGGCTATCGCCGGCAGCGAAGACACCATGGTAACGCCGGGCGCCGCCAAGCGGGTGATGGATCACGTCAGCTCTACCGACAAGACTTTTCGGGTGGTTCCGGGTGGTCATATGGGGATCCTGGCTGGCAGCAAGGCGCCAAAAGCAAGCTGGTTGGAACTGGCAGAGTGGCTGGCCGCGCGATCTGACTGAAAAATTCAGACGGCCTTCGTCAAAACTTGGAGCGGGCATCGGGGCGGGCTTTCCAAAACTGTGCGGAGCCAGGGATGGCGGAGCCCAAGCGTCACATGGATGTGCCGCAAGGAGCGTGTTTTGGAAAGCCCGCCCCGATGCCCGCCTGCACAGAGTCAGAGGCCCTTCAGAGTCTCAGGCAACTCCGAAAGGCTTTTTATAACCGCCGAGGGTTGAATGCCCCAGTCTTCGAAGACTTTATCGGGATTTCTTTTGACCCAGACCGCCAACAACCCGGCTGCCCTTGCACCAATAACATCCCAGGCGTTACTGGAAACGAGGCAAAGCGGTTTGTCCCAAGCTCCGGTCACACGCCGGGCATAGGTGTAAACGGCGGGATCTGGCTTGAAACTTTTTATGTCATCAACGGACACCAGACCGTCAAACTGCGCCAACAGATTGTTGTGCCCGAGCACCTTTTCCAGGGCCGGATAACTGCCATTGGAAAACGCAAACAGCGGATACTGGCCCTTCAGGCTTTTCAACGCCGGCAAGGAATCGTCAAACGCCGGCAGTGACAAATAAGCCGCCATCAGTTCGTTTTCACGTTCCCCGGACATCGACAGTTTGTGCGTGGCCATGGCGTAGTGCAGAGCCTGACGGGTGCACACGCCGAAGTCTTCGTAGACTTTCATCAGCCCCTTGCGGAACGAGAACTCCAGCTGTTTCTCGCGCCAGAGCGCGGCGACGGCTTCTGCACTGTCTCCGGCATCTTCCGCCAGCAGGCGGGACATGCCCATGGGATCGACCAGGGTTCCGTAGACGTCGAAAGCGAGGGTCATGGTCATCGGTGGCACTCCTCATCCGGAAAGGGTCTAGGGGTCGTATACCTGGGTTACCGTATCCGGAATTGAATGATCACTCAACACTGACCACAAACTGCCCACAGGAAACTCGGTTTACCCGCAGCTTATGACCGCCATTAGAACGCTTCTTATCCTTATCGCCGTGTCCGCAACCAGTGCCTGTGCCACCACGCCTGAGCTGTATCGTCCGGGGCCCGCCAGTCTCCGGGCCGAACCGGTTGACGACTTCGACCGTTATCTTGAATCTGTCGAGCACTATGTCGACACCAACCTGGTCGCCGTCTCGGGGTTTGAGCGTGAGCAGCAGGTCCGGTGGAACCTGCCCTATCGGCTGGTGCCTGCGAAAAGCTGCGGATCGGAAAACCGGACTGGCGTTTTGCTGGTTCATGGCCTGAGTGATTCGCCATTCGTGTTCCGGGATCTCGCCCGTTACCTGGCAGACCGTTGCATCGAGGTCCGAACACTCCTGCTACAGGGACACGGCACACGCCCCGGCGACATGATTAATGCACAGGCGGAGGTCTGGCGGCAACAGGTTCGCCATCACTTCCAAGCCCTCTCGGAGCATGTCGACCGGGCGTTTATTGGCGGCTTTTCCCTCGGTGGAGCCCTGGCCACAGAGTATGCGCTGGCAGAGCAGGGTTCGCGCCCGGAGGGCCTGATTGCCATCGCGCCGGCCTGGAAGCTCAACGGTCTGAGCAATTACCTCTGGCTGGCGCCGGTTGCCGATGCCTTTGGCGATTTCGTGGAGAAGGAGCCGGAGCTCAACCCGGTCAAATACGAGTCTGTCACCTTCAATGCCGGCAGCCAGATCGGTGAGGTGATCTCCGGAATCCAGAGCCGGATGAGCCAGCAGGCTACCCTCCCCATTCCGCTGTTTCTGGCGGCCACCGAAGCCGACTCGGTGATCAATCTCGATTATCTGGTGCGCCAGTTCCGCAACCGGTTCAGTCACCCTCAGAGCCGCATGGTGATTTTCCGGGACATGCGCGAGCCGTGGGGCGAGAAGCCGGTGGATAAACGGATTGAGTTCCTCAACAGCTACCTGCCTGAGGCCAACATCCTGGAGTTCTCCCATCAGTCCCTGCTTATTTCACCTAACAACGAGCTTTACGGTCTTGGCGCCCCGCTGCAGCGATGCCTGGAGCCCAACAACCTGTCGCTCCAGGCCTGCCGTGAGCTGCAGGAGGACGAGCTCTGGTTCAGCGCCTGGCACGATAGCGAACAGCCGGTGTATACCAGCCGGCTAACCTACAACCCCTGGTTCGGACAACTGGCAGGCACGATTGGCAATTTCATCCTGGCAAACGCAACAGCCGGCACGCCATAGCGCGGGAGATTGACCTCGGGTTACACTGCCATTCATGAACCCGATTGATACATTGAACCTGGACTTCCGCTCTCTGAGCACCTTCCTGGCCGTCCTCGACGAGGGCAGCGTCTCCCGCGCAGCCGTGCGACTGGGGGTGACCCAGTCTGCTGTCAGCCACACGCTTGAGCGCCTGCGCCAGGCGCTCGGTGACCCCCTGTTCGTCAAGTCCGGGCGGGGCATCGTGCCAACCCGCTACGCGCTCCAGGCCGGCCCGCATGTGCGGCAGATCCTGGACGATTTGCAATCCCTGTCGTCCGGGCCGCCGTTCAGCCCGGCTACGGCCGAATTCAGCTTCACAATCGCGGCCAATGACTACCAGCGTGACCTGTTGTTGCCCGGTCTTGTACAAGTTTTGCGGAAAGAGGCCCCTGGCATCAGTCTCCAGGTGATCCCTTCGGGCATTCCCCGGCCCGATCTGTTGCGAAAGGACGTCTGTGACCTGGTCATCTCACCTCATGCCCCGGAGGCGACGGACATTATGCAGCGGGGCCTGATGGCGGACCGGATGGTGGTGTTCTACGACGCCGCTTACCGGCAACCGCCAGCGGATCTGCCGGAATACCTGAAGGCGGACCACATCGCCCTTTTATTCGCGACCGGCGAGAAACCAACGGTGGAGACCGCCATGGACACCCGTGGTCTGGTTCGTCGCAACGTGGTGACGGTTTCCAACTTTTCCGGCCTGCCGGAGTTCCTGCGGGGCACGGATATGCTTGCCACGGCGCCGGAAGGCATGAGCAAACACTTACTCCGCGACTTCGCGTGGGTTCCGCTACCCTTTGATTTCAAAACTTTTACCTTGCTGATGCTGTGGCACCGCCGCAATCAGAACGACCCCGCCCATAAATGGCTGCGTAATCAGGTGAATGCCGTTGCTGCCGCGCTCAATGCCCTGAAGCACTAATCAATTAGTTTTGCTCATAGGTTGTATGAGCCCTTATGGCGTTATCTTTCTGTTTTCCCTCGCCTAGACTGCTCGTCACTTGCCAATCGGTCAGGTTGGGGGTGGCTTTCCGAAACACGCTCCTTGCGGCACATCCATGTGGCGCTTGGGCTCCGCCATCCATGGCTCCGCACAGTTTCGAAAAGCCACCCCCAACCCGACCTGGTGTAACTTTTCGATAACGCATCAGGAAAACCATGCTGACTTTAACCAGTGTCTGGACAACGATACTTCTTGCTGCCGCTGTGGCTCTCGGGCCGCTGGCGACGGATATGTATCTGCCGGCGCTGCCTCAGATCGGTTCAGACTTTGGCACCGGTACCGATCAGGTCCAGCTGACACTGAGTCTCTATATGGTGGGCTTCGCCATCGCCCAATTGATTTGCGGGCCTCTGGCAGACCGATTCGGCAGAAAACCGATCATGATTGGCGGATTCGTGCTGTTCGCCATTGCCAGCATCGGCTGTGCCCTGGCCACCAATATCGAAACCCTGATCCTGTGCCGTTTCCTGCAGGCCCTCGGTGGCTCGGCAGGACCGGTATTGGGCCGGGCGGCTGTTCGCGACATCTATACACCCCGTGAAGCCGCCAAGATCCTTGCTATCCTGGCCAGCATCATGGCACTGGCACCGGCTATCGCACCGACCATTGGCGGGCTAATGACCGCCAGCCTGGGCTGGTCATCGGTATTTCTGGCGCTTGGTGGTTATGCGTTGGTGATGGCCGTAGTGGTCGCGTTTGGCATTCCCGAGCCCATGCGCCCGGAGCACCGCCAATCCCTGAAACTCTGCAGCCTGCTGCGGAACTATCGGACCATCGCAAGGGACATCAGCTTTCTGGGTTATACCCTGACCAACGCCCTGATCTTCTCCGGCCTGTTCGCCTTCCTGTCCGGCTCCTCGTTTGTACTGATCGACTTCCTGGGCGTGCCGACAGAACAGTTCGGCCTCTACTTCGCCTGCATGGTTGCCGGCTATGTAGTCGGCAACCTGACCGCCGTTCGCCTGGGCAGCCGACTGCTGCCCGACCAGATCCTGGTTCGCGGCCTGCTGATTGCAATGGCCGGTGGTGGCCTGATGGCCGCACTGGCCGTGAGCGAAGTGTTCAACGTCTGGGCGGTCATCCTGCCCCAGGCCCTGTTCATGATCGGCACCGGCATGGTCCTGCCCCAAACCATGGCCGGGGCCATGGCCAATTTCCCCACCATGGCCGGTTCCGCCTCCGCCCTGTTCGGCTTCACCCAGATGGCCATAGCTGCCGTTGCCGGCATGCTCGTCGGCCACCTGCACGACGGCACCTCCCTGGTCATGGCGACCATCATCGCCGCCTGCGCCGCCCTGGCCATGGGCTGTTATCTGCTGCTGGTTCAGCGTTATCCTGCCGAGGGTTTCGAACCACAAAGCGCAACCAGCAGTTAAGTTCAACTGAGAAAACGTAGGCTACTCCAAGGCATGGGGACTGCTGCGGAACGGTTATCCAAAACTGTGCGGAGCCATGGATGGCGGAGCCCAAGCGCCACAGGGATGTGCCGCAAGGAGCGTGTTTTGGATAACCGTTCCGCAGCAGTCCAGCCACCAAAGCTTCAGATGCAAAATCATCCAAAGTGAGCTAAACAGAGTACGTAAGACTCTAAACCAGACACCAAGGAGCATCCCATGAGCAGCGTCAACCTCGACGGCAACCCCATTGAGCTGAGCGGAAAATTCCCCGAAACCGGCGACAACGCGCCCCCCTTTACCCTGACCAACAGCGGCCTGGAAGAGGTCAAAATCGATAACTGGGCCGGCAAACGCAAAATACTGAACATCATTCCCAGCATCGACACCGGCGTCTGCGCCGCCTCCACCCGCAAATTCAACGAAAAAGCCGGCAGCCTCGACAACACCGTAGTCCTCGTCGTCTCCGCCGACCTGCCCTTCGCCGCCGCCCGATTCTGTGGCGCCGAAGGCCTGAAAAACGTCGAAACCCTCTCCACCTTCCGGAACTACAGCTTCCAGCAGGACTACGGCGTTGCCATCCAGGACGGCCCCCTGGCCGGCCTCTGCGCCCGGGCAGTCGTCGTGCTGGACGAAAACAACAAGGTTCTGCACAGCCAACTGGTCGATGAAATCAAGAACGAGCCGGATTACGATGCGGCGCTAAAGGCACTTTAAAAGGCTCGATCAGTAATCAGGCGCTTGGCCATAACGCCTGAGCTCGGGCGAAGCAGCCGGTGCGGCTTTCCAGGACTGTGCATTGCCAGGGATGGCAATGCCAAGCCCCCATGGATGGGTTCACGGCGTGCCCTGGAAAGCCGCACCGGCTGCTTCGCTAACACCCAAGCCAAGACCTGTTAGAATCCCCGCCCAAAGCCTGAACCACAACCCAAGGCCCCAAATACCCCGTGCCAACAACCACCCAAAACCCAAGCCTGGCCCGCCAGCTCTACAACATGACCTGGCCCATGCTCTTCGGGGTGCTGTCCCTGATGACCTTCCAGCTGGCCGACAGTGCCTTCGTGGGTCAACTCGGGCGGGACCCGCTGGCGGCACTGGGCTTCACCGTACCCATGCAGCAGCTGGTCAGCGGCATGTACGTGGGTCTCGGCATCGCGACCACCGCCATCATCTCCCGCACCCTGGGGCAGGGTGACGAACTGCGCGCGCAGCGGCTCGGGGGCCTGGTGATAACCGTGGGCGCCTCGCTGGCGCTGATCCTGTGTGTCTCGGTCTGGCTGCTGAAGCCCCTGATTCTGGACTTTCTGGGCGCCGAAGCGGCACTGCGACCGTTGATCCGTGAGTACTGGGCCCCCTGGCTGGTGTCCGCCTGGGCCGGCGCCATGCTCTATTTCGGCTACGCCGTCTGTCGCTCCAACGGCAATACCAAAATCCCCGGCTACATGATGATCACCACCAGCCTGTTCAACATCGCCCTGGACCCGCTGTACATCTTCGTCTTCGGCTGGGGACTGCCTGGCGCGGCCTGGGCCACCATCACCGCTTTCGGAATCGGTGCCGCCATGGTGTACCCGACCCTGATCCGCCGGCAGTGGCTGCGCTTCGATCTTCGGCAACTGCAGCTTACAGCCGCCTTCCGGCAACTGGGCAGCGTCATGGCGCCAGCCATGGTCAGCCAACTGATGCCGCCGGTCTCGGCCATGCTGGCCACCGCGCTGGTGGCCGGTTTCGGATCGGCTGCGGTGGCCGCCTGGGGCCTGGGTACCCGGCTGGAGTTCTTCTCCATTGTGGTGGTGCTGGCCCTGACCATGTCCATGCCACCGATGATCGGGCGCATGCTCGGGGCCGGAGAAATCGAGAAAATCCGCCGCCTGGTACGCATTGCCGTGCGCTTCATAGTCGGCTGGCAACTGGCCATCGGCCTGATCTGGCTCGCCGCATCGGGGCTGGTATCAACATGGTTCACCAGCGATGCCAAAGTACAGGAGATTCTCGGCATCTATCTGGTTCGGGTGCCGCTGAGTTACTGCGGCCTGGGCGTGTGCATGCTGATGGTGTCGGTGTGCAATGCCCTGGGGCTATCCCTGCGGGCCTTGCTGGTGTCTACCCTGCGGCTGTTTGTCTGTTACCTGCCGCTGTTGTGGCTGGGGTCGCAACTGAGCGGCCTGACCGGCCTGATGTCCGGCGCCCTGGTGGGCAACCTGCTGGCCGGCACCATGGCCTATGTCTTTTACCGGGCCGGGATGAAGCGGCTCCGGCAGGACGTTGGGGTCAGATGAAGCGCACGCGGAAGCTCTCGGGCACCGGCACCACTTGCTTGCGCTGGTAGTTGAAGAACACGAAGCCGTACTTGGCCAGCGCCACCGGCTGGCCGCTTTCGGCCTTGGTGACCCGGAACACGAAATCCCCGCCGTATTTGTTGAAGTCCATAACGCCTACTTCAAAGCGCAGCATTTCCGGGAAGAAGGACTCGGACTGGTACATGGTGGCGAGGTCGGTGACGATGATGCCGGTGCCGTCCTTGCTGGATTCGTGCAGGCCATGGCTGACCATGAACTGGGCCCGGGCTTCGGAGAGCATGGAGATCAGGGCGTCGTTGCCGAGGTGGTTAGCGCCGTTGATGTCAGTGATTCTGACCGGCATTCTCGTTTCAAAGCAGAAGACGTCGTCCGGGAAGGAGAGTTTGATTCGGGCCACTTGGGTTCCTGTTTTCACTGGGGATCCGGGGGCGAATCATACGCTGTTCGACTTTTAGTGTTCATCTTGGGATCTTACGGTTTAAATCGGTTATCTTGATGTTAAACGTCTGCGCCTTGAGTTTTGGTGGAGCGACGGCATGGAAGGGCTTTCCAAAACACGCTCCTTGCGGCACATCCCTGTGACGCTTGGGCTCCGCCATCCATGGCTCCGCACAGTTTTGGAAAGCCCTTCCATGCCATCGTTCGTATTACTCCCGCGCACCCAATAATTATGACTGAAAGATGGAACTCTATGGATATTCGCCCTGCCGCCACACTGGTTCTTACCCGCGATACGTCAGACGGTATTGAAGTCCTGTTGCTGCAACGCACCTGGGATGCGGTGTTCATGCCCGGCTATTTTGTGTTTCCCGGAGGCCGGGTCGAGGAGCATGAGACCCATGGGCGTGAGCATGTGATCGGGCCCGGCGACGCGGAGATCAGTCAGACCATGAGTGTCGACGAGGGCGGCGCGGATTACATGTTGGCGGCGGTTCGCGAATGTTTTGAGGAGTCCGGGATTCTACTCGCGGTGGATCAGCAGGGGCAGCTGGTGGACGGTGATCATCCGGCCCATGGTGATCGGCAGGCGGTCTTTGACGGTGACCTGTCGCTGGCGGATCTGTGCAAAAAACATGGGTTGTCGATCCCGCTGGACCGGCTGGCCTACCTGGGCCACTGGGTTACGCCACCGGGGCCGCCGCGGCGGTTTGATACGCGGTTTTTCGTGACAACCGCGCCTGAAGGGCAACCGGCCGGTCATGACGGCATCGAGACCATCGATCAGGTCTGGATTCGCCCGGAGCAGGCCCTGGAGGATCACCGGCGAGGCCAACGGTTGCTGGGGCTGCCGACCATCCGGACCTTGCGGATGCTGAGCGATTTCGAGACCACCGAGGTGCTCATGCGTTATGCCCACGCCAATCCGCCGGAGCCGCATCCGAGTCAGCCCTGGCCGGCGTTGAAAAAGGGCAAGGCGGTAACACTGGAGCCGGGTGCGCCCGCTTACGAAGAGGCGGCCAAACTGGACCCGGAGGGCGAAGGCTCAACCCACGCGGAGATCATTCCCGGCGAACCGGTTGAGGTGGCGGCCGGGGTAATACGGCTGACAGCGCCCAATCCGGGGATGATGACCGGGCCGGGCACCAATACCTATGTGCTGGGCCACGAGCGGTTTACCGTGATTGACCCGGGCCCGGCGGATGAGGTGCATATCGAACGCATACTGGAGGTGACCGGTGGGGTGATTGACCAGGTGCTGGTTACCCACACCCACAAAGATCATTCCCCCGCCGTGGCGGCGCTCAAAGAACGGACCGGATGCCGGGTATTCGGCTGGCCGGCGCCGGAAGGCGCGAGCCAGGACCAGACCTTCCGGGCCGATGACGAACCGGAGCATGGCGATCTGATTGTGACCGAAGCCGGCATCCTGAAGGTGCTGCACACTCCGGGGCATGCCTCCAATCACCTGTGTTACCTGCTGACGGACCAGGCATTGTTGTTCTCCGGCGATCACATCATGCAGGGGTCAACCGTGGTGATTAATCCGCCGGATGGCGATATGAAGGCCTACATCGAGTCACTGTATGACTTGCTGGCAGAGCCACTGCGTTATATTGCACCGGCCCACGGATTTCTGATGGGTCAGCCAGAGGCGGTAATCGATTTTCTGATTACCCATCGTCTGTCCCGGGAACACAAGGTGGCCCGGGCTCTGGAGGCGCTGACACCCACGGATCTCAAAGCACTGACCGCAAAAGCCTACGACGATGTACCGACAGCCATTCACGGGGTGGCGGCACGGTCAGCCCTGGCGCACCTGTTGAAGCTGGAGGCTGAGCACAGGGCGTTCCGGAAGGACGATCTTTGGCATGTCAGACACTAGCGCCCTGCCCGTGGCCTACCCGGACGGGACACCAGACGGCTATTTTTTGGCAATAATGTAGACGGCATGCACGATCCCGGGAATATAGCCCAGGATGGTCAGCAGGATATTGATCCAGAAGTGCTTGCCGATCCCCACCTGCAGGAAAACGCCCAGCGGTGGCAACAGAATCGCAATCAGAATTCGCAAAAGATCCATATTGGTCTTCTCCTTTACCGGATATAAGTGTCTGATACCTGCAACATAGCACTTCCGAACCAGGTTGCGCGGATACTGTCCCGAAGTTTTGCGATAACTTCATGAAAGCCGGATTAAACCTTTGTCACTGGCGACCCGATGACTGTCCGGAGGCAGCGGGAGGCAGACGCGGCGGGAGCGTAGTATCCTATGCGTTTTATCGGACCCAACCCAAGACAATCAGGAGTCTGTGTGCCCACGGAAAACGCCGGAATCGTGTCCCGAATGCCAGGTCTGGCCTACATTGGCCTGGTTCTCACGCCCCTGTTCTGGGCCGGTAATGCCGTGGTGGCACGGGGCACGGTTGACAGCATCCCGCCCCTGTCCATGTCGTTCTGGCGCTGGATTATCGCGCTGGCCATTCTGCTGCCCTTCGGGCTTCCGGGTATCTGGCGCCACCGCCAGGTTATCCGCCAGCGGTTCGGTTCCATGCTGGCCCTGGCGACATTCAGTGTCGCGGCCTTCAATTCGTTGCTGTATTTCGCGGCAACCACCACCACGGCCACCAATATCGCCCTGATCAATGCCACCATCCCGATTTTCGTGGCGCTGCTGGCCTGGATTCTGCTGGGCGACCGGACCCGCCCGATCCAGGCCGTTGGTATCGGCCTGGCGATCATCGGCATAGCCACGGTGGTAGCCCGCGGGGATCTCTCGGTGCTTACCGGGCTGCAGGCCCAGCCTGGCGACCTGATCATGGTGGCGGCGGTATTCAGTTGGGGGCTGTTTTCAGTCCTGTTGCGCCGCCAGGCGGTGCCACTGCCGGCCCTGACCTTTCTGACCACCCAGATACTGCTGGGTACACTGGTAATACTGCCGTTTTACCTGACCGACCTGGTGTTGTTTTCCGGCGGCTTTGACCTGTCACAGGACACCGCCTTGCCGCTGCTATATTTCGCGATTTTTCCGGGCATTCTGGCCTATGGTTTCTGGAATCACGGGGTGCATCAAATTGGCCCGGCCCGGGCGGCCATCTTCATGTACCTCACCCCGGTTTTCGCCTCGGTGCTGGCCGGCGTCTTTCTGGAAGAGTCCCTCGGGGTATTTCACATTATCGGTGGCCTGCTGATTCTTGCCGGGCTCCTGCTGGCAACCCAGACCGGCAAACGTGCCGGCTACCGGATCAAAGATCGGTAACGAAAAGGAGATCATCATGACTGAATCTGTTCGCCAGGCCCTGGGCAAGGGATTCGCGACCCTTCTGCTGCTGGCTGTCGCCCTGACAACCGCGGCCGCACCCTGCGATCCAGAGCAGGCCGGGTGGGTACCCAGCAAGTATTACCCGGCGGGCAGTGTGGTGTTTTATCAGGGCGACTGGTTTGAATCCCGCACGCTTCAGGAGGGTAAGGAGCCGGGCAGCGCCTTTGACTGGAAGCGGCTGGCGTCGGCTCCGGATTGCGGTGCCAGAGCCGCAAACGCCAGCGGCACTCCTGAGCCAAACGCCCCGAAAGCCGGCACCAGCGGGCAACCGCCGGCCCCGGGCCAGGATGAGGTGCAGGCCCTGTGTGAGCCACCCGAGCCCTGGCTGTTCTCCCGAAGCTACCTGGTGGGCAGCCTGGCCCGCCATGGCGGCAAGGTCTGGGAGGCGATCCGGCCCACCCACGGCGACATGCCCGGCATAGCCGAACCACCTCACTGGAAACCGGTGCCGGATCACTGCTCTGTGAAGGATCAGTGATCCGGGCCGAGCTTCCCGAGTGCCGTTTCAATCCGGCCCAGGACCTCTTCAAGCACGGCTCTGGGGCAGCCGATGTTCAGCCGCATGAAGCCACTGCCCTGGTCACCAAAGGACACCCCGGGGTTCATTCCGACCCCGGCATCCCGGACGAAGAACCGCTTCAGGCCGGCATCATCCAGCCCCAGCTCCCGGCAGTCCAGCCACATCAGGTAGGTGCCCTCGGGCGCTGATACCCGGATGCCAGGCAGGCGCCGGCGAACCGCCTCCACGAGCCAATCCCGGTTTGACTGCAGGTACACCATCAGCTCATCCAGCCAGGGGGCGCCGTAGCGATAACCGGCTTCAAAGCCGGCAATACTGAACGGGTTACACTGGGGCAGATGCATGGACTCGAAGACCGCCTTCATGGCGTTGCGCCGGTCGGCATCGGGGATCACCAGAGCCGACAGCCCCAGGCCGGGCATATTGAACGTCTTGCTCGGAGCCACCGCCATCACCAGGGCGTCGTCCGGCCCGGCGAGCCTGGCCAGCATGGTGTGGCGGGGTTTGTCACGATAGGTCAGGTCGCAGTGAATCTCATCCGAGACCACCACCAGTTGGTGCCGGCGGGCAATGTCGAGCACCGCCCTGAGCTCCACTTCTGCCCACACACGCCCGACCGGATTGTGGGGCGAGCACAGCAGAAGGATGCGGGCATCGGGCCGGGCGGCGCACTGCTCGAGATGCTCCAGGTCCATCCGGTAGTGGCCCGCGTCGACGCTGTCCGGGGCTTCCGGCACCAGCGGGTTCTCGATCACGGTCCGGCCACTGTGCCGGACGGAACTGAAAAACGGCGGATACACCGGCGGCTGGATAATCACCCCCTCGCCCGGCCGGGCATAGGCCATGCAGGCGGCGTTCAGCGAGGGCACCACACCGGGTGCCATCAGGATCCATTCCCGGCGGATCTCCCAGCCGTGCCGGTGTGCAAACCAGTCAATCATCGACTGGTAAAGGCTGTCGGGAAACAGGGTGTAGCCGTACACCGGGTGCGCCGCCCGTTCACTCAGCGCCCGGGTGACCGCCTCGGGCGCGGCAAAATCCATGTCAGCCACCCAAACCGGAATGACCTCCTCCGTGCCGAAGACCGCCTTGCGGGCGTCGAATTTCACGGAACAGGTATTTTCACGGGCAACGGGCTGATCAAAGTGGCTGGACACAGGGGCTCTCCACGGCGAGTTGAAAGGCGGACGAGACATATTGTGGTGGGCCACGCGGGCCATCGCAACCGGGTCTGGAGGCTTGCCATCCACCTCAAGGCTCCGGCTTTGGTCGAACATCGGCGATTAGTGCTTGCCCTCACGGCCCGATACTTGCGAACCTAACCGTTTATTCATTCAAAATTCTTTCAACGCGTTTCGGAGCCTTCGATGCTTGGCCAGATCCTTTCCACGATGGCCCCGGTGTTCCTGATTACCGGTTGTGGCGCCCTTTACGGCCGCTACCGTAGCCCGGATATCCGTGGTCTGAACGTATTGACCATGGAACTCTTCATGCCCCTGCTGGTGTTCGCGGTATTGGCCGACCAGCAGGCCCCCATGCAGGATTATGCCAGGCTCGCGCTTGGCGCTACCGTGGTGGTGCTCGGCTCGGGCATCCTTCTGTACCCGCTGGCGAAGGCACTGAAGCTGAACCTGAAGACCTTCCTGCCGCCGATGATGTTCAACAACTCCGGCAACATGGGTATTCCCGTTCTGCTGCTGGCATTCGGCGATGCCGCGCTGCCGGCGGCCATTGTTCTGTTTATTGTGGAGATGCTGCTGCACTTCACCATCGGCCTGTACATGCTGGACCCCCATTCCTCGATCGTTCAACGCCTCCGGCTGCCGATCGTCTTCGCCTGTATCGCCGGCCTGGCCGTCAACCTCAGTGGCTTTTCGCTTCCGGGCTGGTTGCTGGACAGCATGAACATGCTGGGTGAGGTGAGTATCCCGCTCATGCTGTTTGCCCTGGGCGTCCGGATGCTGGAAATCGACTTCAACGACTGGAAACTCGGCCTGCTCGGCGCTATCGCCTGCCCCGCCAGCGGGCTGATCCTGGCCTGGCCCATGATCACGGTGCTGGACCTGCCGGGCTTGCAGGTAGCGGCACTGTGGGTCTTTGCAGCCCTGCCCCCGGCGGTGCTGAATTACCTGGTGGCGGAGCAGTACAACCAGGAGCCCCACAAGGTCGCCTCACTGGTATTATTGAGCAACCTGGGCAGCCTGGTGGTAATGCCCACGGTACTCGGGCTGGTCTTTGCGGCCGGCTACGTCTGATCACCTGCCAGGCCGGTTTTGCCGAGGAAGGCTTCGATGTCTGAAACTGCTGCCGTCATGCGCGCCGCTCGCCCCAACTTCCTGATACTGGCCCCTCTGTGTGCCGGTTCAGGGGTGGCCCTGGCCTGGCAACAGGGAACACCGCCAGCCCTGCTGGACACCCTGCTGGTGCTGATCGGCGCCCTGCTCGCCCACGCTGCCGTCAATCTGCTCAATGAATACGAGGACTTTGTCTCCGGCCTGGACCTGATCACCTGCCGCACGCCGTTTTCCGGCGGCAGCGGGGCGCTTCCGGAAGTACCCGCCGCTGCCCGGCGGGTGTTGCTGGCAGCCCTGGGAACGCTGGGGCTGGTGGTGGCAATCGGTGTGTATTTTCTCTGGCTTCGGGGCCTGCCGATGCTGGTGCTCGGGGCCGCCGGGGTGGCACTGGTACTGACCTATACCCGCTGGATTACCCGTTCGCCCATCGTCTGCCTGCTGGCGCCGGGGTTGGGGTTCGGCCCGGTAATGATTCTCGGCAGCCTGATTGCCCTGGGCGCCCGGATCGACGTGACGGGCCTTACGGTTTCGCTGATCAGCCTGCTTCTGACGAGCGAGCTGTTGCTGATCAACCAGATCCCCGATGCCGAAGCAGACAGGCAAGTCGGACGCCGGCATCTGGTAATCACTCTGGGTCAACCGGCGGCGGGCAGGCTCGTCGGCGTTCTGCTTTCGGGCAGTTACGGTGTGTTGGGGGCAGCCATCCTGGCCGACTGGCTGCCGCTATGGACCGCCATCGCCCTGGCCCCAACTCCGGCGGCCCTGTGGATCAGCCTGAAACTGCCCGCGGCTGTGGCCGATCCCCGGCAGCTCAATACCCTCCTCGGCCTCAATGTCGCCGTGCTGCTGGCGACATTGGCCCTGCTGATTTGTGGCCTCAGCCTTTGAGCCGGAACACGCTGACCCGGGAACGCAATTGCCCGGCGCAGGCCGCTTCAATGGCGGCATTGAGCGCCAGCAGGTTGGCCGGCTCCACGATGGCGCTGATCACTTCAATGATCTTCCCGATATTGGCGCCGTCTTCAGAGACCCGCTGAACTGTCCGGGACGCCTGTTCCAGGGTTTCGGCCAGTTTGCCGATCGAGACGGTGGTGTCCTGCAGCGCGCGGTGATTCTCCACCAGCACGGCGTCACGAATGGCAATGGCCCTGTCGTGGACACTGCCCCGGAAATTAATAGCATGGCATTGCAATCAATCTTTACATCCCGGCTGCGTCCCCCTTGCAACCGCAAAGACTTTAACCGATGGTTATGAGCAGTTTCCGGTTGTTTGCATTCACGATATGGAGGTCTGTCCCATGAGTGTTCTTCTCCTGATCATCAGTGCCCTGGTACTGATCTATCTGGGCATTGGCGGCACCACGGCCGCCGCGGTGATGTCCATTGCCACCATTGTCGGCCTGTTTCAGGATGACTGGCATCTTCTCAGCATCCTGTGCGGCGGCGTTCTGCTCGCCCTGGCGCTGATTCTGGTGATCCCCGGTGATTTGCGCCTCGACAAGCTCAGCCGACCACTGCTGGGCTGGGTGCGCAATCGCCTGCCAAAACTGTCGGATACCGAAGCCGAGGCCCTGAAATCCGGCTCGGTGGACTGGGATGGCGAACTCTTCTCCGGCCAGCCCAAATGGGGCAAGCTGCTGGATGCCAAACCGGCCCACCTCACCAGCGAGGAGCAGGCGTTCCTGGATGGCCCGGTGGAAAAGCTCTGCGGAATGCTCGACGACTGGAAGATCACTCACGAGCATTACGACCTGCCCGAAAAGGCATGGAAATTCATCCGGGAAAACGGCTTTTTCGGTCTGGTGATACCGAAAGAAGATGGCGGCTTGGGCTTCTCCAACACGGCCCACTCCGAAATCGTGATGAAAATCTCCACCCGCAGTGTGTCGGCGGCGGTGACCGTGATGGTTCCCAACTCCCTCGGCCCCGGCGAACTGCTGATGCATTACGGCACCGATGAACAGAAACAGCACTATCTGCCGCGACTGGCCGGTGGCGACGAGATCCCCTGTTTCGCCCTGACCTCTCCGGTGGCCGGCTCCGATGCCGGCGCCATTCCGGACAAGGGTATCGTCTGCAAGGGTGAGTGGAACGGCAAGGAAGTGCTGGGCCTGAAGGTCACCTGGAACAAGCGCTACATTACCTTGGCCCCGGTGGCGACCCTGATCGGCCTGGCCATCAAGGTCTACGACCCGGACAAAATGCTGGGCGATAACGAAGAGATTGGTGTGACCTGCGTGCTGGTGCCTCGGGAAACCGAAGGCGTCAATGCGGGCCCCCGCCACTTGCCCATGAACACCGTGTTCATGAACGGCCCGACCTGGGGCAACGATGTGTTCATTCCCATGGAGCAGGTCATCGGCGGCCAGGACATGCTGGGCAAGGGCTGGACCATGCTGCTCGAGTGCCTGTCCATCGGCCGCTCCATATCCCTGCCGGCCCTGGGCACGGGTGCCGGCAAGGTCGCCAGCCTGGCGACAGGCTCCTACGCCTACACCCGGGAACAGTTCGGCCGCTCCATCAGCCAGTTCGAGGGTGTGCAGGAAGCGCTGGAACCCATTGCCGGCTACACCTACATGATGGACGCCGCCCGGCTGCTCACCTCCGGCATGCTGGACCGGGGTGTGCGGCCTTCGGTGCCCTCAGCGGTGCTGAAATACCGCAACACTGACCTGATGCGGGAAGTGATCAACCACGCCATGGATGTGGTCGCCGGCCGCGGCGTGATCACCGGCCCCCGTAACTTCCTCGCCCGGGCCTACCAGGCGGTGCCCATCGGGATCACCGTCGAGGGCGCCAATATCCTCACCCGCAGCCTGATGATCTTCGGCCAGGGCTCCATCCGCTGCCATCCCTTTATTGTTGAGGAAATCGAAGCTGCAGGCATGGACGATGAAGACAAGGCCGCGAAGAAATTCGATGGCATCTTCTATCGCCATCTGGCCCACACCACCCGGAACGCCCTGCGGGCCCTGCTGCTGGGTCTGACCGGGGGATTGATCGAATCGGTGCCGCGCCAGGGCAATATCAAATCCAGCTACCGCCAGCTCGCGCGGTTCTCGGCGGCCTTCGCGCTGATGACCGACGTTACCCTGCTCACGGTCGGCGGTGGCCTCAAGGCCCGGCAGCGGCTCTCCGGCCGCATGGCGGATTGCCTGGTGCAGCTGTATTACGCCACGGCGGTGATCAAGCAATGGCATGAGGAAGGTTACCCCGACGACCAGCGCCCCCTGGTGGAATGGTGCCTGAAGACCTGTCTGCGGGATCTGCAGGGCTCCATGCGTGAAGCCATTATCAACTTCCCGGTACCGGCACTGCGCTGGCCCCTGAGGCTGCTGGTGTTCCCGCTGGGTGCCACCGGCCTGAATGGCCCGGACGACAAGCTCGGTGCGACAGTGGCCGAAAGTATCGTCAAGGACACCCCGCTGCGTCAGCGGGTCAGCCGTGGCGCCTACACCACCATGGACCCGGAAGATCCGCTCGGGCGCGTACTCAATGCCTACAAACTGGCCAACGAGACGGCGGACATGCGCAGCCGGCTGCATGAGGCCATGCGTAACCGCGATGAAGATGAGCTGGGCGGCATTGACCTGCTGATGGGCCATCAGCGCAAGGAACTGGTGGACTGGGCCTGCGCCCAGGGCGTGGTGAAAGCAGACGAATGTGACAAACTGCTGGAAGCACTGGAAGCGCTCTATGATGTGATCCGCGTGGATGCGTTCGATGCCGACGGCCTGAAAGCGCTCTCGCGCTGTGCCAAAGGCAAACGCAAGGTCGTTGAGCGCCCCGCCAGAGAATGATCCCGGTTAAGGAGCGGGCCGCACCCACGGCCCGCTGGGCTCACTGATCCAGAATATCGAGGATCTCCCGGGTATCCCGGATGATCGTATAGACCCGGTCCTCAATGCGCACTCTCTGGCGATTGCCGTCAATGTCTTCAACGGTGCCGTAGCGCAGCAGATCGCGGTCCAGGTAATCCCCTTCCCGGTAATTCACTTTCTTCTGCCAGCCCGGTGGCAACGGCTCGCCCCGCTCGACCTTTTTCTGCAGCCCGGGAGGGAGCTGGTCGCCCGGCGGCTGGGCTGCAACCGGCAGTGAACCCACGATACCAATGCCCAGCAGGGCGGCCGTCAGCAATTTTCTCATAATTACCTCTTTTCCAACTGATGGTGTCCTGTACCGATTTATGTAGGCCTGACGCAAAGTCATGGTCACGGGTTCCCTGCCCGGCCCGAGAAATAGGTACAAATGCATAATCCACTTTTAACTTTGCGCTCGTAGTTATAAAATTAACCTTATCTATTCTTTTTTAGAATATAAACATATTCTGGCAGGCTATATGGAACTCCTATTCGACCAGGTAACCAAGAGCTTCGGCGACCTGAATGTCATCAAGCAATTTGACACCACCATCAAGACCGGTGAGATCGTCGCTCTTGTTGGCCCGTCTGGCTGCGGCAAGTCCACGTTGCTGCACATGGTGGCCGGTTTGCAGAGTGCCTCTACCGGCACGCTCACCGCGAACGGCCAGGGCGTGTCCAGCCCCTCACCCGAGCGGACGCTGGTGTTCCAGGAGCACGCGCTTTATCCCTGGATGACCCTGCTGGAAAACGTGGCGCTGGCCCTTGAATTCCAGAACCAGCCGAAACAGACCGCCCGGAACGAGGCCGGCAAATGGCTGGGGCGGGTCAAGCTGACCGGTTTCGAGGATTACTACCCGCATCAGGTGTCCGGTGGCATGCGCCAGCGCTGCGCCCTGGCGCGGGCCTTCATTGCCCGGCCACAGGTGCTGCTGCTGGATGAACCGTTTGGCGCACTGGATGCCCTCACACGGATGACCCTGCAAAGCGTTCTGAAAGACCTGATCGAAGAAGAACGCCCGACCGTAGTTCTGGTCACCCACGATGTTGACGAAGCGCTTTACCTGGCCGACCGGGTGCTGGTGTTCAGCAACCGCCCGGCTGTCGTACTCGAAGAAATCACTCTGGGCCACATTCCCAAGACCCACGACTTGTCGGCCTTCGCCGATATCCGTCGCGACGTTCTGAACCTGCTCGGTATCGATACCGACACAACCTCAACTCCTGTTGAGCAAGGAGAAACTGCATGATTCGCTGGTTACTTACCGCTGTTCTGGCATTGGCGATTGCCAGTCCCGTTTCCGCCGCAGAAGAATTCCGGGTTGGCTATGTCCGGGTTATGGACGATGCCCAGGCCATGCTGGCCTATGAAGCGGGCCTGTACAAAAAGTACGGACTGGACGCCAAGCTGATCGAGTTCAGCTCAGGCACCGATCTTATCAAGGGCATCGTGGGTGGCCAGCTCGACATCGGTGTGCTTGGCTTCTCCAACGCCTTTACCTGGGTGTCCCGAGGGGCCGACCTGAAAATCGTCGGCGGCGCCCAGCGTGGTTACCACTCACTGCTGGTGCGTGAAGATTCCGGCATCGAATCCGTGGCCGACCTGAAAGGCAAGACCCTGGCTTCCCAGAAGCAGGGCAGCACAGCCGACATCGTGCTCAAGGGCGTGATGCTGGACAACGCCGGCCTGGATTCCGGAGAGCTGAACATCATGGGCGTGGCGCCTGCGGTTGCCGTTCAGTCCCTGGTTGGCGGCCGGGTGGATGCCGCCTTCCTGTTCGAACCCTATGACCGCATTGCCCAATTGGTGGCGCCGGTCAAGCAGATCTATCAGATCGGTGACGTCTGGCCGTTCCCGTGCATGGTGGTTATCACCTCCGCCGATACCCTGAAAAACCGCAAGGACGCCGTGTGGGCGGCCCTCGATGCCCAGCGTGAGGCGATCGAGATGCTTGAAAACCAGCCGGCGGAAGCCGCTCCGCTGATCACCGACTACTTCATCAAGGATGAGTTCGTGGAATCACGCGACCAGGGCAGGATTCCGGCCGAGGAAGTGATTACCTCCGCCATCAAGACCAACGACTTCAGCGCCCAGCTGTCCGGGAAGGACATCGGCCGGATGAAGGAACTGGCCAGCATCATGCAGGCCCAGGGCATTCTGCCGGCGGATAAGGAATTCAACGTTGATGCGCTGCTTGATCTGTCCTGGCAGAAGGCCCGCGAGCTCTAACCATGAGTGCTAATCAAGCCACCGGCGTTGCCAGCAAACGGGCCTACGTGGTCGCCATCGCCGTCATCCTGTTCTTCTGGCAGGTGGCGGCCTGGTTCCTGCCGGACTTCCTGATGCCGGACGTGCCTGCGGCGTTTGTCCGGCTGTGGGAAGAGTTCAACAGCCCGACCTTCTGGGAAGGGCTGGGCAACAGCATGACCCGCCTGGGTGCCGGCTATGGCTCGGCGATTGTGCTCGGCATTCTGGTCGGGCTGGTCGGGGGCACACTGAATGCGGTGCGCAGCACATTGAAGGCTGCCATTATCATCCTGCAGTCGATCCCCTCCATCGCCTGGGTGCCGCTGTTCCTGATCCTCATGGGCTTCGGCAACCTGCCGATCATCGTGGTGGTGGCCATTGGCGCCTTCTTCCCCACCGCCCTGAGCGTGATGAACGCTACCGAAAGTGTGGAGAAAGTCCATATCTCCGCGGCCCGGGTGATGGGCGCCTCGAAATTCCAGATGCTCAGGCGGGTGTATTTTCCCGCCGTCACGCCGGAGCTGATTACCGGTGCCCAACTGGCCTTCGGCAACGCCTGGCGGGCACTGATTTCCGCTGAAATGATCGTGGGCTTCAGTGCCGGCCTGGGTAAATCCCTGGCCTATTCCGGCGAAATCGCCGACATGACCGGGGTGATGACCAACATCCTGGTGATCGCCGTGCTGGCCGCGGTGATTGATCAGGTCATCCTTGAGCGGATCAAACACCGGTTGCTGCGTTACCAGTATCTCTGAAGCCGGTTTTCCCCTTCCGGGAGGCGCCCTGCCTCCCGTCATTTCTTGACAGACGTCACACCCTCCGACTATTACTTGATGTCAGTTTCATTGGCAGTATCTGCAACCTTTTCAGAAAAAAGTCTGAATAACAACGAATAACGATCCTGCGGCACACCAGCCGCCGGCTTGAACCGAAAGGGGTGTATTTCCGTGAACGACCAGGCTGAGGGCACACAGGCAACGCCGTCTCCGATCATTCTTGAAACCCGTAATCTGCAGAAGGATTTCAAGGGCTTTACCGCCATCAACAATGTCAGCGTGCAAGTGCAGACAGGGAGCATTCATGCCCTGATTGGCCCCAATGGTGCCGGTAAAACCACGTTTTTTAACCTGCTGACCCAGTTTCTCAAGCCCAGTGCCGGCCAGATCATCTACGACGGTAAAGACATTACCCACTCCCGGCCCGCCGGAATTGCCCAGAAAGGCCTGATCCGTTCGTTCCAGATCTCGGCGGTGTTTCCGCACCTGTCCGCCCGTGAAAATGTGCGCATTGCCCTGCAACGGACACTGGGGGTTTCGTACCAGTTCTGGCGCTCCAAGCGAGTGCTGGATCAGCTGAACGAGGAGGCCCAGGCCACCCTGGAACTGGTGGAACTCGGCGACTTTGCCGACACCAAGGCAGTGGAACTGCCCTACGGCCAGAAGCGGGCCCTGGAAATCGCCACCACCATCGCCCTGAAACCCAGGCTGATGCTGCTCGACGAGCCCACCCAGGGCATGAGCTCCGAGGACGTGAGCACGGTTACTGACCTGATCAAGCGGGTGGTCGAAGGCCGCACTATCGTGATGGTAGAGCACAATCTGAATGTGGTCGCCACCCTCGCCGACACGATTACCGTGCTCAACCGCGGCGAGGTACTGGCCGAGGGTGATTACGACACCGTTTCAACCAACCCTGCCGTGATGGAAGCCTACATGGGGACCACCGATGCCGCCTGATCAACGCCCGGAGTTGCTTCGGATCGAAAACCTGCATGCCTGGTACGGCGAGTCCCACATTCTCCATGGCATGAACCTGACCCTGCACGAAGGCGAGGTCATTACCCTGCTGGGCCGCAACGGCTCCGGACGCACCACGACCCTGAAGGCCATTCTCGGCCTGGTGGGCCGGCGTACCGGTTCCATCAAGATTCATGGCACGGAAGTCATCAACATGCCCACACACCGGATCGCGCACGTGGGCAAGCTCGGCTATTGCCCGGAAGAGCGTGGGATTTTTGCCTCTCTCAATGTCGATGAAAACCTGGAACTGCCGCCGGTGGTGGCCGAGGGTGGCCTGTCGGTGGACGAGATCTACACCATGTTCCCGAACCTCAAGGAACGCCGGAAAAGCCAGGGCTCAAAGCTCTCCGGCGGTGAACAGCAGATGCTGGCCATCGCCCGCATTCTCCGTACCGGGGCCACCCTGCTGTTGCTGGACGAGATCACCGAAGGACTGGCCCCGGTAATCCTGAAATCCCTGGATGAGGTGATTCGCAAGCTGCGGGAGAAGGGCTTCACCATTATTCTCGTAGAACAGAATTTTCGTTTTGCCGCGCCTCTGGCGGACCGTCACTACGTGATTGAACACGGTCAGGTGGTGGAACAGATTGACGCCGCCGATCTTGAGGCGAAAAAAGAGCAGTTGAACAGGCACTTGAGTGTCTGAGCCTGTGGGCCTGGTACGCCAGAAGCGCACCGACCCTGAATCTAACAATAAAAGGAAACCCACTATGTTCAAGCACTGGAAACAAGGTCTGGCAAGCGCCATCGCAATGGCTACATTGGCCGTACCGCTCACTGCAAACGCCGAACTGACCGACGGCAAAGTCAAGATCGGTGTACTGAGCGACATGTCCGGGGTTTACAAGACCCTCGAAGGCCCAGGCGCCGTGGTCGCGGCCAAAATGGCCATCGAGGACTTTGGTGGTTCCGTACTGGGCAAGCCGGTGGAAGTCATCTCCGCCGACCACCAAAACAAGCCGGACATCGGGGCCAGCACCGCGCGCGAGTGGATCGACGCCAAGGAAGTCGACATGATCACCGGCCTCGACAACTCCTCGGTCGGCCTGGCCGTGCAGGGACTGGCCAACGACAAGAAAACCATCACTCTGAACACTGGGGCCGGCACCACGGCACTCACCGAGGAACAATGCACGCCCTACGGCATCCACTATGTCTATGACACCCATGCACTGCCGGTCGGCACCGCCACAGCCATGGTCAAGAACGGCGGCAAGAGCTGGTTCTTTATTACCGCCGACTATGCCTTTGGCCATTCCCTGCGGGATAACACCGGCGCGGTGGTGAAGAGCCTGGGTGGTGAGGTGGTTGGCAACGTCAACGCGCCGCTGTCCACGAATGATTTCTCTTCCTATCTGCTGCAGGCCCAGTCGTCCGGCGCCGATGTCATCGGCCTGGCCAACGCCGGGCAGGACACGGTGAATGCCATCAAGCAGGCCAACCAGTTCCGGATCGTGCAGAGCGGGCAGAAGCTGGCAGGCATGCTGGTTTTCATCACCGACGTGCACAGCATGGGCCTGGACATCGCCCAGGGGCTGCAGTTCACCACCGCCTTCGTGTGGAACCAGAACGAGGAAACCCTGGAATGGTCCAAGCGTTTCTATGAGCGCCACGGTGCCATGCCCACCATGGTTCAGGCCGGGGTTTACTCCGCCGTCACCAACTACCTGAAAGCGGTCAAGGAAACCGGAACCGACGACAGCGATACGGTTCGTGCCAAGCTGGGTGAGATGACCCTGAACGACATGTTCGTGAAAAACGGCTCCATCCTGCCGAACGGCTCAATGCTGCACGACATGTATCTGGTTGAGGTGAAAAAGCCTTCCGAGTCCGAAAGCGAATGGGACCTGTTGAGGGTTGTATCGAAGATTCCGGCGGAAGAGGCGTACATTCCGTTGTCAGAATCCAAATGCCGGTTGGTTAACTAACGGCAGGACCGACCACTGCTTTCGGGGAGATAGCCGACGTGTCGATACAGGTCATACTGGCCCAGGCGCTGCTTGGGCTGAATGTGGGTGTGTTTTACGCCATGTTGAGCCTGGGGCTGGCGGTGATATTCGGCCTGCTGAATATCATCAACTTTGCCCATGGCGCCATGTACATGTTGGGGGCGTTCATCGCCCTCATCGGTTATTCTCTTCTGGAGCAATGGTTCGGAATCAGCCTTCAGATCGGTTTCTGGGCGTCACTGCTGGTGGCGCCCGTTATCGTCGGTATTCTCGGTGTTTTGATTGAACGCCTGATGCTCAAGCGGCTCTATGAGCTCGACCACATTTACGGGCTGCTGCTCACCTTTGGTATCACGCTCATCCTTCAGGGCCTGTTCTCCAACTATTTCAATGTTTCCGGCACGCCCTATCCGGGCCAGCCGGAATCTCTCAGCGGTGTGGTCAACCTCGGGTTCATGTACTTCCCCACCTACCGCCTGTTTGCCATCGTGTTTTCCCTGGTGGTCTGTTTTGCCACCTGGTGGGTCATCGAACACACCAAACTGGGCTCCCGACTTCGGGCTGGCGTGGAAAACCCTGACCTGACCCAGGCCTTCGGGCTGAATGTCCCCCTCATGGTTACCCTGACCTTCGCCTTCGGCGCTGGCCTGGCTGGCCTGGCCGGGGTTCTGGCTGCGCCTATCTATTCCGTCAGCCCGCTGATGGGGGCAGACCTGATTATCGTGGTGTTTGCCGTGGTGGTTATCGGCGGTATGGGCTCGATCATGGGCGCCATTCTTTCCGGCCTCGCCCTGGGACTGGTTGAAGGCCTGACCAAGGTGTTCTACCCGCCCGCCGCCAGCACTGTCATTTTCTTCCTGATGGTGCTGGTACTGCTGTTCCGCCCCGCCGGCCTGTTCGGTAAGGAGAAGTAAGCGCCATGACCAACCGCATCCTCTTTATCCTCATGCTGGTGGCTGGCCTGACAGCGCCCCTTTACGCCTACCCGGTCTTCGTCATGGACCTGCTGTGCTTCGCACTGTTCGCCTGTGCCTTCAACCTGTTGCTGGGCTACGCCGGCCTGCTCTCGTTCGGCCACGCCGCGTTCTTCGGCGGCGCCGCCTATATTACCGGTTACGTCACCAAGGAGTGGGGCTTTACCCCACTGCTGGGCATACTCGCCGGTGCGGCATTTGCCATGGTGCTCGGCGCGGTCTTCGGCTTCCTGGCTATTCGCCGCCAGGGTATTTACTTCGCCATGGTGACCCTGGCACTGGCACAGATCATCTACTTCCTGGCCTTGCAGATGCCCTTCACCGGCGGCGAAAACGGGCTGCAGGGCATTCCCCGCGGACATCTGTTCGGCCTGATCGATCTGACCGACTCCAACGCCATGTACTATTTTGTGTTTGCCATCTTCCTCGTCGGCTTCGGCATCATCTATCGCACCATCAATTCCCCCTTCGGTGAAGTACTGCAGGCGATCCGGGAAAATGAGTCCCGCGCCCTCTCCCTGGGTTACGACGTCGACCACTTCAAACTGCTGGCCTTTGTGATCTCCGCCACCCTGGCCGGCCTGGCTGGCGCCACCAAGGCCATCATTTTCCAGTTTGCTTCACTTACCAGCGCGCACTGGCAGACCTCCGGCGAAGTCATTCTGATGACGCTCGTTGGTGGCCTGGGCACGGTCTTCGGCCCGGTCGTTGGCGCCATTACCGTGGGGGCCCTGAGCCACGAACTGTCTGCCTTTGGCTCCTGGGTGCAGGTAATACTCGGCACCATTTTCGTGGTCTGCGTGCTGGTATTCCGTCGCGGTATCATTGGCGAAATCCAGCGATTGGCAAGTCGTAAACAGGGTTAAGGTCTATGCGAGTTATTTCTGCACAGGAGGTGGCCGGCGCGCTGGCATGGCCGGCACTGATCGAACGTCTGGCCACCACCTTCCGTGAGGGCGTCGAAGCCCCACCACGACACCATCACGCCATGCATCGCCCGGACGGTGAGGCTACCATGCTTCTGATGCCGGCCTGGGAAGAAACCGGTTACATCGGCATGAAGATGGTCAACGTGTTTCCCCAGAACGCCAATGCCGGCCTGCCCGCCATATCCGGCCTGTATATCCTTTGCGAGGGCCAGCATGGCACACCGCTCGCCTGTATCGACGGCAGCGCCCTCACCAGCCGGCGGACCGCCGCCGCCTCGGCCCTGGCGGCCCGGGAGCTGGCACGGCAGGATGCCGAATCGCTGCTGGTGGTCGGCACCGGCAAACTGGCGCCCATGCTGATCGAGGCTCACGCCGCCGTTCGGCCCATCCGCAAGGTACGGGTCTGGGGCCGAAACCCCGACAAGGCCACGGCCCTGGCCGAGCAATTCCGGGACCGGTTCGACTGTCAGGCGGTAATCGATCTGGAAACCGCAGTACCCGAAGCAGACATTATCAGCTGCGCTACCCTTTCAACCGACCCACTGGTCCGGGGTGAGTGGCTGCAGCCGGGCAGCCATCTGGATCTGGTGGGCGCATTCCGGCCCTCCATGCGGGAAACCGACAGCCAGTGCCTGGCCCGCAGCGAAGTCTTCGTGGACACCTACGCCGGCGCCCTGGGCGAGGCCGGCGACATCCTGCAGGCCATCGACGAAGGCGCGTTCAGCAAGGCGGACCTGCGGGCTGAGCTGGCGGAACTCCTGCGGGGCAAGAAACCAGGACGCACGGACGATCAGGCCATCACCCTGTTCAAATCCGTGGGCGCCTCGCTGGAAGACCTGGCCGCCGCCATCGAAGTCTGGGAAACCCTGGAGCGCGGCTAGTCCGCCTCACCCCGCAGCCCGCCCTCAATGGCCTGACTCACCAGCCAGCGCCGCAACAACTGAATACCCCGTTCCTGGCGACGACTGGTTTTCCAGGCAAAGTAGAACTGATCCCCGGTCATTACCGGATGGATGGGCAACCGCACAAAATCTTCCGAGTCCTTACGGGTACTCAGCATGTAATCGTTGGTGAGGGCGATGCCCTGATGAAATCTTGCCGCCTCAAGAGCCAGCAGCATGTGACTGAAATGCTGGACGCGAACTCCCTGCGGAATAGGCCGGTCCACCGCCTTGAACCACACCTCCCAGTCGCCGGCCGGCTTCTCGAAAATACTGTGGGTCGACAACAACGGAAACCGCGCCACTTCATCCGGCGTCAGCGGCGCCTCATCGCCATCCGCCCCCTCACGCCCCAGCTCCCGCCGGATTTTTTGCCAATAATCCTGACTACAAACCGGAAACAGCCGCTCCACATACAGCAACTCATAGCTGTACGCGGGCGAATTCCGGTGAATGGTGATAAAACAGTCCGCCACCCGATCCGACAACACCGGGTTCTCACTGCTCATCTCCAGCGCCAGATCCAGCTGCGGGTGCAACCGCTGCAAATCCGGCAACCTCGGCACCAGCCAACGCACCGCAAAGGAACTGAACACCGACAACCGCAGCCGAGATTCCTCATGGCCCAACACCTGCTCACTGGCTCGTTCAATCTGCAGCAAGGCTGAACTCACTGCATCAAGATACTGCCGCCCCTCGTCGGTCAACGACAGCGTTCGGCCACTGCGCCAGAACAGCTGTTCCCCCAGATAGGTTTCCAACTGCTTGATCTGATGACTCACCGCACTCTGGCTCACCGCCAGCTCGTCGGCAGCAAGCGAAAAGCTGTTGAGGCGAGCAACGGCTTCGAAGACAGGCAGGGCTTTCAGCGGTGGCAGTTTCATTATCTATTTTTCTAATACCTTACAAATAAAGATCATTTTATCGGATATTAAAACCCAAATAGAATCTCCGTGCGAGTCAGGGGAGCGCGGGCAGGAAATGGCTTCCGAAAATGCTTGGAGCCACGGATGGCGGAAAGCAAGCGTACAGGGATGTACTTGCAGCGGTTTTCGGAAGCCATTTCCTGCCCGCGCTCATGCACCCAGAGTTTTAGATCGGAGGGAAAGAATATGTCAGGAAAAACCGTAAACAGTGCCATTCTTCTGCTTATCATCGGCAACGCCATGGCCTTGATCTCTGACGTATTCATCAAACTGCTCGAACCCGGCGCCCCGGTGTTCCAGTTTGCCTTCCTGCGCTGCCTGATCACCCTCGGATTTCTGCTGCCACTGGCCGGGCAACTGGACCGGAAAAACCTGTTTGCCGGGCTCAAAATCCACACCGCCCGGGCCCACATCCACCTGGCCGGCATCCTGTGCATGGTCATCGCCCTCGGCAACCTGCCGCTGGCCACCGCCAACGCCGTGTTCTACGCCGCACCTATCCTGGTGATGGTGCTCTCCGTCTTCCTGTTCCGGGAAAAGCTGACACCGCTGAGCGTAACCGCCGTGTTCAGCGGCTTCGCCGGCATCATACTCATCCTGCGCCCGGTGGAATTCAACTGGGCCGCCGTGGCAGCCCTGACCTCCGCCTTTACCCTGGCCATCAATGCCGTATTGGTCCGCAAACTCCCGAAGCAGCAAACCACCGTCCACAAGCTGTTCCTGAACTACCTGCTGATTCTGCCAGCGGCGGGCGCCCTGGCCTGGTGGGAAGGCGCGCCCTGGAATTCCGGCATGCTCGTCAGCGCCATGGGTTCTTCCCTGTTCATCCTGGGCTACAACATTACCGTACTGCTGGCCTACCGGCAGGTGGCTGCCAATCAGGTCACCAGCGCCGAATACACCGGGCTGATCTGGGCCGTCGGCATTGGCTGGATCTGGTTCGGAGAAGTGCCGGACCTGTGGTTCCTGGCCGGCAGCCTGATGATCGTGGTGCCGCTGATACTGATTGGCCTTCAGCAGCGGCGCAGGTCACCCGCCAGGGGCTTCAACCCTTCGCCGGAGCCAGCATGGCAGGATCTGCAGGACAAGCCCGGCTACGTGGCCCATTAGCCCCCGGACCGGCTGTTTTCTCCCGTTGAGTGCAGGTGGGATTCAATGGCGAAAGTATGGGGACAATCGGCACCAAGGGCACGCAGCGAATCTGCCAGCCTCAGCAGATACTCGGCATTGGGGCCGCTGGGGCCGGAGGCCATGGCGATCTGGCGGGCAATATCCGCATCCGGTGCGTGGCCAAGGAAAGCCTCGTTGTCCTCGGTGGCAATGTAGACCAGGCCCTCGGCCTGACGACCATCGTCAAACGTCAGCGTGGTACTGAAGCGCAGGTAGCCGTTCTTCTCCCGCACATCCAGATGCTCGAACACATTGGGCGACACCCGGAACGCCATGCCCTTGCAGACGGCCCCGGGCTTCTCCACCAGGGTCACCACCCGGCCGGGCGCCTCAGGCGTGCCCCGGTGATCGTGGGAGCCCTGCCAGAACCGTCGCTCCCAGTCACGAATCGAGGCCGGGCGCTGCTCCAGGAACGGGAAATCCACCTTGTAGATCAGCGATCCGTAGCCAAACAGCCAGATCGACTCCACGCCGGAGAAGTTATACCGATTGCGGTTATGCTCAATGGTGTTGGCGGACATCACGGACCCCACAGCAAAAAAACGACCCGCGATACTCTAGGTGGAGGCGATGAATCCCGCAATGCCCGTCAGCACAATTTCGGCCGCCATGGCCGAGAGGATCAGGCCGCTGATCTTGGACATGATATTCAGGCCGGTCTTGCCCAGCGCCTTCTCCAGATAGCCGGACAGGTGCAGCAGCACCGCCAGGATCAATAGTCCGGACACCAGCCCGAGCAGCCCGCCGGTTACCTCAGCCACGGTTTTCAGCTCCGCGCCGTAGACCAGAATCGCACCAATGGTCGCCGGGCCGATCATGACCGGAATCGCCAGGGGCACCACGGCAATGTCGTCACGGTCTTCATCCGGCAAGCCGGTCGCGTGATTGCGGGTACCACTGTTGACCAGACTGATGGCGGTCAGGAACAGCAAACTGCCCGCACCGATCCGGAAGGAGTTGAGCGTGATACCAATGGCACTGAACAGCAGCGGACCGGCAAAGAACAGAATCACGCCCAGAACAAACGCCGAGACGCTGGCGCGGCGGATAATCGACGACTTCTCAGCGGCTGGCAAGCCTCTGGTGAGGGCGAGGAACATGGTGACCACAAAAAACGGCGCCAGCAGGAACAGAAAGCGAATCGTGCTGCTGATGTAGGTGGAGAAAAACGTCTCGAGCATTCCGGGCAATCCAGAGGTGAATGAGAGCCCGGAAGCATAGCTTGCTACAACCGCTTTTGCCGTAAGGAAGTGAACGTATGAATTGCTGTCCGTTCACGCTGTCATGGGTGTTACATAGCTGAACCGTTTGCGGTACTGCTCCATGGTGCAACCCACCGTTCGCTTGAACAGCCGCCTGAACGAGCTGGCATCCTCATAACCCACACTCCAGATAATCCGCGCCGTTTGCTCCCGGCTGGACTCCAGTTTGTGTTTGGCGGCTTCAATCCGCAGATGCTGGAGGTAGCCGATGGGAGTCTCTCCGGTCGCGTCCTTGAATCGGCGCTTGAAGGTTCGGGTACCCAGGCCGGCCACTTCGGCGACATCATCAATACTGAGCGGTTCGGGGTAGTGTTGCTCCAGCCAGGTTTGCACCTTGCGAATGGCGTCGTCCTGGTGGGCCTTGCGGCTGTAGAAAGCCATATAAGGTGTCTGCTCTACCCGCCGGCCATCCAGAACCAGCATCTTGCTGCAGGCCAGTGCAACCGAAGGTGAAGCAAAACGCTCCACCAGGTAGAGGCACAGATCCACAAACGCCGTTGCCCCGCCCGCGCAGATGATCTGGCCGTTATCCACCAGCAGCTGATCCTCCTCCAGTCGGATATCGGGATAACGGTTCCGGAACTGCATCGCTGCCCGCCAGTGGGTCGTGGCCACCTGATCCGCCAGCAACCCGGCCTCCGCCAATACGAAGCTGCCGGTGCAGACACTTGCCAGCACAACGCCCCGGTCAAACGCCTGTCGTAGCCCGGGAAAGCCGGGCGATTGGTGCATCATATGGCTTTCAGGCCATCCCGGCTGCCCATGCCCAGCCGTTACGAGCACTTTCTGGATAACACTGACAGCTACACTCAACTGCAGCACGGCTCACGCATCATTCCAGTGTACTCCTGGGGGCAGGGCCCGGTAATTCTCGGTGTCCATGGCTGGGCCGGGGCAGGCATACAGTTTGGCGCCTGGATCGAACCATTGCTGGAGGCTGGCTACCGCGTCGTTCTCTTCGACGCGCCCGCCCATGGCAGAGCCCAGGGGGAAAGCACCGACCTGTTCGAAATGGCTTCAGTCATCAGCCGTGTCGCCGCCAGTGTTGGCCGGGTCCATGGCGTGCTGGCCCATTCCATTGGCTGCATCGCCGTAGCCCGTGCCATCGCAGACGGACTGCAGCCCAGCTATCTGGCCATGCTGGCACCCCCGGCCAGCGTGAACGCGGTCATGGAGAACCTGGGCCGGCAACTGGGGCTGAGTCCGGAGGTTCTGGCTGTCCACCTTCAACTGATGGAGGAGCGTTTCGGCCCATCGGTGTGGGACCAGCTGGATCTGGAAGCCCTTTCCCTGTCTCTCACCCAGCGGGGCCTGATTGTCATCGATGACGACGACACGTCCATTTCACCGGCTGAAAGCCAGCAAGTAGCCGAAAACTGGCCCAGTGCGGAAGTTTTACGCACCAGCGGACTGGGTCACAACCGCCTGCTGTGGAGCCCGATGGTGGTGGAGACCGTGCTCAGGGATCTGGGTCGACCTGTGCACTCCGTCTGAGCGCTTCGTTCAGGCCGGACTGGCAGACAGGGCTGGCCAGATCACCGGCACTGACTGACCTGTTCCAGATCCATGTTGCCACCGGTGATAATCAGGGCGGTCACCTGCCCCGGGACCAGCGGAACCCGGTTCTCCAGCAAGGCCGCGAGGCCGACGCTGGCTCCGGGTTCCACATAAAGCCGGGCTTCGGTTAGCAGCCGTCGTGTGGCCTCCCGAATACCCGCCTCGGTCACCGTGACCAGCCTGTCCACCACACGTCGGGAAGCCGCATAAGTGCAATCTCCCACCACCGCCAATCGGACACAGCACGCGATCCACGTCCGGCTGCTGCCGCAGCAATTCCAGGCCAACGGTACCCTGCCCGGCCATGATGCGAACATCGTTGTAAGGGTGGACCAGAGTCAGTCCCTTCTGATCCCGAAGGTCGTGACACAGAGCCACCGCCTGCTGGATAGTGCCCTCAACAATCACCTCGGCCCCCAGTGCACGGGTGCGGCTGATTTTCAGTGGGCTTGAACCCTCAGGCATTACTACGGTAAGGGGCACCTTCTGCATGGCCGCTGCCCAAGCCAGGGCGATGGCATGGTTGCCGGCTGACACTGTTACCAGACCGGCACTGAGTTCATCATCGCGGGCGGTCATCAGCCAGTTCAGGGCACCCCGGGCCTTGAAGCTGCCGGTGCGCTGAAGGCTTTCGCACTTCAACCCCAAAGGCTGACCCATGGCAGCATCCAGGTCAGGCACATTCAATAGCGGCGTTTCGCCCAGTTGTTGTCGAATACGCTGCTCTGCCTCCAGAATTTGGGGCTGGTCAGGAAGGGTTGGCTTGGTCATGGTGTGCTCTCCTGCTGCTTCCCTTATGTAAACCATGGTGCACGAACGACTGGCTATCAAGATACATTGACCAGCTGGAATCGGATGCAGAAACAGATGTCTTGCATATACCCAAAGTGGGTATAAAATTACCCAAATTAGGCATTAATCTGAAAGAATGCGATAAACACCGGTGGTCCCTCAATGTCTTCAAACTCCAGCCTTGCGGATGCCTTGTTTTCAGGCACCCGGCAAAAAGTGCTTGGCCTGCTGTTCATGCAGCCTGATCAGGACTTTTCACTAGCTGAATTAATCGAACGGGCAAAGGCCGGCTCCGGGGCAGTTCAGCGGGAAGTAGGTCGATTCGTGGACAGCGGATTGGTCACTGTCGAGATCAAGGGGCGCCAGAAGCGCTATAGAGCCAATCACGACGCGCCGATCTTTCCGGAATTGTGCTCTCTGGTTGCCAAAACCCTCGGGCCGGCTCAAGTAGTCAAGAATGCCCTGAGCGCCATGGACAGTGAAATCGACGTGGCACTGGTCTACGGTTCGGTTGCCAAAAACACTGATCGGGCGGACAGTGACATCGACCTTATGCTGGTTTCTGACACATTAACCCTCGAAGATGTGTTTACCGCACTGGAGCCGGTGGAGCAGGAGCTGTCGCGGCCCGTGAACCCCACGCTCTACACCAGGCACGAATTTGAAAAGCGTCGGAACAACGACAATCCGTTTATGAGAAAGGTACTGAATGGACCGTACCTGCTATTGAAGGGAATCATTGATGAACAAGGAAGCACTTGAGAATCTGGTCAACATTCGCATCACTGCGTCATCTCGGATATCGCTCTGACAACCGATACCTTGTTTTTCAATGTCTACAGCACACATTGGACCTTCCCTCCGCGAAATGGCGCATTCTTGATCAGGCCCACCGCAAACGGAACCTCGCGGAATACGAGGGCTTTATTGACGTGGATGAAAGCCTGGTTGCAAGCCTTGTCAGGGTTTGCGAGGAAGTGAGGATGGCGGTCCGTGAGCTAACGGAGAATGGTAATTAGTCGGATCTTACCCAATATGGGCAATTTAATGCCCATATTGGGTAGAATGTCAGTAAGGCAACTTACTACACTGGAGCTGCCTCGCCTACTTCGACGGCCTCCGGCTCACACAGGTACTGTCTCGCATCAAACCGTTTTGTCTGCTGGCGGAACTGCCAGGTGAAGCCCGGCCACAGCGTGGTGTTCTTGCCATTTTCGTTCACGTACCAGCTCTTACAGCCGGTCTGCCAGACTGAATCGCCAAGTTTTGCGTGAATCGAGGCATTGTATTGGCTCAGGGCGTCGACCTTCACGTCCACGCTTTTCCAGCCGTGCTTGTCCATCTTCTTCAAGGCATCCAGCACATACTGGATCTGGCTTTCGATCATGTACACCATCGAGCTGTGACCAAGACCGGTGTTCGGCCCCATCAACATGAAGAAGTTGGGGAAGCCGCTTACCGTTGTGCCTTTGTAGGCTTCGGCGCCGTCCTGCCAGGCATTCAGCAGATCCCGACCGTTGCGGCCAAAGATCATGCCGGCGGGAATCGGATCCTGGGCCCTGAAGCCGGTGCCGTAGATGATGCAATCGACTTCCCGTTCATTGCCATTGCGATCAACAACGACACAGCCACGCACTTCACGGATACCATCGGTCAGAACATCCACATGATCCTGCGCCAGGGCCGGATAGTAATTGTTGGAGATCAGCACCCGTTTGCAGCCAAAGTGAAAGTCCGGAGTGACTTTTTTACGCAATTCCCTGTCCGGAATCTGGTTACGAATGTGCCGGCGGGCCTGCAGCTCACCGAGCTTGAGAATGCGCGGATTGCCGACAAAGCCGAGCACCCGGGCCTCCAGCGACCAGTATATGCTCTGCCGGAAGGCATTCAGCGATTGCGGGAACATCCGGAACAGGCGCTTTTCCAGCGGCCTGATGGCCCGGTCCGGCTTGGGCATGATCCAGGGTGGTGTGCGCTGGTACAGATCCACCCGTGCCGCCTGTTTCACCACTTCCGGAACGAACTGGATCGCCGACGCCCCGGTGCCGATGACCGCCACTCGCTTGCCCCGCAAGTCGTAGTCGTGATCCCAGTTCTGGGAGTGGAAACGTTTGCCGGTGAAGGTCTCGATACCTTTGATGTCCGGGTAGGCCGGGGTGCTTAATCCTCCCATTCCGGAGACCAGAATATCGGCCGTCAGGGCACTGAATTCGGGAAGCTTTTCGTCTTTTCGATCGAGCTTGTCGCCAGGGTTCAGGCCCCGTTCCTGTCTATAAGCCCAGAGCCTGGCGCTGTCGCAGGTTTCCAGCTTCCAGGTCTGCGTTTTCTCATCAAACCGCGCTCCGGCAACATGGGTGTTCAGCCGGATATGCTTCATCAGGCCGTATTTCTCGGCACAGTGCTTCAGGTAGGCCTTGATCTCAGACTGCTGAGCAAACATCCGGCTCCACCCGGGGTTCTGTTCAAAGGAGAAGGAGTACAACGCAGACTGCACGTCACAGGCACACCCCGGGTAGTGGTTCTGGTGCCAGGTTCCGCCGATGTCGTCACTCTGTTCCAGGATCACGAAGTCGTTGTAGCCGGCTTCCTTGAGTTTGATGGCCATGCCCAGGCCGGAGAAGCCGGTGCCGATGATGGCGATCTGTGTGTTCTGTGTCATTGCTGCACTCCTGTGTTGGCCTTTCCGGCCTTGTCTGTTGTTGTCCGGCGGGTCATCATGACCGGTAGACACATGTATACACAAATTGGTATACAACCGTATACTCTTGGTTCGGTGATTGGCCTCAGGTGACTGATTCTTGGCCTGCGTGGCGGGCTCTGGTTTGGGGGGCTGGTCGTTTGTGGGAAGGGCTTCCAAAACACGCTCCTTGCGGCACATCCATGTGACGCTTGGGCTCCGCCATCCCTGGCTCCGCACAGTTTTGGAAGCCCTTCCCACAAACGACCGTCAGACTAAAAGTGGCCCGCCCTCTTACATTCGCCTTAAGTCTTTCAGGCCTCTTCCAATGTCCGGGGGCCATGTTGGCAGGTGTTCCGAAAATGCTCGGAGCCAGGGATGGCGGAGAGCAAGCGTACAGGGATGTACTTGCAGCGGTTTTCGGAACACCTGCCAACATGGCCCTACCTCCAACGCAGAGGAAAAATGAACGCATTAACCGGCGGAAAGCTGAAACTCATCCAGGCCGCGCTGCGGCTGATTACCGAAACCCGGAGCCTGACGTCGCTGGGCTTGCGGGAGCTTGCCAGGGAGGCGGGGCTGAATCCGAATACGTTTTACCGGCACTTCAAGAGCCTGGACGAATTCGGCCTGCAGGTGCTGGGTTACATTGCCGAGGAGATGAAAGCCGGGGTGCGGGATTTGCGGCAGATGGCGGATTCTTCCGAGCAGGCCTCCCGCGATACCGTGGCCTTTGTGTACCACTATTTCCTCGCCAACCCTGCAGCCACCACCGTGGCCGTCCGGGAGCTTCATGGCCCCTCCCCGGTGCTGCGCCGGGCACTGGAGGCGCAGCTAGAGGCCAGCGCCCGGGAAATGGCGGAGGACATTATCGACCGGCAACTGGTCAGTGCCGTGCCGCCGGAGACTATCCATGAAATTTCCCGCATGACCATCCGCTACATCCTGTTCCGGGCCATGGACTACATTGAAAAACCGGCGCAGCGGGCAAGTATCCAGGCTGAAACCGAGCATTTCATCAATCGGCAATTCCGCGGCGCAATGCTGGACGGCCTCTCCGAAGCGGCTATCCATACCTTGCTTCAGGGTGCCGATAAACGGACTTAATCCTGGATTTGTTATCAGGTTCCGGGTTTTTGCTTAGTTCATTTTTAGGAAAACGCAAACAAACCTGTTAGCATCCGCATACGTAAAAACCGAGACACTTAGCGAACAGGTCATTCCGGAGGACTTACGCACAATGAAAATCGGTATTCCCAGGGAAGTTTATGAAGACGAGCGACGGGTGGCGGCAACGCCCCCGTCGGTCCATAAGCTGATCGGTCTTGGCTATGACGTCATCGTCGAAAGCGGCGCTGGCGAGGCCGCGAATTATACAGACGAAGCCTACGAAAAAGTGGGCGCTGTCATGGCCGTCGATACCAAGTCACTGTGGCAGGAAGCGGATTTTATCCTGAAAGTTCGGGCGCCGATGAAAAATCCCGCCCTGAACAAACACGAAGTGGATCTGATGAAGGAAGGCGCGTTTCTGGTCAGTTATATCTGGCCGGCGCAGAATCCTGAGCTGCTGGAAAAGCTGGCGGAGAAGAAGATCACCTCGTTTGCCATCGACAGCCTGCCCCGCATCAGCCGCGCCCAGAAGATGGATGCCCTGAGCGCCATGGCAAATATTGCCGGCTACCGGGCGGTAATTGAGGCTGCCAACCATTTCGGGCGGTTCTTTACCGGCCAGGTGACGGCGGCCGGCAAGGTTCCGCCGGCGAAGATCATGGTGATTGGTGCCGGCGTAGCAGGGCTTGCCGCCATTGGCGCCGCCAACAGCATGGGCGCCATCGTGCGGGCCTTTGATACCCGGCTGGAGGTGAAGGAACAGGTCGAGAGCATGGGCGCCGAGTTCCTGGTGCTGGATTTCGACGACGAGGACGGCAGCGGTGGCGGCGGCTACGCCAAGCAGATGAGCGACGAGTTCATCAAGGCGGAGATGGCGCTGTTTGCCGAGCAGGCCGAGGAAGTGGACATCATTATCACCACCGCTCTGATTCCCGGCAAACCGGCGCCGAAACTGATCACCGCCGACATGGTGAAATCCATGAAGCCCGGCAGCGTTATTGTGGATCTGGCATCGGAACGCGGTGGTAACTGCGAACTGACCGAACCCGGCAAAGTGGCGCACCATCATGGTGTGACCCTGATCGGCTACACCGATCTGCCCAGCCGTATGGCGAAGGTGGCCAGCGATCTTTACGCCACCAACCTGGTGCACCTGCTCAACGAGCTGACTCCTGAGAAAGACGGCAAGCCTGTGGTCAATATGGAGGACGATGTCATCCGTGGCCTGACCGTGGTCCAGGACAACGACATCACCTGGCCGCCACCCCAGCCGGAGGCGCCGGTCAGTCCCAAGCCGGCACCGGGTACCGAGGAGCCTTCAGCGGCCGAAAAAGCCGCCGCCCAGAAGAGCGCCGACCGTCGCAGCATGATCGGCAAGAGCTCCCTGCTGATCGTGACGGCCCTCGCGCTCTATGGCGTTGGTGCCTATGCCCCGGAAAGCTTCCTGCAACACTTCACGGTGTTCGTGCTGTCCTGCTTTATCGGCTGGCAGGTGATCTGGAACGTCACACCCTCGCTGCATACGCCCCTGATGAGCGTGACCAATGCCATCAGCGGCATCATCGTGATCGGTGCCATGCTGCACCTGGCTCAGGCGGAAAATATCGCCGTCGGCATTCTGGCGTTTGTCGCGGTGCTGATTGCCAGCATCAACGTCGGGGGCGGCTTCCGGGTCACCCATCGTATGCTCAAAATGTTCCGCAGGTAGGAGGCGCCCAAAATGAGTACAGGAATGGTGAGCGTGGCCTACGTGGTCGCGAGTATCTTGTTTATTCTTAGCCTGGGCGGCCTGAGCCACCAGGAATCAGCCCGGCGCGGTAATCTCTACGGCGTCGCCGGCTTCATTATCGCAGTGGGTGCAACCCTGGCCAGCGTGGGTGAAGGCGGCCTGACAGCCATTGTGATTGCGGTGCTGGTCGGCGCCGGCATTGGCATTGCCATAGCCAACAAGGTGGAAATGACCCAGATGCCGCAACTGGTAGCCCTGCTGCACAGCTTCGTCGGCATGGCGGCCGTGCTGGTGGGCTATTCGGGTTATATCGAACCCCTGGTTGAAACCTCCGGAGCCGAGCACACCATCAAACTGGTGGAAGTGTTTGTGGGGATCTTTATCGGTGCAGTGACCTTCACCGGGTCGCTGGTGGCCTGCGGCAAACTGGATGGCCGGATCGACAGCAAGGCCCTCACCCTGCCCGGTCGGCACCTGATGAACCTGGTGGCCATCATTGTCTGCGTATTCCTGGGAGGCTGGTTCCTGAGTACCGGCAGCGTGGCCCAGGGCATTATCGCGCTGGTGCTGATGACCGCCATTGCCTCGGTACTTGGCATCCACCTGATCATGGCGATCGGCGGTGCCGATATGCCGGTGGTGGTGTCCATGCTCAACAGCTACTCCGGATGGGCCGCGGCGGCCATCGGCTTCATGCTTGGCAACGATCTGCTGATCGTTACCGGGGCATTGGTCGGCAGCAGTGGTGCAATCCTGAGCTATATCATGTGCAAGGCCATGAACCGGTCGTTCGTCAGCGTCATTCTCGGCGGCTTCGGCCAGACCAGCAGCAGCTCTGCGGCTGCGGATTCCGACCAGACCGTGCATGAATCCAGCGTCGATGATGTCTGCGAGGAACTGCGCATGGCGGACTCGGTGATCATTGTGCCGGGTTACGGTATGGCGGTGGCCCAGGCCCAGAACGGCGTCAGCGAGATGACCAAGATTCTGCGGGAGCGGGGCGTGAACGTGCGCTTCGGCATCCACCCGGTCGCTGGCCGACTGCCCGGGCATATGAATGTCCTGCTGGCAGAAGCCCATGTGCCCTATGACATCGTGCTGGAAATGGACGAAATTAACGACGATTTCCCGAGCACCGACGTGGTGATGGTGATCGGCGCCAACGACACCGTGAACCCGGCGGCCGCCGAAGATCCGGGCAGCCCCATCGCTGGCATGCCAGTGCTGGAAGTCTGGAAAGCCCGGCAGGTGGTGGTCCTCAAGCGGGGCATGGCCACCGGTTATTCCGGGGTCGAGAACCCGCTGTTCTTCAAGGAGAACACCCGCATGCTGTTCGGCGATGCCAAGGACAGCATCGACAAACTGGTAGGAGGGCTGCGGGCCTGATCTGATTAACCAGGTCTGAGTTTACAAGAGCCATGCTCTGTCAGAGGAGCATGGCTCTTGTGTTTCCGGGGGTCTATTCAGTGGTGTTATACACATAGGACGACACGGTTCCGTCCTGATCGAATCGCACCACAAGATCGGTGGTTTCAGCATCGCCAAACGCCGACCACTTGTACCTGCCGTAGGTCCAGGTACGTTGGCCATCCTCGATCCCGGTGCGCCAGGGCTCGCCGAACATCTCCTGGATATCCGCCCGGGTGGTTTCACCAATCCGGATTTCATCGACGTTGTGGGTCGGGAAGTCCTTTCCTACCGTTGCACAGCCCACCATGGCCGCAATTATCAGGGCTACTGACAGCGTCTTAACCGATCCTATCATCGACATACTGATTCCTCCTCTGCACATGACTTTCCCTCATCATAGCGCCTGAATAGCCAGACGCGATTACCATGACGACAGATTCGGCTTTCCGGCCGCGCACAAAAAAGCCGCAGGCCCGAGGGCACTGCGGCAACTGACGATCGAAGGGTCGATCAGTAAAGCTTGGCGAGGGACTTCTTGGCGAAGGATTCCACTTCATTCAGGCGGCCTTCCCTTACCTTGACCAGCCACTCCGGGTCTTGCAGCAGGGCGCGGCCGACGGCAATCAGCTCAAACTCGTGATTGTTCATCCGCTCCACCAGTTCGTCGATTCCGGCTTTCTCAACGGCTTCCTGCTTGCTGGCGAAGGTACCGCTGATAAAGTCTTCCGTCAGCCCCACACTGCCAACAGACATGGTCGGCTTGCCGGACAGCTTCTGGGTCCAGCCGGCAAGGTTGAGATTCGAACCCTCGAATTCCGGCTCCCAGAAACGGCGGGTGGAGGCGTGGAAAATATCGACGCCGGCCTCCACCAGAGGCGTCAGGAACTGTTCGAGCTCCTCGGGGCTGTGCACCAGCTTTGCTTCATAAGCCTGCTGTTTCCACTGGGAGAACCGCAGCATGATCGGAAAATCCGGGCCAACCCGCTGCCTGACTGCTTCAACAACCTCGACCACGATACGTAGGCGGTTTTCCATGCTCCCGCCGTATTGGTCGTCACGCTGATTGGTGCCTTCCCACAGGAACTGGTCGAGCAGATAGCCGTGGGCTCCGTGGATCTCCACGCCATCAAAACCCAGGGCCTTGGCATCCTGGGCGGCATCGGCGAAAGCGGTAATCACGTCCTCGATATCCTCGACCGACATGGCCTTGCCGTTAGGCTTTCCGGGGGCAAAGAGACCGGACGGGCTGTAGCCGGGAACCGAAGGATCCGGAGGCGTACCTTCCTTGCGCACAGCACCAACGTGCCAGAGTTGCGGGAAGATAGCGCCACCGGCTTCGTGTACGGCATCAACCACGTTCTTCCAGCCCTGAAGCGCGTCAGAGCCGTGGAATGCGGGAACATCGGGGTAACCACTGGCTGCCGGGTGATTCACGGTGGTGCCTTCGGTAATGATCAGGCCAACTCCGGCCTCGGCGCGACGACGGTAATACGCCACGACATTGTCGCCGGGTACGCCGTCGGGCGAGAAATTGCGGGTCATCGGCGCCATCGCCACCCGGTTCCGCAGCTTGAGGTTGTGGAGTTCAAAGGGTTCGAAAAGCGGGCCAAGATTCATACTCATGATAATGTGCAACCTCACTAATTTGGTTTCGTTAAGCAACCCTATTAAATCTGGTTTTAAAATGCAACCCTATTCGGTACACTGCGCCCATGGCCAGAAAACGTTTTGATGATTCCAGTTGCTCCGTCGCCCGCGCCCTCAATGAAGTGGGTGACTGGTGGTCGCTGCTGATTGTGCTGCACGCCATGTACGGCACCCGCCGGTTCGTGGACTTCCAACAGGAACTGGGCATTGCCAAGAACATCCTGTGCGACCGCCTGGCCAGACTGGTGGATAACGAAGTGCTCCGCAAGGAGGATGTCGGCGAACACGGCTCGCGCTTCGAGTACCGGCTGACCGAAAAAGGCCGGGACCTGTTCCCGGTGGTGATTGCCCTGCGCCAGTGGGGCGACAAATGGAACCCGGCACCGGACCAGACACCGCTGGACCTGCGGGACCGGGCAACCGGCCGGCCGATTCATACCGTGGAAGTCCGGAATGCCGATGGCGAACCGCTGACCATCCGGGATGTCTTTGTGCCCGACGAGAGCCTGCCCGGCGGCAAAAAGAACTCTGTCTGACCATCCGCAGTAACCGCAGCGCCAACCCGTTTCTTGAGTTGAATCAATCTGCGGATCAAACCAGATCCCCTGCCCGGCCATTCTTGCGCTAAATCAATTTTCCTTTCTCCGCGGTCATTAATCTGAAGCCATCAACGATTCAGGTTAAGGAGATGGATATGTCCCGTACATTCAAACTTGGTGTTCTGGCCGCAGCGGTCATGGCTGCTGCTCCCGCCGCTCAGGCGTATGAGGCCGGTGATTTGATTGGTCGTGTTGGTGCCGCGACTGTTGACCCGGACTCATCCAGCAGCAACCTCAACTCTGCCGCCCTTGGCGAGATTCCTGGTGCTCAAGTCAGTGTTGATTCCAATACTCAGCTCGGCCTGACCCTGAGCTACATGTTCACTGACCGGATTGCTCTGGGCGTACTTGGTGCCACCCCGTTCAGCCACGACATCGAAGGCGATGGTTCTGTCCTTGGCACAAAAGGAAAACTGGCTGAAACCAAGCACCTGCCACCGACCTTTACGGTGCAGTACTTCCCGATGCCCGGCGGAAGCAAGTTCCAGCCTTACCTCGGTCTTGGCGTCAACTACACCACCTTCTTTGAAGAAAAGCCCTCCCAGGCGCTGACCGATACCTATGCCAGTCTGGCTGCAGGCGTTACCCGTACTGACATCGAACTTGATGACAGCGTCGGCCTGGCCGCCGAAATCGGCGCAGACTACATGATCACGAAAAACATCGGTGTAAATGCCGCGATCTGGTACGCAGACATTGATACCGAAGCAACCATCAATGCCTATGCGGGAAACACCAAAGCAGACACCAGCACCATCGACGTTGATATCGACCCCCTGGTTTACATGGTAGGTGTGTCCTACAAATTCTGATACCCGTACCCTCCGGCAGTCTCATGGTCTGTGGGCTGCCGGAGGGTGCGTTTCCTGTACGGGGCCCTCCGGCCCCGTCTTTTTTATCTTCCAGAAACAACGAAGGCGGAGCATCTGCTCCGCCTTCGTGTCACGCCTCAATCAGTCTCAGGCGCTCTGGCGCTGGGCTGACCGGCCTCGCTGACCGCCACCATTCTGGCTCCGGCCACCACTGCGACCGCCTGGCTTGTCGCCAAAGCTTCTCGGTTTTCCGCCTGGCCGGCCATTACCGCCGTTGCCATTGCGGGCACGGGCGCGGCTCGGGTCGGCCTTGGCCTTCGGCTTCAGCGGCAGGTTGTTGGTCGGCTCAAAGCCTTCCACTTCCGTGCGCGGCAACTGCTTCTTGATCAGCCTTTCAATGCCCGCCAGCATCTTGCCTTCATCGGCACTCACCAGCGACAGCGCATGACCACTCTCGCCAGCACGGCCGGTTCGGCCGATACGATGCACGTAGTCTTCCGGTACGTTGGGCAGTTCAAAGTTCACCACCTGGGGCAGTTGCTTGATGTCCAGGCCCCGGGCGGCGATATCGGTCGCCACCAGCACACGTACTTCGCCGGCCTTGAAGTCCGCCAGCGCGCGGGTGCGGGCGCCCTGTGACTTGTTGCCGTGGATGGCGGCAGCGGTAATACCGTCCTTCTCCAGCTTCTGGGTCAGGCGGTTGGCACCGTGCTTGGTACGGGTAAACACCAGCACCTGGTCCCAGCTGTTGTCACGAACCAGCTTGCTCAGGAGCGCGGTTTTCTGGCTCTGATCCACCGGGTAGACAGACTGCTTGATGTTGTCCGCGGAGGTGTTGCGAGCGGCGACTTCAACCTGAACCGGGTTATCCAGCAGGCCTTCCGCCAGGGTCCGGATCTCGTTGGAGAAGGTGGCGGAGAACAGCAGGTTCTGGCGTTTGGCCGGCAGCAGCGAAAGAATCTTGCGGATATCGCGGATAAAGCCCATGTCCAGCATGCGGTCGGCTTCGTCCAGTACCAGGATTTCCACTTCGTTGAAACGCACCGCGTTCTGCTGGTACAGGTCCATCAACCGGCCGGGTGTTGCCACCAGCACGTCCAGGCCCTTGCGCAGCTTCATCATCTGCGGATTGATTTTCACACCACCGAAAACCACAGCGGCCTTGGTAGGAACGTATTTGCTGTAAAGATTCACGCTGTCGTGAACCTGCGCCGCCAGTTCACGGGTCGGTGTCAGGATCAGGGCGCGGGGGCCTTTGCCGGTGCGCGGGTTTTCACCCAGGCGCTGCAGCAGAGGCAGAGTAAAGCCGGCGGTTTTGCCGGTACCGGTCTGGGCAGCCGCCATCACGTCGCGGCCGGAAAGTACCGCGGGAATGGCCTGGGCCTGAATCGGAGACGGGGTTTCATAACCCTGATCAGTAGTAGCACGAACCAGCTGCTCGGACAGACCGAGTGAAGAAAAACTCATATAGGATCAACTCTTGATTATTCTGCCTCCACGAACACCGTTGTCGGCGAATGCGGGCAGATGCCATGAACATTCATGGAATAAAAGACGACTACAGTCACGCTCCGTTATCGGGGTGACGTCCTCTGACAGGTCGTATGGAAAGGTCGCACGGGCTTAAAGCCTTAAACTGCGGAAATCCCTAGAGGCAGGATGCGGGCACAGTAACAGAGGGCCCGTGAAATAGCTATAGGTGCTTTTCAGCAACAGGCTTTCAGGCCAGCACTCAGCCGGCGACAACCGCTGACAGGCAACTCATGGTCACCGAGCGGGCGTAACTCATATCGTACATCTGGCTGAACACGAACACCCCGGCGCACATCGCCGCAATCAGTCCGCCAAAGCGCAGCCAACTGGCCCATCCGGTGGCATCAGCGAGGGCCTCGGGTGCTGCCGTTGGCTCGGGTTCACGCCAGAAGAAGCCGGCAAATAACACCAGAAGGGCAAAGGGCAAAGGGCAAGGCTGCCGACAGTAAACGGCACTGCCCAGACCCGGCAGGAGCGTTAAGGTCAGGGCCACCGATATCGACAGTGGCGACCACATTGGGGATACACCAAAGCCCCGGAGTACCGCAAGCGCACCGTTCCGGGTGGCACTGGAATCACCAACACTGCGAATCCGCTCCGCCACCACGAAAACCGCCCGGGGCAACCAGAGACAGTATGGCCGCAACGCCCTAGTAGATCGCGGCGGCACCTTCCGGCCGGCTCTTGAAACGCCTGTGCAGCCAAAGGTACTGATCCGGCTGCTCACGAATGGTTGCTTCAATAAACTGATTCCAGCGTTCCGCGTCTTTTTGCAGATCGTGCCCGAAGCCTTCCTGGATCGGAGAAAACACCACCCGGTAACGGCCGTCCGGCATTCGCAGGTGGCTCACGCAGATAACGGCGGCGCCGGATTCACGGGCAATATAGCTTGGCGACGTGATGCATCCGGCACTGACTCCGAAAAACGGCACGAACACCTCGGACTTCTTGCCGAAATCCTGATCGCAGGCAAACCACACCTGCCCTCCCTCCTTCAGGAACGACAGCAGAGGCCGGATCTGACGCTTGGTGAATGGCCGGATGTTGAAATGACGGCGGCGACCGCGTTCGATCATGCGGTCTATCACCGGGTTGTCATTGGGGCGGTACATATAGCCCGGTTTCTGGAGTTTGCAGGCGATCAGCGGCAACGCAAAATCAAAAATGCTGTAATGACCACCAATCAGCAGCACACCCTTGCCACGTCGCCTGGCTTCCTCAAGGTGCTCGGTGCCATACACCGATGCACTCTGACAATAGGGCGCCATATCGCGCCACCAGGCGTGCATGCTTTCCAGGACACCCCGGGCCGACGCCACGAAGGCGTCCTCAACCAGTTGCTTGCGGGCTGCCTCATCCAGCTCTGGCATGCAGGCCGCCAGGTTGGCATCCGCCACCCGGGCGCGGGACTTCAGTTTGCGGGATAGCAGCCTGCCGAGCGAGCCACCAAGACGCTGCTTGATGCCCATTGGCAGAAACGATACCAGCCAGAGGACAAATACCAGAGCCCAGGAGCTCCAGAAGGCGGGATGCCAGAGCGCGCGTTTTGCAGTTTTTCTGCGGGAGGCCATACAGCGGTCTCTTTACTGTGGGAGCAGCCGGCCCATCCGATTATGAGTACAACGCCGGCGCATCAGCCCCCAAGATTGCCACATCCCTTATCGTTTTGGTAGTTGAGTTCGTTACCGATCCTGGCCGGTAACCGACGCCCCCATCCAGCCCTTCAGGTCCCGAACAGGGCCGAGCGCAAGGGCCGCAGGAAACCGCCGGATTCACGAGTGCTGGCATGGGTACGCTTGCCGTCAAACTCCAGATAGCCGTCTTCAATCGGCTCGAACCGCAGGATTTTCACATCCTCCAGGTAGTTCTGCGTCGATTTCCAGGGTCCCTGAGTGCCCTGGCGGGGCAGACGATCGGCCGCGCGGTTGATGTAGCCCGCATTGAGGGAGCCAAGAATGGTTTCGTCACCGCGACTGTTTTCGGTGTCCCGGGCCACCACGGTACGGTAGCCCCGCTTGTCCATCAGGTTCATCAGCCGGCACAGATACTCGGCGGCAATATCCACCTTCAGGGTCCAGGAAATGTTGGTATACCCGAAGATCATGCCGGCATTGGGCACGCCCTCCACCATTACGTTTTTGTAGATGACCTTGTCTTTCATCACCACGTCCTGACCATCCACCGTGGGATGGATTCCGCCCAGCATCTGGATGTCGAGACCGGTGGCCGGAATGATGATGTCAGCATCCAGATGCTCGCCGGACTTAAGGCAGATTCCGGTTTCGGTGAAGCGGTCGATGCGATCAGTGGCGATGGACGCCTTGCCGGCTTTCATGGCCCGGAACAGATCGCCGTCCTTCACCACACACAGGCGCTGATCCCAGGGATTGTAATCGGGTGTGAAGTGCCGCATGTCGGCGGTGTCGCCCACCTGGCGTTTGATAATGCCCAGGAACAGCCGGCGCATGAACTGTGGGCTCTTTCTGGATCGCCGGTACAGGAAACGGGAAATGGAAATATTCCTGGCGCGGGTCAGCCGGTAGGCGGTTTTCTCGGACAATATTTTCTGCAGGGCCAGGGTCACCTTGTCGGTGGAGGGCAAAGGCATCAGGTAGGTGGGTGAGCGTTGGAGCATGGTCACATGCGCGGCCTGCTCCGCCATGGTTGGCACCAGGGTAATGGCGGTCGCGCCGCTGCCAATGACCACCACCTTCTTGCCGGTATAGTCGAGACCTTCCGGCCAGTGCTGCGGATGCACAATCTGGCCATGGAAGTCACTTTCGCCCGGGAAGTCCGGTTTGTAGCCCTGGTCATAGTTGTAGTAGCCGGTACACCCGACCATGAAGGTGGCGGTGTAGTGCTCGGTTTCGCCTGTCACTTCGTTCAGGGCCGTGAGCTTCCAGCATTTGTCGACGCCCGACCAGTCTGCCGTTTTCACCGCCAGGCCATAGCGGATGTGCCGATCGACATCGTTCTCCCGGGCAGTCTCTCGCACGTAATTCTTGATCGAGGCGCCGTCGGCCAGCACCTTGCCGCCGGTCCAGGGGCGGAAGTTGTAACCGAAGGTGAACATGTCCGAATCCGAACGGATACCCGGGTAACGGAACAGGTCCCAGGTGCCACCCAGAGACTGCCGTCGCTCGAGGATGGCAAATGACTTCCCGGGGCATTCACGTTTCAGGTGACACGCCATGCCAATGCCGGAAACACCGGCGCCGATGATCAGTACATCGAAATGCTGGTTACTCATTGCCTGTCCTCTCGGATTCCAGTCCGCTTTTTATAATCAATAGTCTGGAATCAAGATAGCTCAGGCCGGGCTGCCCGGAAATTGGCCAAAGTGGTACCGGCCCCCGGTTGTTTGAGTCAGTCGTTAACCGGGGGCGTAGTCAGAGGGAGGATCTGCGGAACCGAAACCCTGACTACAATGATTTTTCTCCCTGATTGTGGATGAGACCACCATGACAAAACCGATCCTTATTCTCGGCGGTGCCTCCCTGGACACCATCATTCACCTGCCGGAGCTGCCCTCGCCGGAGCCCCAGACCCTCTGGCCCAGCGAAAGCTACCGGGCCCTCGGCAGCACCGGCGCTGGCAAAAGCCTGAACCTGGCTTCCCTCGGGCAACCCGTGGTCTTTCACACATTGCTGGGCAGGGATACGGAAGGCCAGCAAATCCGGGACGCCCTGGCCCACCCCCGGATCCGTGTGCTGGAGGAGGAAACTGACGGGCCCACTGAACAGCATGTGAACCTGATGTCGGCGGACGGCAAACGCATTTCGCTGTTCATCCAGCCGCCTCCTGAGCCTGAACACGTCGACTGGACGCAGGCGCAACAGGCACTGGCAGAGTGCTCACTGGCGGTGGTAAACATCCTCGGGTACACCCGATCTGCCCTGCCGTGGCTGAAGGCTGCGGGCACGCCCATCTGGACCGACCTGCACGACTACGACGGACACAACCCGTATCATGAACCCTTTATAGAGGCCGCCCGGGCAATCTTCCTGTCCAGCGACAATCTTCCAGACTACCGCACCACCATGGAAAGGCTGATCCATCGGGGCAAGGAATTCGTGGTATGCACCCACGGCTCGGAGGGGGCGACACTGCTGACCAGCGACGGACGGTGGCTGGAGCAGCCCGTGGTTTCAGTCTCCGGGGTGGTCGATACCAACGGCGCCGGCGATGCCTTTTTCAGCGGTTTCCTGCACCGCTATTTGCAGGGCGCAGAACTGACCGACTGCCTGAGGGGCGGGGCCATCGCCGGGGCGCTGTGTGTCACCTCCCGGGAGCTGGCCTCTCCGGACCTGAATACGCAACGGCTGGCCTGAAAACCGGGATCAACTACCCGGGGTAAAATCGGGGTATTTCTTCTGCAGCCGATAGAGCCGCATAATGGTGATGATGTTGGTGACCAGCACCATGCCCTCCGCCAGGGTACCACCCACCGAGCCGATAACAATGTTGTTCAGCATCCACGCCAGCGCTGCCAGACCGAGGATGATACGCAGGGGAATACCCCGGAGCATGAACATGCCCACGGTGCCGAAAACCGCAGCGGCAAGGGGAAACACGTCGGTGATCGATTTCCAGGTCACCCAGGCGACCACCAGATTCACCGCCAGCATGCCCAGCATGATTGACCAGTTGCCCTGGTATTTGCGGGCCAGGGTAATGCGCAGGATCACCAGTACCGTCAAGGCTGATGCCGTCCAGCTCTCGAACAACGCGAACATCAGCGCAAAGGCTACGTTGGCGGAAATCAGCAGCACCATCAGCCGGTCGTCATTCTTGTTGGCGAAACCGACAATGCAGAACCCGAGGGCCACCAGGCCACAAAGCTGGCCCAGCCCCTCGGCGAGGGTCATGCCCGCGATAAATTCAGTCATTGTTCAGAGATGTACCCTTTTGGCGCCATCACGGTAGTCCCGTCTTTCCAGACAAAGCATCAGCCTGACACAATTGCTGTTATTGAGCCACGGAGTACCGTGTGCCAAAGTGATTCCCATCTTTGAGCAAGGACTTTCCCTGACCATGAAAACCGTATTCTCACCCCTGCACAGCCGTCGCCATGTCAAAACCGAACTGGACGGCGGACTTCTGATCGAGCCCCACGAGAAGCCTTCCCGGGCCGAAACCATCCTTGCGCGGGTGAAGGACCAGGCGCTCGGGGAGATCCTGGAGCCGGAAGAGTTCGGGCTTGGGCCGGTCAAGCGGGTGCACACGGCCGATTATGTGAGTTTCCTGGAAACCTGCTGGGACGAGTGGGTGGCGGCCGGCAAGCGCGGCGAGGCCATCCCCACCTTCTGGGTTGGCCGGGGCATGCGCGCCCGTCTGCCAAAGGACATCGACGGTCGCCTCGGCTATTACAGTCTCGGCGCCGATACCTCAATTTCCGATGGCACCTGGGAAGCGGCCCGGGCATCCGCCAATGTCGCTCTCACCGCCCAGAAGCTGGTGGCCGAGGGTGAACGCGCCGCCTTCGCCCTGTGCCGGCCACCGGGTCATCACGCCCATGCCGATGTGTTCGGAGGCTACTGCTTCTTTAATAATGCCGCCATCGCGGCCCAGGCGTTCCGGGACCAGGGCTATGGCAAGGTCGCTGTGCTGGATGTGGACTTCCACCACGGCAACGGCACCCAGGCAATTTTCTATGACCGTAGCGATGTGCTCACCATCAGCCTGCACGGCGACCCGGACCTGGTATTTCCGCACTTTCTGGGGTTCGAGGATGAAACCGGCGAGGGTGATGGCGAAGCCTACAACCTGAACATCGTCTTTCCGCCTGACACTCCCTTCAGCATCTGGAGCCAGGGGCTCGAAAAAGCCTGCGAACGCATTCGGACGTTTGCACCGGATGCTCTGGTAGTGGCGCTGGGGGTGGATACCTTCGAAGAAGATCCAATTTCCTTCTTCAAACTCACCTCAGGCGATTACCTGAAACTGGGCAAGCGTCTGGAGCAGCTGGGCCTGCCAACGGTGTTCACCATGGAGGGCGGCTACGACGTCGACGCCATCGGCGTGAACGCGGTGAATGTGATGCAGGGGTTTGAAGGCAAAAGCTGATCGATGCGGGCAATGGCTTTGGCGGAAACGGCCATTGCCCGTAGGTTGCTAACTGGGCCACGATGAGGGCCCGATACCCCCGGAACCGGATGAATACCCATGGAACGCTACCTCCAGCCAACGGCCTTCTTTGATTACAACCAGCCGCAGCTGAAGGCCTGGATTGAAGCACAGCTGCAGGGCGTGCCAGAGGATTCGGTGGAACAGATCAAGGCGCTTTATCTCGCCGTGCGGGACAGCGTCAGTTACAACCCCTATGTCTTCCAGACCGAGCCCAAGACCTTCAGCGCCAGCTATGCCCTGGAAAGCGGCGAGACCTACTGCATTCCCAAGGCGGTTCTGCTCGGTGCCGCCGCCCGTTCCATTGGCGTTCCCAGCCGTCTGGGCCTGGCGGACGTGCGCAACCACCTGTCCAGCCCCAGGCTGATCGAGTGGCTGCGGTCGGATATCTTCCGCATGCACGGCTATATAGAGTTGTATCTGAACGGCCGCTGGGTAAAGGCCACCCCGGCCTTCAACCGGCAACTCTGTGAACTGATGAAGGTGGAACCCCTGGATTTTGACGGCCTCCACGATTCGGTGTTCCAGGAATATACCGAGTCCGGCCAGGCGCACATGGAATACATCAACGATCACGGGGTCTTTGTCGACGTGCCCCATGACTTTATTGTCGAAGGCGTCCGGGCCGCCTACGGCCATCTGTTCAACGGGGATAAGGCGCCGGAGAGTGCCCTCCCCAGCCTTGAAGAGGAAGTGACAAAGGACTAGTCGTTCAAACGCCCGCTGGCCGCCGCAGCATCAAATTCAACGTACAGGTCACCGGCCAGCTCACGGTAAAGACCCACTTCCTTCAATCGCCTCAATTCCGCGGACAGCTTGCGCAGGAAGCGCCGGTTGGCTTCTGTATTGTGGCAGGTCAGCCGGTCATAGCTTTCGAGAAGGGGGGCTTCCGGATCGTAGCTCAGGTTTTCCACGTACGGCAGGATATCAGGGACGGCGGCGATCATTGCAGCGAACCGGTCATGCTCGAGCATGGCCAGGTTCTGGGCATCGCTTTTGGACCAGATCACGTTGACATCATGGCCCTCCAGAACCTCATCCAGATAGGTTTCATGGCCAATCACCGCGCCTACAGACTGCCCTTCCAGCTGTGACAAATGGCGGACGGGGTCTTCTCCCTCTGGGGTGAACAGGTAATAGGTGAATTTGCCGAGCGGAAAGCTTGCGATCACAGCATCTTCGCCCATCCGCTGTTCCAGAATCTGGGTGAACGAGTAGATGCAGTCCGCTTCGCCCTGTTCAAACACCAGCATGGCCCGCTTGTAAGGGTAAAAGCGTTCACGCACATCCACCTCCAGCCCCTCCAGGGCCCGATGCAGAATCTTCTGGTAGACACCGTCCTGGCTTTCAGTCAGAAGGCTGGTGATGCCGGGAACGGCCAACCGAACCGGAGAATCGGCCAGCGCGGGGGTAGCGATAAGACTGGTGCCAACCAGCAGTGTACCGAAGACGTAAACAAGGCGTTTCATAGCGTGAACATCAGTCAGTGACAAACAGGAAATGACCACTTTTCATACAGAGCGGTCCAGTATGACAACCAGGTTTCGGGGTGACCAGAAAAACCTTGTTAAATGTGCGGGTTTAGCCGATAAAAAAGGCACCGGATCGCTCCGGTGCCTCTCTCTCATCAGGTGGCATTAACCGTGATTTATGCCGCTTCGTCTTCGCTTTCATCCACCGAGTTGCGGATCAGGAAGTCAAAGGCACTCAACGCTGCCTTGGAACCCTCTCCCATGGAGATCACGATCTGCTTGTAAGGCACGGTGGTCGCGTCGCCAGCCGCAAAAACACCCGGAATGGACGTTTCATTGCGATCGTTGACGATAATCTCGCCGTGCTGGCTCAGTTCAATGTCGCCCTTGAGCCATTCGGTGTTGGGCACCAGGCCAATCTGCACAAACACACCCTCCAGGGAGATATGATGCTGCTCTCCGGATGTGCGGTCGGTGTAGTTCAGGCCGTTGACCTTGCCGTTTTCACCGGTTATCTCCGTGGTCTGGCCCGAGGTGATGACTTCTACGTTCTTCAGGCTGCGCAGCTTCTTCTGCAACACATCGTCCGCGCGCATCTCGGCACCGAACTCGATCAGGGTTACGTGGCCGACGATGCCAGCCAGATCGATGGCCGCTTCCACTCCGGAGTTACCACCGCCAATCACAGCCACACGCTTGCCCTTGAACAGGGGGCCGTCACAGTGTGGGCAGTAGGCCACACCCTTGTTGCGGTACTCGGCTTCGCCCGGCACGCCGATCTGGCGCCAGCGCGCACCGGTGGACAGAACCAGACTACGTGCCTTGAGGGTGGCTCCATTTTCAAGCCGAATCTCATGAGGCATTCCCGGGCGTGAAGCCGGAATCAGCTTCTCGGCACGCTGCATGTTCATGATATCGACGTCGTACTCCTTGACGTGCTGCTCCATAGCGGCAACCAGTTTCGGGCCTTCGGTATAAGGCACGGAGATCAGGTTCTCGATGCCCATGGTATCAGCCACCTGGCCACCGAAACGCTCGGCCGCGATACCGGTGGAGATCCCCTTCCGGGCTGCGTAAATGGCGGCAGAAGCACCGGCGGGCCCGCCACCAATCACCAGAACCTCGAAGGTGTCTTTCAGGTTGATCTTCTCGGCGTCTTTCTCGCTGGAGCTGGTATCCAGTTTGGCAACAATCTCTTCGAGGGTCATACGGCCCTGGCCCCAGGGCTCACCGTTCATGTAAACACTGGGTACCGCCATCACTTCACGCTGCTCCACTTCATCCTGGAACAGCGCACCGTCAATAGAGGTATTCTTGACGTTCGGGTTCAGCACGCTCATCAGGTTCAGGGCCTGAACCACATCCGGGCAGTTCTGGCAGGAGAGCGAGAAATAGGTTTCGAACTCGAACTTGCCTTCGAGCGACTGGATCTGCTCGATCACCTCCTGGGAGGCCTTGGAAGGGTGACCGCCCACCTGCAAAAGCGCCAGCACCAGCGAGGTAAACTCGTGACCCATGGGGATGCCAGCAAAGCGAACGCCAATATCGGTACCTACGCGGTTGATGGCGAAGGAAGGACGACGCACATCATTGGATTCTTCGGTGCGCAGGCTGATCTTGGCAGACATGGGTTCCAGCTCTTCCAGCAGCTCCCGGAGTTCCTGGGACTTCTTACTGTCGTCATAGGCTGCCACCAGCTCGATCGGCTGCTGCAGCTTGTCCATGTAGGCCTTGAGCTGTTCCTTGATATTGGCATCCAACATTATCGTGCGTCTCCTTTAGATGTTGAAACTAAGTATCTGAATTTAAAACGGGTCGCTTTGCGAAGATGGAGCAACGATACGATCTGGCAGACAAAGGCTCAAATTAATTGACCCAAACTGTTTAATAGGTCTTTGCTATGTTGATTTGGTGGTGGATGCTGAAACCTTGACCAATAGCGCATATCCAGCCGAAGCCAGCCGAAGTATCATGTTGTAATAACGTAGCAACATCATTCTCTGGTACCAGCAAAGGCAACGCATGTTTCTAGACCGTTTCCACTCCGTCCAGGACGGACACGTCGTTATCTCCGCTCTGCAGGCCAGCCAGTTTGCCAAGGAGATCGCCGGGGACTTCAATCCCATACACGATCCGGACGCCCGCCGCTTCTGCGTTCCGGGGGATCTGCTCTTCGCCATCATTGTGGCGCGCTTCGGGCTCTCGGAGCACATGACCTTCCGGTTTCGCAGTCTGCTCGGTGAGGGTGTGCCACTGCGGTTTGTCGAGAGCGAAAGCACCATCGATGTGTGCGATGATGCGGGAAAGGTCTACATAGAAGTAACCCGCAACGGAGACCTGACCCGGGACGAGCAACTGATCGAAGATATTACCCGCGCCTACGTCTCGGCCTCTGGCAAGAACTTTCCCCATACCCTGAAGCCATTGATGGAGTCTAACGGGGTGATGTTCAATCCCGACCGCCCCATGGTGATGTACGAGAGCATGAGCCTGTCCCTGGACAATCTGGATCTGCCCTCGCCGGGCCTGGAACTGCACAACGCCACGCTCGAGGCGGCCGGCAAGCGCGGCAACGTTCTACTGGAATACCGCGTGACAGCCGACAACAAACCGGTGGGCGAAGTGACCAAACGGCTCATATTAAGTGGGTTGCGGCCCTACTCCCCGGAGGCGATGGCGGGTGTTATTGAAGAGTTTTATCGTCTCAAGGCCCGTGGCATCGACTATTTCAACAAGGACAACACCGGAGACCACAACAATGCCAATTCAGCCGGGTGATACCCTGCCAGACATCGAACTGCAGGTCATGGGAGAGAAGGGCCCGGAAAAGGTCCGGACCAGTGAGCTTTTTGCCGGCAAGAAAGCCGTCCTGTTCGCCGTACCGGGCGCTTTCACACCCACCTGTTCGGCCGCTCACTTGCCAGGCTTTGTGGTCAATGCCGACAAGCTGCGTGCCAAAGGCGTGGACAGCATCGTCTGCACCTCGGTCAACGACGCCTTCGTAATGGATGCCTGGGGCAAATCCCAGAACGCCGAAGAGATCACCATGCTGGCCGATGGCCTGGGCGAATTCGCCAGGGCCGTGGACCTGACCCAGGACCGGACCGCCAACGGTATGGGCATTCGCAGCCAGCGCTACGCCATGATCGTGAACAACGGCACGGTGGAGCTTCTGAACATCGACGCCCAGGGCCTGGACCAGACAAGTGCCGAAACCATTCTCGCGGCTCTCTGAAGCAACCCTTTGCGCCAGACACAAAAAACCCCGGAAAGCCCGGGGTTTTTTGTTGCTAAGCGTCTCGTAAGAAAAGCTTAGATCTTGCCAACCAGGTCCAGGGACGGAGCCAGGGTAGCTTCGCCTTCTTTCCACTTGGCCGGGCAAACTTCGCCCGGGTGCTTGCGCACGTACTGGGCGGCTTTCACCTTGTCCATCAGGTAGTCGGCGTTACGGCCAACACCTTCAGCGCTGATTTCCACGGACTGGATGATGCCATCCGGATCGATCAGGAAGGTAGCGCGGTCCGCCAGGCCCTGGCCCTCACGCATTACACCAAAGTTGTTGGTGATGGTGCCGGTCTGGTCGCCAACCATGTAGTAGTTGATCTTGCCGATGGTCTCGGAGCTGTCGTGCCACGCCTTGTGGGTGAAGTGTGTGTCGGTGGACACGGAGAATACTTCAACACCCAGCTTCTGCAGTTCTTCGTACTTGTCTGCAACGTCGCCCAGCTCGGTCGGGCAAACGAAAGTGAAGTCGGCCGGGTAGAAGAAAAAGACAGCCCACTTACCTTTTACGTCTGCTTCGCTGATCTCAACGAACTCACCGCCCTTGAAAGCGGTAGCGTTGAACGGCTTGATCTCGCTGTTGATGATGCCCATTAAAGATAACTCCTTGTTGATGGATTCACAGATAAATGAAGATACGGCGCACACGTTACGGATAAGTGACGCCCGGATAAAATTGATAATTCCCAACCCAGAGATAGGCAGAGCCTATCTTTGGGCTTCCGGCTCGGAAAATCTGCCGCCTGCTGCTTTATCTATGGGGCCTTAACCCGCAAGTTCAATCTTGTGGAAATCCAGAATGTTCTCTTTCGGTGACGCATCGATGGCAGCCACTTGCGCCCGCCTCTTTGCCAGGATGTAGACAAAGCACGCGAAGTAGAGACCGATGACCAGCGCACCAACCCACTGGATCCTCAGGAAGTCCAGTTGGAACAACAGCGTCAGCCCGATCATCGCCACCAGATTGAAGATCACGTAATTGATCCGACCCAGGCGCTGGGCAGTCAGGTTCAGGTTGTCGGTGTACAGGCGGATCAATGAGTCCAGCGAGTTGATCACCATCAGCACACCCACGGTAATCATGGCCAGATTGGTGAACGCGGCAATCTGAAGACCTTCCGCGTGGTAGTAGTACAACACCGAAAACCACACGCCAATGGCAATGGACGGCACGACCAGCATGGCGATCAGCAGTTGCCAGGTTTTGACGCCGCTGACAAAGCGCGCGGTAAACTGGCCAATCATGATGCTCCAGGAGAACCACCAGAACAGGTAGAACTCGTGGTAATCGTTGATCGGCAGGAAGAACTGGTCAAGGTTGGTGAAGTATTCACCGAGCATGCCCACGGTGCCGAGGAAGTCCGCTGGCGAGCCCTTGCCCAGAGCGAAGGCACGCAACCACATACCGGCAATAAGCGCGATGAACAGGATGCTCGAGCCCACACTGAGAATGCGTACGTACTTGATCTTGGAACTGGAATACACCGCCAGGGCAATGGCAATGAACACGATCACATAGAACGCCGGCTTCACCGTTTCACCGTCGCCGAGTTGCGGCAGATACCAGGGCAGGTTCACCAACAGCAGGTAGGCGGTGAAGGCGCAGGTGCCGATGATCACCACGTTGTTCACCAGCTTGACCAGCGGGATCTCGAAAAACTTCACCCGCGGCTCGATGATCGCGAAGTAGAAACAGGTCAGGAAATAGAAGCCCCAGATCAGGAACGCCCAGAACCCGAACTCGATGGCGAGCGGATTGGCAAAGGCATATTCAGGGTTTGCAGAGACATTGCCGTAACCGCCGAACTCGGTGAGCGGGAACATGATCAGCCCCACGTCGAGACCGGAGGTGAACAGAATGGCAATGAAGGTGAACGTGCGAACCGGCGTGACGCCGATGCACTGGACGTCCCACCACTTGTACAGAATCAGCACAATGGCGGCGAAGGTGAAGATCAGGCCTGTGGATAACCAGAGTGTCATGCGCGGCACCTCCGGTTGTTTGTCATCATTATAGTGAACAGCATGGGTGTTCCTCCTCTACTTGGTAAGCGCTGCTTCGTTCGAATCGGACACAAACCCAGGACTTGCCTATCCGGCGCCCGAAAACGGCAGAACACCGTCGCGCTGATAGGGAAATCCTGAGGGCTTGCAAAACCCCGGGCGCGTTGCACGCCCGGGTGGGATGACGACGCGCTAAGCCAGCGCGCGCTTTGCCTCTCCCGGTCGCTGGCGTGCCTGCCACTGGTCGTCCATCACCACAGGCGCGTCAGAAGGTTGCAGGGGCTCCCTGCCCCGGATCAGGTCGGCGGCCCGCTCGGCCACCATGATGGTGGGCGCGTTCAGGTTGCCGTTGGGTATGGTCGGGAAGATGGATGAATCCACCACCCGCAGATTTCGGATGCCGCGCACCCGGGTTTCCGGGTCCACCACCGCCAGCTCGTCCGTGCCCATCTTGCAGGAGCAGGATGGGTGATAGGCACTCTCCACCGCCTGGCGCACGAAGGCATCGATTTGCTCGTCGGTCTGGACTTCGGCACCGGGCTGGATTTCGGCCCCGCGGTACTCGTCCATGGCCGGCTGATTGATGATTTCCCGGGTCAGGCGCACACAGTCCCGGAAGCCTTCCCGGTCGGCCTCGTGCTCCAGGTAGTTGAAGCGGATGGTCGGCGCCTGCCTGGGGTCGGCCGATTGGACATGCACGAAACCCCGGCTTTGCGGCTTGTTGTGGCCAATGTGCAGCTGGAAACCGTCCCCATTGAAGGCTTCCTTGCCGTCGTAGCGCATGGCGGCCGGCAGGAAATGGTATTGCAGGTCCGGCCACTCGACACCAGCCCTGGACCGGATAAAGCCGCAGGATTCAAAATGGTTGGTGGCGCCCAGGCCGTCCTTGCGCAGGATCCAGCGCACGCCGATCTTGAGCTTGTTCCACCAGCCCAGCTTGCCGTTGAGCGAGACCGGCTGCTTGCAGCGGTACTGGAAGTAGAACTCCAGGTGGTCCTGCAGGTTCTCGCCCACGCCGGGCAACTCGTGCTTTACCGCGATACCGGCCTGTTCCAGCACCTCTCGCTTGCCAATCCCGGACAGTTGCAACAAATGCGGTGAGCCAATGGAGCCGGCGGACAGGATCACTTCCTCGGCAGCTTTTGCCTCGTGCACCTTGCCGCCCTGCTCATAGCGAACGCCGGTGGCGGTTTTGCCCTCCTGTCCATCCAGGAGCACCTTGTGCACCAGGGCATGGGTGACCACGGTCAGGTTATCCCGCGCCATGGCCGGGCGCAGGTAGGCGTTGGCAGTGGACCAGCGACGACCGTTCTTGACGGTCATGTGCATGGCGCCAAAACCTTCCTGCCGGGCCCCGTTGTAGTCGCCGGTCTCGAAATAGCCGGCATCCGCGCCCGCTTTTATGAAGGCCCCATAAAGCGGGTTCTGCATGTTGTTGCCGTTGTTCACACCCAGCGGGCCGTTATCGCCCCGGTAATCATCGCCGCCAAACGCCCAGGTCTCGGCCTTCTTGAAATAGGGCAAGACGTTCCGGTAATGCCAGCCGGTGGCGCCTTCGGAATCCCATTCGTCAAAATCCCGGGCGTGGCCACGGACATAGACCATGCCATTGATGGAGGAAGAGCCGCCCAGCACCTTGCCCCGGGGACAGTGCATGCGGCGGTTGTCCAGGAACGGCTCCGGCTCGGTCTCGAACTGCCAGGCGTATTTCTTGGTATTCATGGGAATGGACAAGGCGGTGGGCATCTGGATAAAGATGCTCTTGTCGCTGCCGCCGGTTTCCAGCAGCAGCACCCGGTGGCGCGCGTCCTCGGTCAGGCGGTTGGCCAGCACACAGCCGGCGGAACCCGCACCCACAATGATGTAGTCGTATCGGTTTTCTGTCATACGCGGTCTCCTGTGTCGAGTGCGGGATTAAAACGGAGCATCCAGATCCTGCATTCCGATATAAACGGACTTGATCTGGGTGTAGTGAGCAATGGTCTCACGCCCGTTTTCCCGGCCGATGCCGGAGAGTTTATAGCCGCCCACCGGCATTTCCGCCGGCGATGCACCGTAGCTGTTGACCCAGCAGATTCCGGCCTGGATCTGGTGAATGACGCGGTGGGCCCGGCGGATGTCGTTGGTGAACACGCCGGCGGCCAGGCCGGTGTCGGTGTTGTTGGCGCGGGCAATCACCTCGTCCTCATTGGAGAAGGTCAGCACCGACATCACGGGGCCGAAGATCTCCTCCTGCACGATGGTCATGTCGTCGGTGCAATCGGTGAAGATGGTTGGCTCGACAAAATAACCACCCTTCGAATCCTCCGGCTCAAAGGCGCGACCACCGTGGCTCAGAGTCGCGCCTTCAGAAATGCCCTTGGCGATGTAGTCCAGCACCAGATTCCGGTGCTTTTCGGAAATCAGCGCGCCGAAGTTGGTGTCCGGGTCCATCGGATCACCGGGCCTGATGTTGTTGCGGGTGCGCTCCAGCAGACGCTCCATAAAGCGCGGGTAGATGTCCTCATGGACAAACACCCGGGTGCCGTTGGTGCAGATCTCGCCCTGGGTGTAGAAATTGCCCACCATGGCGGCGGAGATGGCGTTCTCCAAATCGGCATCGTCAAAGATGATCAGCGGGGATTTGCCGCCGAGCTCCATAGTGACGTCCTTCAGGGTGGAGGACGCCGCTGCCATCACCTTCTTGCCGGTGGCAACTTCGCCGGTGAAAGATACCTTGGCAATCTCGGGATGATGAGTCAGCCACTGACCAACCTCGGCCGCGCCCTGCACCACGTTGAACACACCCGCCGGCACGCCCGCCTCCACAAAGATTTCCGCCAGATTCACCGCACCCATGGGGGTTTCCTCAGAGGGCTTGAAGATCATGGCGTTGCCGCAGGCCAGGGCCGGCGCGGACTTCCAGCAGGCAATCTGGATCGGGTAGTTCCAGGCACCGATGCCGGCGCAGATGCCCAGCGGCTCCCGGCGGGTGTAATAGAAATCGCCGCCCAGATCCTGCTGGTTACCCTCGATGGAGGGCGCCAGGCCGGCAAAGAATTCGACGGCGTCGGCGCCGGTGACCACATCCACCGCCTCGGCCTCCTGCCAGGGCTTACCGGTATCCCGCACTTCTGCGACGGCCAGCTCATCATTGCGCTCTCGCAGAAGCGCGACCGCCCGCAGAAGTATGCGGCTGCGTTCGATGGCGGTCATCGCGGACCATTCGGCAAAGCCGGCCCGGGCACTCTCAATGGCGGCCTGCTGCACGGATTCATCCGCCACTTCCACCTCGTAGATCACCTGGCCGGTGGCCGGATTCACCACGGGGAAGGTTTCGCCGGTGCTGTTGGCCAGGAAACGGCCATGGACAAAATTCTGAACAACAGGAAGAGATGCAGACATAGTAATCAGATAACCTCGGTTCGGTGTCTTCAGGCCTTGTGGGCCGTTGGATCTATCGCGGCTCAGAGCCGCTTCAACTCAGCGCTGGGCCTGAGTCAGTGTCTCGTGGACAAATTTCTTGCAGAGCCGCTCGCCCGCCTCAAAACTTTCTGCCGGGTCCAGACTCAGGGCACTACGCAGCCAGAAGCCGTCAATCATTGCCGCCATTTGCCGGGCCGCTTCGGTCGCTGCGCCGGGTTCAAGCACTTGGGCAAAGGAGTAACGCAGATTGCTGTACAGCCGGGCGTTGTTGATCTGCTGCAGCCGCTTGAGCCCTGGCTCGTGCATCGAACGGGCCCAGAAACTCAGCCAGGTTTTGGCCGCCAGCGCCGAGCGCTGGAACTCGGAAAAATTGGACTCGATGATGCAGTTCAGCCGCTGCTCCGGAGAGCGATCGGTCCTGGCCATGCGCTCCCGCAATTCCTTGCCCAACTGATCCAGCAGATAACGCAGGGCCGCTTCAATCAGCCCCTGCTTGCCACCGAAGTAATGGCTGATGATGCCGGAGGACATGCCCGCCCGTTTGCTGATGCTCATAATCGTGGTGTTCTGCATGCCCAGCTCGGCGATGGAGGCCATGGTGGCGTCGATAAGCTGCTGTTTGCGTGTGTCTTTAACTCCAACTTTCGGCATGGCGGCGTCGCTTGTTCGTGCTCTTTCCGGTTTGTTAGGGCGGGTAAAACTCTGCCGCCTTTTATTAATTGAACGTTCAATTAATGAAAAGCTTACAGAAGCGTAACGGAAAATTCAAACCTGGTTAAAAAATGGGCAATATCCGGGCCGCTTGATCACGGCCAGGTCAATGCAGTAGACAGAGCCAGTCAGTATCAGAGATGGCGACGGTAGTCGGGGTCGGTCCAGCACACCGGTAACGGCTCACCGGAGGGAAAGGCCAGACCGGACTTGGCATAGGGCTCTGGATCCTGCGCCTCCTCCCCGTAGTGGAGACTGCCGGTGACCTGCTGGATGTGCGGATCAAACAGTGCCTGGGTGTCCAGCACCTCAATCAGGTGCCCGGTTGCTTTTTCAGCGACAAACATAGCGGCCTCCGCAGGTGAAATGTATTCCTTAAACGTAGCAGACCCCGCCCGATCCAGACAGCTAGGGCCATGCCACGGTTACACACGTCGACGCCCCGGAAAATCAGGATATGAGACATTTCGCTACATTAAATATCGGTTCCCATGTTTTCTGGCAGGAAAAGCTTGGTAAGCTGAATCGCACGATAAAAAGAAAAGCCTGATGGCTCTACAGCGAGGTTTACAGCTTGTGACCCTCAGCAAAGTTCTGCGTATCCTTGTTCCGATTCTGGCGTCCTGCGTGTGCCTGCTCGCCCATGCCGATGCCGGGGTGATCACGCTTGCCCCCGACGAGCCGATTGAAAGCCGTTTTCAGTACTGGGAGGACCCCGGTGGCGAGGCAACGCTGGCGCAGGTCCTTGCAATTCCAGAGGCCGAGTGGCAGCCCAGGCCCTCTGGCAAGGCCACGTTCGGCATCACCGATTCCGCCTACTGGTTGCGGGTGCAGGTGCGCAACCAGACCAGCCGCGACCAGCTTCTGATCGCCGAACTCGCGTACTCGCAACTCGACGATGTGGTGTTCCATGAGCTCGCCGGAGACACGCTGATTCGCCGCTTCAGCACGGGCGACACCCGCCCCTTCTACCCCAGGGATGTCGATCATCCCAATATGCTGTTCAGATTCCATGTGGCACCGGACGCCGCCAAGACGCTCTATATCCGGGTGGCGACTCAGGGAACCATGGTGGTGCCCCTGCGAATCTGGCAACAGAGCGATTTCTATGAGGCGGCCGCAAACCAGCAGAAACTCCAGTTCTTCTACTACGGCGGCCTGGCAGTCATCATTCTGATCAACCTGGCGGTATTCCTCACCCTGCGTGAAAAGCTGTACCTGTTCTACGCTCTGGCGGTGTTTGGCTATTTCCTGTTCTTTGCCGCGGTTCGGGGTTTTACGCTGCAGCATATCTACCCGGCGGCACCCTTCCTCCATGCCCATGTGCTGATGCTGTCCATCCCCTTCCTGGCCATGTTTTCAATCCTGTTCTGCATGGAGTTCCTGAAGGTGCGCTCGCACAGCCCGCGGCTTTACCGGGCCCTGCAGGCCATGCTGGTTTTCGAGATACTCTTCTTCCTGAGCGCGCCGCTGCTGAACTACGCCACCGGTATCCGGCTGGCGGCGGTCTCCGCGTTCGTGTTCTTCTCGCTGCTTCTGGTGGCTGGCCCCGTCGCCTGGGCCGCCGGAGTTCGCGCCGGCGCGTTTTTCACGCTCGCCTGGACACCCCTGACCCTGGGTATATCGGCAACCGCCGGCCGGGCCCTTGGCCTGTTACCGGAGAATTTCTTCACCGAGTACGCCATGCAGATTGGCTCCGGACTGGAGGCCTTTATTCTGACGCTCGCCCTGGCAGACCGCCTGTACCGGGAACGAGAGCAGAAGATCCAGGCCCAGGCCGACATCCTTCAACAGCAAAAAGCCCGTCACGAAGCCCAGGACCAACTGAATGAAGCGCTCACCCACGACCCGGTAACCGGCCTGCCCAACCGTAACCGGTTTGAGTGGATGGTGGACCAGCAACTGAAGCGGGACCCGAACGGTCGTTATATGGTTGGCGTGGCCCGGGTTACACGCCTCAAGGAGGTCAACCGTACCCTGGGCCTGGAACGCAGCGAACGCCTGCTCAAGCGCATGGCCCAGCAGATGACCGAACTGGCCGAAAAACTGCCCATGGTGCACAGCACCCAGGATGCCCGGGGCCGGGACGAACGGGTGTATCAACTGGCCGGCGACAGCTTCGGCCTGCTGGTAGACGTCAGCAAGGCCGGAGACAAATTCCAGGTGCTGGATAATGCCCTCAAACAACTGGCCGAACCGGTGATGATCGACCACCTCGCCATCGAACCCGGCCCCCGCTTCGGGGTGGCGAGCTACCCCGAGCACGGCCGGAAGGCGGCCCTGCTGATCCGCAATGCCCACGTTGGCATGGAGATGGCCCCACATGGCCACTACGAGAGCGGCTTCTACTCCAGCAAAAATGACATCTACGATGAGCGCCGGCTGACCCTGATGTCGGATCTTCGCAAGGCGCTCCGACTGAATCAGCCCGAGTTGCACTACCAACCGAAATTCAGCCTCGCCACTGGCCGGGTAACCGGCATCGAAGCCCTGATTCGCTGGCACCACCCGGAGCGCGGCTGGGTGTCGCCCGAGGAATTCATACCGCTGGCCGAGAAAACCGGCGTGATCAAACACCTGACTCGCTGGGTTGTGGACCAGGCACTGAACGACCTGAAAAGCCTTCATGCCACTGACCCGGAACTGACGGTTTCAGTAAATATTTCGGCCCGGGATCTGGTTTCCCCGGAGCTGAAAGGTTTGTTCGAAACCCGAATGAAGCGTTATCAGCTAAGCCCCGACCAGATTATCGTCGAGCTGACCGAGACCGCCGCGATGGACGACCCGGAAAAAGGCCTCGAGGCCCTGGAAGCGCTGGCGCAGATCGGCCTGAAGATCTCGATTGACGACTTCGGGGCCGGCTACTCGTCGCTCTCCTACCTGAAAAAGCTTCCGGCCAGCGAAATCAAACTGGATCGGGCCCTGCTGCAGGATATTGACACCAGCGACAGTGCCCGGATGATTGTCGAAACCGCCATCAGCATGGGTCATGGCCTGGGTTTCCAGGTCGTGGCCGAAGGCGTGGAATCCGGCCAGGCCGCCCGCCTGCTGCACCGCATGGGTGCAGACCTGTTACAGGGCTACTGGCTATGCCGCCCCAAGTCCCTCAGCGAGCTCGAGCAGTGGCTGAGGGTTGAAAGAAAGGCCACCCGACTCCAGCGTCTATACTAGCCTTACATTTACTGGAAAAGGATTCTCCCTTTATGACCCTTGACCAGATTCAGACCCTGCTCGACACCTGGACCGGCCTGGGCATCTGGCTGGCGCTTGTCGCCGCCAGTGTTGCCTGGGTGGTCTATGACCTAAGAACCAGCAACAGCCACATAGCCTCCATGATGCAGTGGGTATGGGGCCTGACAGTCCTGTACTCTGGCCCCGTGGGCGTGGCCATTTACCGGTTTTCCGGTCGCAAACAGATTGCCACCGACAGTCTCGCCCGCAAGGGCTTTCGCTCGGTCGCGCACTGCTATTCCGGCTGTGGCGTCGGCGAGATTCTCGGGGTGCTTATTTCGGTCGGCCTGTTCGCCATGGGAAATTTCTGGGCCGCCATCATTACCTTCACACTGGCGTACATATTCGGCTTTGCCCTGAATATCGGCCCCATGATGCAGAACGGCATGGCCTTCAAAGAAGCCTTAAAGGGCGCTTTCGTCGCCGAAACCATCAGCATCGTGGTGATGGAAGCCGTAGCGATAACGACTGACCTTTACCTGGGAGGGCAATCGACCATGGACGACGCGCTGTTCTGGTCATCGCTCTATGTGTCGCTCTCACTGGGCCTGTTTGCCGCCTGGCCGGCCAACCTGCTGCTGATCAAATTCGGCCTCAAGGGCGGAATGGGCGACCCCAGGGATGAAGACGCGGCAGCCCATGCACACTGCCACTGAGTAACAACGCCTGGCACCTGGCGGGATTCACCAGTTTTATGTGAATTCCGACCGTCTGATTTTGCAGCGGGTTGTGCCACACTTCGGGAACCAATAACGACAATTCCCGGAACCGAGCCTTTCGATATGAGCGAGATTCAGACCCACTATCGCACCTGCAACATCTGTGAAGCCATGTGTGGCCTCGAAATCCAGCATCGGGGCAACGAGATCCTGTCGATCAGGGGCGATAACGACGACCCGTTCAGCCAGGGCCATATCTGCCCCAAGGCAGTGGCCCTGCAGGATTTCTATAACGACAGGGAGCGCCTGAAAACACCTATAAAACGCACTGCCGATGGCTGGCAGGCGATTAGTTGGGATGAGGCATTCGGGGAAATCGCCTCCCGTTTCCGGGGCATCCAGCAAGACCATGGCCAGGACGCGGTCGGGGTGTATCTGGGCAACCCCAACGCCCACAATTTCGGCAATGCCATCATGCTGCCCCGGTTCTTCAAGGCCCTGGGCACCAATAACCGCTACAGCTCCGCCTCCGCCGACCAGTTGCCGCACCACGTGGCCTCCAATTACATGCTCGGCGCCGGCATGCTGATTCCTGTGCCGGACATCGACCACACGGATTTCATGCTGATCATCGGCGCCAACCCGATTGTCTCCAACGGCAGTATGATGACCGCCCCCGGAGTAGGAAAACGCCTTAAGGCTATCCAGCAGCGCGGTGGCAAGGTGGTGGTGGTTGATCCCCGCCGCACCGAGACCGCGAAAAAGGCCGACCAGCATCTGTTTATCCGCCCGGAAACCGACGCCCTGTTCATGCTCGCCATGGTGCATACGCTGTTCGAGGAACAGCTGGTTAGCCTGGGCCACCTGGAAGGCCGGATCGACGGGCTGGAGCAGCTGGCCGGGGCCGTAAGACCCTATTCACCCGAAACCGTGGCGGAGGCCTGCGGCATGACCGCCGATGCCATCCGTGAGCTGGCCAAGAATATGGCTGCCGCCGAAAGCGCCGTTTGCTACAGCCGCATGGGCGCCTCGACCCAATCCTTCGGCGGCCTGTGCCAATGGCTGAACAACCTGCTGAACATTCTCACCGGCAACTTCGATAGCCGCGGTGGCGCCATGTTCCCCCAGCCGGCCTTCGATCTGGTACGGGATAAAAAGGGCAAGCCCAGTTCCTATGGCCGCTACGAGTCCCGGGTCCGAAAACTGCCCTACTTCAACAACGAGTTCCCGGTCGCCACCCTGGCGGATGAAATCCTCACCCCGGGCGAGGGCCAGATCCGCGCGATGATTACCATCGCCGGCAACCCGGTGCTCTCGGCCCCCGGCGGGGCCCGCCTTGAGGAAGCCTTTGATGCACTGGATTTCATGGTGGCGGTGGATATCTACCTGAACGAAACCACCCGCCATGCGGACCTCATTCTGCCGGCCACCACCGGTCTGGAAGTGCCGCATTTTGATGTGTTCTTCAATTCCTTCGCCGTGCGCAACATCGCCAGGTTCTCGCAGCCAATGTTCGAGAAAACGCCGGACCAGAAGCACGACTGGGAGATTCTCCGGGATCTGGCCCTGCACCTGAGCGGCCAGCAGGACGATGGCGTAACCCCGGAGGCGATGCTCGATCTTGGCCTCAAACACGGCGCCTACGGCAAACAGGGCATGAGCCTGGAGAAGCTGAAAGCCAACCCCCACGGTGTAGACCTGGGGCCACTGCAGCCCTGCCTGGAACAACGCATCCAGACCGAGGACGGCAGGATTCGGCTTGCCCCCCGGTTGTACCTGGACGATCTGAAACGCCTGGATGCCTCGGGTCTGTTGCAGGCAAACCAGAACAACGACTATCCGTTCACCCTGATCAGCCGCCGGCTGCCCCGCAGCCATAACACCTGGACCCAGAATTCCCACCGGCTGGTGAAAGGCAAGAACCCGTGCACTTTGCAGATGAGCCCGGCCGATGCCCGCAAACTCGGCCTGGAAGACGGCCAGATGGCGACGGTCAGATCCGCCACCGGCAGCGTTCAACTGCCAGTGGAAATCGATGACGATATGTTCGAAGGCGTGATCAGCATGCCCCAGGGCTGGGGCCACAACCGGCCGGACACGGCCATGGCCATAGCCCAGGCGCAACCGGGAGTGAGCATGAACGATGTGACGGATTCACAGCGCATTGATGCGCTGACCGGCAACGCGGCGTTCAACGGGACCCGCGTTTCGATGCAGGCGGCCTGAAGCGTCTGGCGCGGTTGGGCGACATAACCAATAGCCGTTTTGGCCGGGCTTCCGTTTTCCCAAGGCTGTGCGCGCCGGTGGATCACACCAGCGCGCCATTAATGATGGCCCGCAACTCCTGACGAATCGGGTAGGTCGACGAGGGAATCAGTTGGGTCATGAAGATGACGACCAGTTCCTCGACCGGATCGATAAAAAAGTTGGTGCTCGCCAGGCCACCCCAGCCATACTCGCCGACCGACCCGTTGATCTGGGATTTGGCGACGTCCGTTTTTACCGAAAAGCCCAGACCAAAGCCACTCCCGGCATAATGTGTCTCGCTGAATGCACCGACAGACAGGCCCGGCAGGTCCTGATTGCCTGGCAGGTGGTTTCGACGCATGAATTCCAGCGTTTTCCGGCCAATAATCCGCCGCCCCCGGAATTCCCCGCCCTGACAGAGGGCCTGGGCAAAGTGGAAATAATCGTCAATGGTAGAAACCAGCCCGCCGCCGCCCGACACAAACTTGCTTTTGTGCCGGAACGGAGAGGTCTGTGGGTCGTCCTGCAGCGTGAACTGATCGCCAGGCTGGAACTGATAACAGGCGGCAAAGCGGTCAAGCTGATCGTCACGAACCTGGAAGCCGGTGTCAGACATGCCCAGAGGTTCAAAGATATGCTCTTGCAGGTACTCATCAAACGGCTTATCCGCCAGCAACTGCACCAGATACCCCAGCACATCGGTGCTGACCGAATAGTTCCAGGCCGTCCCTGGTGAGAACTCCAGCGGCAGTTCCGCCAGCTGGCTGACCAGTGCCTCCAGCGTCAGATTCCGGCTGCCATCCAGCTTCAGCTCCCGGTAAGCCGCGTCAACGTTGGTGCGGTTCATAAAACCGTAGGTCAGGCCTGACATGTGCGTGAACAGGTCGCGAATGGTCATGGCGCTGGTGGCGGAGGTGGTCAGGAAGTTGGGATAGACTCCGCTTTTGTAAACCCGCTGGTTTTTCCAGGCCGGAATGTACTTGTGCACGGGATCGTCCAGTAAAAACCGCCCCTGCTCATACAGCTGCATCATGGCGATGGATGTGATCGGCTTGGTCATGGAATAAATGCGGAAAACCGTATCCCGGCGGACCGGCTTGTTGCGCTCCACATCCATCAGCCCTTGCGCGTTCACGTAGGCAATTTCGCCTCGCCGGGCCACCAGTGTCAGCGCGCCGGGCAATTTCCCGGGCCGGATATATTGCCGGTCAAGGTGGTCGTTAATATTGCAAAGACGATCCGGTGCGAGGCCGGCAACCTGTTTGGGTTCCTTCATGGAGAAGTTACCTTCTTGTGTGTTTCGGGAGTCATTGCGGCGACCATCGTGGGCATTATCCTGCTGGACCTGGGCGTTCAGGGTAACCAGATCCTCAACCAAGACCATCTCACTCCGCTTACCGGAAACTCTGCTTGATCGGATCAAAATCGAAGCCAACAAGCGGGATATGCCCTACCAATCGCTGATCAAGGCTTGGCTTGCAGATGATGTGAACGACAGCCGTCGGACCTGAGCTGCTAACGCCCGCCATCACCGGTGACAGAACCGCAGCGAAGCGAAGGGTTTGGCATCCTGTGCATGGCCTGGTTATGTTTCGTTTTCTGGTAATTCGAGCTGCCTCTCACTCCGCCAGACTCGTATGAGCACAACCTCTTTAGCCTGCCTGAGGTAAACAACACGAAATGGCGCGTGGATCAATTCGCAAATATGGTCGAGGTTGAATTCAGGAACAACTCGGCCAGCATCCGGGTGGATTTGAAGCATTTCACAATGCTCAAGGATAGCAGCCACGAAATCATCACCGATATGTGGCACATCCTGCTCTTTGTAATACTCCTGAATAGCCTGTAAGTCCTCAAGATCGGACTGTGCGATGCGTAATTCCATTTACTTGATGCCCAACGTTTTCTTGGCGTCCTCCAGCGATACTGTGTTGCCCTCGCGAACATCCATAAGTCCCTGTGCCACCGCCTTTACAAACCGCAATTCCTCTGCGGTTCGCTCATAATCCTCGAGTCCCTGAACAACAGCTATGCCGCGGCCACGACTGGTAAGCAGGATTGGTCGATGCGTATCCTTCGCTCGACCAACCACCTTTCCGGGATTAATCTTCAGGTCTGATAAAGGAATGACATCCTCGGAAAATTTCACTTGCATAGTGATTACCTAATCAACGATTCGGTGCCATTGTTAGCACCAGTTAACAGGTGCGGTCAAGAAACACACGCAGAAGGCAGCGGCGCACGTTAGCGCGTCCGCTGGCTTGGCTTGTTAGCAGAGATGTCCTTGAGGCCGCCGGAGACATACTTGTGCAGGACACTAGAGACGAGGGACTGGTAAGGAAGTCCCTCTTCCAGTGCTCGCCGTTGCAGTGCCTCCAGCAGCGCTTGCTCTTCGGGATCTAATTTAGTCTTGGCCATGCTACCCCCCTAGAAATGTCTTGGCGGCCTTTTCCCCTGTCGCTCACGACCCGCACTCTTAATGCGAGCCGCACAGGGCGGTTTGATCCCGGTGTCTGGTCACCGAGACCGAGGGGCCTTCCCTCCTCTTGAGTACAGCAACAAAGACCGGAGTCTTTCGTCATGACACGCTCGCGAAGCGACGGAAAAAGCGGTCGCGGTGCAGCCAATTGTGTTATGTCTTCCCTGAAGTGCTAGATAGTGTATAGAAACTATATCCCATACACATAGGTGCACCATGAGAACGAACATTGTCATTGACGATCAGTTGATGGCGGAAGCCCTCAAAGCCTCCGGCTACGAAACCAAACAAAGCCTGCTCGCGCTGGAACAATATGAAATGTTTGGCAACGATATGGCAGCCAAGTGCGCCGACAATTATCGAGCACTTCGTAAAAGGGGCATCACGATCAGAAAGACTGCCGACGTGATCATTGCGACATTTTGCATAGAGAAGGAGCTACCCCTGTTGTTCCTGGATCGCGCCTTTATCCCTTTTGTTGATTCCCTTGGACTTGAGCCTGCCCTGAGAGAAGCATAACGCCCACAACCAAGCGCTTGTCGCGTGGATTGCATTGTTATGCCACCTGGACCAAAATATACCAATTATTGGTACTAGCGAGGTGGCATCATGCAAAAGAACACCAGCATCACTTTAGGCCAACATTTTGATGCGTTCATTGCAGAACAGCTCAAAAATGGCCGATACAGCTCAACCAGCGAGGTCGTTCGTGCCGCATTGCGCCTGCTTGAAGAGTCTGAAACCCGCCTGACTACACTTCGTAAATTGCTTAAGGAAGGCGAGGATAGTGGTTTCGAAGACTACTCCTATGACTCGTTTATTCGTGAACTGGACAACGAAGGGCGCTGATGCCAAGTTTCAAGCTTTCCAGGAAGGCCAAAGCTGACCTCAAATCTATTGCCCTATACACGGAGCGTGAATGGGGTCGAGATCAACGAAACCACTATGTCCTCCAGTTCGATCAATGCTTCCACCTTCTGGCAGACAATCCGAACTTGGGGCAAGCTTGCAATGAGATAAGTCCAGGCTACCGACAGTACCCTCAGGGGAGCCACATCATATTTTATCGGCTAGCCACCGAGGGTATTGTTGAAATTATCCGCATCCTGCACAAACGCATGTTGCCTGAGGGGCATCTGCTTTAGGGCATAACGCTTAGGTAACCGGCGCCGGAACGCCAGCGGAGGAAACCAAAAGCGGCACGCTTTTGGCGCCCGGTTGACCGACTGGTCAGCACTTATTGACGCCTGCGTATATGCTGATAATATACGTTTATGATCAATTGGGCACAAGTTACTGGCTTTGACTGGGACGAAGGTAACTCCCGCAAGAACGCGGAGAAACACAGTGTAACCCAGTCTGAAGCGGAAGAAATTTTCTTTAATGAGCCGCTTCTGGTGCTGGAAGACTCCAAACACAGCCAGACTGAGGCCCGTTTTCATGCCCTTGGTGAAACCGATGATGAGAGATTACTCCACATCACGTTCACACTGAGGCAGAACGGTACGCTGATTCGGGTGATTTCCGCTCGCGACATGCACCGAAAAGAGAGGGCTGTTTATGAGCAAACCAAAAAAGATGCCTGAGTTCAAAACTGAAGCAGAAGAGCGAGAGTTCTGGGAGACCCACGACTCCTCCGATTACCTGGACTGGAGTCAGGCAAAACCGGCTTCTTTCCCGAAGTTGAAGCCCTCAACAAAGACTATCTCACTCCGCTTGCCCGAAACTTTGCTTGATCGGATCAAAATCGAGGCCAACAAGCGGGATATGCCCTATCAGTCGCTGATCAAAGCTTGGCTTGCTGATGACGTGGACGACAGCCGTCGCGCCTGAGGTGCTAACGCTGCCAACACGCGCAGCTTTGTAATGGAGGCGAAGCCGCAACGGAAAAGCTGTCGCTGTGCTTGGCCTTGTATGGATAATTTCTACCGTGTTTGGGTAAATTGAGGCCCACCCCCAGTGGCCGCTGGGGGCCTTCATGCGGCAGCTCGATGTTGGCAGGCTCCTCATCCGAGAGACCGGTAACAAGTGCGTAGCGCTGCATGACTCTCAAGCGATAACTCGTACAGTCATCGGGGCCTCGAGCCCGTATAGCAAGGCAGAGTCAGCTTATTATGAACACCACAGAAATCCAAACCTCACTGAATATCGGTGTCGACGTTGGTAAAGCCAACCTTGATATCGCTCTCCATCCTTCCGGACAATTTTATTCAATACCCAATAGCGAAGCCCACATTCATCGGTTCGTGAAAATCCTCAAGAACTACGACATTGAACGAATCGTGGTGGAAGCCACAGGGCGCCATGAGCATGCCCTGGTTCAGGCCTGCAATCAGGCAGGCTTACCGATCATAGTCGTCAATCCCACCAGTGTCAGACGTTACGCTCAGGCCATTGGCGTGCTCGCCAAAACCGATCGTATTGATGCCCAGGTGATTGCCAAATATGCCGCCACACTGAAGCCGGAATTCAGACCCATCCCGGACAAAACCTCCCAGAAGATTAGAGACTTACTAGCCAGGCGGGCACAGCTTCTGGAAATGTCCACCATGGAGAAAAACCGTCTCCAGATCATGCCGAAGCCCCTTCACCGATCCATTAAAAGCTTACTCAAAATGCTCCAGAGTCAGATTGAAACAATCACCCGACAGATCGAGCAGGAAGTGGCCAAAGTGGATCACTGGCGTACCAAAATGGACATCATGACCAGTGTGCCCGGTGTCGGAAAAGTGCTCGCCTACACCTTCCTCAGCGAGCTACCGGAACTCGGTTCTCTGAACCGAAAGGAGATCGCCGCACTGGTCGGTGTCGCACCCATCAATCGAGACAGCGGCAAGCTCAATGGCAAACGGAGGATACGAGGTGGGCGCCCCAGAGTCCGAACCGTGATGTTCATGGCCATGCTCTCATCCATCCAATGCAATCCTGTTTTCAAACGCTTTTACGAACGCTTGAAGGCACAGGGGAAGATTCCAAAAGTGGCCGTCGTTGCCTGCATGCGAAAGATGATTGTGGTACTCAATACGATGGTCAAAAACCAGGAATCGTGGCGTGAAAATATGGCTTAATATATGTGATTGACACCACAGTCACTTGTTAGAGGATATAGAACCACTTGGACTAGGTGACGGTTATTTCCGGAACACCACCACATTTTTTGCACCTAGCTGATGTGATGCGTGGAGTTCCAAAACCATCAGCACTCCAGGTAATTTTGAAACAAGTCATGGGCATGCTTGGTTGCCATGATCCGCCGTACGCAGACCCATGTTCAAGCAACGTAACAGACTCGAATTCACCACATTGACATTTAGCGGTGTATGTTGCTTTATCGATTACACCCACAGGATCTCCTAATCGGCTGATAACGCGAAGGAAGAGCGTGTCCGACGCACAAGCTGTGTTTGGTTATATTGAAAATGGTACTCCATGCTTTTCCAGTAATTCTTTTAAACTGGTCTTGTGCACGAAGTGAAACTCTTTATCTGACAGAGATCTTATACCGAGCGCCTTGCAAGCGTAGTCGACAACTTCTGTTTTCACGAAAGAACCATACTTCGCTAAAAAAGTCTCGGTTGTACGGATGCCTTGATCTGCAATAACGCCTTTCTGTATACCGCCAGCTCTGACACGGGTTTGTGTTTCTTCTTCAACTGCCATGTACTCATCAAACATTTCGGAACCCATTGCTCGCGAAATATTCCTGGCTCTACTTCTAAGATCTGCCACGCTTGGGTTAGACCTCAGAATTTCAGCTTTCAATAGGACGTAGAACAGCAACCTAACACGACTTGTTTCATCTTGCTTCGGCTCTAGAAAAGCTATTGCGGCATCTACCATAGCAACTGCAGGCGCCACATAAGTACCTTTCTTTGCAATTCCTTGCCCCAGATAAAAAGCCTTCAAAACTAGCAATTTATGCGGGTGCGTTGCCATGAGCAGCTCCCCTCTAACAGCAATTGGACTGATGCCTCAGTGATTGCAAAAATCTGACCGCTTCATGATTACGGTTTTGCCAACCCCAAGAATTCAACCCAAGAATTTATAAATCAGAAGCTTAGCTCATGGCTTTTGCCGATGCCACGCAATCATTTGACATCTGTGATCTGCCCCTCCGATAATACTGTTCATACATACAGTATTTGGCAAGGAGCCATTATCCATGCAAGGAAAGCAGCCCCGTCTGCGTGATCAGGTACGTGCGGTCATTCGGGTGAATCATTACAGCATTCGCACCGAAAAGACTTACTGGTACTGGATTCGCCATTTCATTCGGTTTCACCAGATGAAACACCCTCGCGAAATGGGGCCAAGGGAGGTAAACGATTTTCTGACCTGGCTTGCAGTGCATCGCAACGTGGCAGCGGCAACGCAGAACCAGGCCCTGAACTCATTGATATTTTTGTATGACAAAGTGCTGGACAAGCCACTTGGGGAGATCGGCAGTGTCGTTCGCTCAAAGAAGCCGCGAAAGCTGCCGGTGGTGCTTACCCATGACGAAGCGATGCGCATCATTGATCAGTTGGGTGAACCCAATAAATTAATCGCTTCGCTTCTCTATGGCTCCGGTTTACGCGTCACGGAAGCGTGCCGTCTGCGTATCAGGGATCTGGATTTCCAGCAGCAGGTGATTACCGTTCGAGATGGCAAAGGCGCCAAGGACCGCACTACACTGATGCCCCCCACTTTAATAAAACCATTACAAGACTGGATAGAAGCGATCACTGATGCCTGGAAGCAGCGCAGCGAAGAATTTATTCATCCGGTCAGCCTTCCCTATGCCCTGGCCCGGAAATATCCCAAAGCCGGGCACTCGCTGGAATGGCAGTGGCTTTTTACGTCCCCTTCACTCAGCACGGATAATCTTGGCAATGTTTCCCGCCATCACCGGCATATCTCTTCTGTTCAGAGAGCCGTACGTAATGCTGTGGAAGCTGCGGGTATTGGTAAACGCGCCGGTTGTCATACCTTCCGCCACACCTTCGCTACTGAGCTGTTAAAACGCGGCAATGACATCCGCACGGTTCAGGATTTACTCGGCCATTCGGATCTGCGCACTACTCAGATTTACACGCACGTGCTCGGCCAGGGCTTTGCAGGTGTCCGCAGCCCGCTGGGCTAACGCCATCCGTTCATTACCTCAAGCGCCTGTCGCATGCGCCTGACGTGGCTTCCCTCCCCATCTCGTCGCACAGAAAGCGCAGTGGCGCCAGTGAATACAGGCTGCCTTCGATCACTTTACTATCACCCCGGCCGGCATCAAGCCGGCTACCACTCCAGTTGAGCCCCAGTCTGATACTCAATCACCCGGGTCTCAAAGAAGTTCTTTTCCTTACGCATCGTGGCCTGCTCGTCGAGCCAGGGCGAGACGTTCTTCGCGCCCGGGAACGGCTCCTCCAGGCCCACGGTGCGGGCACGACGGTTGGCCACGAAACGGAACTGTTCCGTGTGGTATTCAGCGGAATAGCCAAGAATCGGATCCCGCAGGATGTAGTTGGCGTAGGCCATTTCGGCGGCTTCGGATTCGTCCCACATCTCACGCACGGCTTTCGGATCGAAGGCGATGTTCTCCTCCTCCACGATCTGGTTTACGACTTTCAGGCCAAAGGAGAAGTGCATGGCCTCATCCCGCAGGATGTATTGCAGCTGTTCGCCGGTGCCGCGCATCAGGCCCCGGCGCTGCAGGGCGAAGATGGGGCTGAAGCCGTTGTAGAACCAGGTGCCTTCGAACACCGCCGCGAAGAACAGGTAGGACATAATGAATTCCTGCAGGTCCTCCTGGTTGCGCAGGTTCATGTCCGGGCGCATGGCCGCATCCAGTCGGCGGTTGGCGATCTGGATCTTGCCGTTGATGGCGGGCACCACGCGGTAGCGGTTGTAAATTTCGCTCTGGTCGAGGTTCAGGGTCTCGATGCAGTGCTGGTAGGCCCAGGTGTGCATGGCTTCCTCATACACCTGTCGGGCCTGGTAGATCTGCAGCTCCGGGGCGCTCATCTTTTCCATCACCGCCAGGCCGATGTTGCGCATGGCCAGGATGTCGGAGGTGGTGAGGTAGGCGAGTACGTTTTCGTACACGTGCTTTTCCGGCGCCGTCAGCCGGTGATGATAGTCGTGAACGTCCTGGGCCATGTTCACATCCAGGGGGGTCCAGTGGTTCTTGTTGGCGTTCATGAAGTACTCCCAGGCCCAGGGGTACTTGAACGGCGCCAACTGGTTGATGTCGGTTTCGCCGTTAATAACGCGCTTGTCGTCTACGTTCACGGGGGCCGGGCCTTCTGTATTCGCCGGCTTGGTTTGGGTGGTTGGTTCGTCGTCCCAGTTAAGCATTGTGTTACCTCTGAATTCTGGTGTTCTTGGCGTTCGTAGGTCGGATTAGCGGAGCGTAATCCGACATCGGTGTTTGAGTTGGCTTTGTTATCGGATTACGCTTTGCTAATCCGACCTACGGGTGCTTCGCCTAATCCGACCTACATTGGCCTGCGGGTTATTGGCAGGCTTCGCAATCCGGGTTGTCGATGCTGCATACCTGTGGCTGTGGCGCAGACACCGGTGCGGTTTTCTCGGCGCCGGTGGCACCCAGGGAGCGCAGGTAATAGGTGGTTTTCAGGCCACGCTCCCAGGCCAGTTGGTACAGGGCATCGAGTTTCTTACCGCTGGGCTCGGCCATATAGAGGTTGAGGCTCTGAGCCTGGTCGAGCCATTTCTGGCGCCGGGCTGCCGCTTCCACCAGCCATCTCGCATCAATCTCGAAGGCGGTGGCGTAGCGGGCCTTGAGCTCGGCCGGGATGCGGTCGATCTGCTGCACGGAACCGTCGAAGTATTTGAGGTCATTGACCATCACGTTGTCCCACAGGCCTTCGGCCTTGAGATCGCGGACCAGGGAGGGATTGACCACCGTGAACTCGCCGGAGAGGTTCGATTTGACGAACAGGTTCTGGTACGCCGGTTCAATGGACTGGGATACACCCACGATGTTGGAAATGGTGGCGGTAGGGGCAATGGCCAGGACGTTGCTGTTACGCATGCCGTTCTTCACAACCAGCTCCCGCACCGGCGCCCAGTCCAGCCGGGCGTTGGTGTTCACAGACAGGTCCCCTTCCCGGCGGTTTTCCTTCAGCAGGTTGATGGAGTCAATCGGCAGGATGCCCTGCTGCCAGAGGGAGCCCTCGTAGCTTTCGTAAACGCCGCGTTCGCCGGCCAGCGTGGCGGAGGCGCGAATGGCGAAGTAGCTGAGCTGCTCCATGGCCACGTCGGCGAACTCCACCGCTTCGGGGCTGGAATACGGCAGGCCCAGTTGATAGAGCGCATCCTGGAAGCCCATCAGACCGAGGCCGACCGGGCGGTGCTTGAGGTTGGAATTGCGGGCCTGGGGCACGGCGTAGTAGTTGATGTCGATGACATTATCGAGCATGCGCACGGCGATGTTCACCGTTTGCTCCAGGCGCTGCACATCCAGCTCGCCGTTAGCGATATGAGCCGCAAGGTTCACGGAACCCAGGTTGCACACGGCAATTTCATCGGCGCCGGTGTTCAGGGTGATTTCCGTGCACAGGTTGGAGCTGTGCACCACGCCCCGGTGCTGCTGGGGGGAGCGCAGGTTGCACGGGTCCTTGAAGGTGATCCAGGGGTGGCCGGTTTCGAACAGCACGGTAAGCATCTTGCGCCAGAGCTGTTTGGCCGGAATTTTCTTGAACAGTTTGATCCTCCCCTGCTCGGCCAGCGCTTCGTAATGCTCGTAACGTTCACGGAAGGCGTTGCCGTACAGGTCATGCAGATCCGGAGCATCGCTGGGGGAGAACAGGGTCCAGTCTTTGTCGTCACGCATCCGCTCGATCAACAGGTCCGGCACCCAGTTGGCGGTGTTCATGTCGTGGGTGCGGCGGCGTTCGTCACCGGTGTTCTTGCGCAGTTCCAGGAACTCCTCGATGTCCAGGTGCCAGCTTTCCAGGTAGGCACAGACCGCGCCCTTGCGCTTGCCACCCTGGTTCACCGCCACGGCGGTGTCGTTCACCACTTTCAGGAACGGCACCACGCCCTGGCTCTGGCCGTTGGTGCCCTTGATGTGGGAGCCGAGCGCACGTACCGGGGTCCAGTCGTTGCCCAGGCCGCCAGCCCATTTTGACAGCATCGCGTTGTCGCGGATGGCGCCGTAGATGTCTTCGAGATCATCGCCGACCGTCGTCAGATAACAGGACGACAGCTGGGAATGGCGGGTGCCGCTGTTAAACAGCGTGGGTGTGGAAGCCATGTAGTCAAACGACGACAACAGATTGTAGAACTCGATGGCGCGGGCGTTCGGGTCGTCTTCGCGCAGGGCCAGGCCCATGGCGACGCGCATGAAGAATACCTGGGGCAGCTCAAGACGGGCCTTGTTCCAGTGCAGGAAGTACCGGTCGTACAGGGTTTGCAGACCGAGGAAGCCGAATTGCAGGTCACGCTCCGGGTTCAGGGCAGCGCCAAGGCGCTCCAGGTCAAAACTGGCCAGCGCTTCGTCCAGCAGCTCGTGGCGAATGCCAGCTTCGATAAAGGCGCTCAGGGCCTGTGGGTAGATCTCCGCCAGCGGCAGGCTGCGGGGCAGGTCCAGTGCGCTGGCGTTCTCCAGCCGCAGTTGTTCCAGCAACAGCCGGGCGGTAACCGCGCTGTAGTCAGGCTCCTGTTCGATGCGGCCACGGGCGGTCATCACCAGTGCGGACAGCACGTCTTCCTCGGCTATGCCGTCGTACAGGTTGGTGAGGGCGTCCTCCACGAGGGAGTCGCCGTTGATGCCTTCCAGCCCGGTGGCGGCCTGCTCCACCTGCAGTTTCATCAGGCCCAGATCCAGCGGGACAATCTCGCCGTTGGCCTGTTTCACAGTCAGGTGTGGGTGGGCTTCCACCGGGGCGTGAAGCGCGCGTTCCCGGGCGTGTTCTTCCCGGTACAGCACGTAGGCGCGGGCCACCTTCTGCTCCTCGGCCCGCATCAGGGCCAGTTCCACCTGGTCCTGAATGTCTTCGATATGCACCTTGCCGCCGGCTTTCAGGCGCCGGCTGATGGCCTGAATAACCTGGTCGGTAACCCGGCGTACGGCATCGTTGATGCGGGCCGAGCCGGCGGCCTTGTCACCCTCAACAGCGAGAAACGCTTTGGTCACGGCAATGCTGATCTTCGACGGATCGAAGCCGACAAGCGTTCCGTTACGTTTGATGACCTGCAGGGATTCAGTATCGGTGTGCGAGGTTGGCCGGGGTTCGGCCAGGGCTGAGGCGGACATGTGTGTTCTCCTGAATACGCGTTGAATTCCTTTCACCATCGCGTAGGCAGAGAATCGGAGCACCACCGTAGGTCGGATTAGCGAAGCGTAATCCGGCAAAGGCGGTTTGGCGCAGACAGGGGTGTCGGATTACGCTTTGCTAATCCGACCTACACGTCTGGCCTGAGTCCGGTCTGCTCACCTTGAAACGCGAAGGTGCAGTTGTTTCCCTGGCAGGTCTTCGGACTCAGGGGCGTGAATCGTTCGATTCGGCCTCGTGTGGCGACTTCCCGGCTTGCGCCAGTGTCTTGATGCCACGCTTGTTCCCCAATACCGCTGCGCGTCAGTTCCGGAGTCTCACCGGATTCCCGATACTTTATGCTGTGGAGGTTTGGCTGTTAAAATTACAACATATAGTGTTAAACCAGAGACGCAAACACTATATGCCCAAATTCCACCGGTAGCAACCCAACACACGCGAACAACCGAACTTGACACTGGTTCCTGTTTGGGGCGAAATACGCCGGCTTCGCGGATCACTCCGCGACGGATATTATTCATCGAGCCAAGGATTCGGCGGTGTTTCTGTTGCACTCTTTTTACTTTTCCGCAGTACGGCGGTCGTTTGGATTATGATAATTTTCCAGCGGCTGCGGGCCTTGTTTGCCAACTACTTTGCCGAGCTCTCCGGCCTTAATCTCGCCGTAATGCTCATTTCTTATGCCGCCCTGTCCTGGGCCGGGCTGAGTTTGGCGGGCGAGCATTCTCTCACCTCTCCGGACCACTTCTTCTACTGGCTGATCATTACCGCATCCACTGTCGGTTACGGCGATTTCTCGCCAGAAACAACGATTGGCCGTATCTGGACCATCGGCTTTATCGTTCCCGCGGGGCTCAGTCTGTTTGCATTGACCATCGGCCGGATCGGCGCGTTTGCAGTGCATCATTGGCAGAAAGGAATCAAAGGTATGAAAGATTTCCAGGTATTTGAAAATCACATCGTTGTTATCGGCTGGAACGACACGCGAACCCTCCATCTGCTGGAGCTACTGCTGAAAGAGGAATCCATGGCCGGGTCCAACCGTGCGGTGTTGCTTGCCGCAACCTCGCCCCAGGAAAACCCGATGCCCGACAGCATCTATTTCGTGCGCTTGGGACAATACACCGATGAAAGGGAATTGAAACGTACCGGCATTGCGCAGGCAAGCTGCGTGATCATTGACTCGCCGGAGGACGATGTCACCCTGACCTGTGCATTGTTGTGCTATCAGTTGAACCCTGCGGCCCACATGATTGCCTACTTCAACAACGAGCGACTGAGCCAGTTACTGACACATCATTGCCCCACCGTTGAGTGCACACCCTCCGTGGCCGTCGAAATGCTGGCGAAGTCGGCAGCGGATCCCGGCTCGAGCGCCCTTCACCACGATCTCCTGAGCGTCGCCGGCGGTATGACCCAGTTCTCGCTGATGTTGCCGGAAACAGCGCCCCGGCAAAGCGTTGGCGATCTGCTTCACCCGTTCAAGCAGATCTTTGACGCACTGATCATTGGTGTTCAGGAGCCGGGTGAGAAATCCATCGAGATCAACCCGGGCCTGACGTACCCAGTCGGCCCCGGCGCCCGAATCTATTACATTGCCAACCGCCGTATTCTGGCAGAAGACTGGCACGCATTCGTTGATCAAACCAACCAGCCCGCCGGATAGGCACCGGCACGCAGCAAACAAGGAGACCTTTCATGGAAGAAAACCTGCTTCATCCGTCACTGTCCGGACTTGACGATTTTGCCCTCGCTTTTGGCACCTCGCTGGTGCTGTTGCTGATTTTCAAGTGGTTGTATCCCTTGATCACTCCGCACCGGGAGTGGCAGCTGGTTCGCGAAAAGAAGAACATTGCCGCCGCCATTGCGCTCACCGGGTCTATTGTCGGCTTCAGCGTCGCCCTGAGCGGAGCGGCAACCTATTCCGCCTCCTATTACGACTTCCTGATCTGGGGTGCCATCGCCCTGATTGCCCAGATTCTGGCATACCTGATTGTGTGGCTGGTGATTCCGGGGTTATCGACCCGGATTGTGAACCAGGAAACAAGCGCCGGGATCCTTGCAGGGGGTACGGCTGTGGCCGTGGGGCTGTTGAATGCCGCCTGCATGAGTTATTGAGGGGAGGGTCATACGATGAAAAGAACTTCGATGATCCGCTTGGTGCGAATGCGCAAACAGGTAAGGTCTTATCCTCTCGTTCCACTGACGGCAGCCATTGGTGCGATAATGTCAGGCTGCAGTTCGGACGATCGTGTTCCCGGGTATGTGTTCATAAATGCACAGGACTGCCTGCGGTCACTTCCGCACCTTGCCGCCGAGTGCGAGTCGGCCTACGAGACCTCCAAGCAGCAAGCGGCCACGTACGGGCCTCGTTACCGTAACGAGGACGACTGTGAAGTGGATTTTGGCGATGGCGCCTGCACCACCGACAGCACCTACTACTACGTTCTGGATGACGACAGAAAGCGGATAACAACGAGGACAGTCCTCCACGCTCAGCCCCGGATGGACGCGTTCGTCGCCCGCCCTCTGTTTGAAGGGTCACGAACCCTGGCATCAGAGCCCCTCCTGCAGTTCCGGAACAAGGGCAAACGTGGTTACTACACGGTGGATGGAATGCCGGTCAAAGCCTCGACGTCCGGGCGGGTCCATGATGCCGGCGCGTTTGGGAGCCGCTTTCTGAGTGTCAGTTCGAACACATTGTCCCGAGGCGGCTTTGGCTACAAGGTGGCCGCCATGAGCCAGTACGCGAACAGCTGGAGTAGCAGCCGCTCAGGCAGTGGCTGGAGCTGGGGTGGCTGAATGTTCCGCAACAGCATCAGTGAGCGTCCCCAATGGCGGGAACGGGCCACGGAATACGGCTTCCACTTTCATTCCATGTACGGGCAGCCGTACTGGGATGAAGGGGCGTACTACCAGTTCAGTCTGCGTCAGATCGAGCAGGATCTGGAAGCCCCAACGGCGGAAATCCATCAAATGTGTCTTCATGTGGTGGATAAAGTGGTGCACAACGAACGATGGCTCAGCGCCTTCGCGATTCCCGAATCGCACTGGGACCTGATTCTGGCAAGCTGGCAGCGTCAGGATCCGAGCTTGTATTCCCGCCTCGACTTCGCGTACGACGGCAAAAACCCTGCAAAACTCTACGAGAATAATGCCGACACACCCACCAGTCTGTACGAAACCGGCTTCTGGCAATGGCTCTGGCTTGAAGAGAATGTGGATCTGGGCACACTGAGGCGTGACTGCGATCAGTTCAACAGCCTGCAGGAAAAGCTCATCGCCCGCCTCGCGCACATCGTGCCACCTGGCCAGTTGCTTCACCTCGCCTGCTGCGCCGACAGTGTCGAAGACTGGGGCACAATCACCTATCTAGCCGACTGTGCAGAAGAAGCTGGCATAGCCACCCATCGTTTGCTGATGAGCGATCTTGGTATAGATGCCAGGCATCGATTCACCGACGACAGCAACCGGGTGATCGACAACGTCTTCAAACTTTACCCTTGGGAGTTCATGCTGCGAGAACAATTCGGGGAATTCCTCTCGCAAAATTCAACCCGCTGGCTTGAGCCACCCTGGAAGTCCGTGTTGTCCAACAAGGCATTGCTGGTTGCTCTGTGGGAAATGTTCCCCGGACACCCCAACTTGCTGCCAGCCTATTTCACGGAACAGGAAGCCGGCAGAGTGCTCAGGGATTTCGTACGGAAGCCTCTCTTCTCCCGGGAAGGTGCCAATGTCACAGTGGTTCAATCGGGCATTCCGGTTCAGACAGTAGGTGGCCCCTACGGCGAGGAAGGTCACGTCTATCAGGCCTACCATCCGGTTCCGCGATTCGGCGATCAGCACGTGCTGATCGGGTCCTGGCTGGTGGACGACCAGCCAGCAGGCATTTCTGTTCGGGAGGACACTGGGCCCATAACGCAGGACCTTTCACGGTACCTACCTCATGTTATCCTTGAGTGATATGGGGTCATGCCCCGAAATCTCCCGGAGTGAATAACCTATGCGGGTTGTATGGCTATTGTTGATCTCTTTTACTTGGCCTGTCCTCGCCAGCAGCGCTGAGGGCACCCGGATTGAGAACTTTTCCTCTATTGAAACGCTGCAACCCGCTTGGGAGCCCCTGAACTTCCCCAAGATCGAGAAGCACACCCGCTACGAGCTGGTCACCGAGGACGGGATGCAGGTGGTCAAGGCCGCCACATCTGGTGGCGCCTCGGGCCTGATCGCCCGGGTGACTATCCAGCCTTCGGAATCGCTGGTATTGCGATGGCGCTGGAAGGTCTCCAATGTGTTTGAGCAAGGCAATGCCCGGAAGAAATCCGGCGATGACTACCCGGCGCGCATCTACGTGGCTTTCCAGTTCCAGCCGGAAAAGGCCGGTTTTTTTGAGCGAGCGAAACGTAAGGCGGTGGAAGTGCTGTTCGGGGAGTCACTGCCGGGCAATGCCCTGAATTATATCTGGGCCAATACCCTGCCGAAGGGGGAGTTTGTGCCCAATCCCTACACCGAAAAAACCGTGATGATTGCCGTTAACTCGGGGGCCACCAACGTCGGCGAGTGGGTCACTGTGGAAAGGGACATTGTGGCGGATTACCGCAAGGCGTTCGGTGAAGCACCGCCACCGATCGTGGGCATCGCAATCATGTCGGATTCGGACAACACGGGTGAAACCGCCACGGCGTGGTACGGTGATATCCAACTGAACCAGTGATCCGCCACCGCGGCAGCCGGCTAACGCAGATGCTCCGGAAAACCGGGAATCACATAGCCGCCGGTCAGTTCCCGTACCGGCGGCACCTCCCCCTTCTCGACCAGGCGCAGGTAGGCATCATCGAATTCGTTGCGCAATATCGCCGCGCGCGGATTGGCCAGAGAGAATAGCCAGGCGGTGTTGCGCGTCCGGACTTTCGACTCATGCACGATGTTGTTTGCGCCCCCATTCAGGATTTCCTGAACCGGCGCCTGGTAATCCAACAGATAATCGCCCCGATTGCGCTTGAGCATATCCACCGCGGATCGGTGATTCGGCGCTTCGGTCAGTCTGATGCCCGGCTTCCGCTCCAGCCAGCCGAGCAGGCCACCGTAGGTATAACCGCCAATCACAATCACCCGCTTGCCCTGCAGCTGGTCAAAATGCTCGAGTGGCTCTGTGCCCTCTCGGTACCAGGCACTTAACTGAACCTGGAACGGACTGACCCAGCTTTCCAGCACCTCGCCCTCCAGCCTGGGCACCTCGGTAACCCCGGGCCAGACATCGATGGTTCCGTTGATCAGATAGAGGTAGACCCGGCTCACCGGCAGGTAAATGAAATCCGGCTGGTAGCCGGCCTCCGCAACCACCTTGCGGGTAAGCTCGATAAAGCGGCCAGCCGGCGTGCCATCGGCAGCCTGGTAGCTCAGCGGAGGGAATTCGAGATAGGCCACGCGAAGGGTTTTTTCAGCACCTCCGGCCTGAGCGACCGCTTGTGCCGATACCAGGCAGGCAATGAGCAAAGCCAGTACCCGTGCGGATTGAAAAAGCCCGGGCAAAGGAAAAGCAGACGGGTAGACTGAGAAAATACTGCGCATGGCGTCCGGAAATTTTGGTATGTTCGCGCAAAGATTAACAGACTGGCGCAAATCTGCACTGACACCCCACGCAAAAAAAACCGGACAGATTGTCAAATATGGTTAATTACCATGTACAGGCCGACCCCGCTCATCACCACCGTGTAGGGGAACGCCATGACAACCATCCTGCCATAGGACAGCCGCACCAGAGGCGCCACGGCGGACGTCAGCAGGAACAGGAACGCAGCCTGGCCATTGGGTGTCGCCACGCTGGGCAGATTGGTGCCGGTGTTGATGGCCACCGCCAGATCGCGGAAATGCTCGACACTGATGGCCCCGGCATCCAGCGCCTGCTTGACCTCGCTGATGTAAACCGTCGCCACGAACACGTTATCGCTGATCATCGAGAGAAAACCGTTGGCGATGAAGAACATGCCCGGCTGCTGGCTGGCCGGTAATGACAGCACGTAATCGATGATCGGTTTGAACAGATGCTGATCGTGAATCACCGCCACCACCGCGAAGAACACTACCAGCAGGGAGGTAAACGGCAGGGATTCCTGAAAGGCCTTGCCAATCTGGTGCTCGTCGGTGATGCCGGTAAACGAGGTAATCAGGATGATCACCAGCAGGCCGATCAGGCCGACCTCGGCCAGATGAAACGCCAGCCCCGCCACCAGAATCAGTGCAGCGGCGGCCTGAACCCACAGGGCTGCCTGGTCTGCCTTGGTCCGCTTGGCGCGTTCGTTGTCGGCAAACTCCTCGAGCACCCGGCGAACGGGTTTTGGCAGCCGCCCGCCATAGCCAAACCAGCGCAGCTTTTCCAGAGCCCAGCAGGTAAACAGCCCGGCCACCAGCACTGGCAGGCTGACCGGCGCCATGCTCATGAAGAAACCGGCGAAATCCCAGCCCACCACCTTGGCAATCAGCAAATTCTGGGGCTCGCCGACCATCGTGGTGACACCACCCAGCGCGGTTCCCACGGCGCCATGCATCAGCAGGCTGCGCAGGAAGGCCCGGAAATTCTCAAGGTCTTCCCGGTGCAGCTCGATCACCTCTTCGTCGCTGCTGGTGTTGTGGTCGGCATGCTGGTAGCCCTTGCCGGACGCCACCTTGTGATACACCGAAAAGAAGCCGACGGCCACGGAAATGATCACCGCAGTAACGGTCAACGCATCGAGAAAAGCCGACAAAAGCGCGGCCGCGCTGCAGAACAGCAGCGACAACGCTGACTTGGATCGAACGCCGACCAGAATCTGGGTAAAGGTAACCAGCAGCAACTCCTTCATGAAGTAGATACCAGCCACCATGAACATCAGCAACAGGATAACCGGGAAGTTGGTGAGCACTTCCAGGTAGACAGCCTCCGGCGAGGTCAAGCCGATGAGCAGGGCCTCTACCGCCAGCAGGCCACCGGGCAACAGCGGGTAGCATTTAAGCGCCATGGCCAGGGTGAAAATGAATTCCGCGATCAGCAGCCAGCCCGCAGTTCCGGACCCGAGGGTGTACATGACAATCGGATTGACGGCGAGAAATAACAGGATGACCTGTTTGTACCAGACGGGTGCCTTGCCGAGGAAGTTATGGGTAAAGCCGGAGATAACGGTAGTTGGCATTGCGGACTTCTTCTGAAAAACGGTTTATTGGAATTGTGTGGCAGAAGGCCCGCCTCTTCCTTGATATTTGTGTACCGGAATCTGATTCGACGGTACGTTTCCTGACCCTGATTGGCCCTGATAATAGCAAGAAGACGAGAAAAAATCGGCCACGCCGTATTTTCAGGTGATGTTACGCAATTAGAATGGCCAGAGCGACCGCAGGTTAATTGACGTCCGGCACCCTGCGGTCGCTTTGGCGAAAGCCGTCACCATTCCGGTCAGAAGAAGGCCTGGATTCCAGTCTGCGCACGGCCGAGGATCAGGGCGTGAACGTCGTGGGTGCCCTCGTAGGTGTTGACCACCTCCAGGTTCACCAGATGCCGCGCCACGCCGAATTCGTCGCTGATCCCGTTACCACCGAGCATGTCCCGGGCCAGGCGGGCGGGCACTGTCGCGCACCATGCGTTCCTCTTCGGTCAGCTGCTGGTCCAGCAACAGCGGGTCTTCCCAGTTGAAACTTGCTTGGTTGGCCATGTCGGTTGCCTCCGTTTGTTGATCTTGTGTTGATAGTGGACTGTCAGGCCCCTGCTGTGAAGTCTGCAAGAGGGCCAGATGAAGGCCACGCCCTACGGCTTTTCAAGCAACATGTTGCTGTATTTCATAACCATCTCCACTAATAGGAAATTTCTTATTCCTGTTTTTATAACTTTAAAAGAAATTACCTGAAGTGCTCATTGCGATTCAAAAATAGTATACCCAAATATTTTTTAAGGAAACATGTTGCTATATTATTTTAAGAAGGCGTATGTTGAAACTGACAAGGCAACGACCTGCTTTTGCGGTCAGGCCACCCAACAAAAACAAACCGGACACAACAGGTGAATCAGATGGATACAGGCATCACTCTCAATCCGGAACGCCGTGCCGCCATGGTGGAAAGCGGCGCATGGAACGACCTACTCATCACCGATTATCTTGACCAGGCTGTAGCCAACAGCCCGGACCGGGCGGCCATTGTTGGCTATCAGGTAACCGGCGATACCCGCACCGCACTGACATACCGGGAGCTCAATACAACCGTTACCCGCATGGCCGCCGGACTGGCCGGCCTGGGTATCGGAAAAGGCGATGTGGTGGCCTGCCAGTTGCCGAACTGGTGGCAAACCACCGCCCTGCACCTGGCCTGCATGCGCATCGGCGCCATCCTGAACCCGCTCATGCCGATCTTCCGGGAGCGGGAACTGCGCTTCATGTTGGGGCACGGTGAGGCAAGGCTGCTGGTGGTCCCCAAGGTGTTCCGCAATTTCGACTACGAAGCCATGGTGGATGGCATCCGCCCGGAATTGCCGAGACTGGAAACCGTGCTGGTAATCGGCGGTGAAGGTGAGCGCAGTTTCGAACGGCGTCTGCTGGAGACGCCCTGGGAAGAGCAAACGGACACGGAGGCGTTGTTTGCCGAACGCAAGCCCGGTCCCGACGAGGTGATCCAGATTCTTTACACTTCTGGCACCACCGGTGAGCCCAAGGGTGTCATGCATTCCTCCAACACTCTGTTCTCCAACGTGCGGCCCTACGCCGACCGACTGCACCTGACGGCCGACGACAAGGTACTGATGGCGTCGCCCGTTGCCCATCAGACCGGCTTCCTCTACGGCATCATGATGCCCATCTACCTGGGAACCACGGCCATCCTGCAGGACATCTGGGATGCCGATTTTGTGTGCAAGGTCATCGCCGCAGAACAGACGGCCTTCACCATGGCCTCCACCCCGTTCCTGGCCGACCTGGTGAAAACCGCACCAAAACACCAGGGCGATCTCGACTCGCTGCGCATCTTCGTCTCTGCCGGTGCCCCCATTCCCAGCGCCGTGGTGGAACAGGCAAGCAAGACCCTGAAAGCCAAAATTGTCTCTGCCTGGGGCATGACCGAGAACGGCGCCGTAACCATGACCTGCCCGGAAGATCCAGCCGAGCGCGCCAGCCAGTCAGATGGCAAGGCGCTGCCCTACATGGAACTCCGGATCACCGACTTCAAGGGCAACGAACTCCCCGCCGGCGAAGAGGGCAACCTGCTGGTTCGGGGCGCGAGCCTGTTCCTCGGTTACCTCAAGCGCCCGGAACTCTATGGCGTGGATGACGATGGCTGGTTCAGCACAGGCGACCTGGCGCGCATGGACAAGGACGGCTACATCCGCATCACCGGCCGCACCAAGGATGTAGTGATCCGCGGTGGCGAGAACATCCCCGTGGTTGAGGTAGAGAACCTGCTCTACAAGTTCCCCGGCATTGCCGATGTGGCTTTGGTGGGTTGCCCGGACGAGCGCCTGGGTGAGCGCCTGTGCGCCTATGTCACCCTCGACGAGAACGCCACCGACCTGACCCTTGACGAGCTCAAGAGCTACCTGACCAAACAGCAGCTTTCCAAGAGCTACCTGCCGGAATACCTGGAAGTGATCGAGGCCATGCCCCGCACCGCCTCCGGCAAGATCCAGAAATTCAAACTGCGGGAACAGGCGAAAGAAGTGCGCCTGGAACCGGCCAAACGCGCCTGACCCGACCCATTACTCTGAGCAACAGGAGAACAACCCATGAAAGGCCTTAACGGAAAAACAGTCATTGTTACCGGTGGTGGTGGCGGCATCGGCCGCGCGGTATCCCGGCGCTTTGCCGAGGAAGGCAGCCTGGTTGCCGTCCTGGACCGTGACGAAGCCACAGCCCAGGCCACGGTGGATCTGATCACCGAGGCAGGTGGCAAGGCCAAAGCCTACGCCGCCGACATCACCGATTACGCGGCCATTACCGAGACGGTGGCGGCCATCGAAAACGATCTGGGCGTGCCCACGGTGCTGGTGAACAACGCCGGCTTCGACCGCTTCATGCCGTTCCTGAAAACCGAGCCCAAGCTCTGGGATCAGCTGATTGCGGTGAATCTCACCGGTGCCCTGAACATGCACCACGTGGTGTTGCCAAAGATGATCGCCGCCGGTGGTGGCAAGGTCATCAACGTGGCCTCCGACGCGGCCCGGGTGGGCTCCTCCGGCGAATCCGTCTACGCCGCCTGCAAGGCCGGCCTGGTGGGCTTCAGCAAGACCGTGGCACGGGAACTGGCCACCAAGAACGTGTGCCTGAACGTGGTCTGCCCCGGACCCACCGACACCGCGCTGCTCAAGGGCGTGGCGGAAACCGCGCCGAACCCGGAGAAGCTGCTGGAAGCCTTCCGTAACGCCGTGCCGATGAAGCGCCTGGCCCAGCCGGAAGACTACCCCGGCATCATCGCCCTGCTCGCCAGTGACGACGCCAACTTCATTACCGGCCAGGTGATCAGTGTGTCCGGCGGCCTGACCATGGCTGGCTAAGCGGCCCTTTCCACACATCAAGACAACGAATCAGGAGCACGCATCATGAACTACGAAGACATTCTCTACGACGAAACCAACGGTGTCGCCACCATTACCATCAATCGCCCGGACCGTTACAACGCCTTCCGCGGCCAGACCTGCATGGAACTGCTGGACGCCTTCAACCGCGCCGGCTGGAACAAGGACATCGGCGTGATCGTGTTCACCGGTGCCGGCGACAAGGCGTTCTGCACCGGTGGTGACCAGGGCGCCCACGAAGGCCAGTACGACGGCCGCGGCCTGATCGGCCTGCCGGTGGAAGAGCTCCAGCGCACCATCCGCGAAGTCCCCAAGCCGGTGATCGCCCGGGTCAACGGCTTCGCCATCGGCGGCGGCCACGTTCTGCACGTGATCTGCGATCTGAGCATTGCCTCGGAAACCGCCATCTTCGGCCAGGTCGGCCCGAAAGTCGGCTCGGTGGATCCCGGCTTCGGCACCGCCTACCTGGCGCGGGTCGTCGGTGAGAAGCGCGCCCGGGAAATCTGGTACCTGTGCCGCAAGTACAGCGCACAGCAGGCGCTGGAGTGGGGCCTGGTGAACGCCGTGGTGCCGCCGGAGCAGCTGGACGAGGAAGTGCAGAAGTGGTGCGAGGAAATCCTTGAGAAGAGCCCCACCGCTCTCACCATCGCCAAGCGCTCGTTCAATGCCGACAGCGACAACATTGCCGGCATCGGTGCACTCGGCATGCAGGCCCTCAGCCTGTACTACGACACCGACGAGTCAAAGGAGGGCGTGAAAGCCTTCAAGGAAAAACGCAAGCCGGACTTCCGGAAATTCTACAAGTAAGCGAATCGCCCCGGCGGCCCCATGCCGCCGGGTCACCGACAACGCCCGGAGAACACCATGAATTTCGCATTTAACGAAGAACAGAACGCGATTCGCGACGTTGTGGCCCGCTTCAGCGCCGAGGTGCTGGCTCCGGGCTACCGCAAGCGGGATCAGGAAGGTGTCATCGAAAAGGATGTCATCCGCCAGCTCGGCGAGATGGGGCTGCTTGGTGGTGAACTGCCGGAAGAATTCGGTGGCAGTGGCATGGACTGTGTCACCAGTGGCCTGATCATCGAGGAAATCTCCAAAGGCGATTTCAACGTTGGCTACATTCCGCTGCTGACCTCCCTGAACGGCCAGATCATTGCCAGCCACGCCGCGCCGGACCTGGCGAAGGAGTGGCTGCACGGCATGACCACCGGCCAGAAAGTGGCCTGCATCGCCCTGACCGAGCCCCACGGCGGTTCCGACGCCGCCAACCTGCGCCTGAAGGCGGAGAAGAAGGACGACGTTTACGTGCTCAACGGCGAGAAAACCTCCATCTCCATGGCCGACCAGGCCGACGTGGCGGTAGTCTTCGCCCGCACCGGCACGGTCGAGCAGCGGGCTTCCGGCATCAGCGCTTTCCTGGTGCCGATGAACAGTCCGGGCATCACCACCACCCGGTTTGAAGACAACGGCCAGCGCGCCATTGGCCGTGGCTCCATCTTCTTCGACAACGTGGAAGTACCTGCCCACAACATGATGGGCGACGAGGGCAAAGGCTTCAAACAGGTGATGCAGGGCTTCGACTACAGCCGCGCCCTGATCGGCCTGCAGTGCCTGGCGGTGGCCCAGCAATCCCTGGATGAAACCTGGCAGTGGCTGACCGAGCGCAAAGCCTTCGGCCAGAACCTGTCAGCCTTCCAGGGCCTGACCCATCCGCTGGCCGAATACCAGACCTACGTTCATGCCGCGCGCATGCAGTGTTACCATGCGCTCTGGCTCAAGGACAACAACCTGCCCCACAACGCCGAGGCCGCCATGAACAAATGGTGGGGGCCGAAGCTGGCTTTCGACGTGGTGAAACAGTGCCTGCTGGCCCATGGCCATACCGGCTGGGGCGAGGACCTGCCCTTTGCCCAGCGGTTGCGGGATGTCCTTGGCCTGCAGATTGGCGACGGTACCGCGCAGATCATGAAAAACATCATCGCCCGCGAATACCTGCCCGGGTGAGGCAGCGTGAAACAGGAGAACCAATGATCGTCAACGAATCCGGAGGCATACCCAACCGCCTGTTTTTCCGGCTGTTCCAGACCGGCAACATCCTGCAGCGGCAGGTTCAGAACGAAATGGGCATCAGCGCCGTGCAATGGGCCGTGCTGGGGGCGCTGTCGCGGGAAGGGTTCGAGGAAGGCACCTCCTTCAATCAGCTCAAGGAATACCTGTTCGTCAGTCGGCAGAATCTGGACGGCGTTCTGAAGCGCATGGAGCGGGACGGCCATGTGGTTCGCGTACCCGACCCCAGCGACGGCCGGGCCCGGCTGGTAAAACTGACCGACAGCGGCCAGGTGTTCTGGAACAACCTGCAGGGCACGATTGCGGAATTCTATCAGCAGGCCCTACAGAGTATGAGCTTTGATGACGGGGTCAGCCTGCTGCACCTGCTGAAAAAACTGCAGCAGGACATGACCGCCATTTCCCTGACCTCCGCTTCGGCGGATCTGAACCGGTAAGACACCGACGTCTTCACGTTGCGTTTGGCGCCAAAGTAACAGAACTCCAGGCTGTTGTAGCAGGACGCCACGTAACGCCCACCCAGGCCGGCGGTGTTGCCCTGCCGGTAGGCATCCGATTTTTCAAAGGTTGCGCTCAACCTCTGCCACAACCGCGGCAGGATTGATACCAAAGTGATCATAGAGCTCCCCGGCAGAACCGGAAGCACCGTATCCCGTCATGCCGACAAAGCCGCCCGTGCCCAAGTATCTATCCCAACCAAAACGCAGTGCCGCTTCAACACCCACCCGAACCGTTTCCTGGCCAAGAACTTGCTCGCGATAGCCAGGCTCCTGCTGATCAAACAGTTCCCAGCACGGCATGGAAACCACGGCGGTCGGCAGGCCCTTGCGCTGGAGTTCTTCCCTGGCCGCCAGGGCGACCGAAACCTCTGATCCGGTGGCCAGCAAGGTAACGGCCCGTGCCCCGCCCTCGGCTTCCAGCAGCACATAGGCGCCACGGCTGGAAAGGTTTTCCGCCAACCGGGTGTGACGAACCACGGGCAGTTCCTGCTTGGCAAACACCAGGGTATTGGGTCCTGATTTGTGCTCCAGGGCCAGTTGCCAGCACTCGGCGGTTTCCACGGCATCGGCGGGTCGAAACACCCGCATGTTGGGCATGGCGCGTAGCGCGGCGAGGATCTCCACCGGCTGGTGCGTCGGCCCGTTTTTACCAACGCCGATGGAATCGTGACTGAAGACGTAATTGACCGGAAGCCCCATCAATGCAGACATCCGCATGGCCCCTCGCTGGTAATCGGAAAACGCCAGGTAGGTCACCGACAGTGGGATCGCCCCGCCATGGGCGGCGATGCCGTTGGCCATGGCGCCCATCATGTGCTCACGCACGCCACAGTGGATATAGGAACCGGAGCGATCAGCGGCCGTGAAGGCGCTCAGACTCCGTTTGTGGGAGGTGGGCGCTTCAAGGTCGGCACAGGCCACCAGCCGTTCAGGCAGCACCTCAACCAGCAGATCGTTGATTTCCGCCGAGGCGCTGATGCCCGGCCTGGGCGTGTTCTCCTCGACCACCCGCTGTTTGTAATCGTGCAGGACCGTCTCCCAGCCCTGGGGCAGGTCGCCGGCCAGAATCCGGTCAAAGTAGGCACGCTGTCCTGCGGGCATGGCGTCCAGCCGTTGCTGCCAGGTGGCGTAATCGTCTTCGCTTCGGCGGCCCGATGCCCGCCAGCAGGCCAGTATGTCATCGGGGATGGAAAAGGGAGCGTGGGGCCAGCCGAGGAGCTTCCGGGCCGCCCGCGAATCCTCGGAAGACAGCCGGGCACTGTGGCCGCCACGGGTACCCTGAACCCGTGGTACACCGCAACCAATCACGGTGCGGCAGGCCAGCATCGAGGGCCTCGGATCCTTTTTCGCCTCGGCAATGGCGTCCGAGACGGCCTCAAGATCGTGCCCGTCCAGTTCAATCACATGCCAGTGCGCCGCCCGGAACCGGTCCGCCAAGTTCTCGCTGATGGCGAGGCGGGTGTCGCCATCGTCGGTCATCCGGTTGTCATCCCAGAACAGGATCAGCTTACCCAGTTGCAGGTGGCCCGCCAGCGAAATCATTTCCTGGCCCATGCCTTCCTGCAGGCAGCCATCGCCAACAAAGGCGTAGGTGTGGTGGTCGACAATGTCCGCGCCAAACCGTGCGCCCAGCGAAGCCTCCGTAACGGCCATGCCCAGGGCGTTGCAGATGCCCTGGCCAAGCGGCCCGGTGGTGACTTCAATACCGCTGTCGATATCAAACTCGGGGTGGCCGGCGCAATGGGAGCCCAGTTCCCGGAAGGTCTCGATCTGGTCCAGCCCGATCTTTTCGTAACCGGTGAGATACAACAACGAATACAACAGCATCGAGCCATGCCCGTTGGACAGCACAACCCGATCCCGATCCGGCCAGTGCGGGTCGGCGGGGTTGAATTTCAGGTGCCGGGTAAACAGGGCGGTGGCAATGTCCGCCATGCCCAGCGGCACGCCCTGGTGGCCCTCCTGGGCCTTTACGATGGCATCAATTGAAAGAAATCGGATGGCGTTGGCAAGGCTTTTGGAATCGGGGTTGTTCATCGGTTATTTTCCATTCCGGTGTACCAGGTCGCCGCCAGGTTGCGGGCGGCGAATCGTAGATTCTCTTCGGCGTGCGCCAGGGCCTCTGGCAACGTGGTGGCGCGGCGGACGATGCTGTGGACCGCCACGATGCCCTGGTCAAACAGAGCCTCAGCGCCTTCGTTGACGGCGCCGGCGAGGGCCAGTACCGGAACGCCAGCCGCCTTCGCTCTGCGGCTGACACCCACCGGGGTCTTGCCCCGCATCGTCTGGCCATCCAGGCATCCTTCCCCGGTAATCACCAGATCAGCGCCTTCGAGGTGTCGGTCGAATTCCAGCGTCTCGAGCACAATGTCGATACCCGGGCGCAATTCGGCATTGAAGAAGCCCAGGAAAGCCGCCCCCAGTCCACCGGCGGCGCCGGCGCCAGGGAGATCGACAATCCTTCTGCCAGTGGTGTTAAACGCCACCTCGGCAAACCGTTCCAGACAGCCGTCCAGATAACTCACCATCGCCGGGTCGGCGCCTTTCTGGGGCCCGAAGGTGGCGGACGCCCCGTGTTCGCCAATCAGCGGGTTATCCACGTCGCAGGCAACCCGGAACCGGACCTCGGCCAGTCTGGGGTCAAGCGCGTCAAGATCGATGCGCCGGAGATTGGCAAGGGCGGCGCCGCCAGGTGGCAGCTCCCGGTCATCGGCGTCAAGGAATCGGGCGCCCAGGGCCTGGAGCATGCCGGCCCCGGCATCGTTGGTGGCACTGCCACCGAGGGCAATGACAAACTGCCGGGCGCCCCGATCAAGCGCCTTGGTGATGAGTTCGCCGGTGCCCCGCGTGGTGGTCAGGGAGGCATCCCGTGCCTGCGGGGGTATCAAACACAGCCCCGAGGCTGCCGCGCACTCGATGATGGCCGTGCGGCCATCCGCCAGCATGGCCCACCTGGCCTGGACCGGGTCTCCAAGTGGCCCGGTGGCGGTTTCACAGAACCATTCGCCAGCACGGGCGGAGACCAGGGCCTCGGCGGTCCCCTCTCCGCCATCACCTGCCGGCAGTTCCACCAGGTCGGCCAACGGCACAACCGCCCGAAAGCCTTCGGCGATGGCCCTGGCCGCTTGCCGGGCCGTGAGGCTTTCCTTGAATGAATCCGGGGCAATCAGAATTTTCATAGGAGGTCGCTCAGACGAGGTCACGACGCTTGGCATGAACCACCGTGCGCACCGGTTCATCCCCCAGAAAGGCCTCAATGCTGTCCACGACCTGTTGCCAGAGGGACTGCATGGCCTCCTCACTGGCCCAGGCAACGTGCGGTGTCAGAATGACATTGGGGCGATCCAGGATGGTCAGCAGGGGGTTGTCATCCGCAGGCGGCTCTTGGGTCAGGACATCGAAGCCGGCACCGGCAATCAGTCCTTCGTCCAGGGCCGTCACCAGGTCCGCCTCGTTGACCAGACCACCCCGGCCGGTATTGATGACCAGGGGCCTGCGCTTCATTTTTCGGAATTCCGGCAGGGCAATCAGGTCCCGGGTGGTGTCGGTCAGCGGGGCATGCAGGGTGATGATATCGGCCGTTTCCAGCACCTCATCGAACGGGGTATAAGACCCATCGCGGACCCGCTCGCCCTTGCGGCCGGCGTACAGGGGTATCATGCCGAACGCTTCCGCCAGCTTGGCCACGCTCCGGCCCAGGGTACCGGCGCCGATTATGCCGATCCTCGAGCCGCGCAGGTCGCGGATCGGGTGGTTGAAGAAACAGAACTGGCCAGACGCCTGCCACTGGCCATCCATCACATCCTGACGGTAGCCAACCAGGGAGCGACGAAGCGCCAGGATCAGGGCCATGGTGTGTTCGGGCACGGTGTTCACCGCATAGCCCCGGACATTGGAGACAGTGATGCCCAGCTCGGCACAGGCCGCGGTATCGATGACGTCGTAACCGGTGGCCGCCACGGTGATGAACCTCAGATCCGGCAACTGTTCCAGGGTGGCACGCCGTAGCGGCACCTTGTTGGTAATGGCGACCTGGGCGCCCTGGAGCCGCTCGACCACCTGGTCTTCGGCGGTGGCGTCGTAGCATACCCAGTCGTGGTCGCCCCGGGGGCGGTTCAGGTTGACGCTGGGTCCGATGGTTTCGCGATCCAGAAATACAATGCGTGTCATGATCGTCGTCCCTTGAAACAAGGCCAGAGGCCTGGGAAAAAAGGCCGGAGGCGTGCTCCGGCCATAAAGGGATGGCCTGACCATCCTTCAGAGGAGTACCAAATCGTCAGACGTTGCGAGCCCGGCTCAGTGGATAAGGGAACCACCGTTCACATCAACTTCGGAGCCCGTCACATAGCTGGACAGCTCAGAGGCCAGGAACAGGCAGCACCCGGCGACTTCTTCGGCCTTGCCTGCGCGCCCCATGGGGATGCCCGCCATGACCTTGGCGTTCATCTCCTCGGTCATCTTGCCGGCGGTGATGTCGGTGGCAATAAAGCCGGGGCATACCGCGTTGGCCCGGATGTTGTCCGGCGCGAAATCCCGGGCCGTTGCCTTGGTCAGTCCCAGCACTCCGGCCTTGGCCGCCGAGTAATGGGGACCGCCGAACACGCCGCCACCGCGCTGGGCGGACACGGAGGAAATGTTTACGATGGAGCCGCTCTTGCGCGTCTGCATATGCGGGATAACCGCCTGGCTCATGTACAGGGTGCCCCGAAGGTTCACGTCCAGTACGGCATCGTAGTTCTCGGGCTCGATGTCCAGCAGGCGCACGGGCTGGGTGATGCCAGCGTTATTGACCAGGATGTCAATCTGCCCCCAGCGCTCAATCAGCGTGTGGATGGCGGTATGACAGGCGTCCCTGTCGGTCACGTTGCAGGCCAGGCCAACGTGCTGCTCGCCCAGGTCCCGGGCCGCCTCGTCCGCGGCTGTCTGGTCCAGATCGAGGATGGCAACGGTGGCGCCATGCTCGGCAAACAGCCTGGCAGTGGCCTTACCGAGACCGTTTTTGGAGGCTGCGCCGGTAATCACGGCAAACTTTCCGCTCAGAATACTCATAATGTCTTCACTCTTTTGTCGTTGTTAACGGGGTGGTTCGATCGCACGCTGATCAGCCCAGCCAGGCCTTGGTCTGCCGGATGATCGCGTCGGTGGAAATGCCATACTGGTCATGCAGCACCGGCAGCGCGCCGGCATCCAGGAACTCGTCCGGCAGGGCAATCTGGCGGAACGCCGGGGTGACCGAATTGCGCAGCAGGGTGCTGGCCACCGCTTCCCCAAGGCCGCCAATCACCGTGTGGTTTTCCGCCGTGATCACCAGGCGACCCGGCTTGCGGCAATGCTCAAGAATCGTGTCCACATCCAGGGGCTTGATGGTGGGTGTGTGCAGAATGCCCGCCTGGATGCCGTCTTTGGCCAGTTTGTCCGCCGCCTCCAGGGTGCGCATGGTCATGAACCCGGAGGAGATGAACAGTACGTCGGCGCCATCGCGCAGCAACTTGGCCTTGCCCAGTTCGAATGTGTAGTTCTCGATCTCCTGCAACACCGACGGCACCTTGCCACGGAGCAGACGCATGTAGACTGGTCCCCTGTGATCGGCGATGGCCTCCACTGCCTGCTCGGTGTCCAGGGCGTCGCATGGGTCGACAATGGTCATGTTGGGCAGGCCCCGGAAGATCGCCAGGTCTTCTGTCGCCTGGTGGCTCGGCCCATAACCCGTGGTAAGGCCAGGCAGGGCGCAGCAAATCTTGACGTTGAGGTTGTCCTCGGCAATGGCCATGGCAATAAAGTCGTAGGCACGGCGAGAGGCGAACACGGCGTAGGTGGTGGCAAAGGGTGTGAAACCTTCTTTTGCCAGCCCGGCTGCAGCCGATACGAACACCTGTTCGGCCATGCCCATCTGGTAGAAGCGGTCCGGGTAGGCCTCGGCGAACACATGCAAATCCGTATACTTGGCCAGGTCGGCAGAGAGGCCCACGATGTCTTCGCGTTCTTTGGCCAGCTCCACTAGCTTGTGACCAAAAGGCGCGGACACCGTTGGCATGCCCTCGGCAGACAACGAGGCGATCATCGCCGAAGTCAACTGGCGCTCACTGGCGTCTACCGGCTTGCGGGGTATCCACTTGGATTGACGGCGGCTCATACTCATGACGGTTTTCCCTCCTCAAGCACACTCAGGGCCAGATCCCACTCTTCCTCGTCAACGCGAACGAAGTGGGTAATTTCACGCGCCTCCAGGAACGGAACGCCCTTGCACATTTTGGTATCGCAGATAATGGCCCGTGGTTTGGCGCCGTCGTAATGGCGGGCCTTGTCGAACGCTTTGACGAGCGCTTCGATGTCGTTGCCGTCGACCCGCTGGGTGTACCAGCCAAAAGCCTCGAACTTGCCATCAATGGGTTCGGAGCTCAGTGTTTCGGTGGATTTGCCATCGGCCTGCTGGTTGTTGAAATCCACCAGGCAGATCAGATTGTCCAGCTTATGGTGGGCGGCAGACATGGCCGCTTCCCAGGTTGAGCCTTCGTTCAGTTCACCATCGGACATCAGGTTGTAAACAAACGAGGCAGACCGCTTGCGCTTCAGGCCCAGGGCCATACCCACGCCAATACCCAGCCCGTGGCCGAGGGAACCACCGGTGATTTCCATACCGGGTGTGTAGGAAGCCATGCCGGACATGGGCAGGCGACTGTCGTCGGTGCCATAGGTTTCAAGCTCATACTCAGGCAGAATCCCGGCTTCCAGCAGCGCGGCGTAAAGGGCAATTGCGTAGTGGCCGATGGACAACAGGAAGCGGTCACGACCTTCCCACTCCGGGTCTTCCGGATGGAACGTCATGGCATGGAAATAGGAGACAGCCAGCACATCGGAGACACCGAGCGCCTGACCGACATACCCCTGCTTCTGAACGGCGCCCATAAGCAGGGATTTGTGACGAATATTCCAGGCCCGCTGGGCGAGGCTCGGTTGGGCGCCATGGGTTAAGTTGGTAGTCATGGTGATATCTCTTGTTTTGCTCGAGGTATTTTTCAGGTCGTATTCTTGGTCGTTGTCGTTATCCATTCTCTTCTCTGTGTCTTTTTATTCAATCAGCTGGTCTTAAGCGTCTGTTAACCTATACTTAACAAATGATCGCCACCTGGGATGGCGACCAGGACCATTCAACACAACAACGACGAACGAGGTTGGTGACGTTATGTCCCGGGATCCCAGCCTGAATGGCATGATCTATTTTGAGGCGGTGGCACGGCACGGACGTGTTGCCAGGGCGGCCGACGACCTCAAGGTGTCGCCTTCGGCCGTCAGTCAGCAAATCAAACTGCTGGAGGAAATGCTTGGAGTAAGCCTGTTTCGCCGGGATAAACGCCAGCTAAGTCTGACCCTGGAAGGGGAGCAGTTGTTTATGGCTGTCACCTCCGCCTTTGGGCTATTGCGTGATGCCCGGCAGACCGTTTCCCGGCAACGAGACAGTCACCAGCTCATCGTTCGAATCATGCCGAGTTTTGCCGTTCGATGGCTGGGGCCCAGACTGGCGGGGTTTATATCGCAGAATCCGGAGTGGGACCTGAGAATCGATGCCAGTCCTGACCCATCCAACTTTGAACGGGAAGTCGTCGACTTCGATATCCGCTACAGTCCAACCCCCTGGGATGGGCTGCACTGCGAGGTGGTGTTGTCTGACTATGTGTTGCCCCTGTGCAGCCCGTCTTACCGCTTGAAACTACGCGAGGAACACGGGCCGGATGACCGGGAGATGCTGCAGAACGCACGGCTGATCGATAGCGTAAAAGCGGTCATTCAGTGGGATAACTGGCTGGCGGGTCACCGAATCGTCCGCTCCTTCAAGTCTGCCGCGCTGCGATTCGACCGGTCATCGATGGCCCTGCAACAGGCGGTTAATGATGTCGGCGTGGTGCTGGAATCAACCACGCTGGCCACACAGGAGTTACTGGATGGCTCTCTGGTCCCCCTCGTACCCGAACTGGGCGCGGTGAATTTTCCGGCCTACTGGATTGTCAGCCCGAGCCGTCACCGAAGCCGCAAGCTGGTTCAGGTTTTCAGGAACTGGATCATTGAGGAGGCGGAGGAGCATGAGAAGACGATCTCGGCGTTTCTGCAAAGCCATGACATCGCGGTCAACAACATCCCGGATGCCTTCAACAATATCTCGTTTCAGAAATAGAACCACACCGCCGATAGCGGCGTGGTTCTGGCCAGGTCAGTAAATCGTTAACGCGGGTACGTAGCTGATCAGGGCAAGGATCGCAATCGCCAGCAGATAAAACGGAACCAGTTCCTTCACGACACTGCCAACGGATGCCTTGGCTATTGTCGAAGATATATACAGCGTTGTCCCAACTGGGGGCGTATACAGGCCGATCGCCAGGTTGACCACCATGATCAGTCCAAGCTGAACGGGGTCAAGCCCGATGGCGGCGGCGATTCCGGTAAACAGCGGCCCGAGAAGCAGCACCGCCGCTGGTAAATCCAGGAACGTACCCACCAACAGCATGATCACATTCATGGCCAGAATGACCTGCCACGGCTCAGAAAGCGACCCGGTCACCCAGGCGGCCAGTTCCTGGGGGACCTGCTCCAGCGTCAGAATCCACTGAATAATGGAGGACGCCATGATGATCACCATAACCGCCCCGGTCATCACGCCGGTCTCCAGAATGGCCCGCAAGATTCCCTTCCAGTTCATATCCCGATAGATAACCGAGCCGACCAGCAGGGCATAGGCAACCGCCATCACGCTCACCTCGGTGGGCGTCGCAATGCCGAAGCGCAACGTACCGATCACGAAGATTGGCATCAGCAAAGCCGGAAAGGCATGCTTCAGCTCCGACTTCCACTTCGTCCAGCCACCCACGACCTCAGATGGCGGAAAGCCTCTCCGTACGGCGGCGAACCAAGTCAGTGCCAGCATACCGACGCCCAGCAGGACGCCCGGGAGTATACCGGCCACAAACAGATCAATGATGGAGGTATTGGACACCAGACCATACAGAATCAGAGGTATCGACGGTGGAATCAGCACCGACACGGTGGACGACGAGGCGTTCACCGCCGCTGCGAAACCCGCCGGATAACCTTCCTTTTTCTGTACCGGAATCAATGCATTGCCCAGGGCCGAGGCATCCGCAACGGCGGAGCCCGACACCCCGCCAAACATCACGGACCCCACCACGCTTACATGGCACATACCACCACGGAAACGCCCGACCAGCAGCTTGGCAAAATCCACCAGATGCTCACCGAAACGCCCGGACATCATCAGGCTGCCGGCGAGAATAAAGAACGGGATCGCCAGCATCGGGAAGCTCTGGGTGGGGGTATACAGCCGTTGTGCGAGAACCGCAAGCGACTGGCCCTCGAACATCAGGGCGATACCCGACGCACCGATCATCGCGAATGCAACTGGCACTGACACCAGAAGCAGAACAGGAAAAACCCAAATCAGTAAAGTCGCCATAGTTTATTCCCCCGCCTCAGCTGTAATTCTTTGCTGTAGGGTCTTGGGCCAATGCCCGGTTGCCGATGAGGTACTCGATGGCTGAAAGAAGGCCGATCAGCGCAATCAATGAAAACGCGTACACCAGACTTGAATAGCCATAGATCTGAGGAATGCCGGTTTCAGCGAGCCTGCTGTACTGAGACGCTTTGATGATCGGCATGGAGTAGTAAACCACTCCGACCGACACGGCGCTCACGAACAGGTTGACCGTACCCGCCAGAACTCGCGAAAAGCTCTCCGACAGCAGCCCCGGAATCAGGTCCACCGTGATATGACGCCCTTGCGCAGACGCCATCACCATGCCGCCGGCCACGGTCCAGGGAAACAGGATCGCCGGGATCTCATAAGCCCAGGTTAGGCCGCCCCCGAAGAAATATCGGAGCACCACGTTCAGCAGGATGGCGACAAACATCGTCACCAGCGTGGTGACAACAACAGCCGCCCCGGACAGGTACATCATCCGAACCAGGCGATCAGACAGCCCCTTCACGAAGCCAGAGCAATGGTGCTCTGGCTTCTCCTGTTTTGGCAGGTTCACGGTAGACACCTCAAACGCAGTCATCACTGATCCGCCGCTTTTCTCAGATCAGCAATAAACGATCCGAATTCCTGTTCATACTTCTCATACACCGGCGCCACGGCGTCGACATAGGCAGCGTGATCAACCTCGGCGAACTTGCCACCCTCGTTCTTGATGGTCGCCTTCAGGTTCTCGTTCAGAATATAGTTCCGACCCCGTTGATACCAGCCGGCATGCTTAGCCGCCTTGGTGATACAGACTTGAGTCTCGTCCGGCAAGGAATTCCACCACCCAAGGCCAGCGACCACGGGTGTGCTCTGATACTGATGCCCCGTCAACGAAATGTAGGGGGTGATTTCATGCAGATTGGCGGAGTAGATATTGGTTAGCGGATTCTCCTGACCATCGAAGGTGCCACTCTGCAGCGCCGTTGGCAGCTCACTCCAGGCCAGCGGTGCCGGGTTGGCGCCCAGTGCCTTGAAGATATCGATCGCGACCTGATCCGGTGGGGTCCGGATTTTCATGCCTTCCAGGTCGGCGGGGGTCTTCACGAACTTGCTGACGTGAGTTACGTGGCGAAAGCCGTTATCCCAGAACGTCACAATCTTGAGTCCGGACTCCTGTGCGAGTTTGTCTAGTTTGTCGCCGATAGGTCCGTCCAGAACCCGCCATACCTCCATCTCGTTATCAAACAGGAAAGGCAGCCCCAGCATGCCCACCTCAGGCACAATCTGGGCAAGGGTTCCCTGGGAGTTGGCGGTCATCTGAATAATTCCGGCCGTGGCGGATGTCAGCATTTCAGCGTCGTCACCCATGGTGGCGGACGGTGCAACCCTCACGTTCATATCCGGAGCGCAGGACGGCACGATCGCGGCGAACACTTCAGCGGCCTCGTAACGGGGATTTCCGGGATTAGCGCCGTGAGCAAAAATGAGCTGCTCAGCCTGGACACTAGTGCCGACGCAGGCTGCGAGGATGGAAGCGGTGATAAGTTTTTTGCTAAGAAACGTCATGGTGATCTCCTGAGAGCGATTGGATTTGTTGTCTTCTCAAGTTCATAAACACCGTTGTCAGCTCGATGCTGATACGGCGTTGTGGAAATCCATACTTGACTTTACCCGGGCTGTTTTCAATGAGGTAGTCTTAACGAAAAGGTAAGCAGAGCTTAACAAACCGGATTTTTCGGCTGGGGACGGCCGTTTCCAGCCCGTTGGCTGGTCATGACGGTTGGGAATATCGGACATGGTTAAGATAAACGCCCCCTGGATGGCCTCCAGGGGGCGTTCTATTTCAGGGTAGACTTTGCTGTTTGCACAGAAACGTTATTTTTGTCTCCGGAAGAATATCGACTATTCCACCGTCACGCTTTTCGCCAGGTTGCGCGGCTGATCCACATCCGTACCCTTCAGCACCGCCACATGGTAGGACAGCAGCTGCAACGGCACCGTGTACACGATCGGGGCGGTAATCGGATGTACTGACGGAAGCTGCATCACATGGATGCCCTCTTCCGGCTTCACACCCGCCAGTTTATCGGCGAATACGAACAGCTCTCCGCCGCGCGCGCGCACTTCTTCCAGGTTGGATTTGAGTTTTTCCACCAGGTCGTTGTTCGGTGCAACAGTGACCACCGGCATTTCGCTGTCCACCAGGGCCAGGGGGCCATGCTTGAGCTCGCCAGCCGGGTAGGCTTCGGCGTGGATGTAGGAGATTTCCTTCAGCTTAAGGGCGCCCTCCAAAGCCACAGGGAACTGCGAGCCGCGGCCCAGGAACAGGCTGTGGTTCTTGTCCATGAAAGCCTTGGACATTTCGGCAATTTCACCGTCCAGGGCCAGGACGTCACTGACCTGCCCCGGCAGCCGGTGGATGGCCTCGACGATTTCTGTCTCCTTCTCCTCCGGCAAACCATTGTGGCGGGCCAGGGCCAGGGTGAAGATCAGCAGGGCGGTCAACTGGGTGGTGAAGGCTTTGGTAGACGCCACGCCAATTTCCGGGCCGGCCTGGGTCATGATTACCAGATCCGATTCCCGTACCAGGGAACTGCCAGGTACGTTACAGATCCCCAGCGCCGCCCGGAAACCGGCTTTCTTGGCCTGGCGCAGGGCCGCCAGGGTATCGGCGGTCTCACCGGACTGGGAGATGCAGAGGAACAGGGTGTCCTGCTGGATCACGTGCTTGCGGTAGCGGAATTCGGACGCCACTTCCACGGAGCAGGGCACGCCGGCGAGCTCCTCAATCCAGTACCTGGCAACCATGCCGGCGTGGTAGCTGGTGCCGCAGGCAATAATCTGCACGTGCCGGACGTTGTCCAGCAGGTTCTCTGCTTCGGTACCCAGGGCCTGTTCCAGTACCCGGGTCTTGGTGACCCGGCCTTCCATGGTGGCCTTGATGACTCTGGGCTGCTCGTAGATTTCCTTGAGCATGAAGTGGCGGTATTCGCCCTTGTCGGCGGAATCGGCACCATGCTCGAAACGGGTAACCTCGCGTTCCACAGCCTGGCCTTCGCGGTCCAGAATGGTCACGCTGTCCTTGCGGATGTCGGCGATATCGCCCTCTTCGAGGAACATGAACCGATCCGTTACCGGTAGCAGAGCCAACTGATCCGAGGCGATGAAGTTTTCTCCAATACCGACGCCAATCACCAGCGGGCTGCCTTCCCGGCATACCACCAGGTGGTCCGGCTCATCCGAATGCACGACTGCAAGCGCATAAGCACCACGCAGCCGGGCAATGGCGGCCCGGACGGAATCATGGAGGTTGCCCAGCGTGCGGTAGTTCTTCTCAATCAGGTGCGCGACCACTTCGGTGTCGGTCTGCGAGGTAAACTCGAAGCCGTCGTCGCGCAGTTCCTGACGCAGCTCCTGATAGTTTTCGATGATGCCGTTGTGAACAATGGCCAGACGATTGCCAGACATGTGCGGATGGGCGTTAACCTGTGACGGTTCACCATGGGTCGCCCAGCGGGTGTGGGCGATGCCCAGGTGACCGGAGAGCGGATTGGCCTTCATGACATCGGCCAGGGAGGCGACCTTGCCCACTTCCCGGGCCCGCTGGACACTGTGATCGCCACCAATCACGGCCATACCGGCAGAGTCGTACCCCCGGTATTCCAGACGGCGCAGACCCTCAAGAAGGATGCCCTGGACGTCCCGTTCCGAAACCGCGCCTACTATTCCACACATGCTGCTCTACCTGCCTGTTGATCGTTTGAATCAGTGTTTCCGGGGCTTTTCCCAACCGGAAATATTGCGTTGCCGGCCCCGGGCCACCGCCAGTTCACTCTCCGCGACATCCCGGGTAATCGTCGAGCCGGCGCCAATGGTGGCATCTGCGGCAACCGTTACCGGGGCCACCAGGGAGGTGTTGGAGCCGACAAATACATCGTCACCCAATACCGTTCGATACTTGTTTACACCATCATAATTACAGGTGATGGTTCCTGCACCCACATTCACATTACGGCCCAGTGAGGCATCACCCACGTAGCTGAGGTGGTTGATCTTGCTGCCCTCGCCGACGATGGCCTTTTTGGTTTCCACAAAGTTGCCCACTTTGGTATTTGCTGCCAGTTCAGTGCCCGGGCGGATACGGGCAAACGGCCCGATCTGGGCATTGGTGCCAATGGTTGCGCCTTCGATGACACTGTTGGCCTTGATCTCGGAACCATCGGCAATGGTGGCATCCTTGATCACGCAGCCCGGACCAATGGATACGTTGCTGCCAAGGGTGACCTTGCCCTCGAACACCACGTTCACGTCGATCCACAGGTCGTTACCGATGGTCAGCTCACCACGTACATCAAGCCGCGCGGGATCGGCCAGGGTGGCGCCTTCTGTCATCAGCCGGTCTGCCTCACGGCGCTGGAACCAGCGTTCCAGTTCCGCCAGTTGCAGACGGTTATTCACGCCCTGGACTTCGTAAGGATTCTCCGGCTGCGACACCGAAACGCTCAGGCCGTGGGCCACCGCCATGGCAATGATGTCGGTAAGATAGTATTCCCCCTGGGCATTGCTGTTGGAGAGGGCCGGGAGCCAGGCTTTCAGGTGCCTGGCAGACACCGCCAGGATACCGGTATTCACTTCGCGGATCTGTTGCTGTTCCGGGCTAGCGTCTTTCTGCTCAACGATGCGCTGCACCTCGCCCTCGGCGTTGCGAACGATACGGCCGTAGCCCTGGGGATTGTCCATGGTGACCGTCAGCAGCGCCAGGGTCTGATCGTCGAGCTGGCCCACCAGAGCCTCAAGGGTTTCATGGCGGGTAAGGGGAACGTCGCCATAGAGCACCAGGACCCGGGCGTCATCCGGAAGATCCGGAAGTGCCTGGGCGACGGCGTGGCCGGTGCCAAGCTGTTCACTCTGGGTCACCCAGTTTACCGATGCCTCATTCGTCGCTTCCCGAACCTTGTCAGCGCCATGCCCGATCACCGTGTGGATCTTTTCAGCCCCAAGCTGTCTGGCCGTGGCAATGACGTGATGCAGCATCGGGCGGCCGGCTATCGGGTGCAGTACCTTGGGCAGGGCGGATTTCATTCGTGAACCCTGGCCGGCGGCCAGAATGACAACGTGTAACGGGCTCATGGAATGGTCAGGCTCCCGGAGTAATGAATGTCTGTTATCACAAAATAAAAAAACCGCATCCTTACTGGCCGGAGCGCCAACGCCAGGCGTTGGTCTTCCAGCCGTTCAGGATGCGGCTTCGGTGTTCGGCAAACCCGGAACAGAAATGCTCAGCGCATTTTGTTACGCAGCTGCTGGATGGTACGAAGCTGGGCAGCAGCTTCGGCCAGCTCTGCAGCGGCACGGGAGTATTCGAACTCGCCGGTCTGGTTGGCAAGTGCTTTCTCGGCTTCTTTCTGAGCCTCGAGTGCGGCTGCTTCGTCCACATCCTTTGCACGAACCGCGGTGTCCGCCAACAAAGTCACCAGATTGGGCTGGACCTCCAGATATCCGCCGGACACGTAAAGAATTTCTTCCTCACCGCCCTGCTTGATGATCCGAATGGGGCCCGGCTTCAGCTCGGTCAGCAGCGGGGCGTGACCCGGGGCAATACCCAGGTCACCTTCAGAACCCGCAGCGATCAGCATTTCCACCAATCCGGAATAGATCTTTGTTTCGGCACTTACCACATCACAATGCACGGTCATACCCATGTCAGTTGCCTCTTTGATCGATCCGGAAACAAGAGCTCAAGCCAAGATTATTTCTTGGCCTTGCTCTTCAGTTCCTTCGCTTTCTCGACCGCTTCCTCAATAGTACCAACCATGTAGAACGCCTGCTCGGGCAATTCGTCATAGTCACCATTCAGGATGCCCTTAAAGCTGCTGATGGTTTCCTTGAGGGAAACGTACTTACCGGGGGAACCGGTAAACACTTCAGCAACGTGGAACGGCTGGGACAGGAAACGCTCGATCTTACGGGCCCGGGCAACGGTCAGCTTGTCGTCTTCTGACAGCTCGTCCATACCCAGAATCGCAATAATGTCTTTCAGTTCCTTATAGCGCTGCAGGTTGGTCTGCACACCACGGGCAACCTCGTAATGCTCGTTGCCGATGACCAGCGGATCCAGCTGACGGGAGGTGGAATCCAGCGGATCGATCGCCGGGTAGATACCCTTGGAGGCGATGTCACGGCTCAGTACCACAGTCGCATCCAGGTGCGAGAAGGTGGTCGCAGGCGACGGGTCAGTCAAGTCATCCGCTGGTACATAGACCGCCTGGATGGACGTGATCGAGCCGTCTTTGGTGGAGGTGATACGCTCCTGCAACTCACCCATTTCCTGGGCCAGGGTAGGCTGATAACCAACCGCGGACGGCATCCGGCCCAACAGCGCGGATACTTCGGTACCGGCCAGTGTGTAACGGTAGATGTTGTCAACGAACAGCAGAACGTCGCGGCCTTCATCCCGGAACTTCTCGGCGATGGTGAGACCGGTCAGGGCCACACGCAGACGGTTTCCTGGGGGCTCGTTCATCTGGCCGTAAACCATGGCAACCTTGTCGAGAACGTTGGACTCCTTCATTTCATAGTAGAAGTCGTTACCTTCCCGGGTCCGCTCACCCACACCGGCGAACACAGACAGACCGGAGTGCTCTTTAGCGATGTTGTTGATCAGTTCCATCATGTTGACGGTCTTGCCCACACCGGCACCACCGAACAGACCAACCTTACCGCCCTTGGCGAACGGGCAGATGAGGTCGATAACCTTGATGCCGGTTTCCAGCAGGTCGGCAGAGGCAGCCTGATCGGCATAGCCTGGCGCCTTGCGGTGAATCGCCCAGCGCTCATCTTCGCCAATCTCGCCCTGTTCGTCGATCGGACGACCGAGCACATCCATGATGCGCCCGAGGGTCTTGGTGCCAACCGGCACCGAAATCGGCTTGTTGGTATTCTCAGCCTTCAGGCCACGCTTGAGGCCTTCTGTGCTGCCCATGGCGATGGTCCGTACAACACCGTCACCCAGCTGCTGCTGAACTTCCAGGGTTGTCTCGCCACCTTCAAGCAGCAGTGCGTCATAAACTTTGGGAACGGAGTCACGTGGAAATTCCACGTCGATAACCGCGCCAATGATCTGAACGATGTGTCCGCTACTCATGCTCGGTTCCTCGTTATCTTGATAGTCAATAAAACCAGTTGGATTGTGGGCCGGATCAGACCGAAGCGGCACCGCTCACAATCTCCGATATCTCTTGGGTAATGGCTGCCTGACGCGCCTTGTTATAGGCCAGTTGCAGCTCATCAATGATGCTCCCGGCGTTATCTGTCGCGCTCTTCATCGCGATCATCCGCGCGGCCTGTTCGCACGCCAGGTTTTCCACAACACCCTGATACACCTGGGATTCAATGTACCGTGTCAGGAGACCGTTAAGAATCGGTCGGGCATCGGGCTCGTAGAGATAATCCCACTGGCTCTTGATCTCTTTTTCTTCAGAGTCGTCCTCGGGCAGGGGCAGCAACTGCTCCACCTGAGGGCTCTGGGTCATGGTGTTGACGAACTCGTTGCTCACCAGGAACAGACGATCGATCTTGCCTTCCTCGAAGGCATCCAGCATAACCTTGACGTTGCCGATGAGTTTTTCAGAACTTGGGCTGTCACCGATATGGGTCAGTGCCGCAACAACGTTGCCGCCATAGCTCCGAAAGAAAGACGCACCCTTCTGACCAATGGCGCACAGGTCAGCTTCGACGCCTTTGTCTTTCCACGCACGCATCTCGCGAACCAGGGACCTGAACAGGTTGCCGTTGAGGCCACCGCAAAGACCACGATCCGTGGACACGACAATAAAGCCGACCCGGTTGACTTCCCGGTCCACCATGAAGGGGTGCCGGTACTCCGGATTGGCTCTGGCGACATGCTTGATCACCTGCCGCATTTTCTCTGCATACGGACGGGTCCGCTGCATACGCTCCTGCGCCTTGCGCATCTTGCTCGCTGCGACCATTTCCATGGCGCTGGTGATCTTCTGCGTGCTTTTGATGCTTGAAATCTGGTTACGTATTTCTTTTCCGACGGCCATAACTCACTGCCTTATCAAGTTAGACACCCCTGCCCGAAGCTGGCAGGCCCGTCCGCGGACGGGCCTTCCGGTTACCAGGTCTGGGTGTTCTTGAATTTCTCGATTGCAGCTTTCAGGCTTGCAGCGATTTCATCGTTGTAATCGCCTTTTTCGTTGATCTGCGCCAGCAGCTCGGCCTGTTCGCCTCGCATGTAGCTCATCAGGGCTGCTTCAAATGCCACAACCTTTTCCACATCAACGTCATCCAGGAAGCCTTCGTTGGCTGCGTACAGAACAGTCCCCATTTCAGCCACCGACATCGGGCTGTACTGGTTCTGTTTCATCAGTTCAGTCACGCGCTGACCGTGCTCGAGCTGCTTACGGGTGGCCTCGTCCAGATCCGATGCAAACTGGGCGAATGCCGCCAGTTCCCGGTACTGGGCCAGGGCCAGACGGATGTTGCCGCCGAGCTTTTTCATGATCTTGGTCTGTGCTGAACCACCGACCCGCGATACCGAGATACCAGCGTTCATCGCCGGACGGATGCCGGAGTTGAACAGGTTGGTCTCAAGGAAGATCTGACCGTCGGTGATCGAGATCACGTTGGTCGGAACGAACGCAGACACGTCACCGGCCTGTGTTTCGATGATCGGCAGGGCTGTCAGAGAACCGGTCTTGCCTGTCACTTCACCGTTGGTCAGTTGCTCAACGTAATCGGCGTTAACGCGGGACGCACGCTCCAGCAGACGAGAGTGCAGGTAGAAGACGTCACCCGGGTAGGCTTCACGGCCCGGCGGACGACGCAGCAGCAGGGAGATCTGGCGATAAGCCACGGCCTGCTTACTGAGGTCATCGTATACGATCAGCGCGTCTTCGCCACGATCCCGGAAGTATTCACCCATGGAGGTGCCGGCGTAGGGCGCCAGGAACTGCATGGCGGCCGGATCGGCAGCACCTGCAGCAACCACGATGGTGTGAGCCATAGCGCCGTGTTCTTCGAGCTTGCGCACAACCGCCGCGATGGAGGACTGCTTCTGCCCGACCGCTACGTAGATACACTTGATACCGGTATCTTTCTGGTTGATGATCGCGTCGATGGCAACGGCTGTTTTACCGATCTGACGGTCGCCGATGATCAGCTCCCGCTGACCACGACCAATCGGCACCATGGTGTCGATGGCCTTGAGACCGGTCTGCACCGGCTCATCAACCGACTGACGGGCGATAACGCCGGGTGCCACTTTCTCGATGGGGGAGGTCAGGGCCGCGCCCAGATCACCCTTGCCATCGATCGGATTACCCAGACCGTCAACCACGCGTCCCAGCAGTTCCGGACCTACCGGCACTTCCAGGATGCGGCCGGTACAACGAACCTTCTGGCCTTCCGCCAGGTCTTCGTAGTCACCGAGGACAACCGCGCCGACGGAATCACGCTCAAGGTTGAGCGCCATGCCGAACACGCCGTTGTCGAATTCAATCATCTCGCCGTACATAACGTCAGCGAGACCGTGAATGAGCACGATGCCGTCCGATACAGACAGAATGGTGCCTTCATTGCGTGCTTCGGAAGAGATATCGAGTTTTTCGATCCTCTTCTTGATGATGTCACTGATCTCGGATGGATTCAGTTGCTGCATGCCTTTATCCTCAAACCGTTATCTGAAATCAGGAGCCGATCGCTTCCGCTAATTTCTTCAGCTTACCCCGAACAGAGGCGTCGATGACCACGTCGCCCGCGCGAATCACGACCCCACCAATGAGCGTTTTATCCATAGCGGTAGACAGGTTCACTTTGCGGTCCAGCTTACGGGAGAGAGCCTCGACCAGCTTGCCCTGCTGTTCTTCCGTCAGTTCGATAGGCGTTGTCAGTTCAACACTGACGGACCGATCAAGCTGCGACCGCAACCCCTCGAACAGGACCATGATTTCCGGCAAGAGAAGCAAACGTCTGTTCTCAGCCAGGAGCGCTATCAGGTTCTGCCCCTGTTCAGACAACTTGCCTTCGCAGAAATCCGCAAATGCCGCCGCCTTCTGCTCATCCGGAAGTGTCGGATGGGTAACCAGCGCCTTTGCTTGCGAGTCACTGGCCACCGCGGCGGCGAAGGCCAGCATGTCTGACCATTCGTCCATCTGCTCTGACTGCTGCGCTGCTGCAAACACGGCGTTGGCGTAAGGCCGGGCTAGCGTTATCAACTCTGCCATGTCAAACCTCGTTTACAATTGCGCAGAAAGCTTATCCAGCATCTCGCTATGAACTTTGGCGTCGACAGAGGATTCCAGAATCTTCTCTGCACCCTGGATGACCAGTGAAGCCAGTTCGGCACGAAGAACTTCCTTCGCGCTGTTTTGTTCACGATCAACCTCAGCGCGAGCCTGGGTCAGCAGGCGCTCTCCTTCCAGACGCGCATTCTGTTTCGCCTCGTCGACCAATTGAGCGGAACGACGATTGGCTTGCTCAATGATCTCCGCTGCTTGCCGCTTGGCTTGCCTCAGCTCCTGCTCAGCTTTTTCCTGAGCCAGCTCCAGATCACGATTGGCGCGGTCTGCTGCGCTCAAGCCATCGGCAATTTTTTCCTGCCGTTCGTCCATGGCTTTGGTGATCGGAGTCCATACATAGCGCATGGATAGCCATACAAACACGGCAAACGCGATCATTTGACCGATAAATGTAAGGTTAAAACTCACACCGCTTCTCCAGTATATGGAATGAATAAGGTGGTTTTCGGGTACTTAGCCTGCCATTACGAACAGGATGTACAGACCCAAACCGACGCCAATCATGGGAACGGCGTCAACCAGACCCATTACAACGAAAAACTGGGTACGCAGCATGGGGATCAGTTCTGGCTGACGGGCACCGCCTTCCAGAAACTTACTGCCCAGAATACCAACACCGATGGCCGCGCCTACGGCCGCCAGGCCCATCAGAATACCGCTTGCCAAAATGATTAGAGCTTGTGCTTCACTCACTGTCTTATCTCCCGTTTAGTGGTTGATCATTGATTGCTTTGGTTACTTTAGTGACTTTCACTGGTCTCGAAAGACTGTGCCATATAGACAATGGTGAGAACCATGAATATAAAGGCCTGCAGCGAAATAATCAGGATGTGGAACAGGCCCCAGACGACCTGAAGACCGCCGCCGAAAATGCCCAGCACCGGGTTGGTGCTGTACATCAACGCGATCAGGATAAAGATCATTTCGCCAGCGTACATGTTACCGAAAAGCCGCAGACCGAGGGATACCGGCTTGGCGATCAGGTTTACGAACTCGAGCACGAAATTGACCGGAATGAACAGCACCTGCAGCACCTTATTCTTGCTGCTGAACGGATGCATGGTGAGCTCTCCGATGAAGCCGCCGAGGCCCTTCTCCCGGATACTGAAAAACAGGATCAGCAGGAAGACATCGACCGCCATGCCCAGGGTAATATTGGGATCGGTTGAGGGCACCACCTTGAAAAACACATTATGGGCTTCGACGCCGAGCAGGTGTACGCCCACCAGTTGGGCAATCCAGGGCAGCAGGTCGACCGCAATCAGGTCCATGAAGTTCATGAGAAAAACCCAGACCAGAATGGTCAGCGCCATCGGCGCAACCAGCGGATTCTTGTAGGGGAACATGCTCTTGACGTTGTCCTGGACGAAGTCCACGACCATTTCAACGAAGTTCTGCAGACCACTGGGAACGCCGCTGGTCATGGTCTTGGCGACCTTGCGGAACATCACGAAGAAAACCAGGCCCAACACGATGGACCAGCCGATCATGTCGACATGAATGGCCATGAAGCCCATCTGCTGCGCTTCCGCGCCGCTATGGGCCATGGTCCAGATTGCCTGGTCCTGACCAGGTCGGGAGCCCGCTGGCAACTGACCGAACGTCAGGTTGGTCAGGTGGTGCTCGATATACTCAGGTGCGGTAAGGGTTTCGCCTGCCATGTCCTTCTCTCAAGCCTTATTTTGTAAAGAGTGAGAGCCCCACAGCGCGGGGGCCAATAAATTCGTGATCATTACCAGGATAAAGGCAAAAAAAAGCACCCCGATTTCCAGGGGCCTGGCCCATATAAACACTGCGCTGAACAGGACCGAGGTAAGTGAAAGCTTGACCACTTCACCCCAGTAAAATGAACGCACAATCCGGCCTATTGCCTTTGCTGGCCGGTACGCGAAGACTTGTCTTGCAAACAACGCGTTGGGAACAGCGTAGATCAGCCCGCCAAATAGCGCCGAGTAGCCAGCCACTGAACCGGCCGCAATGTACGCAATCAGGGCGATGCCCAAAGACAGTGCCAACTGGACCCACACCAACCGGTAAAATGGTGGCCGGGTTCTGTCTGCTGGTCGACCCGGTTGGCCGGAAAACCACTGTCTCATGCTGTCTGTCACCTGTTGCGAGCGGGCGCTTTCTGAGACTCTAACCTCAAGGCACGGGGATTATAGGTGTTAATGTTTTGGGGTTCAATACAACCGGTAAGTTTATCTCGCTTCAAGATGCAATCCCTGAGCGGGCATGAAATTGACATAGATCAAGTCAGGTTTTTCAGAAACTGGCAGTGGTGCACCTGAAAGGCCCCTGACGCACCTGTATAGGGCACGCGTGCGCAGTGGTCATGAAAACCACTGCGGTACCAAAGGATGACACCGGTTCAGCGGTTTGCCGACCAAAGCAGTAAGGGTTATTTGATGTGGTTGAGGATGCCGTCCAGTTCATCGAGGCTGGTGTACTCGATCACCAGTTTGCCTTTACCCCGCTGACCGTGATCGATAGACACCCTGGCGCCCAGACGTTCGGCGAGATCGTCCTGCAAGGCACGAATGTTGGGGTCCACGGCTCCCTTATTCCGGGATTTGCTGTCCGGGGTTTCCTGCTGGACCCGGCGTACCAGGGCTTCGGTCTGGCGAACTGACAGGGACTTGGCCACCACCTGTCTGGCCACCTGCATCTGCAGTTCCGGCGCCAGGGTCAGCATCGCCCGGCCGTGGCCCATTTCCAGATCACCATGCTCGAGCATGATACGAACGTCTTCGGACAAACCGATCAGTCGCAACAGATTGGTGATGGTGGTGCGGGATTTGCCCACGGCTTCGGCCACCTGGGCCTGGGTCAGGCCGAATTCGTCCTGCAGGCGCTGGAGGGCAAAGGCTTCTTCAATGGGATTGAGGTTTTCCCGCTGGATGTTCTCGATCAGCGCCATGGCGATGGCGGCTTCGTCGGGAACATCCCGGATGATGGCGGGAATGCTGTCCAGGCCGGCCAGCTGGGTGGCGCGCCAGCGACGCTCACCGGCAATCAGTTCATACCGGCCTTCGGCGATGGGGCGGATAACCACCGGTTGCATCACCCCTTGCTGGCGAATGGAATCCGCCAGTTCCTGCAGGGCTGCAGGATCCATATCACGCCGGGGCTGAAACCGGCCGCGCTGGATCAGGTCGATGGGCACTTCGCGGAGTTCACCGTCGTGGTCTTTCAGCTCCTGGTCCAGGTTGACCCTGGAGCCCGCCAGCAGGGCGCCCAATCCGCGTTCACCCAATCCTCGTTTCTTCGCCGCCATGGTGTCAGTCATTCTTCCCGTTGAATATCGTTGTGCTTCAGTGAGTGACAGGGCGGTATGTTACACCGCAACCGGCGCGGATGTCTTTTTTGAACCGTGGCGACGAACCATCTCACCAGCCAGGGCCAGGTAAGCGATAGCACCCTTGGAGGCACGATCATACTTCAGCGCCGGCATGCCGTAACTTGGCGCCTCAGCCAGGCGAACATTGCGGGGAATCACCGCACGGTACACCTTGTCGCCGAAGTACTCACTCAGCTGACCGGAAACATCGAGAGTCAGGCTGTTTCTGGGGTCGTACATGGTGCGCAATATGCCCTCCACCTGAAGGTCCGGGTTCACCGTTTCCTGGATCTGCTCGACGGTGTTCATCAGAGCGGCAAGACCTTCAAGGGCATAATACTCGCACTGCATGGGAATCAGCACAGAGTCTGCCGCCGACAGGGCATTAACGGTCAGCAGGCTCAGGGACGGCGGGCAATCGATCAGGATGTAATCGTAGTTGTCACGAACGGTATTGAGGGCAAGACGCAGCCGGTGCTCACGGCCGATTTCGTTCATCAGTGCCACTTCCGCGGCGGTGAGATCGCCGTTGGCGGGCAGGATATCGAAGCCGGACGCCTCCGCCGGAATGATGACTTCCGCAGCGCTGGCCCGCTTGGTGAGCATGTCGTAGCCGGAAAGCTCCAGGGCATTTTTATCCACACCGCTACCCATGGTGGCATTGCCCTGGGGGTCCATATCGACCAGCAATACCCGGCGTTTGGTGGCAGCCAGGGACGCGGCAAGGTTGACGCAGGTGGTGGTTTTGCCCACACCGCCTTTCTGATTGGTCACTGCAATCACGCGCGCCATGTCCTGCCTCCTTGTTCGGAATTACCGGTTCTGAATATCAAATACAAAGCTACCCGGAATGCGCTGTCCGGGTGATGACCAGCAGATGGCGCTCGCCATCGGCACCGGGAACGTCCAGGGATTCGCTGGATTTTACCTGCCAGCCAGCCGGAAGGGCAGCCACTTCATCATCCGGAAACTGGCCTTTCATGGCAAGGAACTCGCCCTCATTTGCCAGCAAGCGGCCACACCAGTTCACCAGATTCGCCAGTGCGGTGAAGGCCCGGCTGCTGATCTGGGTAAAAGGCTCGGCCGGAGTGCAGGCTTCGGCCCGGCCGTGAATCACCTCGACGTTGCCCAGGCCCAGCTCCAGCACACACTGATTGAGAAACCGGGTTTTCTTGCCGTTGCTGTCGAGCAGGGTGAATTGCGTTTCCGGCAGTGCAATGGCCAGGGGAATGCCCGGAAGACCGCCACCGGCACCAACATCCAGCAGGTGATCGGTGGTGACCCGGGGCAGGATGCTGAGACTGTCCAGCAGCTGACGGGACACCATTTCCCGCTCATCACGAACCGCGGTGAGATTATAGGCCCGGTTCCATTTGTTGAGCAGGCCAAGAAAGGCCAGCAGCTGTTGCTGCTGGCCGTCGTTCAGGGCGATGTCCATCGCGGCCAGCCCGTCCCGGAGCTGGCTCTGCCAGAGCGCGTTGGTCATGGCAGCCAATCAGGCGGACTGTTTGCGCAGCATGTCGCGCTTTTTCAGATGCACCAGGATCTGGCTCACCGCCGCCGGGGTCACGCCCTGAATGCGGGAGGCCTGGGCCACGGTCTCCGGGCGAACAGTCTGAAGCTTCTGTTTGATCTCGTTGGACAAACCGCCTATCACCCCGTAATCCAGATCAACCGGCAGGGCGGTGTTCTCGTTCCTGCGCAAGCGCTCTATTTCGTCGGTCTGGCGGGAAATATAGCCCTCGTACTTGATCTCGATTTCCACCTGATCGGCCACAACCGGGTCTTGCGCGTGCTCGGCGCCGATGTCGGCAATGTGTGTGTAGCCGATCTCCGGGCGCCGCAGCAGTTCCGCCAGGGATTGATCCCGGGTCATCGGCTGCTTGAGGAACCCATTGGCCCGGTCACCGGCCTCGGTATTCGGGTGAATCCGGGTGGCTTCCAGGCGGCTGCGCTCGGCGGCGATCGCCTCCCGCTTGTCGTTGAACGTCTGCCAGCGCTCATCATTTACCAGGCCCAGTTTGCGACCGGTTTCGGTCAGGCGCAGGTCGGCGTTGTCCTCACGCAGGATCAGCCGGTACTCGGCACGGCTGGTGAACATGCGGTAGGGCTCTGAAGTGCCCATGGTGATCAGGTCATCCACCAGTACGCCCAGATAGGCCTCGTCCCGGCGCGGGTACCATTCGTCTTTGTCCTGGGATCGCAGCGCCGCGTTGATACCTGCCAGCAGGCCCTGGGCACCGGCTTCCTCATAGCCGGTAGTGCCGTTGATCTGGCCGGCAAAATACAGGCCCTGGATAAACTTGGTTTCCAGAGTGTGGCGCAGGTCCTGCGGGTTCAGGTAGTCGTATTCGATGGCATAACCCGGCCGGGTTATGTGGGCATTTTCGAACCCCGGAATGGAACGCACTGCCGCCAGCTGGATATCAAAAGGCAGGCTGGTGGAAATACCGTTCGGGTAAAGCTCGTTGGTGGTCAGGCCTTCGGGCTCCACGAAAATCTGGTGCGAGTCCTTGTCGGCAAAGCGGTTGACCTTGTCCTCGATGGACGGGCAGTAACGCGGGCCCACCCCTTCGATGTTGCCGGCAAACATCGGCGAACGGTCAAAACCGCTGCGAATGATGTCGTGGGTCTGTGCAGTGGTCCGGGTCACGTAGCAGCAAACCTGCTCCGGGTGCTGGCTGCGGCTGCCGATAAAGGACATCACCGGTGTGGGGTCATCGCCCCACTGCTCCTGCATCACAGAGAAATCCACAGACCGGGCATCAATCCGCGGCGGCGTGCCGGTTTTCAGGCGCCCGACATTGAACGGCAGCTCGCGCAGGCGCTGGGCCAGGGAGTTAGCCGGAGCGTCACCGGCACGGCCACCGGCATGGTGCTGCATACCAATGTGGATAACGCCGCCGAGGAAGGTACCGGTGGTGAGAACAACGGTCTTCGCGTTGAAGCGGATTCCGGTCTGGGTGATGACACCGGTCACCTGGTCGTTTTCCACAATCAGATCGTCCGCCGCCTGCTGGAACAGGGTCAGGTTCGGCTGGCTCTCCAGGGTGTGGCGGATGGCCGCCTTGTACAGCACCCGGTCGGCCTGGGCACGGGTAGCCCGCACCGCCGGCCCCTTGCGGCTGTTCAGCACCCGGAACTGGATACCGGCCTTATCGGTGGCCTCGGCCATGGCGCCGCCCAGGGCATCGATTTCCTTCACCAGATGGCTCTTGCCAATACCGCCAATGGCCGGGTTGCAGGACATCTGGCCCAGGGTTTCAATGTTGTGGGTCAGCAGCAGGGTTTGGGAACCCATGCGCGCAGCCGCCAGCGCGGCCTCGGTACCGGCATGGCCACCACCAATGACAATGACATCGAAACGGGTCGGAAAATCCACAGCTCACCTCGGAAATCGGGCTAGAAAATAGGTATAAAAACAGGGCGGCGAGTATAACGCCTCACCCGGGAAATTGCAGTCGGAATGTGCAAATTTTAACCAGATGGAACGGCCGTTGAAAGCCAACCGCGAACCAAAGCAGGCAATCGGACGTTTTTTCAGCCATTCACAGGATAGTGGAAAACCGAAATTTATGCCTTTTCATGGGCTTGGATCACTCTTCTCAGAAAAGTTTTCAAGAAAGTTATCCACATGCAAGACGACCGATTAACCACCCTAAAAATTACATTAACTTTTTGTTTTTATTACTTAAATTATAAGTAATCCAATATCTGTCCGCCGGTTGTCCCACTAATTATCCACAGAATTCGCTGCCGTTTTCCGCCGCAAGTGCCAGACCACCACCAGCACCACCCCGTTGAGCAATGACAGCAACAGGAAAAAGCCCGGAATGCTCACCTCAAACAGGCCCAGAACCACAATGCCGGCCAGGGCACTCGCCACCATGAACAGGGCATTGATCACGTTCAGCGCAGCAATGATCCGGGCCCGCTTGGTTCGTGGGGTTTCGTGCTGGATAAAGGCATACAGGGGCACGATGAACAACCCGCCGCATATGCCGATGCCCACCAGATCCGCCAGCACCCTCAGATAGACGGGGTCGGTCAGCAGGGTCAGCCAGGTGGAGGCGACCGGTTCAACCGGTACCGCAAAGAACAGATCGATTCCCAGCAGGCTCAGGCCAAGGGCGCCCCAGGGCACGGGCGCCAGGGTAATACGGTGTTTGGTGAGCCGCTCACACATCATCGATCCGATGGAAATGCCGATAGTGAACATGGCCAGTAACAGGGTCACCACGGTTTCGTCACCGAGCAGACTGGTACGGGCAAAATTGGGAAACTGGGTCAGGTAGGCGGCACCGAGAAACCAGAACCAGGAAATCGCCAGAACCGCCAGCAGAACCGGGCGCCGCTCGGCGGCCACCGTCATCAGGTGCCAGGTTTCCAGAACCGGCCGGAAGCGCACGGTTTCACCGGAGCCGTCGGGCGTGGTTGCCGGCACCTGGCAGGCCGCCAGATAGCCCAGTACTGCCATCACCACCACGGCAACCGCCGTCAACCGGGCGGCCGTCTCAAACCCCATCAGCAGACCCGCTGCGATTGTACCCAGAAGTATGGCGACAAAGGTCCCCATGCCCACCAGGCCATTGCCACCGACCAGTTCATCGTCCGCCAGTACCTGGGGCAGGATGGCGTATTTCACCGGGCCAAAGAAAGTGGACTGGGCGCCCATCAGGAACAGCAGCACCAGTAACAGCTCGTACCAGCCAAACCAGAGCCCCAGGGCCGCGGCCGACATGATCACGATTTCCGCCAGTTTGACGTTCCGGATAATCCGGGCTTTTTCATAGCGGTCCGCCATCTGCCCGGCGATGCCGGAGAGCAGGAAGAAGGGCAGGATGAACAGGAAGGCGGCCAGATTGACCACGACATCGACCGACAGACCCATCAAACCGCCGGCGCTGTAGGTAATCAGCAGCAAAAGGGCGTTCTTGAACAGGTTGTCGTTGAAGGCACCGGAAAACTGGGTCAGGTAGAACGGCAGAAACCGGCGCTGGCCCAGCAAACGGAACTGACTGTGTGTTGCCATGAAGAATCCTGTTTTAGTGCGGCCTGCAGTATACGGGCTCTCATCCGCCCCGCTCTGGTGCGCAGAAACCCCGGCTGGCCCGGGGAGGGATTAATCTGGCGCCGTTGAGCCGGGCTGAGCGCGTAATTTTTGACAATCTGGTACGAAATTCGCTTCGGTCTCCCATCCAGACATTATTTACCCATGGCCAGGATGGCTCGAACAGAATCAGCAGTATAAAGGTTCCTGACCATGAGCAGCGTAGTCCGACTTCCCCGCCGGGGCCATCGCCCGGCTGACACCCCGGCAATCCCCGACATTATCGCCCGTTATGATTTCAGATCAGTGTACCAGCCGATTCTGAGTCCCACCCATCAGAAACTGGTGGGTTACGAGGCGCTGGTTCGGGTCAGCCGGGACAACCAGCCGGTGTCCCCGGTCGAATTGTTTGAACAGGCAGACCGACACGACCAGACCCCCGGGCTCGACCGACACTTGCTGCAGCTCCATCTCGACAATTTCGCGGCAGGCTCCCAGCCGGTGTGGCTGTTCCTGAATATCAGTCCGGCCACCTGCATTCATCCGGAAGCCTCGCTGGAGCGCCTGGCCAGCCAGTGCCAGCAAAGTGGCATTCATCCGGAGAAAGTCGTGCTGGAACTGGTGGAGACGGCCTCCGACAATCCAGCCGCCCTGCTGGACTTTATCCACAACGCCAAGGCCCGCGGATTCCAGATTGCCATTGATGACTTCGGCATGGGCGACTCCAACTTCGAGCGGCTGTGGCGCATCAACCCGCTGATTGTGAAGCTAGACCGCAGCCTGCTGATGAACGCCGAAACCAACAGCCGGGCCCGGATGCTGCTCGAGAGCCTGGTAAAAATGATCCGGGAGAGTGGCAGCCTGGTACTGCTGGAAGGCATCGAAAACCACGCCCAGGCCCGCATCGCTCTGGATACCGAGGCCGATCTGTTGCAGGGCTTTCTGTTTGCCCGGCCCAGCGGGCTCGGTGACCATCAGGCGGAATTGGCCGAACAGAGCCTGAGAGCCGTGATTGCCGATTCCAGTGAATCGTCACTGCAGGATATCCGCGACCAGGAAGGTTACCTGCGCTTGCTGCGTTTCGAGATTCTCGAAGCCTGCCATTCCCTGATCCGGGAACTGCCGTTCAATACCGCCTGCGGCCGGCTTCTGGAGGTGGACGGGGTGAAACGCTGTTTCCTGCTCAATTCCCAGGGCATCCAGCAGGGTAACCTGGCCCGGGCCAACCCGGATATTCACCGGGGCAAGTTCAACCCGCTGTACCACTCTGCCGGTGCCCGCTGGGCGCACCGGGAGTATTTCCGCAACGCCCTGGAACGGCCCCAGCAGATCAGCAGCTGCCGGCCCTACGTTGGCCTGCCGGATGCCAAACGCACCGTCACGCTGTCGACCATGCTGCCGGGGCAACGGGTGTTGTGCGTGGATATCCATCCGGACGAGGTATTTGGCGGCCAGCTTGGCTTCCCTGCCACTCTGTAATCCGGTAAGAAATCAGAAATCGTCTGCCCGGTTCTGGGGGGCCGCCGCCAGGCTCGAGCCCCCGGCGGTGCCGGACGCCTGCCGCTCGAGTTCCTTTTCCACGGCATTGGCAGATTTCGCAAACCGTGCCAGCAGGTTGTAGAGCACCGGGATGATGAACAGCGTCAGGGTGGTGGCGAAAATCAGCCCGCCCAGAATCACCATGCCGATGGCCGCCCGGCTCTCGGCGCCGGCTCCGGTGGCAATCACCAGGGGAACGGCACCGAACACGGTGGAAATGGTGGTCATCAGTACCGGGCGGAACCTCAGGCAGGCGCCTTCCAGAATCGCTTCCTTCACCTCATAGCCTTTTTCCCGGAGCTGGTTGGCAAACTCGACGATCAATATGCCGTTCTTGGCCATCAGCCCCAGTAACATGATGATACCGATCTGGCTGTAGATGTTGAGGCTGATACCAGACCACCAGAGCGCCAGCAGGGCGCCGGTGACCGCCAGCGGCACCGACAGCATGATGATCAGCGGGTGAATCCAGCTCTCGAACTGGGCCGCCAGCACCAGGAACACAATCACGAAGGCCAGGCCAAAGGTGACATAGATCGCCGACGACGATTCCTGGAATTCCCGCGACAGACCCTTGTAGCTGAGCCGCGCCTCCGGCGGCAGATTGTCCAACGCCAGGTTGTTCAGGTATGTCAGGGCCGAGCCCAGATCGTAGCCCTCTGCGAGAGAGGCGCTGATCACCACCGCCGGCAGCCGGTCGATGCGGCGAAGATCCGGGTTGGCGCCGATTTCTTCCACCGAGACCAGCGACTGCAGGGGAATCAGGGTGCCGCCCTCCCGCGGACGCAGGAAAATCTGGCCCAGATCGGCGGGCGTTGCCCGATCGGCGTCCGCCGCCTGGACGATGACGTCGTATTCCCGGCCACGGTCCAGATAGGTGGTGACCTGGCGGGACGCAAGCATGGTCTGCAGGGTCAGCCCGACATCTTCAATGGTGATGTCCAGGTCGGCCGCCCGTTCCCGGTCGATCGACACCCGCAACTCCGGCCGGGTCAGCTCGAAATCGGTCTCCAGGTTGAGCAGCCTGGGGTTCTGTTTGGCCAGCTCGACAATTTCCTGGCTCCAGGTCTGGACCGATTCATAGTCCGGGCCCGCCACCACAAACTCCACCGGCTGGTTGAAGCCGCGCTGGCCCAGGCCCGGCGGGTTGACAGCCACGGTACGGATGCCGGATATCTGGCTCAGTTTGCCGCGCAGTTCACTGGTAATCGCCTGCTGCTTCACCGCTCGTTCTTCCCAGGGCACCAGCCCCATGATCATGAAAGCGTTGTCTTCTTCACCCCGGAACCCGACGATGGACAGCAACCGGTTCGCTGAGCCGTCTTCCAGGTAAGGCAACAGAACCTGCTCGGCCTTGCGCACGTAGTGGTCGGTGTATTCCACGGTGGAGCCCCGGGGCGCGCTGGTGGGCATGATGATCACCCCCCGGTCTTCGGTCGGCGCCAGTTCCTGGGGCAGGCGCGGAAATATCACCACGGCAACGATCAGCCCCACGACGCCGAGGCCCAGCAGCAGCCCGGGCTGGTTGAGGGAGAAGCGCAACAGGCGCTCGTAGCCGTTGGTCAGGCCATTGAGGACTTTCTCGCTGGCGGCCCACAAGCGATGACCCTCGGCGGATTCCGGGCTGTGCTTGAGCCATTTGGAACACAGCATCGGGGTCAGGGTGAGGGCCACCAGGCTGGACACCATCACCGCCGCGGCCAGGGTAAAGCCGAACTCGGCAAACAGCCGGCCGATATTGCCGCCCATAAAGGAGATGGGCACAAACACCGCGACCAGGGTCAGGGTGGTGGCGATGACCGCAAAGGCCACCTGCTTGGCACCCCGGTAGGACGCCAGCAGGGGCGGCTCGCCCTCATCGATCCGGCGCTGGATGTTCTCCAGCATGACAATGGCATCGTCCACCACCAGGCCGATGGCCAGAATCACCGCCAGCAGGGTCAGCACGTTGATGGAGAAACCCAGGAAACCCAGGCCGATAAAGGCGCCGATGACCGACACCGGAATGGTCACCGCGGGTATCAGCGTGGCCCGCCAGGAACGCAGGAACAGGAAGATCACCAGAATCACCAGGGCGACGGCAATGGCCAGGGTGATCACAACCTCCTTGATGGAGGCGCGGATGAAGATGGATTCGTCGTAGCTTTCGGCAATGGTGACTTCCGGCGGCAGGGTTTTCCGGATTTCCACCAGTTCGGCCCGGACCGCGTCGGAGACCGCTACCGTGTTGGCCTTGGACTGACGAATCACGCCCATGCCAATGGCGGTCTGGCCGTTGGCCCGTAACCGGCTGATGTCCGACTCCACGCCCATCTGGACATTGGCCACTTCCCCCAGGCGCAGAAGATCGTTGCCGTCGCGGCGGATCACCAGCTCGCGGAACTGCTCGACATCGGTCAGCCGGCCTTCGGCCCGGACGGTGAAATTGCGGGTGGACGAATCCACCGACCCGGCCGGCAGTTCCACGTTGTTGGCCCGCAGCGCCCGTTCAACCTCGGCTACGGTGATATCCCGGGCCGCCAGACGCTCCTGGTCGAGCCAGACCCGGATGGCATAGCGGCGCTCGCCCCCGATGCGGACATCGGCCACGCCATCGAGCACCGACAACCGGTCGGCCAGCACCCGTTCCGCGAAGTCACTCAGTTCGGCACTGTCCCAGACATCGCTGCGCAGGGTTATCCACATCATGGGGCGGGCATCGGAATCCGCCTTCTGAACTACCGGGGCCCCGGCTTCTTCCGGTAACTCATCGGCAATTCGCGATACCGCATCGCGGACATCGTTGGCGGCAACGTCAACATCCCGGGAGATGGAAAATTCGATACTGGTTCGGGATTCACCCTGCTCGGTGGATGATTCGATGGAGCGGATGCCCTCGATGCCGCTGATTGCGCCCTCAACCACCTGGGTGATCTGGGTATCCACCACCTCGGCTGCGGCCCCGGTATAGTCGGTGGAAATGGACACTACAGGTGGATCAATATCCGGGTATTCCCGCACCGGGAGGCCCAGCAAAGCCGCCAGACCGAACACCACAATCAGCAGACTGAGCACCGTGGCAAAAACCGGGCGCTTGATGGAAACATCGGAGAGGATCACGGATCAGGACTCCATGGACTTGGCGAAGCGATTGTCCGGAATCACGTTTTCCCCTTCTTTCACCTCAATCCGGTCACCACTGCTGAGCCGGTCCTGACCGGTGACAATGATCCGGTCATCCATTGCCAGGCCCTCCACCACCTCGACCCGGCCCGGCATCCGTGAGCCCAGGACCACGGATACCCGGCGGGCAATGCCGTCCTCCGCCACGAACACATACTTTTCGTCGCCCCGGATCATCACCGCCTGTTCCGGAATCACCAGCGCCTCCCGCTGCCGCAGGGTCAGGGTGGCGGACATGAACTGGCCCGGCCGCAACCGGCCATCGGGGTTGTCGATCAGTGCGCGCACCGGCAGGGTACGGCTCAGCTCATTGATGCGGGTACCCAGCTGCGCCAGTTTGCCGCTGAAGGTCTGATCGGGGTAGGCGGGAGACTGGCCACTGACCGTCTGATCCAGGGCCACCTGCCCCAGAAAGCGCTCGGGAATGGCAAAGTTAAGTTCCATCTGATCGGTGCTGTCGAGGGTGGTGACACTGGTGCCGGAGGTCAGATAGGCACCGACGCTGATGTCACTCAGCCCCACCACGCCCGCGAAAGGCGCTTCAATCCGATGGTTTTCCAGTCGGACCCGCGCCGACTGGCGCTGGGCCTCGGCCACATCCACGGCCGTGCGCAGTTCATCCACCTGGGACTGGGAAACACTGTTGTTGGAGCGCAACTGAAGCGCCCGATCGTATTGCCGGCGGGCATCCGCCAACTGGGCTTCGATGATTTTCAGGTCGGCCCGGGCCTGGCGGTCGTCCAGCCGCAGCAAGAGTTGGCCTTGCTCCACTCTCCGGCCGGTTTCAAGGTTGAGTTCGGTCACCCGGCCGCTCACCTCGGTGGTCAGCTCTACGGCATTGAGCGCCCGGAGGCTGCCCACCGCCTTCACCACGTCGCGAACGGTGTCGCGCTCGGGCACGAACGTGTTGACCACGCTGGCCGGCCGTTCGCCGCTTTCCGCCGCCGCTGTTCCGTTATCCATGTTCTGCAATACAACGGCGCCACCGACAGCCATGGCTACCAGCACCAGCGCAATCAACCACTGTTTCCACATAGGGTGTCCAGACTCATGTTCGTTTCGATTAAAGGGCTGTCTAAAGGGCAATCCGGTTCACTTTTTCTGGATAACCAGTACCACTTCGCCCACATCAACGCCCCATTTGCTCATAGTGGTCTCGTTGATCAGGGTGTCCGGAGTAATCAGGTACATCCAGTCATCCATCCGCACATCCAGGGTGCCATCGCCGTAGGGCACCCGGAGCAGGTAATTCATATGGATGGCATTGCCCTGCCAGCGCATGATTCCCGGCTCCACCACATCACCGGCCTCGGCCAGATAGCCCCCATCCGAGGGGGTCAGGGTCCAGACCCGGGTCTGGACCTCGCCGTCGTTGAACCGGAAGGTTTCGTCAAGGGTTCCGACACCCTTTTCCCAGGAGGCGGTAATGTCTGCATCAAAGGTACGAATAACTTCTCCGGAGAAGTTCTTGACCACGCCACGGGCCGAAAGTTCGCCGGTAAAGAACTGTTGCGGCACGAGTTTCGGCGACCGCTCCGCGTAATCGTCGAGTGACGGGCCGGCACAGCCACTGAGCAGCAGTACCGACGCTACCAGCCACAGTATAGGGGCCGGTATGCGTTTCGAAATCCCGGATAGCAGGCTTTGCATGACTTTTACACTCTTTCCGTGGGTTGGTGATCTGATATCAGCCTTCAAAATACGCCCAACGAGGCGTTTACGATCATTCGGTGGCACGCCAGTGCCGATTCCGTCATTTCAGCCAATTGTCCATTCTGACAGTCCCACCGGCGCTTTTCGTCAATGGCAGTGCGCCAGGAATGACGTACAACAGCAGGCAAGAGGGCCACGCTCGCCCTGACCCAATTCCGAGACAGACCCAGAGGATTCCTCCATGCCGGTTTACAAAGCGCCCCTGAGGGACATGAAATTCCTGCTCAACGACGTGTTCGATTACCCGGCGCACTACCAGAGGCTGGCCTCCGGTGAAAACGCGACGCCGGACATCGTGGATGCCATCCTGACCGAGTGCGGCCGCTTCTGCGAAGAGGTGTTGAGCCCGCTTTACCAGACCGGCGACGAGGAAGGTTGCACACTGGATAACGGCCAGGTCACCACACCCGGCGGTTACCGGGACGCCTATGAGCAATACGTCAGCGGCGGTTGGCAGGGCCTGTCGGCGCCCGAGGCCTTCGGTGGCCAGGGCCTGCCCGCCTCCATGGGCCTGCTGAAACAGGAGATGATGGGTACCGCCAACTGGTCGTTCTCCATGTACCCGGGGCTGTCGCTCGGTGCCATGAACACGATTTTCCTGCACGGGGATGAGCAACAGAAACAGACGTTTCTGATTCCTCTGACCGAGGGCCGCTGGGCCGGCACCATGTGCCTGACAGAACCCCAGTGCGGTACCGATCTGGGCCAGGTGAAAACCCGGGCCGAACCCCAGTCCGACGGCAGTTACCGGCTCACCGGTACCAAGATCTTCATTTCTTCCGGCGAGCATGACCTGACCGAAAACATTGTCCACATCGTGCTGGCGCGCCTGCCGGAGGCCCCGAAAGGCACCCGGGGTATCAGTCTGTTTATCGTGCCCAAGTTTCTGCCGGATGCCGAAGGCGGCGTGGGTGAACGCAACGCGGTGAGCTGCGGTGCCCTGGAAAAGAAGATGGGCATCAAGGCCTCGGCCACTTGCGTGATGAATTTCGACGGCGCCACCGGCTTTCTGATCGGCCCTGAAAACGAAGGTCTTGACTGCATGTTCACCTTCATGAATACCGCCCGCATCGGCACCGCCATTCAGGGTGTGGGGCCGGCCGAGCTGTCGTATCAGTGGGCCCTGGCCTACGCCAGAGAGCGCCGCTCCATGCGGGCACTGTCAGGCAAGAAGGATCCGGAAGAGGTGGCAGACACCATCATCCACCACGCCGATGTCCGGCGCATGCTGCTGACCCAGAAGGCCATCGCCGAGGGTGGCCGGGCCATGCTCTATTACGCCGCCCGGCTGGCCGATCATATGGTGGAGGGCCTGACCGAAGGGGATGACAGGAAGGCAGAGAAGTACGACGACAAGCTCGGGTTCCTCACCCCCATCCTCAAGGGCTTTCTGACCGAAATGGGATGCGAGGCCGCCAATCTCGGCGTGCAGGTGTTCGGTGGCCACGGCTACATCCGCGAGCATGGCATGGAGCAGATTGTCCGGGATACCCGCATTGCCACCCTGTACGAGGGCACCACCGGTATCCAGGCCCTCGACCTGCTGGGCCGGAAGGTGCTGCTGATGACCCGGGGCGGCGCGGTACGGGACTTCACCCTGAAGATTGCCAACTTCGCGCGCAAACAGCTGACAGACAAACGCCTGCGCCCCTATGCCCTCGAGCTGATCAAACTGACCGGCCAGTGGAATCTGCTGACCGTCCGGATCATGCTTGCCGCCCGCAAGGAGCGCGACCTGGTCAGTGCCGCCGCTAACGACTTCCTGATGTACAGCGGCTACGTCACCATGGCGTACATGTGGCTGCGCCAGGCCACCGCGGCGGTGGATAGACTGGACAACGGGGGCGAGGAATCGGAGGCGTTCTATCGAGCCAAACTGGCTACCACGGAATTCTATTTCGAGCGCCTGTTACCCCGGGCCCAATCCCACGCCACCAGCATGCTCAGCCCGACCCGGACTCTGATGCAGCTGGAGCCCGACCATATGGCCTTTACCGGTTGATCGCCGGGACGGGATCGCCTCTACTGCCGGAACCGGCGGATGAACGCCTCGGACTCGGCGATGGAGGCTTCCATATTGCGGATCAGGGTAGCTACATCGCTCCGGATGCTACCCAGTTCGCTTTCGAGGGCACCGATGGCCTGGGCATTGAGGTTGTGCTTGAGATACAGCACCTGGTCCTCGAACGCCTGCAAAACCGGGTTCATGCGGTCTTCCGCCTGATGCATGCGGGTGATCAGTTGCTGGTACTGACTCCGGGTTTCCCGAAGCTGTTGCTGGCTGCTGCGCCTGAGTGAGTCACTCTGGTAAAGCGCCAGCTCGTCCTCCCATTCGGCAAACAGTGCCTGGGAGACATCCTCGACGCCATCAATGCGATCCCGGACCTCGTCGGCCACCTCGACGCTGTCCTCGTAGGCGGCGAGAATCTCCTCATACTTTTCCTTCAGTTCGGTATCCGGGGTGGCTACCACGCTCTGGAACCGGGCCAGCGCGGAGCGAAAGGTTTCCTGCGCTTCGGTCTGGGCATCCCGGGCGTCCTCCACCCGGTCCACCAGGATTTCGCGCTTTTCGAAACCGAGTTTTTCCATGGTGTTGTAGTAAACCGTGCTGCAGCCGGACAGGGTTACAGCGGTTAGCAGGGCCAGGAGCCAGGGGGCACAACGAGTCAGGCGGTGGGGCATGGGGTGTCCTTGTTATTTTCCGATACAGAAGCTGCTGAAGATCTTGCCCAGAAGCTCATCCGGTGTCAGGTGGCCGGTGATTTCGCCAAGGGCCTCCTGGGCGGCGCGCAAATCCTCGGCCAGCAGTTCCCCGGCGCCAAAGCCCTCCAGCTGACCCTGGCCCTGCAACAGGGAAGCCCGGGCCCGTTCCAGGGCATCCAGGTGCCGGCGCCGCGCCAGGAAGCCACCCTCGGTGGTGCTGGCAAATCCCATGCACTGTTTGAGGTGATCGCGCAGGGTCTCCAGGCCGTCCGAGGATTTGGCGGCGAGCCGGATGACCGGGGCTGACGACTGACCGGGCTCGGCCGTTATCCCCGCTGATTCGCCCGACAGGTCCACCTTGTTGCGGACAACCGTTACCGGCGCATTGGCAGGCAAGCGGTCAATAAAATCCGGCCAGATTTCGTGCGGCTCGGTCCTGTCGGTGGTGGTGGCATCCACCATCAGCAGGATCCGGTCAGCCTGGCCGATCTCGTCCCAGGCCCGGGCGATGCCAATCTGTTCGACCTCGTCCGGACTGTCCCTCAGGCCGGCGGTATCGATGATGTGCAGCGGCATCCCGTCAATATGGATATGCTCCCGGAGCACATCCCGGGTGGTCCCTTCAATGGCGGTCACGATGGCCGCCTCCCGTCCCGCCAGAGCGTTGAGGAGACTGGATTTGCCGGCATTGGGCCGTCCGGCGATAACCACCTTCATACCGTCCCGGAGAATGGTGCCCTGTTGGGCCTCGGTCAGGATGATGTCCAGGCGGCTGATCAGGGCTTCCAGGTCACCGGCCACCTTGCCATCGGCGAGGAAATCAATTTCCTCTTCCGGAAAGTCGATGGCCGCCTCCACGTAGATCCTCAGATGGGTGACGGCATCCACCAGCTCATCAACCTGCCGGGAAAACACCCCCTGCATGGAGCGCACTGCACAGCGGGCGGCCTGCTCGGAACTGCTCTCGATCAGGTCGGCGATGGCCTCGGCCTGGGCCAGATCCAGCTTGTCATTCAGAAATGCCCGCTCAGAGAATTCGCCAGGCCGGGCCAGTCTCGCGCCCAGGCTACAGACCTCGCGAAGCAGGAGATCGAGGATCACCGTGCCGCCATGGCCCTGCAATTCGAAGACGTCCTCGCCGGTAAAGGAGTGGGGGTTGGGGAAAAACAGACCAATGCCTTCGTCAATCAGAGAGCCCTGGCGGTCGAGAAACGGGCCATAGTGGGCATAGCGCGGCCTGGGGCTGAAACCCAGCATCCGCCCGGCAATCTCCGAGGCTTTCGGGCCGGATACCCGGACGATGCCAACGCCGGCGCGGCCGGGTGCGGTGGCTATGGCAGCGATGGTGTCAGAACTCTGGCTCATGGTGGTGGGTCCTCGGGCCGAAACAACAGAGGCTCCGCGAAGGAGCCTCTGTATCGGTCAGGTCGATGGCACGGGTCAGTGCTTTTTGGCCGCCGTTTCTGCTTCAATCTTGCGGGTAATGTACCACTGCTGACTGATCGACAGAATGTTGTTGGTCAGCCAGTACAGGACCAGACCGGCCGGGAACCACAGGAAGAATACAGTAAACACCAGCGGCATCAGCTTCATGATCTTGGCCTGCATCGGATCCGGCGGTGTCGGGTTAAGGTGCATCTGCAGGAACATGCTGGCGCCCATCAGAATCGGCAGGATGAAGTACGGATCCATCTGGGACAGGTCATTTATCCACAGCACGAACGGGGCATGGCGAAGCTGAACGCTTTCGAACAGAACCCAGTAAAGCGAGATGAACACCGGCATCTGCACCAGGATGGGCAGGCAGCCACCCAGCGGGTTGATTTTCTCCCGCTTGTACAGCGCCATCATTTCCTGCGACATGCGCTGCCGGTCATCGCCATACAGTTCCTTGAGCCTGGTCAGTTGGGGCCCGGCGGCCCGCATTTTGGCCATTGAACGATAGCTGGTGGCGGACAGATGGAAGAATAGCGCCTTGACCAGAACTGTCAGCAGAATGATCGACACGCCCCAGTTGCCAACAAGGCTGTGGAACCACTGCAGGACGATGAACAGCGGCAGGGAAATAAAGAACAGCCAGCCGAAATCCACGGTGCGGTCGAGATTGGGCGCCATGCTTTCGAGACGATCAATCACCTTGGGTCCAACGTAGGCCCGGGCGCCGATTTCCGCGCTCTGGCCTGGCTCGATGGTGGTCGCCGGGTAGACAAAGCCCATCACATAATTGGGCCCGCGGCGGGTGGTCTGGAACTGGGCCGGGTGGCCACGCTCGGGAACCCACGCGGAAATGAAATAGTGCTGAAGGAAGGCCAGCCAGCCGTTGGTGATGGACCGGTTGATCTGGTTTTCCTGAAGGTCGCCAAATTCGTATTTCTGGTAGGGATCTTCCGGAGAGCTGATGACCAGGCCTAGGAAGGCCTTGATTCCCATACTCGCCTGGGATGTCGGGTCAGGAGACTGGTCACGCACAATCTTGCCGGTGAAGTTGGCCTGCCAGGTTTCACTGGAGCCGTTTTCAACCAGGTACTTCACACCAATTTCGTAGCTGTTGCGTTCAAACTGATAGCGTTTGATGATGCGCACGCCTTTGTCGGTCGTGAAGGTCAGATCAACGGTCAGCTGGTTTTCACCCTCGGCCAGTTGATAGTTCTGTGCCCGGGTCTGGTATACCGGAGCTGTGCCGTTCTTCAGGCTGTCAGGGCCGTCACGGCCGATCAGCCCGCTCTCAAGAACGTATAACTCGTTCTGCGTCTTATTGAGCAGGGTGAGGGGTTGTTTGCTGTTCAGTGACTTGTCGTAGTTCAGCAGCTGGGTACGTACAAGATTGCCACTGACCCGGTCGATCAGCAGCTCGTAAACATCGGTGCGGACCGTGACAAACTGGTTTTCCACGGTGGTTTCAATTTGGCCTGGATCGACAACAGCCTTTCCGGTCTCCGGCGTTGAGAATTCTTCTGTGCCGGGTTTGGGAACGTCCAGGCCGGTACTGTCTTCCGGCAGCACCATATCATCCGGATTACCTGTGGCCTCGTTGGTCTGGAGCTGGGCGGACTGAGATACCTGGGCGACCTCGGGCTGCTGGTGATAATCCTCATTCCAGGCAAGCACCATCAGATAACTGACAATAGCCAGGCCGGCAAATAATACAATACGTTGGATATCCATAGAGTTACTGTCTGGTCTGGGTTGTTGTATGGGAATGCTCAGCGTGTACGCAGGATAGTCCGTCTTGCAGGCACACGGAATTGGTCGTGCCCGGCACCGGATCATACCCGCCTTCCGCCCAGGGATGACACCTTAACAGACGCCGGATGGTAAGAAATAACCCTTTCAGGGCACCATGATGGCTGATGGCTTCAACGGCATAGTGTGAGCAGGTGGGGTAATGGCGGCAGTGGCTGGCCATCATGGGACTGATAGCGTACTGGTAGAAGCGAATGGGCAGGAGCAGAAGCTTGCGCATTAACCCGTTCCTCGACCGGCAGTCTCCGATGATGCTGCCCGCGATGGCTGAGATTGAGTGTATTTTTTCCTGAGTCGTCGCCAGAGGTCGTCCATGGATGCGCGAACGGTTGGGTTGTCGAGGGTAACAAGGCCCTGTCTTCCCAGTACCACAACGTCCAGCCCGGGGAGATCCGTCTGATGGCGGAAGCTTTCTCTGACCTGGCGCTTTATCCGGTTTCTCTGAACCGCGAGCTTCAGATTTTTCTTGGAAAAAATCAAACCAATCCTGGCGTGACCGAGGTTGTTCGGTGTCGCCAGGATCAGGAAATTCCGGTGCGGAACCTTCAGCTGCACGTCATCGAAGACTTTGCCGTAATCAGCAGGTCGGAGTAGACGATGTGATTTCGGGAAACTCAAAGCCTTCATGAGGCAATCAGAGCTTACGCGGACAGACGTACGCGGCCCTTGGCACGACGACGGGAAATAACCTTGCGGCCGTTGGCAGTTGCCATACGGGCACGGAAACCGTGAACGCGCTTACGCTTCAGGACGCTTGGTTGAAACGTTCTTTTCATGGTGATGATCTCACAATTCGTAAGTTGGAAATTCAGTGACTGGCTGGAAAATGATCAGCCGAAACAGGAGCGGCATTCTATGCAAATAGCGGGGGGAATTCAACGTTTATTCCTAGGGGGTTATGCCGACGGGGTAAAACTGGTGCGTGCTGTCTCGCTAATAAATTCAGTAAGTCTTTTTAGAATTCTCTTTAAGGATTAATTATTACTGTTATTAGGGATGGCAGTTTCTGTGGATAAGGGATAAAAGGTACGTAAAAACAAATTGTTGGTCGCATGATAAGGGTATTGACAAGGTGCCGTGAGCACTGTGGACAAGACCGGGTGGAAATGTGAATAACCTGGTTCGATCGGGTTTGCCTGAGTTATCCATGGTTGCGTCCCGGGGTTCCTAACAGGGTTAACCCAAGGCTGTACACACAGGGTTGTGGGTAACTTTCATGCAGTGAATTTTCTGTACACAAGCCTGTAGGTAAGTTTCTATATATTTGAAAAAAAAGAATATTAATTTCCACAGGCTGTTTATGGATGAAGCCTGGCCCTTTCACTGCCGGGCCCGGCGGGTTAGAATCCGGGGTCACCTCTCTGGACTGGATAAGGCAATCCGTTCAGCGACATTTCAGGGTTATCGGGAGCAGGCTGTCGTGCCAAACAGTATGTGGCATCAATGTCTTGAAGTACTCCGGGACGAGTTTCCCGCACAACAGTTCAATACCTGGCTCAGGCCCCTGCAATCCGATCACCGGGAGGGCCAGCTCATGCTGTTTGCGCCCAACCGGTTTGTCATGGACTGGGTCAATGAGAAGTACCTCCGTCGGATTGAGGAGGTTCTCAAGGATCTGAACGGGGGCCAGGCTCCCCGGGTGAACATGTCTGTCGGCTCGGCACCACGGGAAAGCGATCCGGTCAAGCGGTCTGAAGTGCCGGCCAGGGCGAATGGCCGGGTACACGAAGATGCCGGGAGCCGGGTGACGGAAGAGGAAAAAGGGGTTGCCGCGACGGTGCCCGGATCAACCTCGGTGCGGCCGAAGAGTTATAACGATCGGCGGCCGGTGCAGGTTGAAGGGGACATCAAACACCAGAGTTTCCTCAACGAGGGGTTTACCTTCGAGACTTTCGTGGAGGGCAAATCCAACCAGTTGGCCCGCGCGGCATCCATGCAGGTGGCTGAAAACCCCGGGGGGGCCTACAATCCGCTGTTCCTGTACGGCGGGGTTGGTCTGGGTAAAACCCACCTCATGCATGCCATCGGAAACGAGATTGTTGCCCGCAACCCCAAGGCCAAGGTTGCCTATCTGCGGTCAGAACGCTTCGTGGCCGATATGGTTAAGGCGTTGCAGCTCAATGCCATCAATGAATTCAAGCGTTACTACCGGTCGGTGGATGCCCTGCTGATCGATGATATCCAGTTCTTCGCGCGCAAGGAGCGTTCACAGGAAGAGTTTTTCCACACCTTTAATGCCTTGCTCGAAGGCGGTCAGCAGGTCATCGTGACCTGTGACCGGTTCCCGAAAGAAATCGTGGATATGGAAGAACGGCTGAAATCCCGTTTTGGCTGGGGGTTGACGGTGATGGTCGAGCCGCCGGAACTGGAAACCCGGGTAGCCATCCTGATGAAAAAGGCGGAGCAGGCCAACGTCAAGTTGAGCAGCGAAGCGGCTTTTTTTATTGCGCAGAAAATCCGTTCAAATGTGCGGGAACTTGAAGGTGCTTTGCGTCTGGTGATAGCGAATGCTCACTTCACTGGTTCGGAAATTACCCCTCCGTTCATCCGGGAGAGCCTTAAGGACCTTCTGGCACTGCATGAGAAACAGGTAAGCATCGACAATATTCAGCGGACGGTCGCGGAGTATTACAAGATCAAGGTGGCGGATCTGCTGTCCAAGCGGCGGACCCGCACCGTGACGCGACCAAGGCAGGTTGCGATGTCGCTGTCCAAGGAGCTGACCAACCACAGCCTTCCGGAAATTGGCGACGCCTTCGGCGGCCGGGATCACACTACCGTGCTGCATGCGTGCAAGAAAATCGTGGAGTTGCAGGAAACCGATCCGGGCATCCGCGAGGATTATCAGAATTTTATGCGATTGCTGACCACCTGATGCCGGTTGTTGGCGAATAAACATTCACCCTTCCAACATAAAGAAAGCTGAGTGCCATGAAACTGACGATCAGCCGTGAATCCCTGCTTACTCCGCTGCAGAGCATTGCCGGCGTAGTGGAAAAGAAACAGACCATGCCGGTCCTGTCCAACGTACTGCTAGTGGCAGAAGACAATACCCTGACCCTGACCGGAACCAACATGGAAGTGGAGCTGGTTGCCCGGGTTGCCCCGGTGCATGTCGATCAGCCGGGCCGGATTACCGTACCGGCACGGAAGCTGTCGGATATCAGCCGGGCCCTGGGCGATGAGGCACCGTTGGAACTGTCACTGGAAGGCGACCGCTTGCATCTGCGTTGCGGCGCCAGTCATTTCACCCTGTCCACTTTGCCGGCCGAGCACTTTCCCAATGTGGAAGACGAAGCCGAGAGCTTCCGTCTGGAACTGCCGCAGAAAGAGCTGAGCCGGATGCTGGATGCCACCGCCTTTGCCATGGCCCAGCAGGATGTTCGCTACTACCTGAACGGCCTGCTGCTGGAGGTGGACAAGGATCATGTGCGGACGGTGGCCACCGACGGCCACCGGCTGGCGATGGCCCATCTGGAGTTGCCGACCAACTGCCCGGAACTGCGCCAGGTGATTGTTCCCCGCAAGGGTGTGCTGGAACTGGCGCGCTTGCTTGAAGACGTGGAAACACCGGTCACCCTGGTGATTGGCGACAATCACCTGCGGGCCACGGTTGGCAGCTTTACCTTCACCTCGAAGCTGATTGAAGGCAAGTTCCCGGACTACAACCGGGTAATCCCCCGGGGCGGTGACAAAATCGTACTGGCGGATCGCACCACGCTCAAGAATACCCTGCAGCGGGCCGGGATTCTGTCGCACGAGAACATCCGGGGCGTACGATTGAACCTGGCGCCGAATGAACTCCAGGTCTTTGCCAATAACCCGGACCAGGAGCAGGCCGAAGACGCGTTGCCTGTGGATTACCAGGGCGAATCCCTGCAGATCGGTTTTAATGTAGGCTACCTGGTGGATGTGATGAATGCGTTGGATGAGGATCAGGTGAAGATGACGCTGTCCAACCCGAACAGCAGTGCGCTGATCGAGGCGCAGAATGACAGTCGTTGCCTGTATGTGGTTATGCCCATGAGGCTGTAGGAGGATGAGATTGATGAGTGCCGTATCGAATGGAATCAAAGGGGCTTTGCGGATTGGCCAGACTGTGTCGGTGCTCGGGCGCACGGGGATCAACTGGGTGCGCGGGGATCGGCCTCCGACGCCCAGGCTGTTGAGGCAGACATTCGAGTCTCTCGGCGCCACCTACATAAAGCTGGGGCAGTTCATTGCGAGCTCGCCGACCTTCTTTCCGAAAGAGTACGTGGAGGAATTCCAGTACTGCCTGGACAAGACCCCTAACCTGCCCTTTGGTGTAATCAAGAAGATCATCCGTGATGAACTGGGCCGCCCGCTCGAAGATGTCTATTCCGATATAGACCCGGTGGCGCTTGCCTCGGCCTCGATTGCCCAGGTTCACGCGGCCCGGCTGGTGACCGGCGAGGATGTGGTAATCAAGGTGCAGAAGCCGGGTGTTGAGAATATCCTGTTGACGGATCTGAACTTCCTGTATTTGTCGGCGCGTATCCTGGAGACCCTGGCACCCAAACTGTCCTGGACCTCCATGTCGGGTATTGTCGAGGAGATCCAGCGCACCATGATGGAGGAATGCGACTTCATCAAGGAAGCCAACAATTTGAGGGTGTTTCGGGAATTTCTGCTCGATACCCATAACGAGGATGCCGCGGTGCCGCGGGTGTTTGAACAGTGCAGCACCCGGCGCATTCTGACCATGGAACGCTTTCATGGCGTGCCGCTGACCGATCTGGAAAGTATCCGCGGTTATGCCCGTGATCCGGAACGGACGCTGATTACGGCCATGAACACCTGGTTTGCCAGCCTGACCCAGTGTGAATTTTTCCACGCCGACGTTCATGCCGGTAACCTGATGGTGCTGAAGGATGGCCGGGTCGGGTTTATCGATTTCGGCATTGTTGGCCGTATCAAACCGGATACCTGGCAGGCGGTGAGTGATTTCATTTCCGCCATCATGGTGGGTAATTTCGAAGGCATGGCGGATGCCATGATCCGTATCGGGATTACCCATCAGACGGTGCGGGTGGATGACCTGGCCAGCGATCTTCGCCGGCTGTACCAGCAGATGGACCGTATGGTGCCGGATGAGATTCCCTACGAGGCGGATCAGGCGGAAGATGACGTGAACCATATCCTGATGGATATGGTGAAAATCGGCGAGAGCCACGGGCTGCATTTTCCGAGAGAATTCGCCTTGCTGCTGAAACAGTTTCTGTATTTTGATCGGTATGTGCACATACTGGCGCCGGAAATGGATGTGTTCATGGATGAGCGGTTGAACATGCTCCATTGAGGCGGTCGCCTTCAGGTATCGGCTTTTGTAAACTAGGGCAGCGTCTTCCGGAAGGAGGCGCTGCCTTTTTTATTGTGCGGATACCGGTGTGTTTCCTTGTCTTCCGCTTTGAGTTCTCTTGTCTATGGCGCTAGTTAAAATCCAGACTGAAAATTTCCGCAACCTGGTGCCAGCGCCGGTCAGCTTTTCTCCTTCGTTTAATCTTCTGTACGGGGCCAATGGCAGTGGCAAGACCAGTGTCCTGGAAGCCATCGGCTATCTGGGCCTGGGACGGTCGTTCCGGGTGAATCGGCACCAGGCGGTGGTGCGACATGGCGAGCAGCGCTTTACCGTGTTTGGTGGGCTCGATCATGGGCTGAAGGAGGACGTCGGTGTTGAAGGCGCTGGGGACCTCGTCCATCGGCTGGGTATCTCCCGGGATGTGGTGCAAAAGGAAACCGCATTACGGGTGGATGGCGAGGGGGTTCGGAGTTTGTCCGCGCTCGCCGTGCACCTGCCAGTCTCCGTGATTGATCCGGGCGTTTTCGATGTAGTCGCCGGTGGCCCGGGGAAACGTCGGCAATTTCTGGATTGGGCAGTGTTCCACGTGGAACCTTCCTTCGCCTCGACATGGCAGCAATGTCAGAGAGTCACATCACAGCGGAATCAAACGCTCAGAAATGGTAGACTGGACGAATCCCTGATGCGGGTCTGGGATCAGCAGTACGCGCTCCTGAGTGAACGGATCAACGAGTGTCGGGCAACGACGTTTGCGCGCTTCAAGACCGCATTTGAAGCGTTGGTCCGGGAGGTTGAAGTAGGGTGGACAGACGGGTTAAAGCTCGAATTCTACCCGGGGTGGGATACCACTCAATCGCTGATGGAGGTTCTGGTCAGCCATCGGGAGCAGGAGCGTAAAATGGGCCATACCCTCTACGGGCCCAACCGCGCAGATATCCGGTTGAAGTTTCAGGGGCGACCTGTCGCCGAAACCTTCAGCCGAGGCCAGCAGAAAACCCTGGTCATATTGATGAAGATTGCCCAAGGCATGGTCTTGAGTGAGCTGGGCAAGCAGGTGACCTTTTTGCTTGACGATATCAACGCCGAGCTGGATGAGGGGCATCGGGCGATGCTGGCCAGCAGGTTACAGGCGCTGGGTTGTCAGGTGTTTATTACCTCCATCGAACCGCCTTTGGTGGGGCAGCTTTGGCCGAATGGGAAGGCGCCGGAGTACAGATTGTTCCACGTGGAACATGGCAAATTGACGGAAGAATGACCGGTGCGAACCTCGATGCCCCGGCCTATCACGCTTCAGGAGTTTCCGAATGAGTGAATCGAACTACAATTCCTCCAGTATCAAAGTCTTGAAAGGACTGGATGCGGTGCGAAAGCGGCCAGGCATGTACATTGGTGACACGGATGACGGTACCGGCCTGCACCACATGGTCTTTGAGTTGGTGGATAACTCCATCGATGAAGCGCTTGCGGGCCACTGCTCCGAGATTGGCGTTGTTATCCATCCGGATGAATCGGTAACCGTCAAGGATAACGGCCGTGGTATCCCGGTAGACCTCCACGAAGAAGAGGGTGTATCCGCCGCGGAAGTGATCATGACCGTTCTGCATGCTGGCGGTAAATTCGATGACAACTCCTACAAGGTGTCTGGCGGTCTGCACGGCGTCGGCGTGTCGGTGGTAAACGCCCTGTCCTCGTCCCTGACCCTGACCATTCGTCGCGACGGCAAGGTCTACGAGCAGAGCTATACCCACGGCGTCCCCGACGCTCCCCTGGGCCCGGTGGGTGAAACCGACGCCTCCGGCACCAAGGTTCACTTTATCCCATCGCCGGAAACCTTTACCCATATCCAGTTCCACTACGATATTCTGGCCAAGCGCCTGAGAGAACTGGCGTTCCTGAACAGCGGCGTGCGCATTCGCCTGACCGATGAGCGCAGTGGTCGCGAGGAAGTGTTTGAATATGAAGGTGGTTTGCGTGCGTTCGTCGAGCACCTGAACACCAACAAGACCCCGATCAACCGGGTATTCCACTTTAATCGTGAGCGGGAAGACGGCATTGCCGTAGAAGTGGCCATGCAGTGGAACGACGCCTTCCAGGAGAACCTCTACTGCTTTACCAATAACATCCCCCAGCGGGATGGTGGTACTCACCTGGCCGGCTTCCGCGCGGCCCTGACCCGTTCGCTGAACAACTATATCGAGCAGGAAGGCCTTGGCAAAAAAGCCAAGGTGGCGACCTCCGGCGACGATGCCCGTGAAGGCCTGACCGCCATCGTCAGCGTCAAGGTGCCGGATCCGAAGTTTTCCTCCCAGACCAAGGACAAGCTGGTGTCCTCGGAAGTAAAAACCGCGGTTGAGCAGGAGCTGTACCAGAGCTTCGCGGAATACCTGCAGGAACAGCCCAACGAGGCCAAGCTGATCGTCAACAAGATGATCGATGCGGCCCGCGCCCGCGAGGCGGCCCGCAAGGCACGGGACATGACGCGCCGCAAAGGCGCCCTAGATATTGCCGGTCTGCCGGGAAAACTGGCGGATTGTCAGGAAAAGGATCCGGCGCTTTCAGAACTCTACATTGTGGAGGGTGATTCTGCCGGCGGCAGCGCCAAACAGGGCCGCGACCGAAAGACCCAGGCCATCCTGCCGCTGAAGGGCAAGATCCTCAACGTCGAGAAGGCCCGGTTCGACAAGATGCTGTCCTCGGCGGAAGTCGGTACCCTGATCACCGCCCTCGGCTGTGGTATCGGCCGCGAGGAGTTCAATCCGGACAAGTTGCGCTACCACTCCATCATCATCATGACCGATGCCGATGTCGACGGCTCCCACATCCGTACCCTGCTGCTGACCTTCCTGTTCCGCCAGATGCGTGAAATCATCGAGCGGGGCCATGTGTTTATTGCCATGCCGCCGCTTTACAAGGTCAAGCGCGGCAAGCAGGAGCAGTACCTGAAAGACGAGAAGGCCAAAGAAGCCTACCTCACCCAGACGGCTCTGGAAGGCGCTCAGCTGTACGTCAATCCGGAGGCACCGGCGATCAAGGAGTCCGCCCTCGAAACCATGGTGAAGGACTACCAGGCCGTGATGGCGATGATTGGCCGTCTGTCCCGGGCCTACCCTGCCAAGGTGCTGGAACAGATGCTGCAGAACATCACGCTCAAGCCCGAGCAGCTGAAAGATGAAGAAGTCGTTACCCGCTGGGTGGCCCGGCTGGGCGATGGCCTGGACCTGGATACCCGCACCGGTACCAAGTACACCTTCTCCGTCACTAAAGACAGCGAGCGTGATCTGTACCTGCCGAAGGTCACCATCTACGTGCACGGGATTCCCCACGAGCATGTGTTCAGCCATGAATTCTTCGAGTCGTCGTCCTACGGCGCCATTGCGCGCATGGGCGAAACCCTGGACGGTTTGATTGAGGAAGGCGCCTTTATCCAGCGTGGCGAGCGTAAACAGCTCGTGTTGTCCTTTGAGGGCGCGCTGGACTGGCTGATGAAGGAAGCCCAGCGTGGCCTGACCATCCAGCGCTACAAGGGCCTTGGCGAGATGAACCCGGATCAGCTTTGGGAAACCACCATGGATCCGGAAACCCGCCGTATGATGAAAGTGACCATCGAGGACGCCTTTGCGGCCGACCAGATCTTCACCACCCTGATGGGTGACGACGTCGAACCGCGCCGTAACTTCATACAGACCAACGCTCTGGAAGTGACCAATCTGGATATCTGATCCGATCAGCTTGCACCAGATATAAAAAAGCGGCGAAGACTCCCATCTTCGCCGCTTTTTTTGTCCCGAACATTCCGTTCCGGGCCCGCCGTCCTGCCCTATTTCCGTGTTGTCGATTCGGTCGCTTTTGCCTTTTCCTTCTCGGCGAGATGTGGCGCCATGACCTCGTCCAGGGTAAATCCGGTCAGTCGGCGGATCGTGCGCCACAGGTAGTAAAAAATGAGCATCATCATCACCATGGAGGGAATGGCAATCATCGGATAGCTGACCAGGGTCATCTGCCCGAGCTCCTCGTTGAATGCCTGCGTACCCGAGGGACTTACCACGATCCACTTGGCGAGGATGTAATTCATGATCGATGAAAACAGGAAGGTACCGGCGAAAAAGTAGCTGGCCTTCCGCAACCGCTCTTCAAACTCGTCGACACGACGGTGTTCTTCCAGAGACCGCTGAATCTTGGCAACATCAAGCACGCTGGGGTTGTACAGCAGAGTCCGGACCAGGGGGTATTTTGTTCGCGTGGAAACCAGGACGGCCAGCCCGATAATGGCCGGAATGGCGGCTTCCTTGATGGCGAGCCAGCCGGCATCCAGCTCCAGTAGCCCGATGCCCCCGGTCAGCCCGACGCTGATCAGGCCCAGTACCGCAATAAAATTCTTCTTGTGGTACCGGATCAGCTCGAACAGCCCCCAGCCCAGGGGAAAGGCGAGCCCGATAACCAGGGCATTCACATTGCCCAGGTATTCGTCGCCACTGAATTTCATCAGGATAACGGAGGGAATAATAATACTGACCAGCAAATCGACCCAGGGCCTTGGCTTGTGGTCCGGAACGTTGGAGGAACTCGGAGACGTCATGGTTTAGCCTGGTTGGTGAAACAGCAGCAGAGCCGAACGGCACTGCCGGAGAACTCGGCCCAGTATACGATGAATCCAGAGGCGTAGGTAAGCGCACAAAAAAGCCGGGGCACCCTCACGGATGGACCCGGCTTTTTTGTTCAGCGGAGATCAGCGGCGTATCAGGCGCCGACTTCCTTGAGGCTCTCTTCCAGAATCGCCAGCCCCTCTTCCAGTATTTCATCCTCGATGGTAACTGGCATCAGGAACCTCAGGGTATTCCCGTACATGCCGCAACTGAGGAGGATCAGACCCTTTTCCTTGGCCTTCTTGGTAATCGCAGCAGCCAATTCGGGCTTGGGTGTGTGGCTGTCCTTGCTTTCGACCAGCTCGAACGCCGCCATGGGGCCCAGATTGCGCACGTTATCAATGTGCTCGAACTGCTCCTGCCACTGGCTGAAGCGCTTGTTCAGCTTATCGCCGAGTGCCTGGGCCTTGCCAAGGATGTCCTCTTCCTTGAATACATCGAACACCGCCAGAGCAGCGGCGCAGGCGGTCGGGCTGCCGGTATAGGTGCCGCCGAGGGAGTTCGGGCCGGAGGCGTCCATGTGCTTGTCGGTGCCCACGATGGCGGAAATCGGCATGCCATCGGCCATACTCTTGGCCATGGTCATGATGTCCGGTTCAACGCCGCTGTGCTCGATGGCAAACATCTTGCCGGTCCGGCCAAAGCCGCTCTGCACTTCATCCGCGATCATCAGGATGTCGTTCTCGTCGCAGATCTTGCGGATTTCCTTCAGGAAGCTGGTGGGTGCGGCATAGAAGCCGCCCTCACCCAACACCGGCTCGATCACGATCGCGGCTGTGTTACGGGCCGGGGAATCCGCCTTCATCGCCATCTTCAGGCCGCGCAGCGCTTCGTCTTCACTCACGCCGTGATACGGTACCGGATAAGGCGCGCGGAAGACCGTGCCGGGCATGGGCCCGAAATCCGTCTGGTAGGGCGCGGCCTTACCGTTCATGGCCATGGTGTAGAAGGTCCGGCCGTGATAGCCGCCGTCAAAACAGATCACGTTGGTCTTGCCGGTGGCCGCCCGGGCAATCTTCATGGCGTTCTCCAGGGCTTCCGCACCGGAGTTGGCCAGCATCACCTTGGCGTGGCCCTTCACCGGCACCACTTCACTGAGCTTCTGTGCCAGCTTCACGTAGCCCTCGTAGGGCATCACCGTCTGGCAGGTGTGCATCAGCTTGTCCAGCTGGGCTTTGACCGCTTCCACCACTTTCGGGTGGCGGTGGCCGATGTTGAGTACACCGATGCCGCCGGCAAAATCGATCATCCGTTTGCCGTCGGCATCCCACAGTTCTGCATTGGTCGCGTGGTCGGCAAACTGCTCATTGGGACTTGCCGCGCCCGCCGCAACGTAGCGTTCTTTGAGTGCCTGCAATTCTTTATTGCTCACTTTGCCATTCTCCCGGGGTTCAGGTTCGAAAGTTTCATCTACCAGTGTAAGTAGTACTGGCGCAGGAAACAAACCGACTAATGTCGCCCTCAGGCGGCATTGCCCCGGAACTGCAGTTTGGCCAGTCGTTGATAGAGCGGATTGGTACGCATCAGTGCCTCATGGCTGCCTACCGCCAGCAGCCGGCCCTGGTCCATGACCGCAATGCGGTCGGCATCCCGGACCGTGGCCAGCCGGTGCGCAATCACCAGGGTGGTGCGACCGGTGGTGAGCGACGGCATCGCCTGCTGGATCAGATGTTCGCTCTCGGCATCCAGGGCGCTGGTGGCTTCGTCCAACAGCAGAACCGGCGCGTCCGCCAGCAAGGCCCGGGCAATGGCCAGGCGTTGCTTCTGGCCGCCGGACAGCCCCAGGCCGGCGTCTCCCAGGGGTGTCTCATAGCCGTTCGGCAGTTTCTGGATGAACTCATGGGCATGGGCAATCCGGGCAGCCTGCTCCACATCCCGCTCGCTGGCATCGGGCCGGGCATAGCGGATATTGTCCGCCACCGTGCCATGAAACAGGGCCGGGTTCTGGGGCACGAGGGCAAAGCACCCGCGCAGGGATTCCAGGGACAACTCTGCCGTATCCACCCCGTCGATCAGAATCCGCCCCTGTTCTGGCTGGTAGAAATGCAGCAGCAAATCAAACAGCGTGGATTTGCCCGCGCCAGACGGCCCTACCAGCGCCAGGGTTTCCCCGGCGTTCACCATGAGCGTGAAGTCTGTGAGCGCCGGCTGTTCCGAACGCCCGGGGTAACTGAAGCCCAGGTGATCGATGCGTAGTTCGCCCCGGACGGGTTCGGGAAGGTTCCGGGTGGCCTGTCTGCGTTCGAACGCAGGCTCAGTCTGCAGCAGCTCGAACAACCGTGCCGCCGATCCCGCTGCCCTCTGCAGTTCACCAATTACCTCACTGATGGCGCCGGCGGCCACCCCCACCAGCAGACTGTAAAACACAAAGGCCGCCAGCTCCCCCGGGCTGATCCGGCCGTGAATCACGTCCAGACCCCCGATCCAGATCACGATGCCGACGGCACCCATCACCAGGGAAATGGCCAACGTGGTCAGCCAGGCCCGTTGACGGATACGTTGCCGGGCGATGTCGAAGGCTTTTTCCGAAACCCCGGCAAAAAACCGGCGGTCGTGGGGCTGGTGATTGAAGGCCTGAACGGTTTTAATCTGGGTCAGGTTCTCGCCCACATAGCTGCCCACATCCGCCACCCGGTCCTGACTGAGCCGTGACAGCGCCCGAACCCGCCGACCGAAGAACAGGATGGGCGCAATTACCAACGGAAAACCCAGCAGAATGATACTGGCGAGCTTGGCATTGGTTATGAACAGCAGCAGCAACCCACCGACGAGCATCAGGGCGTTGCGCAGGGCAATGGACACGGTAGAGCCAATGACCGACTGCAGCACCGTGGTATCAGCGGTAAACCGCGACTGGATCTCCAGGGCACGGTTCTGCTCGAAAAACCCCGGATGAAGATCAATCAGGTGGTTGAACACCTTTTTGCGAATATCCGCCACAACCCGCTCGCCGATCCAGGACACCAGATAGAACCGGGCAAACGAGCCGAACGCCAGGCCCAGTACCAGTATGAAGAACAGCCCGATGGCCTTCGCCAGATTTTCCGGAGACTCGGTGGCTAATCCCTGATCCACCAGGATACGTAAACCCTGCCCTAGCCCGAGCGTGATACCGGCCGTGAAGATCAGCGCCACCAGGGCACCGGCGACAGCCCGGCGATAGGGCCTGATAAAGTCGATAACCAGTTTCAGGGCCTTGCGGTGACGAGTGTTAATGATGTGCCTCCACGGTGTTTGCTGCTGTAGACTCCAGCTCCAATACGGTTTCGTCCTGGAACAGGACTCATCATACTTGATCTCCCAGGGCTTTCGCTGGCAGGAACTCTTGTTACCGAGCACCAACAGTCGTTGGTGTGGAGAGCACTGTCGGATTACGCTGCGCTAATCCGACCTACCCGAAGCCGGAGTCAGACCGTAGGTCGGATTGGCGCAGCGTAATCCGACAACTCCACCCACGCTGGCTCCCAGAATTTGGAGTCAACTCGTAGGTCGGATTAGCGAAGCGTAATCCGACAACATTGTTAAAGGATATTCCCTGTGCGCGCCTACGCCGACAACGACTACCCGGCAGATCACAAGCCGGACTGGAAAATCATTTCAGGCCTCTGGCCCTATCTTGCCGAATTCCGCGGCCGGGTGGTCCTTTCCCTCGCTTTGCTGGTGCTGGCCAAGCTGGCTACCGTCGCCACACCCATTGCCCTGAAATACATCGTTGACTACCTGGACCAGAGCCGCGGCGCCGACATGCTGCTGTGGATTCCGGTGGTTCTGGTGGTGGCCTACGGTTCGCTGCGCTTCGGAGCGACGCTGTTCAATGAGCTGCGGGATGCGGTGTTTGCCCGGGTAGCAGAACGAGCCATGCGGCGGGTGTCCCTGCGGATATTCGAGCACCTGCACCAGCGGGAACTGGCTTTCCACCTGGACCGCAAGACCGGCGGGCTGGCCCGGGATATCGAGCGGGGCACCAACGGTATCAGCTTCCTGTTGCGCTTCACCCTGTTCAATATTGTCCCCACCCTGCTGGAAATCCTGATGGTCGCCGGCGTCCTGTTTGTGGCGTTCAACGTGGGCTATGTCGTGGCCATACTGGTGGCGGTGGTAGTGTATGTGGTCTTTTCGATCAGGATCACCGAGTGGCGGACCAAATTCGTGCGCGAAGCCAATGCCCGGGATAACCAGTCGAACTCGCGGGCGATCGACAGCCTGCTGAACTATGAAACCGTCAAATATTTCAACAATGAACGCTATGAGGCGCAGTTATACGACGTCGATCTGGACGACTGGGAACAGGCCCGGTTGAAAAACCGCCTGTCCCTGGCCGCCCTGAACTCCGGCCAGGCGCTGATCATCGGTCTGGCGATGATCGTAATTATGGCCATGGCGGTTCGGGAAGTGGCCAGAGGTGAGATCACCCTGGGTGACTTCACCATGATCAACGCCTATCTGCTCCAGCTGTTCATTCCCCTGAACGCCCTGGGCTTTGTCTACCGGGAAATCCGGCAGGCCCTGGTCAATGTCGAGCGCCTGTTCAAACTGCTCGGGGATAAACCGGCCATTCAGGATGCACCGAATGCCACCGAGCTGGCTGTGGATAAAGGCGAAGTGCAGTTTGACCATATCCACTTTGCCTATCGCCCCGACCGGCTGATTCTGCAGGATGTGAACTTCTCCATTCCGGCCGGTCATACCCTGGCCGTGGTGGGCGCCAGTGGTGCGGGCAAATCCACCCTCGCCCGTCTGCTGTTCCGCTTCTACGAGGTGGACCAGGGTGCCATCCGTATCGATGGTCAGGATATCCGGACCGTGACCCAGGACAGCCTGCGGTCGGCGATTGGGGTGGTGCCCCAGGATACGGTGCTGTTCAACGACACCCTGTACCGGAACCTGGCCTATGGCCGGCCGGAAGCCACCGAGGAGGAGGTCTACCGGGCGGCCCACCTGGAAGACTTTATCCGCAGCCTGCCGGACGGTTACGAAACGAAGGTGGGCGAGCGCGGCCTGAAGCTCTCCGGTGGCGAAAAGCAGCGGGTGGCCATTGCCCGGGTGATTCTGAAGAACCCGCCGCTGCTGATTCTGGATGAGGCCACGTCCTCGCTGGATTCGCTCTCAGAGCAGGCGATCCTTGGGGCGCTCAACGAAGTCAGCCGGCAACGGACTACGCTGGTGATTGCCCATCGGCTCTCCACCATCCGCGATGCCAACACCATCCTGGTGATGGATGGCGGGCGCATTGTCGAAAGCGGCAGCCATAGCGAATTGCTGGAGCTCGGTGGCCACTACGCCCATCTTTGGGAGCAGCAGCATCGGAGTGGCGAACAGTAAGGGGAGGGGCCCTTCCAAAACACGCTCCTTCGGCACATCCATGTGACGCTCGGGCTCCGCCATCCCTGGCTCCGCACGGTTTTGGAAGGGCCCCTCCCCTTACGGTCGCATCAAGCCTGGGTATTAACCTTCCCCAAGCCGAAGCGCCAGCCCGGAGGCGCGCACTACCTGCTGCCCGACAGCGTCCCTCAGAACGTCCTGGTTGCCGGTAATCAGGCTGAACCAGTTCCGGGCCCGGGTGATGCCGGTGTAGATCAGCTCCCTGGTCAGTACCGGGCTCAGCCGGTCTGGCAGCACCAGGCAGGTGTGGTTGAACTCGGAACCCTGGGATTTGTGCACGGTCATGGCGTACACGGTTTCCAATTGCTGCAACCGGCTGGGCGAGATCCAGCGGATACCACCGGTGCTGTCGCCGCTCGGGAATGCGACACGCAGAGTGTCCCTGGCCTCACCGTTGGCCGTCTTATCCCAGGGTACTCGAAAGGTAATGCCGATATCCCCGTTCATCAGGCCCAGGTTGTAGTCATTCCCGGTGACCAGCACCGGCCGGCCGGCGTACCAGCCTTCCGCTCTCGGGATCAGCTTTTCCGCCAGCAGATGCCGGGCGACCCGGTCGTTCAGACCTTCCACTCCCCAGGGGCCTTTGCGCAGGGCACAGAGAATCTGGAAGTCGTTGAAGGCTTCCAGAACCTGAAGCGCAAGCGCATCCCATTCTTCGCGGGGGCTGGTTTCTGTCAGGTCCTGATCCTGCATCCGTTCCAGGTAATGGCGATAACCGACTGGCGGTGGTAGCTCTTTGCCATTCACTACCCGAGCCTGCCCGGCGTTACGGAAAGCCTCTGGTGAGCCGGTAATGGCATGGCGGCAGATCTGTTCCAGTGTTGCTTCCAGGTCGGGTTTTGGTTGGTGGCCATTGAGCCAGACCACATCCTCGAACTCCGCCTCCCGGATCTGGCGTAGCACCGCGCTGTCCAGAGCGCTGGTGTTGACCGCTTCTGCCAGCTTGCGAATGCCACTGCCTTCCTCGAACCGATAGCTCTTGCGCAGCATGGCCACGGCCTGGTCCATCGCCCGGCCGTTCGGGTCGATGAGGGTGTCCGGGACAGGTTCGGCGGTAATGGCCGCCAGCCACCGGGCGGTGTCCGGGGTGTAATGGGCAATCACAGCCCGCTGGCACAGCTCACCCAGTACCGCACCGGCATCCACCGAAGCCAACTGGTCCTTGTCGCCCAGCAGGATCAGTTGGGCACTGGCGGGCAGGGCGTCGAACACCGAGGCCATCAGGTCGACATCCACCATGGAGGCTTCATCGATCACCAGGATATCCACCAGCAGCGGGTTGTCCCGGTTATGACGGAACTTGCGGGTATCCGGCCGGCTGCCCAGCAGCCGGTGCAGCGTGGTGACCCTGGTCGGTATATCGGCAGGCACCACGTTGCCCGGCAGTCCGGACAGCGGTAGCCGGCTGACCGCACCGCCGATGGATTCGTTGAGGCGGGCGGCGGCCTTGCCGGTCGGGGCGGCCAGACGAATGCGGAATTTGCGGCCGGACCGTTCCGGCGATTGCCCGGCGACCGACTGCAACGCCGCCAGAAGGTTCACGACCGTGGTGGTCTTGCCGGTACCGGGACCGCCGGTTATAACGGCGAAGCGGTTACGGGCCGCCAGGGCGCAGGCCAGCTTCTGGTAATTTACCGGCTCCGGCGACCGGAACAATTGGCCAAGGGCTTCCGACAGGGTCCGGGCCGGGGCAGACGCCGGGTCTGCCAGGGGGGTTGGCAGGGCCAGGCGCTGCAGAATGCCGTCGGCAATGCGCTGTTCATAGCGCCAGAACCGGCGCAGGTAGAGCCGGGTTCCGTTCAATACCAGTGGTGTTGTAAGTGAGCCATCACTTACCGTGCAAGTGCTTGCCAGGGCCGACTGGAATCTGGAGAGGGTGATGCCTGCCAGCAGATCCTCGGGTTTTACCTGGTTCCGCTGCGTCGCTTCCGGCTCCGTGAAGGTATCGCGCGGTTCTTCCGGCGGCAGCGACAGGGTGGTGCCGGCATCGGCCAGCAGGTTGGTCAGGTCGATACAGACGTGGCCCCGGCCGACCTGATGGGAGGCCAGCGCCGCCAGTAGCAGAACCAGCGGCCTCGGGGCTTCGCCCTGCTCTTCCGCGAGCTTGCCGATCAGGCGGGCAAAGCCCACGTCCAGGGGCCGCAGCCATTCTGCCTGTTGCCATTGCTCAAGCAGCGCGTCGGTCTGTGCCAGGCTGGCCAGCAAGCCGGAATGGTCCACCGCTTCGGACTTTGCAGCGGATGCCGGGGCCGTGGGCGGCACGTTGTCGCCCAGATCCAGGGTAATCTGGTGATCGGAATGCTGGGTATGAGAGCGGTTTCGGCTCATGCGGCCACCTCCACGGCTACCGGTTCGCCATCGAACAGCGCGTCCAGCTGCTCAATCAGTGCCCTGGGCGGCTTGTCGGTAAAGGCACCGCCAGAGGTGGAATGGGTTCCGCGCAGAAACAGGTACACCGCACCGCCGATGTGCCGGTCATAGTCATAACCCGGCAGCCGCGCCTTGAGCAGCCGGTGCAGGGCCAGCAGATAGAGCACGTATTGCAGGTCGTAGCGTTTATCCAGAATGGCGTTGCCCATGGCCTGGTCGGTATAGGCGCTGTCATCCTCGCCCAGGGTATTGGATTTGTAGTCCAGCACGTAATACTGCCCGTTGTGTTCGAACACCAGATCGATAAAGCCCTTGAGCATGCCGTTGAATCGGGTCTCCTCGACCCGGGGCCGGTCTGCGCCGTTCAGGGTGTGCGCGGTCACCAGCTGGTCCAGTTTCCGGACGCTGACGTTGCGGCTTTCAAACCAGAACTCCAGTTCCGGGCGCAGGGTGGTCAGGTTGGCCAGGCTGACGCGTTCAGTGCCGGCCCGGTCCAGGTTCAACGGTCTGCTGATCAATGCCATCAGCCACCGCTCCAGCGGCTCCACCCAGTCACTCCAGCCACGGGTCCCGCAGCGTCGGGTCAGTTGCTCATGAAGCAGGGGTGGGTTATCCACAACCCGCTGGAACCCCTGTTGCGTGCACCACTCCAGCAGTTCGTGCAGGAAGGTGCCGGGGCCGGCGCCTTTGGGGAAGTTGTGCTGGTTGCGGTGCGAAGCTGTCGGTTCTGCCGCTTCTCCTGCCTCCTGGCCGCTTTCTTCCAGCAGGTTCTGGGTCTGAGCGTCTTCCACCTCACCGGTGAAGGCGATCCCGGTGCCGGTCATGCCGGTGTATTCGATGGACGAGTAACTGGCAATCCACCAGTCCTCTTTTGCCTCCCGGGAGGAGACCAGCGCCGGGCCGAGGGCCTCCGGGGCATGTTCGTGGTATTGCGTCTCGTCCGGATCCGGTAACGGCGTAATACGGATCTCTGCCCGGCCCTCTGCCAGCTGACTCAGGCAGTCGCTGATACGGTTCTGCCCGTCACCCGCAATCAGGTAGCCCAGGCCGCTTTGCTGCCAGTGGTCCAGGGCCGCCGTGCCCACCCAGGTGGCGAAACGGGCCCGGGTCAGGGCCACGTAGAGTTTACGGATATCTTCGCCCAGGCGTTCCTGGTCGGCCCTGGCTACATGCTCCGGCGCCGGGTCGAACACGGTGACCAGCTTGCCCTTCTCATCGTGATAGCGCACGAAAGCCTGCTTTTCACTCTGGGCGCGAAAGGCGGTGCCGAACGGCAGGAACACCAGGGGGTACTCCAGGCCCTTGGATTTGTGCACGGTGATGACCTTCACCAGGCCGGCATCGCTTTCCAGCCGCAGGGTACGGTGCTCGTCTTCCTCGTCCGCCGCTCGCAGGATCTGGGTGTAGTGGTGCACCAGGGCATGTTCGCCGTCCAGTTGCAGGCTGTCCTGCTGCAGCAGCTCGGCAATGTGCAGGATGTCGGTGAGTCGCCGTTCGCCGTCAGGCCGCTGCAGCAACCGGCCCGGAACCTCGAACTCCATCAGGAAACTGCGCAGCATGGGCAGAACCCCCTGCTTCTGCCATTGCTGCTGATAGCCGATAAAGCGTTCGATTTCCCGCTCCAACACGAGCTCGTCGGTGAGCAACTGATTCAGGGCTTGCCAGGACCGACCCAGGGTGGGCGTGGCCAGGGCCGCGCGGATGTAGGCCAGTTGCCGGGGCTCGGCAAACGCCCGCAGCCAGCACAGCATTTCGGCTGCTTCCCGGGAGGTCAGCACCGAATCCCGATCCGACAGGTACACACTCTTGATGCGCCGGCGGCCCAGGGCGTCCCGCACGGCGCCGGCCTCGTTGCGGTTGTTCACCAGAACCGCGATGTCTTTCGGGGCAACCGGCACCAGATCCTCCGGATGATCCAGCAAGGCAAAACCCGCCTGCCCGCCCTGGCCCAGGGTCAGCACACGGGCGATCTCGCTGGCGCAGGTTTCCGCCACATCGGCCGTGGCGGCGCCCTTGGCAATGCCCTTGGGGTTGCCGTCCCGGTCCTCTTCGCCGGATTCGTGGGTCCAGAACACCAGGCTGGGTTGAACCTCGCCGTCGATCGACCATGCCCGTTTGGTGCCGTTTGCGGCCACGCCCTGGAACGGCAGCGGTGAGCTGTCGCCCTTGCCGAACAGGAAGGCGCCGTCCCGGCTGTGCTGGTCGCTGTGTTCGAAGACCCGGTTGACCGCCGCCACCATGGTTCTGGCAGAGCGGAAGTTCTTGCCGAGTGTGTAGGTTCGCTCCTTCACACCCTGCCTGGCCTGCAGGTAGGTGTAGATGTCCGCACCCCGGAAGCCGTAAATGGCCTGCTTGGGATCCCCGATCATCAGCAGGCAGGTGCTGGCATCGCCGCCCGCCACATCGTAGATGCGGTCGAAAATGCGGTACTGCACCGGGTCGGTGTCCTGGAATTCGTCGATCAGGGCGACCGGAAATTGCCGGCGGATGGTGGCCGCCAGCTGGTCGCCCCGGGGGCCGTGCAGAGCATCGTCCAGCCGGGTGAGCAGATCGTCAAAGCCCATTTCCGAGCGTTTCTGCTTTTCCGATTCCAGCCGCCCGGCAATCCAGTGGCTGGCGTGGCGCAGGATGTCGGATTTGGCGCTGGGCTGGTTCTGGCTGAACGCCATGAGTTCTTCGATCGCGTCGAAGGCCGGGTGATGGGGGGCGGATTCGTCGCCTTTGAGGATGTTGTCGAGCCCCTCGGGCGTCTGGTTTTTAAACCCCGCGGCACTGTCGATTTTTTCCGGCAACAGGTCGTCGGATTCCGCCCAGGCAACCAGAAAATCCCAGACCTTGAACATGGCGTTCTTGCTGCCGCCATGGAGCCGTTTGCTCTTGTTCAGATCGTTCAACAGCTCGATGACTTCCTCACGCCACTGACTCCAGGGGTGAGCCTTAAGGGCCTGTGACTGTGCCAGACGCTGGCTGACCACCTGGTCGATGGCCTGGTGAACGCTGTCCGGCGGTGTGCCCAGGCTGCCCGGGTCATCAATCAGGTTGCGCACGGCCTGGCGCAGGTTGACCGGCGTCTTCCAGTGGCTCAGGGCCTCGTCCATCAGGGCCGGCGGCAGTGGATAGACAAAGGTGCGCCAGTAATCCCGGGCAACCTCGTCCAGCAATTCGCTCTGGTCGGTTTCCAGGGTGAGTTTGAACAGGCTGCCGCTGTCGAAGGCGTGCTCACTGAGCATGCGGTTGCAGAAACTGTGGATGGTGGATACCGCCGCCTCGTCCATCCATTCCGCCGCCAGCAGCAGTTTCTTTCGGCAGTCCGGCCAGCTGGCCGGATCCGGGTAGCTTTCGTCCCTTAGCTGATAGATCAGCGCCGTTTCTGCGGGTGGCTCAGCCTCGTCGGGTGCATCGGAGAACACCTCGGCGGCCTGGGTCAGGCGGGTGCGGATGCGGTCCCGCAGTTCCTTGGTGGCAGCCTCGGTAAAGGTCACCACCAGCAGGTTGGGCGGCAGCAGGTTCTGCAAAGGGCTGTCGGACGGCTGGCCGTGGCCAAGCACCAGGCGCACGTACAGAATGGCGATGGTGAAAGTCTTGCCGGTGCCGGCACTGGCCTCGATCAGGGCACTGCCGTTCAGGGCCAGGGCCAATGGATCCAGGTTCGGATTCCGGTTGTTCATAGGCTCAGTCATTCCATGCTCCCGATCTGATCCGCCGCCGATTTGCCCTGCTCGGCCTCCCACACCGGCACGTAGAGCTGGTGCAGCAGGGCTTCAAATTCGCCGCTGGCCATCAGCCGCTCCGGCGTTTCGAATGCGCCCATCAGGTAACCGGTGTCCCGCGCCAGAGCGTTGGTATAGGCCTGCTCTGCCTCGCTGATAGCCCGCTCGTGGTCACCGACATACTTTTTACCGCCGTAGAAACTGGTGATCCAGGCAAAGCCGGCCTCGCAATGAATGGGCAAGGCCCGGGTGGTGGCTTCCATCCATCGGGTGAGCACCGCCTCGAACAGCGGTCTGGCCTGTTCCGGAGCCAGAGCTGCAAAGCGGAACCGGCGGCCCTCCTCCTTGCCCAGAACCAGGGTGTCGAACGGCTGTCCGCCCAGTTGCCCGGCCAGATGAATCAGCCAGTCCCGCATCAGGTTGGCGTAGCGTACTTTCTTGCTTGAGCCGGAGCCGGTGAGCAGGCTGGAACTGGCCACCACCAGCCGGCACAATTCACCCTCGGCATTGCAGCGAAGGCCGTCGATCAGATCGGCAACGGCTACCGAACCCAGGGCATTCTCATACCGGTAGTCAAAAGGCAGAGGCTCAGCGACCGCCTCCGGCCATTCTGCCAGTGCACCCTGGTAGCGTTCGAACAGGTCCGGCAAGCGGCCGGCCAGCTCGGAGCGCAGGCGGTGCTCGGTGACCCCCATGCCCAGGTCGCCCCGGCGGGCCATGCGATCGAGGGTTGCCTGCAACCGTTCGTTCAGTTCCTCTTCGTCATGGGCTTTCAGCAGTCCTTCCTGTATCAGCTCGTTGTCCAGGCGCCAGCGATCCAGCCCGTCCAGATCGAAGTTCTCGTTGTCGGTGTCATCGTCTTCGACATCCTCGAAGCGCACCTGCAGGCGGCGCTGGTAAAAGGTCTCGATGGGCTTTTTCAGGAAAGCGGCGAGGTCACTCAGGCTGATGGGTTCTTCCGGGGGCTGATACGGCAGTGCAGACGCCGTCTGTTCTGAAGCCTCGCTACCATGGGCACTGCGCCATTCCCGTTCATAGGTGAACAGGTGTCGGGCCTGCAGGACCTCGGCCAGGGGGCGGGGTTGGCTGTCGTCACCTTCTCCCAGCCCGTTGGTTTTCGGGAAGTAGGCCCGGCTGAAGGGCTGCAAAGGGTGCGCGGTGGTGAGGGCTTCGGTGACCTTTGCCTCCGATTGCCCGGCTAAGGACCACAGGCTGTCCAGATGATCCTGCAACTGGCCCACCAGCACCGACGGTGGCCGTTCGGAATCGTCCTTGATGCTGCGGCCAACCCAGCTAATGTAAAGCTGCTCTCGGGCGGACAACAACGCCTCCAGGAACAGGTAGCGATCGTCCTCCCGGCGCGAGCGGTCCCCGGGGCGGTAATCCTGGGCCATCAGGTCGAAATCCACCGGCGGCCGGGAGCGGGGGTAGTCGCCGTCGTTCATGCCCAGCAGGCACACCTTGCGGAAGGGAATGGCCCGCATGGGCATCAGGGTGGCGAAATTCACCTTGCCGGCCAGGAAGCGCTGGTTCAGGCCGCCTTCGTCGAGCCCTTCCAGCAGGATATCCTTGACGATGTTCAGGGGCAGCGTCTGCTCCGCAAGGCCGGCGGCCATGGTGTCTTCCAGCCACTGCTCCAGCTGGCGGCGGAAACGGTTGAGCCGCAACAGGTCGCTGCCTTCGACCTGGTGGAAAAACTGCCCGAGCATGCCGGAGAACAGCGCCTCCCAGTCCCCCGGCGTGCGATCGCTTTGCAGTGCCTGCCACAGGGTTTCCAGTTGATGCACAAAGTCGTTCAGGCGGCCGGCCAGGCTGGCCTGAAGGCCTCCGATCTCGCCGAAGGGTTCCACACCGCCCCAGGGCTCGTCGTCACCCATGCCATAACCCAGCAGCATGGCCCGCAGGCCGGATTGCCAGGTGTTGCGCTCCAGCTCGGCTGGCAGATCCAGACTTTCCCGGTGCCGTCCATGCAGGCCCCAGCGGATATTGGCGCCCTCCACCCAGCGCCGGGCCAGGGGAATCTCGTCTTCGCTGATACCGAAGCGGTCCCGTATGCCCGGCACCTCCAGCAGACTGATGATCTCACTCACCGCGAAGCGGCTGCGCGGCAGGGACATCAGGGTTTCCAGGGCGATCAGCACCGGTTCATGGTGGCGCTGGCCCTGGTCGGAAATGGTGAAAGGAATGTGGCGCTTGCGACCGGGCTGGTAACGGCCGAACACGGCCTGGATGTGCGGCGCGTACACGTTGATATCCGGCACCATCACGATGACGTCCCGGGGCCGCAGCGTGGGGTCCACGTTGAAAGCCGCCAGCAGCTGATCGTGCAGAATTTCCACTTCCCGCTGGGGGCTGTGGGCCTGATGGAACGCCAGGGAATGATCCTGCAGCAGATCCAGTTGTCGCTTCTGCTGGCGGATTTCCTGCAACGGCGTCAGGTTGTGGATATCGTTCTGCAGTTGGTGCAGCAGGCGCGGTGCGTCCTCGTTGCCATGGTCCGAGAAGATATCGATCTTTTGATCCGGCGTCTGGAAGCTGCCCCGGTATTCCTCCGGGTTGTCGAACTCGTCCAGCAGCCGGATGTAGTCGCGGCCCTGCTTGCCCCAGGCGGCCAGCAGCGGATTGGCGTGCTGGTGCAGCTGGTCGGGATCTTCAATGGCGGAAAGTGCCGGATGGATCCTGCCCCGCTTGCGTTCAGCCGTGAGCAGTTCCCGGTCGCTGATGATATCGGCCCAGTAAAACTGGCAGGGGTTGTGAACGCAGAGCACCACCTGGCTGAACCGGCTCAGGACATAAAGAGCCTCCAGCGCCTGCCGCGGCAGCGACGACACGCCAAACACGACAATGCGGGTCGGGAGGCGGGACGGGTTGGCGGGCGCCGGGATGCGCTGGCCCTGTTCCATGAATCGGGTGTGGATCTGCGAGCGGCTGGTATCGGCGTCAGCGCCCACATCCTCAACCAACCTCCGCCAGAGCAGGGGCTGCCAGCGGGTTTCCGCATCCAGCGGCTTTTCCTCTGCCCGGGCCGTGATAATGACGTCCTTGCCCTGCTCCCAGGCAGCCAGCCAGTCGGCCCGAAACACCTGGTACTGGTCGAAAAGATCCGCCACCTTTTCTGCCAGCTGGAAATTGCGCAGGTCCGGATCGTTACCCTCCAGAAACCGGGCCAGTGGGGTAAAGGCCTCGTCCTGCCCCATCAACCTGGGCAGCAACCGGTACAGCCGCCACACCAGGCGACGCTTGTCGAAGGGCGACTGTTCCGGCACCTCGCCGTCCGGGAGCACCGCCCGGTAGGCCTGCCAGATAAACCGGGCCGGGAACAGAAAATCCATGCCGGCGGCAATGCCCAGGCCGCCCTCCACGCCATCGTCAGTGCGCTTCTCCGCCAACGCCAGCTTCAGCCACTGGGCAATGCCATTGCTCTGTACCAGGAAGGTTTCACTCTGCAACGGGGGCATGGGATTGTGCCGGCAGATATAGACCACGGCCCGGCGCAGGTCTTCCAGATGGTTGGCGTGGATAGCGTGGAAGCCGGGTTCGATGGTGGCGGGTTTATCGGTGGACAGAGCGGCCATGGGTTTCCTTGTCGGGTGTGCAATTCAATCCTGTTGCCACAGGTTACCGCATGTGACCACAGATGCGGACCGTCAGAAACGTCTGATCGTCACAAAGCACAGCGGCCCGTTGCGACAGGTAGTGTCGCCGGGCCGGCTATCCGATCTTCTCAGGCCAGGTGCCGGCCGCCATCCAGGGGCAGGGTTCTGCCGGTAATGTAGGGATTGTCGAGCAGAAATTGCAGGCTGGCCACGGCCACTCCAGCGCCCGGCTCGATGCCCATCAATGATTTTTTCAGGGTCTTTTCCCGGTAAGCCTCGCTGTCTCCCGGATTGAACAGGATCAGCGAGGGCGCAATGGCGTTGACCTTTACCCGGGGCGCCAGCAGCCGCGAGAACGACAGGGTGAGATTGGCCAGGGCCGCTTTGCTGGCGGCATAGGCAATATGCTTCGCGCTGCCTGTTTCGACCACGTAGTCGGTCATGTGGATGATGTCGGTTGCGGTATCCCCCTGCTCCAGCATGGATCGGCACGCCAGATTGATCCGATACGGCGTCATCACGTGAACCTGCATCATGGCGTTCATCACCTCCGCCGGGTCGGAATCCTTGCTCTCGGGTAACCAGTCCGAGGCGTTGTGGATGATCGCGCGCAGTGTGTCCGTTCGCGATTTCAGGGCCTCGATAAAGTCATCAATGCCCTTATTCGTGGCAAAATCCGCGTGGAGACATTCGGCACCCGCCTTTTGCAGCGCATCTATGGCCGGTCGATAGGTGCGATAGGTAACGATGATGGGCTGGCCACGGTCAAGGCAGGCTCTGGCGAAGGCCAGGCCGATTCGCTGGCCGGCGCCGGTTATCAGAATGGGGGCGGTCATGGTGTTTTCCTGTAAGCAGTGTCTTACCTACGTTGATGTCCTCCTTGCGGCTCAACGTGGTAGCGTCATACCCCGGAACCATCCCGAAGGAAGATCAACCAGGCCATGTCACCGGCGAAGCTACAGAGCAAACAACCGGGTACCGCAGATCTGAACAATCCGCTGTACTACCTCGAAAACATGGAGACCGTTGTTGGCTGGGTGCTCAGCCACCATGGCGATTTGCTGACGGCGGCAGAGCAGGCTCGGCTGGCGCAGTTCTACCATCTGTCCACACCGGCCCGGGCACTGCTTACCCGAATGGTGATGCGTTCGGGGGAGCTGTTCCGGTCGGACAAACTGACCTACCCGGAGCTGGGCGTACCCGAGGCCCACGCCCTGGCGGAACTGGCCGAGGCTGGCTGGCTGGACACCGAGCCGCGGCTTAGCCTGGACGAGCTGTTCCGGCTTTTCACCCTGGCGGAATTACGACCGGCTTTTGCCCCCGTGCTTGCGGCTACCGGCGAGCCCGCCAACCTGCCCAAAGGGCAACTGCGTGACACTTTGCTGCCCCGGTTCCCCGATGCGCTGACCATTTCTGACTGGCTGGGGCCTGGCGCGAGCCGGGTCGTCCGGCTCGAACACATGCCGCTGTTCGACCGGATCCGTCTGATGTTCTTCGGTAACCTGCGCCAGAGCTGGCCCGATTTCGTGTTGGTGGAACTGGGTCACCAGCAGTACGAGCCTGTCACCTTCACCCCGGATTCCCGGGCCTTCGGGCACCGACCGGAGGTGGACCTGTATCTGGCCATGCACCAGTGCCGGGAATGGCTGGATCAGGGTGTGCCCGCCCGTGAGGTCTGGCCGGAAGTGCCGGCGCCGTCGGAGAATCCGTGGCTGACCAGCCGCCGGGACCGGCTGTTGCTGGAACTGGGCCGGCAGGCGGAGCGCCAGGGCGAGCGGGAGCTGGCCCTGCAGGCATTGGCCAGCAGCGGCCACCGGGAAGCGCGGCTGAAGCAGTTGCGGTTACTGGAGCGGATGAAACGCCACGGCGACGCCTGGGAAATTGCCTCACAGTGGCACACACAGGATCTGAGCGATGCCGAGGCCCAGGGGCTGGCGCGGATTCTGAAACGCCTTGCGGCAAAGCTGGGCGAGCCGGCTCCGCCATTGGCCACGACGCCGCCGATCATGGAATTCAGTCTCACGCTGCCAAGACCGGCGCTGGGCTCGGTGGAACTCGCTGTGCAGCAGCATTTATGGCGGGACGATGCGCCGGTGTTCTATGTGGAAAATACCCTGATCAACGGCCTGTTCGGGCTATTGTGCTGGCAGACCATCTTTGCGCCCGTGCCGGGGGCCTTCTTCCATCCATTCCATGTGGGCCCGGCAGACCTGACCCGGGAGGATTTCGTGGCCCGTCGCCAGGCCGGGTTCGACCAGTGCTTTGCCCTGCTGGCGGATGGCCGCTACCGGGCCCGGATTCTGGCCAACTATCGGGCCAAACAGGGCATCACCAACCCGTTCGTGATCTGGCCGGTGATCACCGAAGAGTTGCTCCATCTGGCGCTGGACTGCATCCCACCGGCGGATCTCGAACGCCTGTTCCGGCGCCTGTTGCGCAATATCCGGGAGCACCGCAGCGGCTTTCCCGATCTGATCCGGTTCCATCCCGGCAAGCCGGGGCCTGGCAGGCGTTATGACATGATCGAGGTGAAAGGCCCGGGCGACCGGCTGCAGGATCATCAGGTCCGCTGGCTCGCGTTTTTTGCCGGTGAGGGCATTCCCGCCAGTGTCTGTTATGTGCGCTGGCGGGACAATGAGGCGGTGGCATGACCCTGAAGGTAGCCGTCCGCACCCTCTGCGAATTTGCCGCCCGCACCGGCGATCTGGACTTCCGCTATACCCCGGCCCCCAGTTCCGAGGAAGGCATAGCCGGCCACCAGGCAATCCAGTCCCGGCGCGGGTTTGGTTATAAAAGTGAGTATTTACTGACCGGGGAGTGTCTGGGGCTAAAGCTTTCCGGGCGCGCGGATGTCTATAACCCGCACCGTGGCCGGCTGGAAGAGATCAAGACCCACCGGGGTGACCTGTCCCGAATCCGCGACCACCAGCGGGCGCTTCATCGTGCCCAGTTACGAGCCTATGGTGCGCTCTTGTGCCGGCAGGAAAACCGGAAAACTCTGGAACTGGCGTTGATCTATTACGACACCGGAAGAGACAAGGAAACACCGGTGGTGGAGACCGCCAGTGCCGACGAACTCTGGCAGGAACTGGAAGCCCTGTGCCGTCAGTACAAGGCCTGGGCCGAGCAGGAGGAGCATCACCGTGAGCAGCGCAATGTCCTGCTGGCCGGGCTGAGATTTCCTTTTCCGGCGTTCCGCCCCAGGCAGCGCCAGTTGGCGGAGACCGTCTACAAGAACTCGGTGAAGTCCGGCACTTTGCTGCTTGAGGCACCCACCGGTCTGGGCAAGACCCTCGGTACCCTGTTCCCGGCGCTAATGGCCATGCCATCAGCCGGGAAGGACCGGTTGTTCTACCTCACCTGCCGCAACACCGCCCGCCAGCTTGCCATGGATGCCGTGGCGCGTCTGCGTTCGGCTCAAGTGGCCCCGAACTGGCCCATGCGAACCCTGGAACTGGTATCGAAAGACGACGCCTGCGAGCACCCGGACAAAGCCTGCCATGGCGAATCCTGCCCCCTGGCCAAAGGCTTTTTCGACCGGCTGCCCGATGCCCGGGCGGAAGCGGCCCGGACCGAAGGCACACTGGATCAACAGACGTTGGCGAAGATCGCCGCCGGTCACGATATTTGCCCTTACTTTCTGGCCCAGGAAATGGCCCGGTGGAGCGATGTGGTGATCGGTGATGTGAACCGGTTGTTCGACCAATCCGCCCTGCTCCACGGTTTGATTCGCCAGAACAACTGGAAGACCAGCGTGCTGGTGGATGAGGCCCATAACCTGGTGGACCGGGGCCGGGGTATGTATTCGGTACGGCTGGACCAGCAACGATTACTGAAAGTGAAAAAGACAGCACCGAAGCCGCTGAAGGGCGCCATCGACCGAACGGCCCGGGCGTGGCAGAGCCTGATCCGGGATCATCAGGTGAGCGATGATACCCCGGTTTTTCTGGCGACCCTGCCGGCGCAACTACTGGGCGCGCTGCAGGCCCTGGTCTCCGTGATCACGGATTTCCTGGCCGACAACCCGCCGGATCTGGCGCTGCAGGAACTGCTGTTCGAGAGCGTGGCGTTCATGAAGCTGGCGGACACCTTCGGTGACCATTCGCTGTGCGAATTCCAGCGTGCCGGCCGGGGCCGCGCGAGCCTGACCATCCAGAACCTGGTGCCGGCGGACTTCCTGCGGGAGCGGTTTGCAGCCGCGGACTCGGTGCTGCTGTTCTCCGCCACCCTGAGCCCCGGTGTCTATTACCGGGATCTTTTGGGGATGCCTGACGATTCCCGGTTTATCTCCCTTGCCAGCCCCTTCAGTGCCGATCAGTTACAGGTGCATTTCACCCCGGGCCTCAGTACCCGCCAGATTCACCGGGAAGCGTCACTGAAACCCATCGCCGAGCTGATCGCCCGGCAGTTCCGGGAGCGTCCGGGCCATTACCTGGCGTTTTTCAGCAGCTTCAAATACGCCAGAGAGGTGAGTGAGACGCTCGCCGAACAGGCACCAGATGTGCCCCAGCGGTCCCAACAGCCGGGCATGAGCCCGGAGCAACGCAGGCAGTTTCTGTCCGGGTTCCAGCAACCAGAAGGGCGCGTGGCCTTTGCCGTGCTCGGCGGCGTGTTCAGCGAAGGCATCGACCTGCCGGGGGATCAACTGATCGGCGCCTTCGTTGCCACTCTGGGATTGCCGCCCTTCGATGCCTGGCATGAAATCCTGAAGGCCCGCCTCGAGCAGCGCTTCGGCGCCGGCTACGACTACACCTACCGGATTCCCGGCCTGCAGAAAGTGGCCCAGGCCGCGGGGCGGGTGATCCGCACCCCGGAGGACGAAGGCATTATCTGGTTGATTGATGATCGATTCCTGCAGCCGGAGAACAACCGACTGTTGCCGCGCTGGTGGTTCGCAAAGGGGCCGGCCAGGGCGTGACCTGTGTTCGCCATCGAACAGACCCGACCCATTGGCTGTTTTAACCTTCAAGGGCCCCGGCCAGCCAACTGCCGGAGGTCTGGCTCTGTCAGGGGCAGAAGGTTCCCGGATGTTGGCGAGAACAGGAGAAATAGACATGGAACGGATAATGCGCTCAGTCCCGATAATGGCTCTGGCAATGCTGTTGGCCCTGTTTGCCGGATGTGCCTCAACGGAATCCAGTTCCGGCACCGGCGAGTACATCGACGATACGGTGATCACTACCAAGGTAAAGGCGGCGATCTTCAACGAACCAACGCTCAAGAGCGCCGAAATCAACGTTGAGACCTTCAAGGGGGCGGTTCAGCTGTCGGGCTTCGTTAACTCGCGGGCCGACATCGATACCGCCGTCCGGGTGGCCCGGGGCGTGAAAGGTGTCAAGTCGGTCAGCAACGATATGGAGCTGAAATAACGCCGGGTGAGTGATTGCGGGGCTAGGAGGAAGTCCCTGGTCCGCTCTGGCCTCAGGCCTCAGGCTTGTGCCGCAGGGCGGACTCCAGGTTCTTGGTTTCGGTGATATCCACCAGGGTGATCACCACACCGTCGATCACGTTATCCAGCCGGCGATAGGGGATGATCCTGACCGAAAACCAGCGGTCGTCGCTGGTGGTAATCTGCTTTTCGCTGGTTGCCAGGGTCTCCAGGGTTCTGCTGGCATCGTCCTGCAATTCCGGGTAACGGAGGCTGGAGGTCAGGTCGCTGAGGGGCCGGCCGATGTCGCTTTCCCGCAGGCTGATAATGGCTGCCGCCCGTTCCGTGTAGCGCCGCACATTCAGGTTCTGATCCAGAAACAGAACCGCGATCTCGATGCTGTTGAGCACGTTCTGCATATTGTGAACTAGGGTTATGTTTGGCACAGCCGGGAATACATGGGAATCAGCGGGATTGAATGGGAAGAATCTAAGCACATCAGGCGTTTAGAAGTACCGGGGCGGCGAGTTTGTGCCAAATGTAGCGCCAACCACCATAAAGCCGATATTCCACCGAACCTTTCCAATTTAGCGCGATGTTTGGCACTTGATCAGAGCGCCGATTCTGTTCGAGGCCAGGAACAGAACTGAGCCGAGGCGAGATCGACGACACGCCCGGTGCCAGGATCAAAGCCAGCCTGCCGACCACACCGCCCTGCCTATTACCTCCAGCTCGTTCAGCCGGTCCCTGGGGACTGTAACGGGCTGGTACTGTTTATTCTCACTGATGATCACCACGCCGTCGAAGCTGCTCTGCAGGCGTTTGGCGTAGAGGTGATCGTTCAGCAGCAGCACGTAGATTCCCTCGCCTTCTATTGTCGTCCTGGTGTGATCGATCAGGACGGTGTCGCCGCTGTGCAGCACGGGCTCCATGGAGTCGCCATCGATACGGATGGCGGACAGGTGCTCCGGCGTCAGGCCTTTCTTGCGCAGGCTGTAGCGCGTGAAGCTCAAGTGGGTCAGCACCTTGGAGTTTTCATTCCAGGCACCGTCACCGGCGCTGCACTGCGCATCATAGAGTGGCACGAAGGCATAGTCTTCCATTCCTGCCGGTTCGACTGGCGTATCGGTTGGAGAGCCGCGACCAATCGCCAGCCAATCAATAGATACCCCGCCAGCTATGGCTATGGAGGCTAACGCTTTCCGGCTAGGTTCACCCCCATTCAGATACCTCTGTATACCGCTTTGAGATATGCCCGCCGTTTTGGCTAAGGCGTTGGCGCTGCCCACCTTAGACACCAGAACCTTGAGCCTTTCAATGAAGGCGTCGTCTTTTCCATCTTTCGCGCCCGAACCTGGAAGTCCGTCCGAATTTTTCCCGTTAGCTTCCATGTTATATAACTCTATGATTCGACTATATAAAATACGTATCCGGTTAATTTATCAACCGAATACAACATGGAAGTAGTATTTAACGGTTGACGACATAACCGGATACGGATATGTTTATTTCCTAGAACACGATAGACGACCCAAAAAAACGCCACCGAGGTGACGCATGAAAACCAAGATTCCGACCGATCCAGAACTGCTGTGGGAGTGGGTGAAATTCCAGCTCCGTATGCGTGGATCGTCCCTTGCCAAGGTTGCCCAGGATCTGGGTGTTTCCAGGCAGTCTGTCAATAACGCCAAGCGCGTGCGGTACCCACGAGTTGAGCGGGCCATTGCCCGGAAGCTGGAACTGGCTCCCCAGGACATCTGGCCCGACCGCTGGCATCCGCACGGCGCGCCGCTCCGCGAACGTCCGAATATGGGAGAACGCAAGGAGCAGGTATGCGCTAAGCATACAAAATCTAACGCTATCGCGCACTGTCAACTGGCGCGGAGCGCATAAATATGCGCAGGGTCAAAGACACCGCCACGTTTGACATCTTCGAGGTGCCCCAGCCGGTGGTCCCGCTGCCAGGCAGTGGAAACTATGCCGCCCAGGTAAGCGAGCTGGTGGGCGCTGTCTTGAAGCACTCCCCACACGATCGTTACGAGATCGCGGCCCAGATGAGCCGGCTGTCTGGCGACGACGTGTCCAAGCACATGCTGGATGCCTGGTCGAGCCCGGGCCGGAGCGAGCACAACATTCCGCTGTACCGGGTTCCGCTGCTGGAAGAGGTGTGCCACACCCACGCCTTTACCGACTGGATGGTGCACATGCGCGGCGGCCGTGTGGCCTACGGAAAAGAGGCGCTGGCGGCGCAGTACGGAAAGATGCAGCAGATGAAGGACCGGCTGCAGCACGACATGAAGGAACTGAAGCGACTGATGGGAGAAGAGGAATGAAGCAGTCTGACCTGACGAAAGATCACCACCAGGCATTCGCGGTCGCTGCCTGCCTCGGAAGCGAAGAAGCCATACAGGTCATGAGTGACCTTATATCTCAGGCTATCGCAGAGGGCATGACCGCTGTCGAGTTCAGTGTACGGATACAGAAGTCTGGCCCCTACAAGCTGCTTGAAAGGGCTGGGCAGATTATCGATGAGGCTCTAACCGCAGCGCCTCAGGAGGCCAGCGACTTTACCTGGGGGCCTGCCACTTGGGCCCTGAAAGAAATGTCCAAGTATGCCTATGAGAGCTGGGGGATCACTGACCAGTCCGTGAGCATCCGGATATTGCACCAGGCAGCTCTGACGAGAGCCCAGCCAGAAAAGTTACTGGCCGGACTTTTCAACTCCCTTTCGGGTGATGTTAAGAAGGATCGGAAGTAATGCTCTCGACCTTGCGTAAGACCGTTTCGGCAATGATCCGGGCATCCGAGTTTTCTGGCCGCCCTTCTATTTCAGCCTGCAGCTCAGCGATAACGGCCTCTTTCGTTACTGGTCGACCTTTCATCATGAGCTTCTCCACGCACTGGCCGAAGTATGAGTGCCACACGCCAGCAGCGGCAGTCCGCATGTTCTCAGCTCGGGTGCGCTGCATCTCTTCAATATCAAAATCTGTTCCCTTTGCCATGGGGGCTCCTTTTGCCTTGGTTGGTTTGGTTGGCACCTCTAACCATAGCGGAGGGGTGAGCCCCGCCAATTCCGGGGGGATCGGTCATGAACTGCCGCACGTCTCCCATGGTCCGGTCTTATTTCACGGCGGCTGAGCTGGCGGGAATGCCGGGTATGCCGGGAACTCGACGCGGGGTGGCCTTCCGGGCTCAGTCAGAAGCCTGGGACGCCAGAAAGCGCCAGAGAAAAGGCGGTGGCCGAGAATACGCCTTCGCCAGTCTCCCCCAGGAAACCCAGGACGCCCTGCTGGCACGCCTGGTAGACAGCGCCGAACCTGACCATCCGGTACAGACCACCACCGCCACGCCGGCCCCGGCCCGTAAGCCGGAAAGCTACGAGCAACTGAACGACACCCAGCTGCAGGTGATGGGCGCCCGGGTGGCGTTCGTGCGAGAGATCGAGCGGCTTTGCACCCTGACCACCCAACAGAAGGCCATTCAAACGTTAGTCGCCAAGGCGGCCCTGGGTGATCTAACACCTTACCTGGCTGATCGGGTGGTGCTGGCGAACGATCGCAAGACCGCCACCCGCACCCTGTCTGAGCGCACCCTCAAGCGCTGGCTGTCCGACTTCCGCGAACACGGCGAGCGGGGGCTGGCCCCCAAGCGCCGCAAGGCTGACATGACCGTGCCTGAGTGGCTGCCCCAGTTCCTCAAGTTCTACCAGCGCCCCCAGAAGCCCAGCGTGGCAGCGGCCTACCAGATGATGGTGGAGCGCACGGCTGGCCCGCACCCGTCAATCGACCAGGTGCGCCGGCAACTGCGCAAGATGAGCCCGGAGGCCCGGGAGCGTGGCCGCATGGGGTCGCGCGACCTGAAGGCGGTGCAGCCGTTCAAGCGCCGGACCTTCGATCACCTGTGGCCCAACGATGTGTGGGTGGGTGACGGCCACACCTTCAAGAGTGAGGTGATCAACCCGATCACCGGCCAGGCCTTCAAACCCGAGATCACCATGGTGATCGACTGGGGCACTAAGCGCATCGTCGGCTTTGCCGTCAACCTGGCCGAGTCCATCCTGGCCACCCTGGATGCCCTTCGTGACGGTGTTACCCGCAATGGCATGTTCGCCGTGTTCTATTCCGACAATGGCGCCGGCTTTGACAACGATCCGGTGCGGGAAGTCGTCGACCGCCTGGGTGGCACCTTCACCAACGCGCTGCCCTACAACTCCCAAGGCAGGGGCGTGATTGAGCGGCCGCACCAATCCATCCTGATCCGTTACGCCAAAACCCTGGACAGTTACATCGGCCCGGACATGGACAAAGAGGCGGCCACCCGGGTGCATAAGCTCTCGCGCAAGGCCATCAAAAACGGCCTGAAGCCGCTGCACATCCCCAGCTTTCAGGAGTTTTACGACGGCCTGTGCGACGCCATCGAGCGCTACAACCACACGCCGCACTCGTCGCTGCCCAAGATCCGCGATCTGGAGACCGGCCGAATGCGCCACCAGAGCCCCATGGAAGCCCTGGCCAGCGCTGAGGCCGAAGGCTGGGAACCGGTGAGCGCCGAGGCCGACCTGGTGGCCTCACTCACCCGGCCGCAGGAAGTGCGCAAGACCCACCGGGGCGAGGTGCGCATCAACGGTGGCATTTACTTCCTGGACATGCTGCGGGACTTCCACGGCGAGGAGGTCAAGGTGGCCTGGGATTACCGCGACGAGACCCGTGTGGGCGTGTTCACCCTGGAGGGCGAGCTTCTGGGTGAGGCCGAGCTGAACGGCAACGCCACCCAGGCCATGCCGCAAAGCATGATCCAGCGCGCCGCCGACAAGCGCGCGAAAGGCCAGCTCAACCGCCTGGGTACCAAGGCCAAAACCATAACCGGCCAGGACGTTGAGATCCGCGTGATCGAGCCCCTGTCCGCCAACGACGACAACGAAAAGTTGCTGGAGGCCGGCCGCGCCAAGGCCCGCGAACTGGCGGCACCGAAGGCCGAAACCTTCCAGATACCCGAAGACCCCACCCAGCGGTACCGCCTATGGCTGGTCCTGGACAAGCGCCAGAACGCCGGCGAGACGCTGAGCGAAGCCGAACACAAGTGGTGGGAGAGTTACCCGAAAACAACCGGATTCCGCGCCATCCAGCGCGTGATGGAAATGAGTGCCAGCGGGAATGCGCCCGCCGGCACTCGGAAGGCCATGTAAGCGCATGGCCCTGACACCCAAGCAGTAAATCTAGGAGATCGTATGAGCGTCAACACCATTGTACCACTGACCAACGTCGGCCTGCTCGCCCACGCCGTGGAGAGCGCGGCCAACCGGCCCCCCGAGCTGCCCGGTCTGGTGGTGATGTACGGCCCGAGCGGCTACGGCAAATCCCTGGCGGCCGCCTATGCCGCCAACCTGCACCGCGCCTACTACGTGGAGTGCCGGGAGAGCTGGACGAAAAAGGCCTTCCTGGTCGCCATCCTGCGGGAGATGGGAATCATCCCCATGAAAACCCTCAGCGAGATGGTGGACCAGGTGGCCGAGCAGCTCAGCCGTTCCGCCCGCCCGCTGATTGTCGACGACGTCCAGTACGTGATCGACAAGGCGGCGGCCAACGTGTTGACCGACATCTACAACGCCAGCCAGGGCACCCTGATCCTGATCGGCGAGGAGCGTGTGCCCACCTCCATGGCACGCCTGGAGCGCCTGCATAACCGGGTTCTGGAATGGGTGCCTGCCCAGAAGGCCAGCCTGGACGACGTGCGCGAGCTGGCCAGCCGCAGCTACCCGGATTTGAAAATGGACGATGACCTGCTGCAGACCGTGAACGATCGGGTGCGCGGCTGCCTGCGCCGGGTGGCCGTCAACCTGTACCGGATCCACAGCGAAGCACTGGCCAACGGCTGGGAGCGGGTGGACCTTGACACCTGGGGTGAACGCACCATCCACACCGGCCAGCCGCCGGCGCGGAGGGGTTGATCATGGCGAAGACCACCACCCGCAAACCCGTGCACCTGGAAGCCCAGGGGCCAAAGGGCGACCGCCAGTCGATGTGGGAAATCATTCGCAAGCTGCACAAGGGCGGCGAGCCGATCACCGTGCGCGACGTGTGGATGCTGGGCGCCGATTGGGCCCCCAAAGGCCGGGTGCGTGACTACATCACTGGCCTGGTGGCAGCAGGTTACCTGCGCCCCATCGAAGGCGCGCCGGGCCCGTCCGTGCAGTACGAGCTGGTGAAAGACTGTGGGCTGGACGCCCCCCGGGTGCGCAAGGACGGCACCGAAGTGACCCAGGGCCGTGGCCGCGAGCAGATGTGGCGCACTATCAAGATCATCGGCGAGTTCACCTCGCAGGATCTGGCCCGGGCGGCCAGCACTCCGGACTTCCCAGTGGCCGAGAAAACCGCCAACGAATACTGCGTGATGCTGGCCGGCGCCGGGTACCTGCAAACCGTGCGCGCAGGCCGCCCCGGCCGGTTCGCCCGGTACCGCCTGATCACCAGCCGTTGGACCGGGCCCCGCGCACCGATGATCCAGCGCCTGAAACAGGTGTTCGACCCCAACACCGGCGAGGTGGTGTACACCCGCCACGGCCGCGACGGCGGAGGTGACGCATGAAACGCACCGTCGATATCTCCGCCTGGGGCGAGGAGCCCCCGCGCTGGGTGGAGCTGCTGGCCGCTGAAGTCCGGGCCAGCAACCGCACCCGGACCGCCGAGCGCATCGGTATCTCGCGCACTGCCGTGTCGCTGCTGCTGGCCAATAACTACTCCAGCCCCAGCACTGACCGCATGGAGCGCCGGGTGCTCGAAGCCCTGGACGGCATCCACTGCCCGGCCCAGGGAAAGATGATCACCACGGAGCAATGCCGGGCCTACCGCGAGCGGCCAGCCCCCACCCACAACCCGATGGCCATGCGTATCTGGCGCACCTGCCAGGGCTGCACCAACAACCCCAACGCGGCGGCCACCGGCCCCGAGCGAGGCAAGAACCATGTATAGCGTTCCCTACCTTGAGCACTACGCCGACCGTTACGTGGAGCTGCACCTGAAGGGCCACGGCATAAGCCTGGAGCAGTACCTGGCCAACCCGCAGCGCTACGAACACCTGGCAGACGAGCCCTTCCCGCTGTTGCCAAAGCAGCGCCAGGCGCAAGCCCGTATCGACGCCGCTGAGGTGCCCGTGCCGGTAGAAGCGGAGGTAGACCACCTGCCGCGCCGCAACGGCACCGTGGTGGAGATCCTGCACCACCACCGCCACCCGCGCCGCAAGCCGTCAGGCATGCCGGGATGGAGCCGCACATGACGATCGTTTGCTTTGATCAGTACCCCGTCGAGATCGACGAGCGATTCCTGCAGCAGATGATCCGCCAGCGCCACCGGGAGCGCACCCTGGAGTGCCTGCAAGCCCACGGCGGCTGTGCCACTGGCGCGGAACTTGTCGCGGCCACTCGCCTGCCGGTGGTGACGGTCGACCGGGCCCTGGCCGGGCTGATCGCCGATGGGCGCGTGCGCACCGCCGCCAGCATGCAGGGCCCGATGTACTGCATCACCACCGTGGGCCGCTGCGACTGGTGCGGCCTGGTGGACCATCACCTGGTCGAGGGCGCCTGCCCACGCTGCAGCTACCCCACCATCTCCGAATCCCGCCCGGCCGCCCGGGCACTTGAAACAACCAAAGGAGCAACATCATGAGCAATGCCAACAAGAGCCCGAACCTTGAGGGCTACCGCACCGACGCCCGGGGCCGCCTGATCCCGGAGGACCAAATCAAGGAAGTGGACAAGCTGCGGGACGAGCTGGTCTACGGCCTGGTGGATCGTGCCAAGGCCCTGCGGGAAGAGCTGCGGGACTTCAAAGGCGACGCCTTCAGCGAGATTCACGCCTTCGTGGAAACCTCTGCCCAGGAGTACGGCGTGCAGATGGGTGGGCGCAAGGGCAACGTCCAGCTGGTGAGCTTTGACGGCCGCTACAAGATCCAACGCGCCATTCAGGAAAGCATCAGCTTTGATGAGCGCCTGCAGGCGGCCAAGGCCCTGATTGACCAGTGCCTGACCGAATGGACTGCCGACGCCCGCCCTGAAGTAGCCGCCATCGTGCAGGACGCCTTCCGTGTGGACCAGGCCGGCAACATCCGCACCGGCCAGGTGCTGGGCCTGCGCCGCCTGAACATCTCCGACGCGCGCTGGCTCAAGGCTATGGACGCTATCAGCGACGCGGTGCAGGTCACCGGCTCCAAGAGCTACATCCGCCTGTATGAGCGCGTGGGCGAAACCGACCAGTACAAAGCCATCAGCCTAGATATCGCGGGAGTGTGACATGAGCGAGCAACCGAAAAAGCCAATGGGCACCCAGGCCACCATCACCATCGAGGCGACCGATCAGGGTGTCCAGGTGGGACTGAGCTTCGCGGACAAGTACCGGGGCCTGGGCAGCGACGAAACCGCCGTGCAGCACCTGGCACTGGTGGGCGTGGAAGCCATACGCGACGCCATCCACGAGATGTTCAAGGTGAAGGAAGAGCAACTGCTTCGCCCGGTGGCCACTACCAAGAGTCACTAAGCGAAACGCCCTACGGGGCGTCTGCCAGGCGTGGTGGCCTGGTACTGATGAGCAGCCAAACAAACCGGAGTGCCGAGCGATGCCTGATATGGAACGACTGACTGACGAGCTGCGGGTGCACCTTGCAAAGACGCCAGAGGACAAGGCGTACGCCCGAGGATTCAACGCTGGCAAGTACTTCGCTCGAAAGCAGGCCGCATGGTGCGTCGTATTCGGGGCAGTAGTTGCCGTCGTGATTAGCGTTCACGCCTGGCACTAAGGAAAGAGGAAGCGGACATGAAGGTGTATGGATTTGATGACGTCGACGTACATCGCGGCGAATTGAGGGCGGCGGAGGCTGAGCCCTGGGGCCTGCGTTTCCCGGGTGAGTTGCAGGCCCGGCTGGACTGGGAGTTTATGTCAACTCGATTTTCTGAGGCTCGCACCGAATTGGTATTGCGGATGGAGCAGCAAGACGTCGATCCGGAATTGATCGAGGGTGTCCGGCGGCTCAAAGCCGGCTGGCTGCCGGTGGAGGAAGCATGATCAAGATTTTAAAAGAACCTACATATGTTGACCTGGCAAGGCTATCCGCTTTGCTGCCTTTTAGGACCGGCCCGGACGAAGGTGTCCTGTGCGTGCGTTTGCTGATGGTCATCTTTTACGCCCGAGATATCGCCGGCAATGCCAGCCCAGAAAATCTAGCCAAGTACCTGAAGGTTGACTCCAGGTTCTGCGGAAGAATGACTGGGCTCTTGAGGCGTCACGGAATGATTTGCATTGATGACGCCGGGGAAGACGAAGGCTGGCCTCTAAGGGCGCTCAATTTGGAGCCGACCATGGAGGGCATCAGCTTTGTCTGTGACCTGAAAGACAAGCACGGGCTCTTTTGGGTAGGCGATGGAACTTACTACACGATCAGAGGCTGAGTTATGAGCAACAACAAGTGGCAGCAATTGGAAGAAGGCCTGTCAGGTTTCTTTTGCAGCGTGGCGGCTGTCGCTGATGGCCACGAATTGACGTTTTTGAGACGCCTGTACAAAGAGCGCCTGGTGGTTGAGGTCTACGTGGATGGCTGGATCGAAGGCCAGTGGTACAAGGCTACGGCGGAAGGCGAGCCTGAGCACCCACAAGCACGATTCTGGCGGCCGTACCGCACCCGTCCTTACAAGCTGAGCGAGTACAAAAGCCTGAAGCGGGTGTTCGGGAAGAAGCGCGCCGATGAGATGACGGCCCTGCAAACCTGCGCCTTCATGCCGTACTGGAACACGCCAAAGAGCCTGGTACGGCACCTGAAGAAACACTTCCCGGATCTCGAACTGAAGCCGGCCAAACAGGAGGACACGCTGTGAGTGACAACCCCTTCCTCAATGACCACGGCTACGGCCCCCAAAGCGCCGCCGATCGCATCTATGCCGTCGAGCGCTTTGATCTGGACGAGTGCCGCGCGGCGCTGGACGTGCCAGGCCTGCAGAAAGCGGTGGCCAACAAGCTGCACAGCCGGATCCGCAAGCTGGAATGGGAGGCCGAGAACCTGCGCCATACCGAACTCGGGCAGGAGCTGCGTTGCACCAAGTGCAACGACTTCTGGCCGGACGACAAAGAGTTCTACTTTCAGGCCGGCGGCCGCAGCCAGCAGCCCTGCAAGGCCTGCTATGCACTATTGCCATCCCGCGCCGCCCGTAAGGCCGGAGCTGCCGCAAGGGTGCAGCCATGAGCATCAATCAACGCGGCCTGGCGCAGGTGCATATCGCGGCCAAAGAACTGGGCATGGACGACGACACCTATCGGGCGCTGCTGGCCCGGGTGGCTGGCGTTCGCAGCGCCAAGCATTTGAACGCGAGGCAGCTCAGCCAGGTGCTGGATGAATTCCGCCGCCTGGGCTGGGTGCCGAAGCCCGGCAAGAAAGCCGGCCGCAAGAAACCACGCACCCCGCCCAGCCGCAAGGCGGTGATGGATAAAGTGGAAGCGCTGCTGGCCGAGGCGGGCCGGCCCTGGGCCTACGCCGACGGCATGGCCCAGCGCATGTTCCAGGTGGATCGGGTGGACTGGCTGGACGATGACCAGCTATTCCGCCTGATGCAGGGACTACTGGTAGACGCACGGCGACACGGGAGAAGAATCAATGGGTAATCACGACCATGAGCAAACCCTGGCCCTATTCGAGGACGAGCTGGACGATTCTATGCTGGAATACATGGACGATCCGGAGATCCTGGCCAAGTGGCCCCAGGGGCTGACCGACATGCTGAGCATTCTGGAGGCCGCGTTCGTTCGGGATGGCGCCGTGGTGGCGGATGCCCGACGGCTGGCCTTCCGGGCCGTGCGTGCGCTGGCCGGTTTCGCCGGCGGCCGCAGCCTGTATGTGCCCAAGGGCGAGCAGCTGGAGACGGCCTTGAGGGACCGGGAGATCTGGGAGCGCCACAACGGCACCAACGTCAGCGAGCTGGCCAAGGCCTACCACTTGACCGAGGTGCAGATTTATTCGATTCTGGCACGCCAGCGCAAGATGATCCGCGCCCGCCTGCAACCGGGGCTGTTCGGCGACTAGCCAGCGCGGTAGTCGCCCGGCCAACGCCTTTTCTCTTTTCCGATTATCCCCCGAATTATTCTCCGACAAATGCCTGAACCGCTGGGCATTTAATAATCCGCTTTATTCCCTCCTTATAGCGCCCCGCCGATAGCCTGAAGGTCACTGAACTGCTGACCACCCACGATCAGGCGAGGCGATCATGACTGAAACCTGCACCACCGACGCATCACCGGTATTGCCCCGGGTGGCGGCTCGTCGTCGCCTGCTCAATACGGTGGCGGACCTTCAGCGCCAGCGCCGCACGGCCGTTCCCGGACCTCTGATCTGCGTGGCCATGAACGCAGCCAACGAACAGGACAAGGCCAAGGTGGCCAACAACCTGGCCGGCCTTCAGACCACCGGTTACCTGGACGTGCAGCCATTGCGCGACAACCCCGATCGCACCGGCTTCCAGCTCACCCCATGGGGACGTGAGCAGCTGGCCCTGGCTGCCGGCAAGGCCAAACCCACTGTGGAAAAATCGTTAGACACCCCGGCCACCACACACACCTCTAACGCACCAGAACCGGCCAAGCCATCCATTGAGATGGCCTGCCTGCTGTGTGAACTCGCCGAAGTCCTGAGCGCCCAGATCGCCGCTGCTCAGAAGGCCAACAACCTGGCTGAGGTGCGCCGGCTGATGGCACTGGGCCGGCGCCTCATTGATACCGAAAAGGAGCTGAGCCAATGAGCCAGATCAGCAAGAACTTCCAGCGCGCCGAGTTTGCCTGCAAATGCGGGTGTGGTTTTGACACCGTAGACGCCGTGCTGCTGCGGGTTGTGCAGGACGTGCGCAAGCACTTCAACGCACCGATCACGATCACCAGTGGCTGTCGCTGTGAATCCCATAACGCCAATGTTGGCGGTAGCCCGAACAGCCAGCACCTGCGCGGCCGTGCCGCTGACATCCAGGTGGAAGGCGTGGATCCGCCACTGGTCAGCCAGTGGCTGGAGAAAACCTACCCCGATCTCAGCATCGGCCGCTATGACACCTTCACCCACATCGACACCCGCACCAACGGCCCCGCCCGTTGGCGCGGATAGGAGAACGCCATGATTGCCTGGCCCGACACCCGAGGTACCCCCAGCCGCACGCTGCCCTTCGTGGCCATCAGTTGGCTGGTGGTCACCGTTAAATTCCTGATTGCCGGCATGACCCTGGGCCCGCTGGGCGAGATGCCCCAAATGGACGCCGGCGTCTATGGCAGCGCTGTGGCGCTGATCCTCGCCATCTGGGTGGGGCGTGAGTGGAAACAGAAAAGCATGGAGGCCAGCCGTGGGAATACTTGAGCTGCTGATCGGTGCCGCCATCGCGGTTTTGGGTGCCCTGGGCTACGCCTTCAAAAAACGGGGCGACGCTGAGAAGGCCACCCGCCAGGCGGAAACCCGACGGGCCGAACACAACCGGGCGGCCAGCGATGCCCAGGCCAGCGCCACCCAGGCCATGGCCAGAACCGGCAAACGCCAGCGCGAGCAGCGTACAAAGCCGGACACGCAGAAACGCGATGACCTGGAGGGCCACTGGTGAGAACACTTGTAAAGAGCTGGTGGTTATTTCTCGTGGTGCTTTTGACCGGCTGCACCACGCCGGCCATTGAGTACGTCACCACACCGTTACCAGTGCCGCCCCGGCCGGAGCTCCCGAGCGTCAGCGGCGAACAGCTCCAGTGCCTGAGCGACGAAACCTACACCGCACTGGTCAACCGGGACCGGCAACGGCGCGACTACGCCGAGCTGCTGGAATCGATCATTCAGAGCACACACACGCCACAGCAGTAAGGGGACGTTATGGGGTGGTTTGATGTTGATCCCGGCTATCTCAAGCTCGGGCTGGATCTGTTGCAGCTGATCGGGCTGGTGTTGCTGGCCGTGTACACCCACATCACCCAACGCAGCAAGGTGAACGCCCGGGCCATCGAGAAGGTCTCGGCAGCGCTCACCCAGCGCATGGACGACAAGGAAGACGATGATGACGAAAAGCGCGGTCACCTGGAAAGCCGGGTTGGCCACCTGGAGCGCCGGATGGACGTGGCGGAGCACCAGCTGACAGTGGTACCCACGCACCACGACATGGCCATCACCCACAAACGGATGAGCCGGGTGGCTGAGCAAATGGAGAACATGAGCGGCCAGATGGTCGCCATGAACCGGCAGTTGGCCATGATCAATGAGTACCTGTTAAACGAGAAGCGGGGTGACACATGAATTACCGCCAGTACACAGCGGCAGACCAACGCCTGGTAATCCTGCAGGCGCTGGAGGAAGACCCCGGATACAGCCACAACGAGGCGGTATTGCGGGGTGTTCTGGGCAGTGTGGGGCATGAGCTGTCCCGGGATGCGCTGCGCACGGAGCTGGCCTGGCTTCAGGAACAGGGACTGGTGACGCTGACACAGGCCGGAGACATTCAAGTGGCGCGCCTGACCGCCCGGGGCGAGGACGTGGCCCTGGGCCGTGCCCGCGTGCCCGGCGTGGCGCGGCCGCGCCTGGAGGGCTGAACCATGGGCCGAGTGAGACCGGGCAGTGTTGAGCGCCTGCCGGACGACGTGCGCGAGCAGCTGCAAGCGCTGCTGCGCGACCCCCGCGTTACCCAGTTGCAGGCCACGGCGCGAATCAACGACATCCTGGAGGCGGAAGGGCACGAAGAGCGCCTGAGCAAGAGCGCCGTCAACCGCTACGCCGTGCGCATGAACCAGGTGGGTGAGAAACTGCGCCAGAGCCGCGAAGTGGCGGAGATGTGGATTGCCAAGCTGGGTGCACAGCCTCAGGGCCAGCTCGGCAACCTGGTGAACGAGATGCTCCGCTCCATGGCCTTTGACCTGGCGCTGAAGCTCCAGGAGGGCGAGCTGACTGAAGAGTCCATGCCGGCGGTGATTGAGATGGTCAAGGAACTGTCCCTGTCCGTTACCCGGCTGGAGCGGCCAGCTCCGAGAACGTCAAGCGCGAGGCGGAGATCCGCAAACAGGAACGTGAACGCGCGGCGGAAGAAGCGGCTGCGAGCGCCGAGAGCGCCGCCCGGGCCCAGGGCCTGTCCAAAGAGGGCGTGGCCGCCCTGCGTGCGGCCATTCTTGAGGGCATGGCATGAACCAGAAGCCCTCGCCCAGGCTGTGGCCGACGCGAGCCAGCCGGTCAGCACCGCTGCCATCCTGCTGGGTTACCAGCAGAAGTGGGTGGCGGATAACAGCGCTGTAAAGGTGATTGAGAAAAGCCGCCGGATCGGCCTGTCCTACGCCGAGGCGGCTGACGATGTTCTGTACGCGGCCAGCGACGAGGGCGCCAACGTCTATTACATCTCCTACAACAAGGAGATGACCCAGGGGTTTATCCAGGACTGCGCCGGCTGGGCCAAGGCATACCAGGCTGCTGCCAGCCAGATCGAGGAGTCCGTGATCGAAGCGGATGACAAACAGATCCTCACCTACACTATCAAGTTTGATTCCGGCCATCAGATCCAGGCGTTCACCAGCAACCCGCGCAACCTGCGCTCCAAGGGCCGGCCCGGTGAGCGCCTGGTGATTGATGAGGCCGCCTTCGTCGACGACATCGAGGAGCTGCTGAAGGCCGCCATGGCCATGACCATCTGGGGCGGCCAGATCCGCATCATCAGCACCCACAACGGCGAGGACAACCCGTTCAATACGCTGATCAACGACATCCGCGCCGGGCGTTACGACTACAGCCTGCACCGTGTGGACCTGGACAACGCCCTGGCCGATGGCCTGTACCGGCGCATCTGCCAGGTCACCGGTCAGACCTGGACCCGCGAGGCGGAGGTGCAGTGGCGCCAGCAACTGATCAACCGCTACAAGCCCAACGAAGACGAGGAGCTGTTCTGCATTCCGGCCCTGGGTGGCGGCAGCTACCTGACACGGGTACAGGTGGAGGCCTGCATGGCCGATGCCCCGGTGCTGCGCTTTGACGGTACCCGCGAGTTCAACGCCCTGCCGGAACCTGCCCGCCGGGACGCCATGGGCGACTGGATCCGCGAGCACCTGGAGCCCGTGCTGCGCACCCTGGACCGGCAGCGCCGCCATGCCCTGGGCCAGGACTTTGCCCGCAGCGGTGACCTGTCGGTGATTGCCCCCATGGAGATCGGCTCCACCCTGCACCGCACGGTGCCGTTCCTGGTGGAGATGCACAACGTGCCGTTCAAGCAGCAGGAACAGGTGCTGTTCGCCGTTGGCAACGGCCTGCCCAGGCTGTGCGGCGTGGCCATCGACAGCCGGGGCAACGGCAGTTACCTGGGCGAGGCCGCCCGGGATGAGTGGGGCTCACTGGTGGACCAGGTGATGGCCACCGAAAACTGGTACCGCGAGCGCATGCCCAAGCACAAGGCCCGGTTTGAGGATGGCGGCATTACCATCCCTAAGAGTGACGAGCTGCTGGAAGACTACCGCGCCTTTACCCTGGTGCGCGGTGTGGCCCGACTGCCGGAGGCAAGACCAACAAGGCCGGCACCCGCCACGGTGACGCCGCCATGGCCATCGTGCTGGCCGACAGCGCCTCCGATATGGACGGCGTGGAAATCGAATTCACCCCGGCACCCCGCCCGGGCAGCCACAACGATGACGACGGGGACAATTTGAATCTATCCGGCTTTGGCATTGGAGGTGGTGCATGGTGAACGACTGAAACGCCTGGCCGGCCGCCTGTTTGGCGATGACGGCGAAGGCAAGGAAGACCTGGGCAAGGCCCTGGAAGAACAGCAGACCCAGGAGGCCCGCGTGGGCATCCTGCGCCGGGAGTTTGCGGAGCACCCCACCAAGGGCTGACCCCGGCCAGGCTGTACGAGATCCTGGAAGCCGCCGAGCACGGCGATCCCAAGGCCCAGCACGAACTGTTCGAGGACATGGAAGAGAAAGACCCCCAGATCGGTGCGGATCTGGCAAGCGCCGGCAGCTGGCCGCCGAACTGGAGTGGCAGATTGTGCCGCCGGATGGTGCGAGCAGCGCCGAGCGTAAGGCCGCCGAGCACGCCGCCGAGGTTTTCAGCTCGCTGGAAGTGGAAGACCTGATCCTGGACATGGGCTCCGCCATCGGCCATGGCTTTTCCAATTTGGAGTTGTCCTGGGGCCGTGATGGCAGCCTGCGCTACATCGAGCAGCCGCAGCTGCGGCCGCAGTCTTGGTTCCGCCTGCACCCGGATGACCAGAACCAGCTCACCCTGCGTGACATGAGCCTGACCGGTGCACCACTATGGCCACTGGGCTGGGTTCAGCACCGGCACAAGGCCAAGCCCGGCTACATCGCCCGCAGCGGCCTGCACCGCATGCTGGTGTGGCCGTACCTGTTCCAGAACTACGCCCTGGGCGACCTGGCCCAGCTGCTGGAGATCTACGGCATGCCGGCGCGGGTGGGCAAGTACCCCCGCAACGCCTCCGACAAGGAAAAAGCCACCCTGTTGCGGGCGGTGGTCACCCTGGGCCAGAACGCTGCCGGCATCATCCCCGAAGGCATGGCCATCGACTTCCTGGAAGCGGCCCAGGGCCGGGCCGATGTGTACGTGGCCATGATGAACTGGTGCGAGCGCGCCAAGGCCAAGGCCATCCTGGGCGGCACGCTCACCAGCGGCACGGGCGAAGGCACCAACACCAATGCTCTGGGTAATGTTCATGAGCGCGGCCAGGCCAGCCTGATCCGTTCCGACGTGCGCCAGTACGCCGGCACCATTCGCCGGGATATTCTGTGGCCGATGGCCTGCCTGAACTACGGCATCGAGAAGGTCAACCGGGCCCGCGCTTCTACCTCGACATGGGCGAGACCGAGGACTACAAGACGCTGTCGGAGTCATTGCCGGTGTTTGTCGACATGGGTGCGCGCATCCCCACCTGGTGGCTGCATGAGCGCACCGGCATTCCCCGAGCGGCTGACGACGACGAAGTGCTGCAGCCGAAACAGAAGCCGGAGGCCCCTGGCCTGAGTGTGCTGCGCCAGGCACTGACGGCCCAACCCGACACCCCGCAACCGATAGCAGCCCTGCGCCAGGACGAGCCCAACCTGGATGGCGAGGAGCAGGCCGCACAGTTGGAGACTCTGGCCAAAGCCGCCGCCGAGGCCGAGACCGCCCAGGTGGAAGCCATTCGCCAGGCGGTGGAACAGGCCGAGAGTCTGGAAGACCTGCGCGACCGCCTGGTGGAGCTGTCGGCGAGCCTGCCGATCGGCAACCTGGCGGAGGTGATGGCGATGCCCTGGCCGCCGCCCAGCTGGCCGGTCGTGCCGACCTGCTGGATGAGGTGCGCTGATGGCCGTGCGCTATGGCAACCTGCCGTTCCGGGAACAGATCGAGTACCTGCGCGAGAAGGTGGCCGTGCCCACCCGCGCCTGGACCGACATCTACGGCCGCGAGAACGATCACGCCTTCATGGTCGCTGGTGCCAATCGCATGGCCATCGTGGAGGACTTCCAGCGCTCGGTGCTCAAGGCCATCGAGAACGGCACCACCCTGCAGGACTTCCGCAAGGACTTCGACCAGATCGTGGAGCGCCACGGCTGGAGCTACAACGGCTCCCGGGGCTGGCGCACGCGGGTGATCTACGAAACCAACCTGATGCAGAGCTACAACGCCGGACGTGAAGCGCAGATGGCGGACCCGGAGCTGCGCCGCCTGCGGCCGTTCGGGCTCTACCGCCACGGCGGCAGCGAGAACCCCCGCCCGGAACACCTGGCCAACGATGGCAAGGTGGTGCCGCTGGACGATCCCTGGTGGGTGTGTGGAGCCCGAAGAATGGCTGGGCTGCACCTGCAAGAAGTACATGATCAGCCGGCCGAGGCCGAGCGCCGGGCTACACCGTGCTGGACCAGGGCCCGGAGATCGAGTGGGAGGAGAAAGTGGTGGGGCCAATGGCCCCAGCCCACGCACCGTGCGTGTACCGAAGGGTATCGACCCGGCTTTGAGCACCGCCCGGGTGCCGATCGGGTGCGCAGCGTAACCCCGCCGCAACTGGACGGCCCGTTACGCGGCACACGCGGGCCATTCCGCCCGGCCAGCGACTGACCCGATGCCCGGGCCCCGCCGCTTTGGCGTTGATCTGCCGGACCAGGCGGAGAGCGACACGGCCGCCGTGGACCGATTCCTCGGTGTGTTCGGTGCCCGCCGTGGTGGTGAACCCGTGCGCTTTGATGACGCCGTTGGTGAGCCTCTGCCCATCAGCGAGGCGCTGTTCCAGGCCGCTGACGATGCCTGGCAGTTGCCGGCCGGCACCGACCGCCGATACCTGGGCGTGCTGGCCGAGGCGCTGCGCGATCCGGACGAGATCTGGGTGGCGGCCGAGCTGCCCGGCGATGACCAGCGGCGGTGTTGCGCCGGCGTTACCTGGCCCGTTTTGCGCTGCCAGGTGATGAGGGCGTGGCCGTGGCCATCTTTGAGTGGGCCGCGATGGCTGGCGGGTACCACCGCCACCGGAGAAGACAACGCCGAGCTGCAGCGCCTGCGCCAGGGCGTGCGGCTGTACCGCCGGGGTGAGGACGACTGATGGCCGGGGTGAACCTGCAATGGCGCATCGAGACCGAGCGGCTGGAGCGAGCCCTGCAGGCGCTGGCCGACCGGGCGGCAACGCCCGCCCGCGTTCGAGGCATCGGCGAAGACCTGCTGCTGAGCCACCGCGACCGGTTCGACGCCCAGGAGAGCCGGAAGGCGAACCGTGGAGCCCCTGAGCGAGGCCTACCGCAAACGGAAGAAGCGCCGCAAGGATGAGATCCTGGTATTGAACACCTATCTGCGAGACACTCAGCGCTACCGGGCCGATGCGGACCAGCTCGAGTACGGCAGCGATCGGTGTACGCAGCTACCCACCAGTTCGGTGACGATGAGCGCGGTATTCCGGCCCGCCCCTGGCTGGCCTGTCACCGGATGATGAGCGTGCTGCCGTGCAGACCCTGCTCGATTTCATGGGCCACCCCCTGGGTTTGAATTAAGCAACGCCCTCAGAGCCGCTACAGCGACTCAGAAAGCCCACCCGGGGCGATGGCACCAGAAAACCCCGAAAGGCCCGTTAGACCCGCGTTAGATTTCCTCCAGCGGCCATCCGATCCGACAGTCTGACCCACGGTTGCGCGAAGCGCCACCCACACCTCAAAAACTACCAAACCGCTTTATATCCTGACTCCACCCCGGGCCGGCAATCTGGCCCATGAACCGACACGCAGTGAACACCCAGACCCTTGCAGCCTGCAGCCAGGCCACCACCGCCAACCCATTGCGGTGTGCGCCCTGGAAGTGCGGCTGGCCGACGACAAGACCGGCTGATCCTGCCGGCCGCTTTGATGCGCCCGGGGCTCCATGGCGGGCCAGGGCCGTGGGTGCTGGATGAAGCCGGCGCCCAGGCCGTGATCCGCAAGGCGTCCAGCCGCAGCACCGACATCGCCATCGACTACGAGCACCAGATTCTGCTGTCGGAGGTCAACGGCAAGCCGGCCCGGCGGCCGGTTGGGTGGACCCTCGCTCACTGGAGTGGCGGGAGGACGGCCTGTATGGCCGCATCGACTGGACCGACAAGGCGCGCGCCGCCATTGAGGCCCGGGAGTACCGCTACCTCTCCCCTGTGTTCCCGTACCACGCCAGCACTGGCGCGGTGCTGGATCTGTTGCATCTCGCACTCACCAACACGCCTGCCATCGACGACGGCGCCATCACTGAGCTGGCCGCCGCCCGCATGGCAACCCATGAAGCCGAACACGAGGAGGAAGACTCCGTGAAACGTGAACAGTTGATCAAGGCGCTGGCCTCAAAGCCGACGCCACCGACGAGCAGATCGACCAGCACCTGGCCGCCCTGAAAGCCAAAGCCAGCCAGGCAGACGAAGTGCGCCAGGCCCTGGAACTGGGCGATGACGAAAAGCCGGCCGAGGCGTGGCCGCGCTCAAGAGCAAGGCCGCAAAGCGCTGAACCAGACCTGACCCAGTACGTGCCCCGCGCGGTTTACAACGAAGTGAATCAGCAGCTGGCCGCCCTGAAGCAAGGCGGTGACCAGCAGGAGCTGAACAACCTGGTGGAGGAAGGCCTCAAGGATGGCCGCATCGCCGCAAGGCGCACGCCGAATGGCTGAAGAGCCAGGGCCTGGCCGCGCTCAAGCACACCTGAAGGACGCCCCGGGTATTGCCGCCCTCAAGGGCACCCAGACCAACGGCCGCAGCCTGAAGCAACAACGACGGTGAGCTGACCGAAGAGCAGCTGCCGTGTGCAAGAACATGGCCTGGACCCCAAGACCTACAAAGAGACGCTGGCCAGCCAGGCCTGAGCGTTGAACCACTGACCGAATAACGGGAGGACACCCTGATGGTAGCGGCCACCAAAAACCGAAACACCCGACCCGCGCCGGTTACAGCCGGGCCACGCCGTCAAGGCAGGCGTGATTGCCTACGCCGGCACGATCGCTGTAATGGCGCGGCGCTTTGCCGAGCGGCATCACGGCACCGGCTGACCGCCCTGGCCGATTCGACGAGTTTGTGGATAACTCAGGCGGTGCCGACGCGACAAGGAAGTGACCATTTCCCGTGTGCTTCATTTTGCCAACAGTGCCGGCGCTGACGAGTTGTGCGCGCCGACATCGGCAAGCTCTGTTACATCGTCGACAACCAGACGGTGGCCAAGACCGACGCCACCGCCACCCGCTCAGTGCAGGCATCGTCGATGCGTCGACGACACCGGCGTCTGGGTAAACATCGACCCGACAACGCGTGAACGCCTAACCGATAACCTAGGAGCCATCCGATGGATTTGACCAACGCAGCCTGCAGCGCTGTTCCAGGCCTACAGAATGAACTTCCAGCAGGCATGACCTCGCTGGCGACCAGGCTCCCTGTACGAGAGCTCTGTACCGTGGTGCCCAGCACCACCGCCGTGAGGTGTACCCTTCCTCAAAACCCTGCCGCGTTTGCGCGAATGGTAGGTGATCGGGTTATCCACTCCCTCGAGGCGCGGACTTCTCGATCAAGAACGCAAGTCGAGCTGACCGAGGCGTGCCCGCGACAGCATCGAGGACGACACCTACGGTCTGTATGGGCGGTGTTCAGGAGTTCGCCGCAGCTCCCGCGAGCATCCGAACGAACTGGCGTGGAATACTCACGGCTAACCCCGAGTGCTACGACGCCAGCGCTGTTCGACACCGACCACCCGGTGCTGGATGAGACGGCGCGGAACAGTCCGTGAGCAACGACATGGGCGGTGTGCCGGCCTGGTACGTGATGGACCTGACCGCGCGATCAAGCCGCTGGTGTTCAGCGCGCCGGGACTATGACTTCCGCTCGATTACCAGCCTGACGGACTCCGAAGTGTTCATGAAGGACAAGTTCCTGTCGGCGTGGATGCCCGGTGAACGCAGGCCCCGGCCTGTGGCAGTTGTGTGCGGTCCCGCCAGGACTTCACGGCGGCCAACTACGAGGCTGCCCGCAAACGCCTGCAGGAGCTGAAAGGCGACTACGGCCGCCCGCTGCGTTGCGCCATAGCCACACCATGGTGCCCAACAACCTGGAAGGCCCGCGCGCAAGGTCTGCAGAACGCCTGGCCGCCGGCGGCGAGACCAACGAATGGGCCAACACCTCCACCCTGGTATGAACTCCTGGCTGCCCAGCAGCTAAGCAGTAGGCACCCGTAAAGCGTTAGAAAACCCGCCTCGCGTGGGGCGGGTTTTTCAGGAGACCGATCATGGCAGCACGCAAGAGCACCGCAAAAACCAAGCCGCGCCAGCACCAGGCAGCGAACCGAATACCCAACCTGGCCAGGGCGCCAAGGAAACCGAAGCAACGGAGCCGGCCAAGGACCAGGCCGCCAAGGAAGGCACCACCGATAACGCCCAGGCACCGCAAGCGCCAGAGAGTGCGAGCGCCACGGGCGAGGCTGGGCAGCACGTTGCAGAGCCGGCTGGCGACGCCAAGCCCGAGGACGCCCAGGGTGACAACACCCAGGAAACCGGCAACCAGAATGACCAGGGCGAGCAGACCCCAGACCCGGAGGGCGACAACGACAACCCGCCCGAGGGCGAGAAGGCCGCGCTGTGGGTGCGTACCCGCCGCCGTGTGGGCAGTCGCCGGCGTGCCGGCATTCGCTTTGGCCGCGAGCCCATCGGTGTGGACCTGGAGTCCCTCACCGACGAGCAGGTGAAAGCGATCAAGGAAGACCCG